>NZ_JBIVJF010000007.1:0-66419 GCF_044750105.1 Kitasatospora sp. NPDC088861
GGTTACATTCCGAACCCGGAAGCTAAGCCTTACAGCGCCGATGGTACTGCAGGGGGGACCCTGTGGGAGAGTAGGACGCCGCCGAACAATCATTCCGAAAAGACCCCCTCCCGTCCGGGAGGGGGTCTTTTTGCGTTTCCGCGGCTTTGGAACTTCAAGGCCTCAGAGCTGGAGCTTGAATCCGACGTGCGACGGGACGAAGCCGAGCTTCTCGTAGAAGCGGTGGGCGTCGGTGCGGGTCGCGTCGGAGGTGAGCTGGACGAGGTCGGCGCCGAGTTCGCGGGAACGCTCGATCGCCCACTGGATCAGTTCGGTGCCGAGGCCGCTGCCCCGCTCGTCGGCGTGGATGCGGACGGCCTCGATGACGGTCCGGGTGGAGCCCTTCCGGGAGATGCCGGGGATCACGGTCAGCTGCAGGGTGCCGACGGTCCGGCCGGCGCGCTCGGCGGCGACCAGGTGCTGGTGCGGGTCGCCGTCGACGCGGGCGAAGGCGGCACGGTACGGGGTGAGGTCGTCAGGGCTCTCGCGGGTGGCACCCAGGGCGTCGTCGGCGAGCATGGCCACTAGCGCCGGCAGGTCCTCTGCGGTGGCCCGGCGGATCGTCAGGTCAGTCATGATCAGAGGATAGGCGCGCCCTGTTTCCCCGCACCTCCGCCGCCACTGCCCGTAGAGCCCCCTCAGGCCCCTTCTCGGGGGTGATTTGCCGTCACTCCCCGGGCTTGGCACTGGTGATGACGGCGAAGACGGCGCCGTGCGGGTCGTGGAACTGGGCGAGGCGGCCCACGCCGTGGACGTCCATGGCGGGGATCCGCACGGTGGCCCCGAGCTTGTCGGCGATGGCGAGGCTGGCGTCCACGTTGGGAACCTCGAAGTAGGGGAGCCAGTGCGAGGTGGTGCCGCGGGCGGTCTGTTCGGGGCCGAGCTGCATGATGCCGCCGTGGGCGTCGTCGCTGCCGGCGCCGGCGGGGGTGAGGACGGTGTAGGAGGTGCCTTCGAGCGGCACGTCCTGTTCCTGCCAGCTGAAGACGGTCCGGTAGAAGGTCTTGGCGCGTTCGGCGTCGACGCTGTAGCACTCGGCCCAGCAGAGGCTGCCCTCCTCGTTGACGACCTCCAGGCCGTGGGTGTCGTGCGGCTGCCAGACGGCGAACTCGGCGCCGGTCGGGTCGGTGTAGCCGGCCATCCGGCCCGCGGTGAAGACGTCGAAGGGGGTGAACCGGACGTGCCCGCCGGCCTGTTCGACGAGTTCGGTGGTGCGGTCGGCGTCGAGGGTGGCGAAGTACAGCGTCCAGGCGGGCAGGGAGCCCTCCTCGGCGAGCGGCCCGAGGGCGGCGACCGTCCGGCCGTCGAGCTGGAAGAAGCCGTACCCGCCGGCTTCGGGGCCGGCCGGGTCGAAGGTCCAGCCGAACAGGGCGGTGTAGAAGTCGACGGAAGCCCGGGTGTCGGGACTGCCCAGGTCGAGCCAGTCGGGGGAGCCGGGGCGGAAGGAGGTGTTGAGCATGGGCACTGCTCCTCGGACGGGGCCCGTACGGGCGCGATCGTGCCCCCCTGCCCGTCCCAGCCTGGCACCTCGGCGGGGGCGCTGCACGGCGGGGCGCTGCTCGGCAGGGGCCCGGAGGCGGTCCCGCCGCGGGGGTGGTCCGGCGCGGGTGCGGGCTTGTCGTGGCCGGGCGGTACGGTGCGTAACGAAAGGTCCACCCGTACCGGTCGAAGGGGGTTCCGGTGGCCAGGCAGGCGCAGTCGGGGCAGGAGGCGCCGCGCCAGCTCGCGCAGGTCGAGGGCGTGCTGGAGC
This sequence comes from Kitasatospora sp. NPDC088861, assembly GCF_044750105.1. Lineage (NCBI taxonomy): Bacteria > Bacillati > Actinomycetota > Actinomycetes > Kitasatosporales > Streptomycetaceae > Kitasatospora > Kitasatospora sp. NPDC088861. Next base: position 1,790 of record NZ_JBIVJF010000007.1, read on the forward strand.
GGATCACGTACGCCAACGAGGACACCGGTTACACGGTGGCCCGGGTGGACACCGGTCGGGGCGGGAACGACCTGCTGACGGTGGTGGGCGCGCTGCTGGGAGCCCAGGTGGGGGAGTCGCTGCGGCTGCACGGGCGGTGGGGCTCGCATCCGCAGTACGGGCGGCAGTTCACGGTGGAGAACTACACGACGGTGCTGCCGGCGACGGTGCAGGGCATCCAGCGGTACCTGGGTTCGGGGCTGATCAAGGGGATCGGGCCGCGGTTCGCCGAGCGGATCGTGGAGCGCTTCGGGGTGGACACCCTGGAGGTGATCGAGAACGAGCCGGGCCGGCTGATCGAGGTGCCGGGGCTGGGGCCGAAGCGGACGAAGAAGATCGCGGCGGCCTGGGAGGAGCAGAAGGCCATCAAGGAGGTGATGGTCTTCCTCCAGGGGGTCGGGGTGTCGACCTCGCTCGCGGTGCGGATCTACAAGCAGTACGGCGACGCCTCGATCGGAGTGGTGAGGAACGAGCCGTACCGGCTGGCGTCGGACGTGTGGGGGATCGGCTTCCTGACGGCGGACCGGATCGCCCAGGCGGTGGGGATCCCGCACGACAGCCCGGAGCGGGTGAAGGCGGGGTTGCAGTACGCGCTGTCGCAGAGCAGCGACCAGGGGCACTGCTACCTGCCGGAGGAGCGGCTGATCGCGGACGGCGTGAAGCTGCTGCAGGTGGACGTGGGCCTGGTGATCGACTGCCTGGCGGAGCTGGTCGCGGCGGAGGGGGTGGTGCGGGAGTCGGTGCCGGGGGAGGCGGGCGAGGCGATCACCGCGGTGTACCTGGTGCCGTTCCACCGGGCGGAGATCTCGCTGGCCAACCAGCTGCTGCGGTTGCTGCGTTCGGATTCCGACCGGATGCCGTGGTTCGGCGGGGTGGACTGGCCGGTGGCGCTGGAGTGGCTGGCGAAGCGCACCGGGGCCGATCTCGCGCCGGAGCAGGAGCAAGCGGTGCGGCTGGCGCTGACCGAGCGGGTCGCGGTGCTGACGGGTGGTCCGGGCTGCGGCAAGTCGTTCACGGTGAAGTCGATCGTGACGCTGGCGCTGGCCAAGCGGGCGAAGGTGGTGCTGGCGGCGCCGACCGGGCGGGCGGCGAAGCGGCTGGCGGAGCTGACCGGGGCGGAGGCCTCGACGGTGCACCGGCTGCTGGAGCTGAAACCGGGCGGGGACGCCGCGTACGACCGGGACCGGCCGCTGGACGCCGATCTGGTGGTGGTGGACGAGGCCTCGATGCTGGATCTGATCCTGGCGAACAAGCTGGTCAAGGCGGTGCCGCCGGGGGCGCACCTGTTGTTCGTGGGGGACGTGGACCAGCTGCCGTCGGTGGGCGCCGGCGAGGTGTTGCGGGACCTGCTGGCGGAGGGCGGCCCGATCCCGTCGGTGCGGCTGACCAGGATCTTCCGGCAGGCCCAGCAGTCGGGGGTGGTGACGAACGCGCACCGGATCAACGAGGGGAGGCCGCCGCTGACGGACGGTCTGCCGGACTTCTTCCTGTTCGCGGAGGACGACGCGGAGCTGGCGGCCGGCCTGACGGTGGACGTGGTGGCGCGGCGGATCCCGCAGCGGTTCGGCTTCGACCCGCGCCGGGACGTCCAGGTGCTGGCGCCGATGCACCGGGGTCCGGCCGGGGCGGGGAACCTGAACACGCTGCTCCAGGGGGCGGTGACGCCGGCCCGGGAGGGGCTGGCGGAGCGGCGGTTCGGCGGGCGCACGTTCCGGGTGGGGGACAAGGTCACGCAGGTGCGCAACAACTACGACAAGGGGCGCAACGGGGTCTTCAACGGCACAGTGGGAGTGGTGACCGCCCTCAGCGTGGACGACCAGCGGTTGACGGTGCTCACCGACGAGGACGAGGAGGTGCCGTACGACTTCGACGAACTGGACGAGCTGGCCCACGCGTACGCGGTCACGATCCACCGCTCGCAGGGCAGCGAGTACCCGGTCGTGGTGATTCCGGTCACCATGTCCGCTTGGATGATGCTCCAGCGAAACCTGCTCTACACCGCTGTGACCAGGGCCAGGAAACTGGTGGTACTGGTGGGGTCACGGAAGGCGATCGCCCAGGCCGTGCGAACCGTCAGTGCAGGTCGACGGCATGCGGCGCTCGATCATCGACTGGCAACTGGATGATTATCCAACAGGATGGTTGCCTCTAATGTTCTCTTGACGTGAAGAGATTTACGGCAGAGCCTAGGGTGGTGCCGATCTTGTCCGGTTCGTACCGGCTGCGGCAGCAGGTTTTGTAGGGGCGGGCCCTTTCGGGCCACCCCGGGTGCGCGGCTGTCCTCCAGATGGGGGATGGTAGAGACAGTCAGGGCACCTTGGAAGAGGATTCATTTCGTCGGTGAGGAAGACGTGAGCGACAACTCGGTAGTACTGCGGTACCAGGACGGCGAGTACGAGTACCCCGTCGTCGAGAGCACTGCGGGCAACGCCGGCTTCGACATCTCGAAGCTGCTCCCGCAGACCGGCCTGGTCACCCTGGACAACGGCTTCGGTAACACCGCCGCGTACAAGTCCGCGATCACCTTCGTGGACGGTGACAACGGCATCCTGCGGTACCGCGGCTACCCGATCGAGCAGCTCGCAGGGCAGGGCGGCTTCATCGAGACCGCGTACCTCCTGATCAACGGTGAGCTGCCCAACGCGGTCCAGCTGGCCGAGTTCAACCGCGAGATCACCCAGCACACCCTGCTGCACGAGGACGTCAAGCGCTTCTTCCAGGGCTTCCCGCGGGACGCCCACCCGATGGCCATGCTGTCCTCGGTGGTCGGCGCGCTCTCCACGTTCTACCCGGAGAGCCACAACCCGTTCGACGCCGGCCAGCGCCACCTGTCGACCGTCCGCCTGCTCGCCAAGCTGCCGACGATCGCCGCCTACGCGTACAAGAAGGCGATGGGCCAGCCCTTCGTCTACCCGCGCAACGACCTGAGCTACGTCGAGAACCTCCTGCGGATGACCTTCGCCGTCCCCGCCGAGGACTACGAGCTCAACCCGGTGATCGTCAACGCCCTGGACAAGCTGCTCATCCTGCACGCGGACCACGAGCAGAACTGCTCGACCTCCACCGTGCGCCTGGTCGGCTCCAGCCACGCCAACCTGTTCGCCTCGATCTCGGCGGGCATCTCGGCGCTCTGGGGCCCGCTGCACGGCGGCGCCAACCAGGCCGTGCTGGAGATGCTGGAGAGCATCCAGAAGGACGGCGGCGACGTCGACGCGTTCATCACGAAGGTGAAGAACAAGGAAGCCGGCGTCAAGCTGATGGGCTTCGGCCACCGCGTCTACAAGGCCTTCGACCCGCGCGCCGCGCAGGTCAAGCTGCTCGCGCACGAGGTCCTCGGCCAGCTCGGCAAGAACGACGAGCTGCTGAACATCGCGCTCAAGCTGGAGGAGCACGCCCTCAAGGACGACTTCTTCATCTCGCGCAAGCTCTACCCGAACGTGGACTTCTACACCGGCCTGATCTACCGCGCCATGGGCTTCCCGACCAGCATGTTCACCGTGCTGTTCGCCCTCGGCCGGCTGCCGGGCTGGATCGCCCACTGGCACGAGATGATCAACGACCCGACCAGCCGGATCGGCCGTCCGCGCCAGATCTACACCGGCGTCGAGATCCGCGACTACGTCGCCCTCGGCGACCGCTGACGCTGCACCCGGAAGGGCCCGGCCGCCATCTGGCGGCCGGGCCCTTCCGCGTCCCCGTGCGGTGGGCCCGGGTGGGCGCCCGCGCGGGGACGGAACCGTACGGCGCACGACTCCGGGGCCGGGCCGAAGCCGGGGACGGCCGCTCAAAGCGTCCCTGACCCGCCGCAACCCCGGCGTCGTGCGCGAAGGCCGTCAAGGTCGACGACCGTCCCGGGGCCCGCCGGAGCCCCGTCGGCGGCAGTCGGTGGAAGCGCGGGGACGCATTGCCGTTCGTCGCGTCTCCGCCCATCGGAAAACTGCCGCACTACCAACCTAAGACGTATCAGGGTGCGAGAAGTTACGCCCGGGGGGTGTGAGCTGCCTCTCGCCACGCTCCGTGTGCACGTCGTGCCGAGCCCATATCACACGTTCCCGCGCGCGCGACGTCACCCTCCCCGCAGTCACGGCAACCGAGCGTGATAGGAATCGTGGCATTCCGGTACGGACCGTCCCGCACCCTCGCAGCGTGGCGGCGGAGCTGGGGAGGGAGTGCGCAGATGGCCAGGAACGTCGTTGTCACCGGCGGTGGCACGGGAATCGGGTACGAAGTCGCGCGGCGGTTCGCCGAGGCGGGCGAACGGGTCGTGATCGTGGGCCGCCGCCGCGCGGTCCTGGAGAAGGCCGCGGCGGACCTCGGGCCGAACGTCACCCCGCTGGTGTGCGATCTCGCCGACCCCGATGCCGTCGAGGCCGCGCTCGCCGAACTGCCCGAGCGGATCGACGTCCTGGTCAACAACGCCGGCAGCCGGGAGACCGTGATCGGTGCCGGGCCGCACGCCCTGCTGGCGCGCTGGCGCGGTGACTTCGAGCGCAACGTGCTGACCGTGGTGCTGCTCACCGAGTCGATCCGGGACCGGCTCACCCCCGGCGCCGGCCGGGTGGTCACCATCAGCTCGATCGCCGCCCTGCGCGGGGCCGGCTCGTTCGGCGCGGCGAAGGCCTCGCTGCACGCCTGGAACCACTTCCTGGCCGCCCAGTTGGGCACATCCGGGATCACCGCCAACATCGTCGCGCCCGGGACGGTGGCCGGCACCGAGTTCTTCGGCCCCCGGCTGGACGAGGCCGAGGTCTCCCGCCGGGCGGCCCGCACCCTGCTGGGCCGGATCGGGGAGACCGGTGAGGTCGCGGCCGCGGTCTACTTCCTGGCCTCGCCCGAGGCCGGGTTCATCACCGGCGAGATCCTGCACTGCAACGGCGGCGAGCTGCTCGGGCGCTGACGCGTCGGCGCGTTGGCGCTGGGAAGGGCCCGGACCGGGCGGTCCGGGCCCTTCCGCGTCGCGTGGGCGGGTCAGGCGGGCTGGAAGCGGCGCAGGCGCAGGCTGTTGGTGACCACGAAGACCGAGGAGAAGGCCATCGCGGCACCGGCGATCATCGGGTTGAGCAGCCCGGCGGCGGCCAGCGGGATCGCTGCCACGTTGTAGCCGAAGGCCCAGCACAGGTTGCCCTTGATGGTGCCGAGCGTGCGGCGGGAGAGCCGGATGGCGTCGGCCGCCGAGCGCAGGTCGCCGCGGACCAGGGTGAGGTCGCCGGCCTCGATCGCGGCGTCGGTGCCGGTGCCCATCGCCAGGCCCAGGTCGGCCTGGGCGAGGGCGGCCGCGTCGTTGACGCCGTCGCCGACCATCGCCACGACCCTGCCTTCGGCCTGGAGCCGCTTGACGGTGGCGACCTTGTCCTCGGGCAGCACCTCGGCGACCACGTCCGCCGGGGCGATGCCGACCTCGGCCGCGACGGCCTCGGCGACCGCCCGGTTGTCGCCGGTCAGCAGCACCGGACGCAGGCCCAGCGCGCGCAGCCGGGCGATCGCCTCGGCGCTGGTCGGCCTGACCGCGTCCGCGACCTCCAGGACGGCCCGGGCCTCGCCGTCCCAGCCCACCGCGATCGCGGTCCGCCCGGCCGCCTCGGCCGCGGCCTTGGCGCGGGCCAGGACGGGCGGCAGGTGCTGGGCCCGGTCGGCGAGCAGGGCCTCGCGCCCGGCCACCACCGCCCGGCCCTCGACGACGCCCTGCACGCCCCTTCCGGGGAGGTTGCGGAAGTCCTCGACCGGCGGCAGCGCGCCGGTCCGCTCCGCGGCGGCGGTGGCGATCGCGGCGGCGATCGGGTGCTCGGAGGCGTGCTCCAGGGCGCCGGCCAGGCGCAGCGCCTCGGTCTCGCCGACGCCCTCGGCGGTGTGCACGGCGAGCAGGGTCATCCGGCCGGTGGTGACGGTGCCGGTCTTGTCCAGGACGACGGTGTCGACCTTGCGGGTGGTCTCCAGTACTTCGGGGCCCTTGATCAGGATGCCCAGCTGGGCGCCGCGGCCGGTGCCGACCATGAGCGCGGTCGGGGTGGCCAGGCCCAGGGCGCACGGGCAGGCGATGATCAGCACGGCCACGGCGGCGGTGAACGCCTCGGTGGGGCTGTCGGAGGCCAGGAGCCAGCCGACCAGGGTGGCGAGCGCGAGCAGGATGACGACCGGGACGAAGACGGCGGAGATCCGGTCGGCGAGGCGCTGGGCGGCGGCCTTGCCGTTCTGGGCCTCTTCGACCAGTCGGGCCATCCGGGACAGCTGGGTGTCCGCGCCGATCCGGGTGGCCTCGACGACCAGCCGGCCGCCGGCGTTGACGGTGGCGCCGGTGACCTGGTCGCCGACGCCGACCTCGACCGGTACGGATTCGCCGGTGAGCATCGAGGCGTCCACCGCCGATCCGCCCTCGACCACCGTGCCGTCGGTGGCGATCTTCTCGCCCGGCCGGACCACGAACCGGTCGCCCACGGCCAGGCCGCCGACCGGGATCCGGACCTCGGCCCCGCCGCGCAGCACGGTGACGTCCTTGGCGCCGAGGTCGAGCAGGGCGTGCAGGGCGGCCCCGGCCCGGCGCTTGGAGCGGGCCTCCAGGTGGCGGCCGAGCAGGATCAGCACGGTGACGGCGGCGGCCGTCTCCAGGTAGAGGGTGGACGAGGCGTCGGTGTCGCCGATCGCCAGTGAGAAGTCGTGGTGCATGCCGGGCAGGCCCGCGTGGCCCCAGAACAGTGCCCAGAAGGACCAGCCGAAGGCGGCCAGGGTGCCGAGCGAGACCAGGGTGTCCATGGTCGCGGCGCCGTGCTTGAGGTTGGTCCAGGCGGCGCGGTGGAACGGCAGGCCGCCGTAGACCACGACCGGGCCGGTGAGGGCGAAGGCGAGCCACTGCCAGTTGGCGAACTGGAGGGCCGGGATCATCGACAGCATGACCACCGGGACGCTGAGGACGGCGCTGATCAGCAGTCGGTCGTACAGCGGGTCGGCGGTGTCGGTACCGGCACCGCTACTGACGTCGGCGTCGGCGCCGGTCGGGAGGGCGGGGGCCGGGGGCGGCGGGAGCTCGGCGGTGTAGCCGGTGCGCTCGACGGTGGCGATCAGGTCCTCGACCGTCACCCCGGGGCCGTAGTCGACCCGGGCCTTCTCGGTGGCGAGGTTGACGGTGGCTTCGACGCCGTCCATCCGGTTGAGCTTCTTCTCGATCCGGGTCGCGCAGGAGGCGCAGGTCATGCCGCCGATCGACAGCTCGACCCGGTCCCGGACCCCGGGGGTGCCCTGGACGCCGGGGGCGGTGGTGACCAGTTCGCTTCGCTCGCTCATGCGGATCGGCTCCTCGGCAGCTCCTCGGTGGGGGTGTACGGCGGGGTCCGCTGCCCGGGCCCCGCCGTACCGGGTGTGCAGGGAGGCCTAGGCGCTGCGGCCGACCAGTTCGTAGCCGGCCTCGTCGACGGCGCTGCGGACCTGGTCGTCGTCCAGCGGGGCGAGGGAGGAGACCGTCACGGTGCCGGCCTTGGAGTCGGCGGCGACCTCGGTGACGCCGGTGAGGGCGGAGAGCTCCTCGCTGATCGCCTTCTCGCAGTGGCCGCAGCTCATGCCGGTCACGGTGTAGGTGGTGGTGCTGGACATCCGGGCCTCCGGGAGGTGTGGCGCCCCGGGCGTCGGCCCGGGCTCTACTCTGACAACACCATACCCCTCAGGGGTATTTCCGGGAGGGGCGGGTGAAGTGGCGCGCGTCACGGACGCGTGCGCCGGTCGAGCGTATGCGCCGGACCGCCTCAGGCCGGGGAGGCCGGGAGCTGAGCCGGGATCGGCGCGCGCTCGCGCCGGATCAGCAGCCGCAGCCAGAGCAGCCCGCCCAAGGAGACCACGAGCAGTCCGGCCGTGTCGTAGAGGGTGTACAGGTGCACCTGCTCGCTGGTGGGATCGGGCATGTGGCCGAGCTCGAACAGCGCGCGCTGCCAGGAGCTCGCGGTGGTCTTGGCGACCAGCCAGACGGCGATGCCGCTCGTGCTGTCCCAGAGCGCGTGCAGCACCGATACGCCCAGGTAGGTGACGACGACCGGGGTGGTGAAGCGGAACCGCCCGCCGCGGCGCTCGCTGAACAGCACCCCGCCGATGATCGCCGTCCACAGGATGTGGCCGACCGGCGCGAGCACCCCGCGCAGGATCTCCGTCTCGACCAGGTCCTCGAGCGAGAGTCCCTGGATGCTCAGCACGGCGTTGAACGCGTACCCGGCGCTCTCGAACGCGGCGAACCCCGCGCCGACGGTGGCGCCGAGCACCAGCCCGTGCCGCAGCCCGCTGACCCGCAGCCGGCGGCTCACCATGACCAGGGCGGCCAGCTTGGCCGCCTCCTCGATCAGGCCGACGGTGACGTACATCCAGGCCGAGGGCGAGACCAGGTAGCTCTCCAGCACCGAGGCGCCCAGGACGCCGATGATGCCGCCGATGCCGAAGCAGGCGAAGAGCCGGTCCGGGCCGAGGTCGCCGGCGTAGCGCTCGTAGGCCCAGATCACCAGGGTGGCCGGGACCAGGAAGCTGCCGAGCAGCACGATCGTCGGGACGAGGTTGCTGTTCCCGGTGAGGAACGTGACGACGACGGTGGCGCCCCAGAGCAGCAGGCCGACGGCGAAGACCTTCAGCCAGTGGTCGGACGTGGCCGTCGTGCGGGCCGGGGCGTCGGAGATGCGGGGGGTGTTGCGGTAGCCGGACACCGGACGGGGCCTCCTCGGGGTAGCCGCTTTGGTCGAACTGTATGACAAATGGGGCATTTGGGGGCGATCGGGGCGCTCGTGCGGCGGGTCGGCGGACGCGGTGGACGGAAACGCGGTAGGCGGGCGGGTGGGCGCCGCGAACGTCCCTTATGTTCGGTATGTGTTCCCGACCCGCCGTGCCCAGTCCCCCTCGGCCCCCAGCGCCGCCGGGCTGCCGCCGGACCGGCGGCGCGGCGCCCTGCTGGCCGCCGACCTCCAGGACGTGCCGTTCTGGCGGCGCGCCAGCCCGGCGCTGCTCGCCGTGCTCCTGGTCGCACTCGCTGACCTCCTCTCCGGCAAGGACCGCTACCTGGCACCGCTGATGACCGTCGTCCCGGCCGCCGCCGCGCTCACCCTCAGACCGGGCGAACTGCTCGCCGTCTGCGCGCTCGGTCTGCTCGCGGTCTTCGGGCTCAGCCACTACGACCAGGTCGACAACATCAACGACGCACGCTTCCTTTACGGTGCGATGGTCAGCTACGCCGTGCTGACGGTCTTCTCCGCCTGGGTCGCCAAGATCCGGATGCGGCGCGCGGCGGCCTTCGCGGCCGTCAGCTCCGTCGCCGAGGCCGCCCAGCGGGCCCTGCTGCGGCTGCCCGGGCCGGCCGTCGGGCCGCTGCGGCTGGCCGTCCGGTACGTGTCGGCGGCCGACGCCTCACGGATCGGCGGGGACCTGTACTCGGTGCTGGAGACTCCGCACGGCACCCGGGTCGCGGTCGGGGACGTCCGGGGCAAGGGGCTCTCCGCCGTGCAGACCGCGGCCGTGGTGCTGGGCGCGTTCCGGGAGGCCGCGTACGACGAGGCCGGGCTGCGGGGCGTCGCGGCGCGGATCGAGGCCAGCGTCGAGCGGCACGTCCCGGACGGGGAGTTCACCACCGCGCTGTTCGCGGAGTTCCGCACGCCCGGGGTGATGGAACTGCTGCAGTACGGGCACGTTCCGCCGATCCGGGTCGACGGCGACGGGCGGGCGCACGTGCTGGACGCCCCCGACCCCTGGGTGCCGCTCGGCCTCGGACGGCTGGCGACCGGCGAACCGGCCAGCTGGGACCAGCCGTTCGGGGCGGAGGACGTCCTGGTGCTCTGCACGGACGGGGTGGTCGAGGCGCGGCACCGCAAGAGCGGGGAGTTCTACCCGCTGGCGGAGCGGGTCGGGCCGCTGGTGCGGGGCGCCACACGGTCGGAAGGGGATCTGGAGGCGGCGGTGGGGCGGGTGTACGCGGACCTGCTCGCGCACACGGGCGGGGAACTGCGGGACGACGCCCTGCTGCTGCTGATCACCAGGACGGACGGCTGACGGCCAGGCGGCTGAGGGCCGGACGGCTGAGGGCCAGAGACCCTCTCTCCTCGCGCGGGCGCCCGCGCGAGGAGAGAGGGTCTCTCAGGATGCGGTGACGTCGGCGAGGGCGCGGAAGAGCAGGGCGGTGGAGGTGGCGCCCGGGTCCTGGTGGCCGATGCTGCGCTCGCCGAGGTAGGAGGCGCGGCCCTTGCGGGCCTGGAGGGGAACGGTGTCGCGGGCGCCCTGGTCGGCGGCGTCGGCGGCCGCCGACGCCGCCTCGGGGAGGGCGGCCCCGGCGCCGGCCGCGGCGCGGAAGGCGGCGACTGCCGGGGTGTAGGCGTCGACGATGGTCTTGTCCCCGGGCACGGCCTTGCCGAGGGCGCGGACGGCGTCCAGGCCGGCCGCCAGTGCCTCGGCGACGGCGGCCGGGCCGACGGGGTCGGCGGAGCCGGGCGGGGCGGGATCGGGCAGGGCGGCGCCGATGGCGCGGAAGGCCTTGCCGTAGAGCGGGCCGGAGGCGCCGCCGACCTTGGAGATCAGCGTGCTGCCCACCTTGGTGAGCACGGCGCCCGGGCCGGCCGGCTGGAGGCCGTCGAGGGCTGCCAGGGCGGCGGAGAAGCCGCGCCGGAGGTTGCTGCCGTGGTCGCCGTCGCCGATCGCCGAGTCCAGCTCGGTGAGCCGGTCCTGCTCCTTCTCGACGGCCGCGGCGATCGCGCGGACCCAGGCCTCGGCGAGGGGGGTGTCGAATTCCATGACGTCTCCCGGCTCAGGCCCGCTTGAGGGCGGGGGTGTCGACGGGCGCGTCCCACAGCTCCAGCAGCTGCGGGTCGACCTTGGTGAGGGTGAGCGAGAAGCCCGCCATGTCCAGGCTGGTGACGTAGTTGCCGACCAGGCTGCGGGCCACCGTGATGCCGCGCTCGGCGAGCCGGGCGGCGACCTCGCCGTAGGCGATGTACAGCTCCAGCAGGGGGGTCGCGCCGAGGCCGTTGAGCAGGGCGATCACCTCGTCACCCGGGGCCAGGTGGTGGTCGGCGAGGACGGTGTCGACCACCTCGGCGGCCAGCGCGCGGGCCGGGCGCAGCTTCTCGCGGCGGCGGCCGGGCTCGCCGTGGATGCCGACGCCGACCTCGATCTCGTCCTCGGGCAGGTCGAAGCCGGGCTTGCCGGCGGCCGGGGTGGTGGCCGCGGTGAGTGCGATGGCGAAGGAGCGGGAGGCGGCGTTGACCCGCTCGCCCAGGGCGGCCACCTCGTCGAGCGGGGCGCCGCGTTCGGCCAGCGCTCCGGTGGCCTTCTCGACCAGGACGGTCGCCCCGGTGCCGCGGCGGCCGGCCGTCCAGGTGGAGTCCTCGACCGCGACGTCGTCATCGATCAGGACGGTGCGGACCGCGAGGCCCTCCTCGGCGGCGAGTTCGGCGGCGAGCTCGAAGTTCATCACGTCGCCGGTGTAGTTCTTCACGATGAAGACGACGCCGGCGCCGCTCTCCACGGCCTTGGCGGCGGCCAGCATCTGGTCCGGTACCGGGGAGGTGAAGACCTCGCCGGGACAGGCGGCGTCCAGCATGCCGGGGCCGACGAAGCCGCCGTGCAGCGGCTCGTGGCCGGAGCCGCCGCCGGAGATCACCGCGACCTTGGGCCCGGCCGGGCGGGTGGCCCGGGTGATCACCCGGTTGGGGATGTCCACCGTCAGCTCGGGGTGGGCGGCGGCCACTCCGGCCAACGCGTCCTCCAGGACACTCTCCGGGGTGTTGATCAGCTTCTTCAACGCTCTTCGCTCCCTTGTGCGGGTCGTCGGCCGTGGACGCTGCTGCCCCGACGCTACGCCAGACGGGGGCGGCGGGCACGGGGTGCGACACGCGGGATTCGAGTCACTCTCCCGGAGTAGCGGCGTCGGCCGCGGGGTCGGTCGTAGGGTCGGTCGCATGAGCGAACACGTGGGAATCGTCCTGGTCTCGCACAGCGCCCGACTGGCCGCCGGGCTGCGCGAGCTGCTCGCCGAACTCGCCTCGGGCGGCGTGCGGGTGGTGTGCGCGGCGGGGACGGAGGACGGCGGGCTCGGCACCAGCTACGACCTGATCGCGCGGGCCGTCGCCGAGGCGGACGGCGGGGCGGGCGTGGTCGTGCTGCCGGATCTCGGCAGCTCGGTGCTCACCGCCGTCACGGTGCTGGAGGACGAGCCGCGTCCGGGCGTGCGGCTGGTGGACGCGCCGTTCGTGGAGGGCGCGGTGGCGGCCGCCGTCACCGCCTCGACCGGGGCGGCGCTGGCGGAGGTGGTCGCGGCGGCCGAGGAGGCCCGCTCGTTCCGGAAGCTGTGAGGCCGCAGCTGTGAGGCCGTTGTGGTGAAGCCGTTGTGGTGAGGCGGTCGTGGCGAGGCCGTCATGGTGTGGCCGCGGTCGTGAAGGCCACAGCGGTGATGCCGCGGCCGTGACGCCGGGGCGGCTACTTGGCGTCGGCGTAGCAGTCCACCACCGCCGTGGTGAGCGGGAAGCGGACCGGGGTGTCGCCGAACACCAGGCGGCGGGCCTCGTCGGCCGCCTCGGCGACCGCGGCGGCCACCTCGTCGGCGAGGTTGGCCGGGGTGTGCACGATCACCTCGTCGTGCTGGAAGAACACCAGGTGCGGGCGCTCCGCCGGGCCGGCCACCGGAAGCTCGCCCAGCCGGCGGCGCAGGGCGGCGAGCAGGGCGAGCGCCCAGTCGGCGGCGCTGGCCTGGATGACGAAGTTGCGGGTGAAGCGGCCGCGGGCGCGGGCCTGCCGGCCGCCGGCCTCGCCGGCCGTGTCGGGGGACTCGGTGAGGTCGAGGAACTCGGCGGAGGCGGGCGGGCAGACCCGGCCCAGCCGGGAGGCGACCACCCCGCCGTCCTCGCCGGTGCGGGCGGCGGCCTCGACGTAGCCCATCGCGGCGGGGTAGCGGTGGCGCAGGGTGTTCAGCAGCGGGCCGATGTCGCCGCTGGTCTGCCCGTACATGGCGCCGAGCAGGCCGAGCTTGGCCTTGTCGCGGTCGCCCTGGAAGGCGTTGGCGGCCAGCGCCTCGTACAGGTCGCCGCCGGCGGCGGTGCGGGCCAGCCCGGCGTCCTGGGAGAGGGCGGCGAGCACCCGGGGCTCCAGTTGGGCGGCGTCGGCGACGACCAGCAGCCAGCCCGGGTCGGCGACGACGGCGCGGCGCAGGATGCGCGGGATCTGCAGCGCGCCGCCGCCGCGGCTGGCCCAGCGCCCGGAGACCACGCCGCCGACCACGTACTCGGGCCGGAACCGGCCGCCGCGGGCCCAGGCGTCCTGCCAGGCCCAGCCGTGCGCGGCGTGGATGCGGGACAGCTCCTTGTAGCGGATCAGCAGCGCGGCGGCCGGGTGGGTGACGCCCTTGAGCTCCCAGGAGCGGGTGGAGCCGAGCTGGATGCCGTTCTCGGCGAAGGCGCGCAGCACCTGGGTGTGCGAGTCGGGGTTGAACGGGCGCCCGCCGAGGGCCTGTTGGAGTTCGGCGGCGAGGTCGGCGAGCAGTCTCGGCTGGGCGCCGGGGACGGTCGGGCGGGGGCCGAGGAGTTCGGTGAGCAGCTGGTCGTGGACGTCGGCGCGCCAGGGCAGCCCGTCGTGCGCCATCTCGGCGGCGACCAGCGCGCCGGCGGACTCGGCGGCGACCAGCAGCCGGAACCGGTGCCGGGCGGCCGGGTCGGCGATCGCGGCGATCCGGCGCTGCTGCTCGGCGTGGACGGCGACGACGGCGGTCAGCGGGTCCGCGCGGGGCGGCAGTTGCAGCCGGTCGGGCGCGAACAGGGTGTCCTGCCCGTCGTCGGCCTCGGCGGAGCCGGGCTCGGGCAGGTCGTCCGGGACGGGCAGGCCGCGCAGCCGGGACCAGGCGGCGCCGAGCGAGCGCGGCGCGCCGAACCGGCCCTCGTGCGCCAGCAGCAGGGCCTCGACCAGGCGCAGGTCGTGGCAGCGGGCGAGCCGGTCGGGCAGCCGGGGCAGCAGCGGCGCGTAGGCGCTGTCGGTGGCGGCCCACACCCAGCGGGGCCCCGGCACATCGCTTCCGGCGGCCTCCCGGGCGGCGACGGCGGCGGCGAGGTCGGGGACCTTCTCGGGCGGGCCGAGCGGGGTGCCGGCGTCGTCGAGCGGCTGGAGCCGGCCGCCGGGGCCGTGCGGGTCGGGGGCGAGGGCCGTCCTGGGTGCCACGGGGGCGTCTCCTCTCCGGCGCGCTGTTCTGGCGTGCGGGTACGGGCACGGGTGTGCGGTCGTTCGGGTGTCCGGGCTCGACGTTAACGGGTGGGTACGACAACGGGGGCGGGGGCGCATAGGCAGGGTGGGTGACACCGCGTAGGGTCGGCGAAATGACCGAGAACCCGTTCTTCAAGCCCAGCCCCCTGGTCTACGAACTGCCGCCCTTCGCCGAGATCCGGCCGGAGCACTTCCTGCCCGCGTACGAGCGCGGGATGGCGGAGCAGCTGGCCGAGATCGCGGCGATCACCGCGGATCCGCGGCCGCCGACGCCGGACAACACCCTGGTCGCCCTGGAGCGTTCCGGGGAGCTGCTGCGCCGGGTGGACGCGGTGTTCCGCAACCAGTCGGCCTCGGACACCAGCGAGCTGGTCGACGAGGTGGAGACCGAGGTGAGCCCGCTGCTGGCCGCGCACCACGACGCGATCCACCTGGACCGCGCCCTGTTCGCGCGGATCGAGGAGCTGTACGGGCGCCGCGCCGAGCTGGGTCTGGACCCGGAGTCGCTGCGGCTGCTGGAGACCCGGCACACCCGTTTCGTCCGCTCCGGCGCCCGGCTGGGCGAGGCCGAGCAGGCCCGGCTGCGCGAGCTGAACGCCGAACTCGCCGCGCTCGGCACGACGTTCCAGCAGAACGTCAACGCCGCCACCAAGGCCGCCGCGCTGGTCGTGGACGCGGCCGAGGAACTGGACGGGCTGTCCGCGGACGAGGTCGCCGCCGCTGCGGAGAACGCCCGGGTGCTCGGGTACGAGGGCCGGTTCGCGCTGTCCCTGAAGAGCATCTCCGGCCAGCCCGAACTGGCCCGGCTGACCGACCGGTCGGTGCGCGAGCGGCTGCTGGCGGCCTCGCTCGACCGGGGCCTGGCGGCCAACGGCCCGCTGGCGATCCGGATGGCCGGGCTGCGCGCCGAGCGGGCCGCGCTGCTGGGGCACCCGAGCCACGCCGCGTACGTGGTGGAGGACGAGACCGCGGGCACGGTGGAGGCGGTGTCCGGGCTGCTGGCCCGGCTGGTGGGTCCGGCGGTGGCCAATGCCCGCCGGGAGGCCGCCGAGCTGGCCAAGCTGGCGGCGGCGGACGGGATCGAGGAGATCGCCGCGCACGACTGGGCGTACTACTCGGAGAAGGTCCGGCAGAGCTCCTACCAGGTGGACGCGGCGGTGCTGCGCCCGTACTTCGAGCTGGAGCGGGTGCTCCGGGACGGCGTGTTCTTCGCGGCGGGGCTGGCGTACGGGCTGACCTTCACCGAGCGGCCGGACCTGACGGCCCACCACCCGGACGCGCGGGTCTTCGAGGTGTTCGAGGAGGACGGCGGTTCGCTGGGCCTGTTCATCGGCGACTTCCACGCCCGGGCGTCCAAGCGCGGCGGTGCCTGGATGGACGAGCTGGTGAGCCAGTCGGGGCTGACCGGTCGGCGGCCGGTGGTGCTCAACAACCTGAACATCGCCCGCCCGGCGCCGGGCGAGCCGGTGCTGCTGGCCTGGGACGAGGTGCGCACGCTCTTCCACGAGTTCGGGCACGCGCTGCACGGGCTGTTCTCGGACGTGCGGTACCCGCTGTTCGCGGGCACCTCGGTGCCCCGGGACTTCGTCGAGTTCCCCTCGCAGGTCAACGAGATGTGGATGGTCCGGCCGGAGGTGCTGGCCAACTATGCGCGCCACCACGTGACCGGGGAGCCGCTGCCGGCCGATCTGGTCGAGCGGATGGTGGCGGCCGAGGGCTTCGGGGAGGGCTTCCGGACGGTGGAGTACCTCGCGGCGACGCTGCTGGACTGGGCCTGGCACACCGTGCCGCAGGGCCGGGAGATCGCGGACGCCGAGGAGTTCGAGGCACGGGCGCTGGCGGAGGCCGGGATCGCGGTGCCGGCGATCCCGCCGCGCTACCGGACGGCGTACTTCCAGCACGTCTTCGCCAGCGGCTACAGCGCCGGGTACTACGCGTACATCTGGTCGGAGGTGCTGGACGCCGACACCGTGCAGTGGTTCGAGGGCAACGGGCGCGCGGTGCGGGAGAGCGGCGAGCTGTTCCGGCGCGAGCTGCTGGCGCGCGGCTACGGCCGGGACCCGCTGGAGTCCTTCCGCGCGGTGGTCGGCCGGGCGCCGGAGACCGGTCCGCTGCTGGCGCGGCGGGGCCTGCTCTAGGCGCCTCCCGGGCGGCCCCGGCGGCGGTCAGCGCGGTGTGACCGTGACCGTCACCGGGGTGCCCGGGCGGGCGTGCGGGAGGCGGATCCGGACGGTGCCGGCCTGCCCGCCGGCCGGCTGCTCGACGTCGACGCGGTCGGCGGCGGGGGTGACGGTGACCTCGGCGCCGTGCGGGAACGCCGCCGGGGGCAGGACGAGTTCGCTGCCGTGCCGGGTGCCGTCGGCGCTCCAGCGGACGGTGGCGGCGTCGGTGCGCACGTCCGTCCCGGCGACGGCCGCCGGGTACGGGCCGAAGGCGGGCTCGTCGCCGGGGGCGGGGCGCCCGGCCGGGTCGAGCGCGCAGTAGCCGCCGGTGCCGCGGCACCAGTACCACATGGTCCAGCCCTCGGCGAAGCCGTCCATCGCGGCGACCTGCCGGCGGACCAGCAGGGTGTTGCCCGGCCTGCGGGAGTCGGGCGGGCCCCATTCGCCGACCAGGACGGGCAGGCGGTGGGCGGCGGGGTAGGCGGTGACGGCGGCGGTGTAGCGCTCGACGAAGCCGTCGGCCGGGTCCCAGTCGGCGCCGTTCTCGACCGCGGTGTCGTAGAAGTGCGGTGCGTAGCCGAGCCGGGGCGGGCCGGGGCGCGGGTCGTCGAAGCCGGGCAGCCGGGTGGGCACGCCCTGGCCGACCAGGACGGTGGGTTCGACGAGCAGCCAGGCGCGATGGTCGACCCGGCGCACGGCGGCGATCAGGCGGCGGTACATGTCGGCGAGCCGGCCCTGTTCGAGGGCGGCGGAGGCGGCGGCGAGCACGGCCGGGTCGCTCGGGTCGCCGTCCACCGGGCCGAACGGCTCGTTGAACAGGTCGTAGCCCAGCAGCGAGCGGTGGCCGCGCAGTTCGAGGGCGAGCCGGGTGTAGAAGTCGGCCTGCCAGGCGCGCAGGTCGGGGTCGTCGTAGAGGTGGCGGAAGGCGGCCTGGACGGCGGGCTGGAAGTAGCCGGCGAACCAGTCGTTCGGGTCGGGGGTGAACGGCAGGCCGTCGTCCCGGGTGGCCCAGGGCGGGATGCCGCGGTCGCCGCCGCCGAACGCCGGCCCGTAGACGTCCTGGTGCAGGTCGATCAGGGCGAGCAGGCCGTACCGGTCGGCCCAGCCGAGGAGTTGGCGCAGCCGGTGCAGTTCGGCCGGGTCGAGGCGGCCGCGGACGGGCTCCAGCCTGTTCCAGGAGACCGCCACCCGGATCAGGGTGAAGCCCTGCGCGGCCAGGGACTTGAGGTCGGCCTCGGTGGTCTCGGCGTACTTGTCGAGGTTGAAGCCGCGCAGTTGGAGGCGGCGGCCCTGGGCGTCGGTGAAGGCGGTGCGGCCGTCGGGGCCGGTGGCCGTCGCGGCGGGGAACCGCGCGGGCGGGCCGGTGTGCGCGGCGGCGGGGGTGGCGGGGGCCGCGGTGAGGGCCGTGGTGGCGGCGAGCAGCAGGGCGGCGGCGGTGCGGCGCAGGCGCATCGGGACCTCGTACGGCGCGGGGGTGGGGGCCCGATGATGCCCGCGGTGCCACGTGTCGCACAAGGGCCCTGCGCGGAAGGGGAGTTCAGTCGGCGTCCGGGGTCGGGGCCGGGGTCGGGGCCGGGGTGGCGGGGGTGGGCAGGTCCGCGGCGGCGGCCAGGCGGCCCCAGAGCAGGTCGGCGAGCGCCTGCACCATGCGGGTGCGTGAGCAGGGTCTGGTCTCCAGCCACCAGTCGCCGGCCGCCAGCACCATGCCGGTGATGCCCCGGCCCCAGGCCTCGGCGAGCAGCTCGCGGTCCGCGCCGAGGTCGACCTGGCTCTGCACGGCCCGGGTGATCTCCGCGGCGATCTGCCGCAGCGCGGGGGCGAGCGCGGTGCCGGCGCCGCTCGGGTCGCCCGGTTCGGGGTGGGTGAGCAGCCGGTAGACCTGCGGGCGGGCCTCGATCCCGGCCAGGTAGGTGTCCAGGACGTGTTCGACCCGGTCGCGGCGCTCCAGCGGTGCGGCGAGGGCGGCCCGGACGGTGGCCAGCAGGCCGCCGGTGTGGCGCTCGGTGAGGGCTGTGATCAGGCCGTTCCGGTCGCCGAAGTGGCGGTAGAGGATCGGTTTGGTGATGCCGGCCTCGGCGGCGATGGCGTTCATGCTGGCGGTCGGGCCGTCCCGCTGGATGACCCGGTCGGCGGCGTTGAGCAGCTGCTCGCGGCGGGGCTCTCGGGACATGTGCTGCTCCTCGGGGTCGGGGTCTGACCGGGCGTTGACACCAGTTACCAATCAGTAGCAGACTCCGACGATGTTACCCGAGGTAACCCCCCTGGTCGGCCGTACCCCTTCTTCGGAGGCAAGCACCATGAGCAGCACGTTCTCGCTGGACCCGGGCGCGGACCAGCTCGCCGTACGCGACTGGCTGCACGGCTTCGCCGCCGACGTCGTCCGCCCCGCCGCGGCCGAGTGGGACGAGCGCGAGGAGACCCCCTGGCCGATCATCCAGGAGGCCGCCAAGCTGGGCATCTACTCGCTGGACTTCTACGCCCAGCAGTACTTCGACCCCTCCGGCGTCGGCATCCCGATCGCCATGGAGGAGCTGTTCTGGGGCGACGCGGGCATCGGGCTGTCCATCGTCGGCACCACGCTGGCCGCCGTCGCGGTGCTCGCCAACGGCACCGACGAGCAGATCGGCACTTGGACCCCGCAGATGTTCGGCACCCCGGACGACCTCAAGGTGGCCGCGTTCTGCTCCTCCGAGCCCGACGCCGGCTCCGACGTCTCCGCGCTGCGCACCCGGGCGGTGTACGACGGGGCCAAGGACGAGTGGGTGCTCAACGGCACCAAGACCTGGGCCACCAACGGCGGGATCGCCGCCGTCCACGTCGTCGTCGCCACCGTCGACCCGGAGCTGGGGGCGAAGGGCCAGGCCTCCTTCGTCGTCCCGCCGGGCACCCCCGGACTGAGCCAGGGCCAGAAGTTCAAGAAGCACGGCATCCGCGCCTCGCACACCGCCGAGGTGGTGCTGGACGACGTCCGGGTGCCCGGCAGTTGCCTGCTCGGCGGCAAGGAGAAGCTGGACGAGCGGCTGGCCCGGGCCCGCGAGGGGGTCAAGCGCCCGGGGGGCAGGGGCAACGCGGCGATGGCCACCTTCGAGGCCTCCCGGCCGGCCGTCGGCGCGCAGGCGATCGGCATCGCCCGGGCCGCGTACGAGGTGGCGCTGGACTACGCGAGGACCCGCGAGCAGTTCGGCCGCCCGATCATCGACAACCAGGGCGTGGCCTTCCAGCTCGCCGACATGAAGACCCGGATCGACGCCTCCCGCCTGCTGGTGTGGCGGGCCTCCTGGATGGCGGCCAACAACCAGCCGTTCACCGCGGCCGAGGGCTCGATGTCCAAGCTGTACGCGGGCGAGACGGCCAAGTGGGTCACCGCGCAGGCGATGCAGATCCTCGGCGGCAACGGCTTCACCCGGGAGTACCCGGTGGAGCGGATGCACCGGGACAGCGCGATCTACTCGATCTTCGAGGGGACCAGCGAGATCCAGCGGCTGGTGATCGCGCGGGCGATCTCGGGGATGCCGATCCGCTGAGCCCGCTGGGTCCGTCGAGCCTGCTGAGCCCGCTGGGCTACCGGGCTGTCGGGCCGGCGGCCCGTCGGGCTACCGGGCCGCCCAGAAGGCGAGTCCGGCGGTGAGCGCGCCCACCGCCGCGCCGACGATGGTCTGCGCGGTGGTGTGGTCCCGCAGCACCACCCGGGACCAGCCGATCGCCGCGACCAGCGGGGCGAGCAGCAGCCACAGCGGGCCGAGCGCGATCCCGAGGCAGACCACCGCGCCGGCGGCGACGGCGGTGTGCACGGAGACCTTCCACCAGACGGTGATCACCAGGATCGGGACCAGCGAGGCGAACATCGCCAGCACCATCGCGGTCAGGTCGGCCGGGGCGTCCAGCCAGAGCATCACGGCGAAGCTGGTCGCGACCGAGCCCATGATGAACGGGATGACGGTCAGCCGGCGCTGCCGATGGCCGACGTGGCGGTCCTCCAGGGTGCCCTTGCGGATGCCGCGCTGGATGAACATGGTCGGGATGACGGCCGCGAACAGGGCCGCGAAGGCCGCCCAGCCGAGGCCCGTCCAGCCGTAGCGGATGACGCCCATCAGCGGGAGCATCGCGATGATGACGTTCTTCGGCTCGACGCCGTCGGTGACCCGGCGGGCCCAGATCGTCCGGCTGGTGGGGGCGGTCGTGGCCTCGGTGGTCATCGGGGTGTGTGCTCCGGGTGCGCAAAGGGGTCGGCGTGAAGGGGCGGTGCGAGGGATCGGCGTGACGGGTCGGCGTGACGGGGGCGTCAGGGCGGGGGTGTCGGGACGGCCCGGCACCGATCGGATGATCGTACGCGAGCCCGTCCTCGCGGCCGGTGCCCGGACCCGGGGCCCGGTCCCGGTCGGAGTCGACGTCCGGACCCGGCGCCCGGCCCCGGTCAGAACCGCGCCGGGCGGCCCTCCAGGAAAGCGGCCAGCCCCTCGGACACGTCCGAGGTCTCCCGGGAACGGCGCTCCCAGGGCGCCAGCGCCTGTGCCGCCCGCTCCGCCGGGACGGCCAGCGCGGCCTTCACCGCGCCGATGGTCTGGGCCGAGCGCCGGGTCAGCAGCCGGGCGAACTCCAGTGCCGCGGCGTCCAGTTCGGCACCCGGCAGGACGCGCTCCGCCAGGCCCAGCGGCAGCGCGTCGCGGCCCGTCACCAACTCGCCGGAGAACAGCAGGTACTTGGCGCGGGCCGGGCCGACCAGCCGGGCCAGCCGCACGGTCGGTACCGCCGGGTAGACCACGCCGAGCTTGGCCGGGGTGATCCCCAGCCGGGCGTCCTCGGCGACGAACCGCAGGTCGCACGCGACGGCCAGCTGGCAGCCGCCGCCCACGCAGGCGCCCTGCACCACGGCGACGGTCGGGTGCGGGAAGGCCGCCAGCGCCTCCTCGGCGGCGACGTTGACCGCGTGGTAGGCGTCCGCGCACTCCGGATCGCCGTACACCTCGGCGAGTTCGGCGATGTCCGCGCCCGCGCTGAAGGTGCCGCCGGCGCCGGTGACCAGCAGGGCGCGCACCCCCGGCTGCTCGGCGAGGCGCAGCAGCACCTTCGGCAGCGCCTGCCAGATCTCCAGGGTCACCGCGTTGCGCCGGTGCGGTCGGGCGAACTCCAGGACGGCGACGCCGTCCTCGCCGACGTACGCGTGCAGGCCCTCGGCGTGGGCTGGCAGGGCGGAGCGGTCCCGCGTGAGCAGCGGCTGGTCCATGCGCACCTCCGGGCGGTCGTGGTGCGCCCACTCTCTCAGGAGGCGACGGCGCAGTAGTCTCCGAGGCCGCCCTCGACCAGGGCGAAGGCGCGCGCGGCCCGGTCGAGGGCGGCGGGCAGGGCGGCCGTGGCGCGTTCGCCGGCCAGCATCCGGCGCTGGTTCTCGGTGGTCAGGGCCAGTCGGGCGGCGAGCAGTTGGGCGGCGGCGATCTGTGCGGTGAGCTCGTCGTGGGCCGGGTCCTGGGCGAGGAGTTCGGTGGTCAGCAGGCCCTGCGCGTGCCGGCCGAAGCCGGCGGTGGCGCGCATCGCCAGGGCCGGTGTGCGGTGGATCAGCCGGACCACGTCGAGCACGAGCGGTTCGTCGCTCAACCCGGTGGCCGGGTCGTGCTGCTCCAGCGCGGCGAGGTACTGCTCGCGCAGCGCCGCCACCGCCGAGGTGCCGGGGGCGCGTTCGCGGACCACCCGGGCCGGCTCGTCGAGGTGCTGCTCCATGGGGGCCATGACCAGGTCTTCCTTGGTGGGGAAGTAGTTGAAGACGGTCATCTTGGACACCTCGGCGGCGGCCGCGATCTCGGCCACCGAGACCTGGTCGAAGTCCCGCTCGGCGAACAGCCCGATGGCGGTGCGCCAGATCCGGATGCCGGTCTGGATCTTCTTGCGCTCGCGCAGCGGAAGGGCGTCGAGGTCGCGGTCGTCGTCGGGGCTGAAGCCGGTGTGCGTCGCCATGGTTCGACTGTACCAGGATCAAAGATCGACCAGGATAAAGATTGAGCCGAGCTTAAGAATTGACCAGGTATAAAAAAACTGCCATGGTGAGGACGTGCCGCCGGCCGCACCGGCCCGGCCCGAACTCCACCGACCCTGGGGGGACTTACCGATGGCACCCGCTGCCCTGATGACACCGGCCCAGCGCAACCTGGGCATGCTGCTCTGCCTGGTCACGATCGTGCTGGCCGTGCTCGACATGAACATCGTGTCCGCGGCCACCGTGCCGATCGTCCGGGAGCTCGACCCCGTCCACGGCATCGACCGACTGCCCTGGCTGATCAGCTCGTTCGCTCTCGCCGCGACCGCGCTGCTGCCGCTCTACGGCAAGCTCTGCGACCTGTACGGCGCCAAGCGCGTGCTGCTCGGCGCGGTCGGCACCTTCCTGGTCGGCTCGGCGCTCTGCGGGTTCGCGCAGTCGATGGGCCAGCTGATCGCCTTCCGGGCCGTCCAGGGCATCGGCGGCGGCGGGCTGATGAGCGTCACCATGGTGGTCATCGCCCACCTCAAGGACCCGGCCGAGCGCGGCAGCGGCAAGGGCGGCGCGATGGGCGGGGTCGTCGCGGGCATCGGCATGGCGGTCGGCCCGCTGATCGGGGCGCTGTTCACCGACCACCTCAGCTGGCGCTGGATCTTCTACATCAACCTGCCGCTCGGCCTGCTCGTCCTGGTCGGCACCGCCCTGGTGATCAAGCTGCCGCCGGCGGCCGGCCGCCGCAGCCTGGACTTCCTCGGTGCGGCCCTCGCCGCCGCCTTCGCGACCGGGCTGCTGCTGGTCACCGAGTGGGGCGGCAAGGACTACGCCTGGACCTCCCCGGTGATCCTCGGGCTCGTCGCCGCCACCCTGGCCGCGCTCGGCCTCTTCGTGTGGCGCCAGGCCACCGCCGCCGAGCCGGTGCTGCCGCTGTCGCTGTTCCGGATCAGCGTGGTGCGCCTCGGCTTCGCGATCCAGGGCCTGGTCGGGATGGGCATGACCGGCTCGATCGTCTACGTGATGCTCTACCTGCAGATCGCCCGCGGCATCGACCCCACCTCGGCCAGCCTCTACCTGATCCCGATGGCGGGCGGGATGACGGCGGTCGGCCTGCTGGCCGGCCGGCTCACCGCCCGCGGCCATGCGGAGCGCACCTTCCTGGTGGCCGGCGCGGGCTGTGCGGCGATCGCCCTGCTCCTGCTCGGCCTCAGCGGCCCGACCACCGGGCTCTGGGCGGTCTGCGGCGAACTCGTCCTGCTGGGCTTCGGGATGGGCCAGCTGATCGGCCAGCTGGTCGCGGTGGTGCAGGAGTCCGTCCCCCGGCACCAGCTCGGCGTCGCGACCACCGGGATCCGCTTCTTCCAGACCCTCGGCAGTGCGCTCGGCGCGGCGCTCTTCGGCACCGTGCTGGCCCGGGCCTTCGCGGACGGCGAGCCCGGCCTGCCGCTCGGCGCCGTCCGGACGCTCGGCGGCGCGGCCCGCGAGCACGCGCTGCGCAGCTTCACGGACGCGGTCGACGTGGTGTTCCTGTCGGCCGGCGGCCTGCTGGTGCTGGTCCTGCTGCTCGCGCTGCGGGTGCCCAGGACGGTGGCGGCGGCGGAGCCGCCGGTGCTGGCGGCCTGAGGGGCCTGAGCGGCCTGAGGGGCTGGGGCCCGGGGGCGACGGCCCGGGGAGCGGCGGGGTCCGGTGGGACACGGGGGTGTCCACCGGGCCCCGCCGCGTCCGGTCAGGCCCCGGGCGTCCACTCCGGGGCCAGGATCGACCAGATCTGCTTGTCGTGGCGGACCCCGTTGTGCGGGTACCACTCGCGCAGGGTGCCGTCCAGGGTCATGCCGACCCGCTCGGCGACGGCCCGGCTGCGGGCGTTGCCGGCGGAGCACCACCACTCGGCGCGGTGCAGGCCGCGGGTGGTGAAGGCGTAGTCGAGCAGCCGCCGGACGCCGGTGGTGATCAGTCCGCCGCCCTCGCCGGCGGGCTCGGTCCAGGCGCCGATCTCGCAGACGCCGCTCTGGGCGTTGAAGCTCACGAACATCACGCCGCCGACCAGCGTGCCGTCCCGCCAGATGCCGTAGATCCGGCCGCTGTCGGCGGCCTGCTGGTCGGCGTAGCGCTGGAGGGTGGCGCGGGCGGAGTCGAGGTCGGTGGAGCGGGTGGCCCAGGGGATCCACGGGTCGGTGTGGGCGCGGGCGCGGTCGATGTGGGCCAGGAACTCGGTCGCCTGCCACGGCTCCAGCGGGCGCAGTTCGGCGTTCTCGGCGAGCGGTACGGCAAACATGGGCTGGCCTTTCACGGGATGCACGGTTCACGGGATGCGCGGTGTGCTGGGAACCATACATAACAAACGTTTGGTATGTACGATGACCCCCATGACGCCGGCCCGTGGAGACCATGACGCCCGCCGCCTGGAAGTGTCCGAGGGCGTGTGGCGGGTGCTCTCCAGTCGCGGCTTCGAAGGGCTGACCCTGCGTGCCGTGGCCACCGAACTGGGCGCCTCCACCGGCCTGTTGACGCACTACTTCCCCAACAAACGGGCCCTGCTGAGCCACGCGCTGGACGAGCTCGACCGGCGCTCCGGCTCCCGGCCCCGGCGCACCGCCCCCGCCGACGGCACCCCGCCGCCACCCCCCGGACTGGCCCGGCTGCGGGCCGCGCTGCTCGACGTCCTGCCGCTGGACGGGGCGGCGGTGGCCGGCAACCGGATCTGGGTCGGCTCCTGGGACGTCGCCCTGTCGGACCCCGCGCTCGCGGCCGCGCACGCGGGTCGCTACGCCCGCTCGCGCGAGGCCCTCGCGGTGCACGTCGCGGACGCTCAGCGGCTCGGGGAGCTCCCGGCCGGGGCCGACGCCGCCGCGCTCGCGACCGGCGCGCAGGCCTTCGCGCTCGGCCTGGTGGTGCAGGTGCTGTTCGCCCCGGCGGAGTTCCCGCCCGAGCGGCAGACCGCTCTGCTGGACGCCTACCTGGCCGGGCTCGCCACCGCCGGCTGACTCTCCACCGCCGGCAGGCTCGCCGCCACCGGCCGAGCGGCTGGCTGGGTTCGCGATCACGGGCCGGGCGGCCGGCCGGGTTCGCGACCGAGCGGTTCCCGGCCGGGTCGGTGGGGCGGATCGTCCCCGGGGCGTGATTCGCCCGGAATTTCGGTTGTTCGGGTCTTCTCCCGCATCCGGTCCGTAGTGGCGGTCATCCGGATCGGCCGGTTATCGCAGTGGCCATGACACGGATAGTCACGGGTTAGGTGCGGTGGGTACGGGCAATCGGGCGGCGTGCGGACGGGATTTCCGGGAGCCCGTGGCGGCCGGGCAATGCGGCCGCCGGCCTGGCGGCCTGCGGGAATGGCGAGGTGGTGCCCCCAGCAGGATTCGAACCTGCGACCTACCGCTTAGAAGGCGGGTGCTCTATCCGCTGAGCTATGGGGGCGGGACGGGCTGCGCCCGGGCGGGCGTGACCGTGGCCGGGTCGGGCGACGAGCGCTGGGGGCGCGCGTGTCCGGCCCCGTACCGTGAGGGTGGGGGTGGGGGTCGGTGGGCCCTCGCCCTGTCGGGGACAGGATAAGGGTGCCCAGTTCCTCGGCCGAGTGTGACGACACCGCCGTTGGTGTGTCGGTTCGGTGGAGCGGTCCGATAATCGCAGGTGAACGCCGTGAGTGCAGCGGTCTGGGAGTGTTCCGAGCCGGACGTTGTGCAGTCGTTACGGGGCTGCCGCCCCACCCGTTATGGATTCGGCACGGAGAATGTGTCGTCACCGGTGCGGGTGGGGGGCCGTATTCGGCTTCCTCCGGTCGGATGACGTGCGCGGACGGTCGGCCGGCGCTGTTCCGGGGCGTGTCGGTTGGGGGCGACGAGCAGTCGGTTTGTTGTCATGGCCGCGATGAGATGGGCGCGAAGGGGTGCCGAAAGGCCGAAATTCACCCCTGCGAGTGACGTCGGTTTTCCGAGGCATCGAGTTGTCCACAGGATTTCAGAACTCTCTGGCGGGGATTTCCCGCGAAGCACACTCTCAACGCGCGCCGGTCGATTCCGTACGGTGCATCGGCGAGAACGGAGAGTGCGCTGTGAACGAGATGCAGGTGACGATCGTCGGCATTGTCGCGACGGAGGTGACCTACGGCGAAACGGGCAGCGGGGTGCCGATGGCCAAGTTCCGGCTCGGCTGCACCGAGCGCCGGTATGACCGGCAGCGCGAGTGCTGGGCGGACGGCGAGACGCAGTGGCTGACGGTGACGGCCTGGCGGGGGCTCGCGGTCAACCTGATCGGTTCGCTCGCCAAGGGGGATCCGGTGCTGGTGAGTGGTCGGCTGCGGCTGCGGGAGTGGATCGACGGCGAGGTGAAGCGCACCGGGGCCGAGATCGACGCCCGATCGGTCGGACACGACCTCACCCGTGGTACCTCGGCGTTCCGTTGGGCGGCGGGGGTGCGCGGGCAGCCGCCGGGCGCCGCCGGGCCGGCCGGGGCGCAGGCCGGCGGAGGGGTGGTGCCGGGGTGGATCGCCGACGCGCTGGAGGCGCGGAAGGCCTCGGCGGTGGCCTCGGCGCCGCGCCCGCCGGAGCCCCCGCCGCCGGTGCGGCCGGTGTCGGGTGGGGTGTCGGAGGCGGAGGCGGGGGAGCGGGGGCGGGTGGCCGAGGGGGAGCGGGGAGGTGGCGAGCAGGCTGCGCTGATCTGACGGGTCGATGACCTTAACTGTCGACAAATATGTTGATCGAGACTGTTGTTGCTCCCGCACGCGCAATCTCGCCCGGATAACGAAAAGTCGCGAGGAGATTCTGGCTGATCGTCAGCTTGTGTCGAAACTGAGGGGGTTGATAACGATCCAGATACGGAATCGTCCTGATTTCGCATGGGGGTTTCGGGGCCTGCGGGGCTCAATAGGATTCGTCTGGTTCATACCCGCAGCAGCGCCACAGGGGGCGCGCGCGGCACGGCAAGTCGGCGGGCTGTCCATCGGTGCGGCCCGGCCCGGAGGGATCCCAGATGTTCCAGAGGCAGGCGCGGAGTCTCCCCCGCATAACCACTGTCATGCTCACGACCAGCCTGGTGTTGGGCGGGGGCCTGTTCGCGGCCGGTGCGGCGGCCGCGGCGGACACCCCGGGTGCGGGCGTCAAGGCCGTCCTCCAGAACACGATGTTGGGCGAGAAGATCGACGTCGAGGGCAAGGGGACCGTCGACGGCGGTCTGTTCACCCTCAAGACGTCCAACGGCGAGATCCAGACCTACTGCATCGACTTCGACAACCCGGTCTACCTGGACAGCGCCGCGAAGTACCAGGAGTCGGACTGGAAGTCGAGCTCCCTCGGCGGCAAGAACAAGGTCGAGGCGGCCTCCAAGATCCGCTGGATCCTGGAGAACTCCTACCCGCAGGTCAAGGACCTGACGGCGCTCGGCAAGACCGTCGGCGTCGACGGCCTGACCGCCGAGGACGCCGCCGCGGGCACCCAGGCCGCGATCTGGAAGTTCTCGGACAACAAGAACGCCACCCCGCGCAACGCCAAGGCCAAGAAGCTGCGCGACTACCTGCTCAGCGACGCCAACAAGGGCATCGCCGCCGAGCCCAACCCCTCGTTGACCCTCAACCCGGACTCCGTCTCCGGCAAGTCCGGCAACAAGCTCGGCCCCTTCACCCTCAAGTCCAGCGCGGCCGAGGTGAAGCTCACCGTCACCGGTGACGCCGCCGACAAGGTCAAGGTGGTGGACAAGGACGGCAAGCCGGTCGGCGCCACCCTGACCGGTCCGATCAAGGACACCCAGCTGTTCCTGGACGTGCCGGCCGGCACCCCGGACGGCTCGGTCGCCCTCGCCGCCGCCGCCGACACCGTCGTGCCCAGCGGCCGGGTCTTCCTCAGCGAGGGCTACGACCCGAAGCGGCACAGCCAGAGCATGATCCTGGCCGGTTCCAGCAAGCTCAGCGTCTCCGCCGGCGCCAAGGCCACCTGGAAGCAGGGCGCGGGCGCGCTGGTCGACAGCACCGCCCAGGTCGAGTGCGAGAACAACGGCGTGCGCGTCACCGTCACCAACGGCGGTGACGAGGCCGCCACCGTCACGGTCAAGCCGGGCAAGCAGCTGACCGTCCAGCCGGGCAAGACCGAGAACGTGCTCGTCCCGGTCGCCGAGAAGGCCGCCTACGACATCAACGTCACCGGCCCGAACGGCTTCGCCAAGGAATTCAAGGGCGTCCTGGACTGCAAGACCGGTGTGACCCCGCCGACCTCCGGCCCGTCGACCCCGGCCGCGACCGGCACCCCGAGCACCGCCCCGAGCACCGCCCCGACCGGCACTCCGAGTGGCACCCCGAGCCAGGCCGGCACCCCGTCGGCCGGTGCCAGCACCGCCGCCGGCGCGCACCCGAGCCCGGCCGCGACCAGCTCCGCCCCGGGCACCGGTGGCCTGGCCCAGACCGGTGCCAGTGACTCGACCCCGATCCTCGCCGCCGTCGCCGGTGGCCTGGTCCTGGCCGGTGGCGCCGCGGTCTTCGTCCTGCGCCGCCGTGGCCGCCACGGTCGCACCGCCGCCTGAACCGCCCCGCAGGCCCGGAGGCGCTGACCTCCTGAGGCCCTGACGGCACCCGGCCCGGCCCCCGCACCCGCTGCGGGGGCCGGGCCTTCGCCGTTCAACCCCGCGCTGCGGATACCCCCGTGGGGCACACCGGGCGTTCGGGGCTCCCGGCCGGGTGCGGCACAATGGAAGGCTGCAAGCCGAATACTCCCGACGACGCCGGAGCGATCTCACGTGGCGGAATACATCTACACGATGCGCAAGGTGCGCAAGGCGCACGGAGACAAGGTCATCCTTGACGACGTGACGCTCAGCTTCCTCCCCGGGGCGAAGATCGGCGTCGTGGGCCCCAACGGCGCGGGCAAGTCCACCGTGCTGAAGATGATGGCCGGCCTGGAGCACCCCTCCAACGGCGACGCCTTCCTCTCGCCCGGTTTCACCGTCGGCATGCTGCTCCAGGAGCCGCCGCTCGACGAGACCAAGACCGTCCTGGAGAACGTCGAGGACGGCGTCAAGGAGATCAAGGGGAAGCTCAACCGCTTCAACGAGATCGCCGAGCTGATGGCGACCGACTACTCGGATGCCCTGCTGGACGAGATGGGCAAGCTCCAGGAGGACCTGGACCACGCCAACGCGTGGGACCTGGAGGCCCAGCTGGAGCAGGCCATGGACGCCCTGGGCTGCCCGCCCGGCGACTGGCCGGTCACCAAGCTCTCCGGTGGCGAGAAGCGCCGCGTGGCGCTCTGCAAGCTGCTGCTGGAGTCCCCCGACCTGCTGCTGCTCGACGAGCCCACCAACCACCTGGACGCCGAGTCGGTGAACTGGCTGGAGCAGCACCTGGCCAAGTACCCCGGCACCGTCGTCGCCGTCACCCACGACCGGTACTTCCTGGACAACGTGGCCGGCTGGATCCTGGAGCTCGACCGCGGCCGCGCCATCGGCTACGAGGGCAACTACTCCACCTACCTGGAGTCCAAGCAGTCCCGCCTCAAGGTCGAGGGCCAGAAGGACGCCAAGCGCGCCAAGCGGCTCCGCGAGGAGCTGGAGTGGGTCCGCTCCAACGCCAAGGGCCGCCAGGCGAAGTCCAAGGCCCGTCTGGCCCGCTACGAGGAGATGGCGGCCGAGGCGGACAAGATGCGGAAGCTGGACTTCGAGGAGATCCAGATCCCGCCGGGCCCGCGTCTGGGCAGCATCGTCATCGAGGTGGAGAACCTCTCCAAGGCCTTCGGCGAGAAGATCCTGATCGACGACCTCAGCTTCACCCTGCCGCGCAACGGCATCGTCGGCATCATCGGCCCCAACGGCGCCGGCAAGACCACGCTGTTCAAGATGCTCCAGGACATGGAGACCCCGGACTCCGGCGTGGTCAAGGTCGGCGAGACCGTCAAGATCAGCTACGTCGACCAGAGCCGTGCCAACATCGACCCGAAGAAGACCCTCTGGGAGGTCGTCTCCGACGGTCTGGACTGGATCAACGTCGGCCAGGTCGAGATGCCGTCCCGCGCCTACGTGTCGGCCTTCGGCTTCAAGGGCCCGGACCAGCAGAAGCCGGCCGGCGTGCTGTCCGGCGGTGAGCGCAACCGCCTGAACCTGGCGCTCACCCTCAAGCAGGGCGGCAACCTGCTGCTCCTCGACGAGCCCACCAACGACCTCGACGTCGAGACGCTCTCCTCGCTGGAGAACGCCCTGCTGGAGTTCCCCGGCTGCGCCGTGGTCATCTCCCACGACCGCTGGTTCCTGGACCGGGTGGCCACCCACATCCTCGCCTACGAGGGCGAGAGCAAGTGGTTCTGGTTCGAGGGCAACTTCGAGTCGTACGAGAAGAACAAGATCGAGCGGCTCGGCGCCGACGCGGCCCGCCCGCACCGGGCCACGTACAAGAAGCTGACCCGCGGCTGACACCCAGCCGTCACGGCGGCCCGGCAGACTGCCCCTCGGGGCGGCCTGCCGGCCGCCGGCCCGCCGCCACCGCACGGCGGCGGGCGACCGGACGTCGAGGAGAACACCTGTGGCCCGCCACATCTACGCCTGCCCGCTGCGCTGGTCCGACATGGACGCGTTCGGCCACGTCAACAACGTGGTCTTCCTGCGCTACCTGGAGGAGGCCCGGATCGACTTCATGTTCACCCAGGCCGCCGAGGCCGGGGCGGGGGAGTTCGCGGGCGGCTCGGTGGTGGCCCGCCACGAGATCGACTACAAGCGCCCGCTGGTGCACCGGCCGGAGCCGGTCACCGTCGAGACCAGGGTGACCCGCATCGGCGGCGCCTCGCTGACCGTGTCCTATGAGATCAAGGACGTCGCCGAGGACGGCACCGAGACGGTGTACGTCCAGGCGTCCACCGTGGTCGTGCCCTACGACCTGGCGGAGGGCCGGCCGCGCCGGATCTCGCCCGTGGAGCGGGAGTTCCTGTCCCGCTTCATGGACGAGGAGCCCGCCGTAGTCGCCGCCTGAGCACCCACCTCCGACGATTCGAGCTGACCCGCGTTGACCATCACCGCCCGCCTCGCCCTCACCGACGCCGGGGAGGCCGCCGACCTCTCCGCGTTCCTGCTGCGCCTGCTGCGCTTCGACAAGGCGGCGGCCGTCCGGTTGCAGGCGGTGGCCCCGGCCGGGGAGGACGGCGTGCTGGCGGTCTTCGGCCGGCTGCCGCTGGGCGGTTCGGGCGCGCTGGCGATCCGCACCGCCCGGCTGACCGGGCCGGCCGAGCCGACCGATCTGACGGTCTCGGCGGGCCAGCTGCTGGACGGCGTGGACGCCGGGACGGGTGCCGTCGAGCTGCCCGCCCCGGTGACCGGACCGGCCTGGGCCGGGCTGCTGCCGCCGCGCACCGGCTGGCGGCCGGTCGGGGCGCCGCCGGCGGCCGAGGTGTACCCGGAACTGATGGCCGGGGTGCGGGAGTTCCGTGAGCGCAGCGAGGCCGTCCCGGCGCACCACCGCGGCCGTGCGGTGCTGGACGCGCTGGCCGACGAGATCTGGTCCCGCCCGGTCTCCGTGCTGCCGGAGCTGCCGCTGCGGGCGGTGCACGCGGCGTACGTGATCGGCTTCCTGAAGCCCGGGGCCCCGCTCACCGTGCACCGGGCGGGCGGCTGGCTGCGGCTGAGCGCCCCGGCCGGTTCGGTGGCGGTCCGGACGGCGGCCGCGCCCGGCGCGGGGCTGGGGCTCAGCGCGCTCCGGTAACCCAGCCCGGGGCTCAGCCCGATCCGGTGACCGGGCCCGGCCCGGGGCTCAGCCCGGGGTGTTGATCATCGAGGCGGCGGCGTAGGTGAGGTATTCCCAGAGCTGCTGCTCGGCCTCGGCCGGCAGGGCCAGGTCGTCCACGGCGGCCCGCATGTTCCTGAGCCAGGCGTCGTGCGCGGCGCGGTCGACCTTGAACGGCACGTGCCGCATCCGCAGCCGGGGGTGGCCGCGCTGCTCGCTGTAGGTGCGCGGGCCGCCCCAGTACTGCATCAGGAACAGGGCCATCCGCTCCTCGGCCGGGCCGAGGTCCTCCTCGGGGTACATCGGCCGGAGCAACTCGTCCTCGGCGACGCCCTGGTAGAACCGGTGGACCAGTCGCCGGAAGGTCGGTTCGCCGCCGACCTGGTCGAAGAAGGTCTCCTCGCTGAACGTTCCTCGCCGGATCTCTTTCACCCGACCATGGTCGCAGACGCCGACGGGGTCGTACACCGGGACCAAAGGCGTACGACCCCGCAGGGCGTGTGTCGGGGCTCAGGCGACCGGGGCGGCGGTCACACGTCCTCCCACTTGAACAGCTTCCAGGCGACGCCGGTCAGCACGGCCGCGAAGAGCAGCAGCCCGCCCATGGTGGGCAGGGCGTCCATGACGCCGCCGCCGCGGGTCAGCACCGACTGGGCGGCCGTCACCAGGTAGCGCAGCGGCATGACCTTGGAGATGGTCTCCAGCCAGCCGGGCGCGCTGTCCAGCGGGATGAACGCGCCGGACAGGAAGGACATCGGCAGCACGATGATCTGCGAGATGCCGTTGGCCGCCTCCTCGGTCTTGGCGACCGAACCGGCCAGCAGGCCGATCGACATGAAGGCGAGCGTCGCGCAGGCCACCAGCGGGATGACCAGCCACCAGTTGCCGGTGAGCTTGAGCCCGAAGAAGTTGGTGGCGACCGTCAGGAAGACGGTGGTCTGGAGGAGC
This sequence comes from Kitasatospora sp. NPDC088861, assembly GCF_044750105.1. Taxonomy (NCBI): domain Bacteria; kingdom Bacillati; phylum Actinomycetota; class Actinomycetes; order Kitasatosporales; family Streptomycetaceae; genus Kitasatospora; species Kitasatospora sp. NPDC088861. The sequence goes on from NZ_JBIVJF010000007.1 coordinate 34,773, forward strand.
GAGGTCAGCAGCGAGACCAGGATCCTGGAGCTGATGACCGTGCCCGCACTCACCGGGGCCAGCCGCAGCCGGCGCAGCACCTTGCTCTTGCGCCACCCGACCAGGGTCAGCGCGGCACCGAACACCGCGCCGGTGGCGACGGCCCAGCCGAGCAGGCCGGGGGTGAGGAACTGGATCGGCTTGAGCGACTGGTCCTCGACCTGCTGGGCGTCCAGCACGTAGGCCGGCTTCTGGCCGGTGGCGGCCTGGTTGGCGCTCTGGACCACCGAGTTGACGATGCCCTGGAGCGCGCCGGCGCGGACGGTGTCGGCGGCGCTGAAGCGCAGCTCGACCTTGCCGTCCGGGCCCTGCTCGATCATCGCGTCGAAGTCGCCCTTGCGGACCTTCTCCAGTGTGGCGGCCGCGTCGTCGGTCCTGGTGATGGTGAGGACCTTGTCCAGGTCGACCCGGCCCTCGCCCTGGATCGAGTCGAACAGCTTCACCGCGCCGACCTGCGCCACCTTGGCGTGCGGGCTGCCGGAGCCCTTGCCCACGGTGCCGAAGAACACCAGGAACACCAGCGGGAAGAGCAGGATGAAGAAGGTCGCGGTGCGGTCGCGCTTCATGCCGAGCAGCATCGCGCGGGACAGGCTCCAGAACGCGCTGACCCGCTCCCGCTCGGCGTTCGCGCCGCCGCTCGACCCGTCGCGCCGGGCGGGGGTCTTCGGCTCGGTGGACGTGCTGGCGGTCATGCGCGGTACTCCCGTCCGGTCAGCTGGAGGAAGACGTCCTCCAGGGTGGCGCCGCGCACTTCGAGGCCGCGCAGCGCGTTCTGCTCGGCCAGGACGCTCAGGACCGGGCCCGGGAGACGGGTGGAGACGGAGAGCGAGACGCTGTCGTCCTCCAGGGCGGCGACGTCGGCGCCGGCCGCGGTGAGCAGGTCACGGGCGCGCTCGACGGACAGCTGGCCGGACGCGACGCTGATCCGGACGGTGTCGTCGATCTCGCGGATCAGCGTCGCCGGGGCGCCGGTGTGCAGGATCTTCCCGTGGTCCATGATCGAGACCCGGTCGCAGAGGACCTCGGCCTCGTCCAGGTAGTGGGTGGTCAGGACGACCGTGCGGCCCTCGCCGTTGATGTCCCGCAGGAGGTCCCAGAGGTTGCGCCGGGCCTGCGGGTCGAGGCCGGTGGTGGGCTCGTCCAGGAAGACGATCTCCGGGTCGTGGGCCAGCGCGCAGGCGATCGACAGGCGCTGCGCCTGACCGCCCGACATCTGGTCGGTCATGACGTCGGCCTTGTCGGTCAGGCCGACCCGCTCCAGCATCGCGTCGGCCCGCTTGGGGCCGACCCCGTAGAACGACGCGAAGGTGCGGATGGTCTCCCGGGCCGTCAGTTTCCGGAAGAAGGCGGAGGCCTGGAACTGCACGCCGATGCGCGGCAGCAGTTTCGGATTGCGCGGCCAGGGCGCCAGCCCCAGCAGCTCGACCCGGCCCTCGTCCGGCTTGCGGACGCCTTCCAGGATCTCCATCGTGGTGGTCTTCCCGGCGCCGTTGGGGCCCAGGATTCCATAGAATTCGCCGGCCTCGACGGTGAGGGACACCCCGTCGACGGCCTGCACGTCCCCGTACCGCTGACGGATTCCGTCGGCGGATATAGCTGCAGTCATGTGGCCTGAGCCTAGGGCTTGCGAAGGTCCCTGTGCACGTCGGTGGCGACGAATTTGTGGATCGTTTGAGGAATCGGGAACAAGCCGGGCCGGGCGGAAGTTGAATTCCGCCCGGCCCGGCCGGAGTTATTGCCGACGGCCTTTCAGGCGCGGTGCACCGTGATCGTCGTCCAGGCTCCGATGTGGATCCGGTCGCCGTCGTTCAGCGGCACGGCGGTGTGCGGGGCGATCGGCTCCGCGCCGCCGTTCACGGTGGTGCCGTTGGTCGAGTCCTGGTCCACCAGGACCCAGCTGCCGTCCGCCTGTTCGGCGAGCATCGCGTGCTGGTGCGAGGCGCCCGGGTCCTCCGGCGGCACCGACAGGTCGATCTCCGGCACGGTGCCGCGGTGCTGGCTGCGCCGCCCGATCCGCAGCTGGCCGCGGCCGGTCAGCGGGATGCGCCGCTCGGGGCAGTACGGCGGGAAGAACAGGCCGGCCGCCTCGGGGCCGCTGCGGGCCATCATCTCGGTGAAGTACTCGCGGTCGGCCGAGACCACCGCGATCCAGTTGGCCCGGAGCGGCTTCGCGGGGGCGGCCGTCGGTTGCGGCTGCTGGGGTTGCTGCGGCTGCTGCTGATGCGGCGGGGCGAGGTGGAACGAGGTGCCGAAGTCGCCGCCGCGGTTGTTCGGTCCGGGGGGCTCGGCGTACACCGGGCCGGAGTCCTCGCGGACGGGGGCCTCGGGGAACGCGCCCTCCGGCGTGGGCCCCTCCTGCCCGTTGGCGGGCAGGGAGGGAGGGTAGCCGTAGGTGTGCGCGGGCGCGGGGGCCTGCTGCGGGTGCTGGGTGTGCTGCGGCTGCGGCTGCTGCGGGAGGGGCGGTTGGCCGTACGGCGGTTGGCCGAACGGCGGCTGTGCGGCCGGCGCGCCGCCGTACGCCGCCGGGATGTTCAGCGGCGGCTGGCGGCGCGAGGGGGTGGAGAGCTCGTAGTCGTACCCGCACTCCTCGCAGAACCGTCCGGTCTGCGGGCTGCGGCAGATCGGGCAGACCGTCAGGCCCTCGGTCAGGTTGGGGTGGCCCTGGGCCGGTGGCGGCGGCATCGCGCCGGGCTGCGGCGGGACGCTCCCCGGCGGCATCGGCGGAGGCGACAGCGGCGCGCCGTAGGGCGTGCCGCGGTGGTCCGGGTGCCTGGACTGCTCGAACGAGTCGGGTGCCTCGGGCGAGGCGGGTGCCCCGGGCACCGGGTGGGAGCCGTACGCCCCCGGATGGGCCCCGTGGGACCCGTGGGCTCCCGGGTGGGCTCCGGGCGGCGTCGGGGCCGGCGGAGTCATCGGGAAGCCGCAGAAGTCGCACCAGTCCTCGGCCTGCGACTCGTGGCCCCTCGGGCAGATCGGCATCAGTTCCCCCTCACATCGAGCCGGCTTGGGGCGGCGTCGCACCGGGTCGTCGGCCCGGTCACGTCTTCAGCGGTCACTTCTTCACACGCACCGTCTTGGTCGACCGGGTCTCAAGGGTCATCGAGTCGGCCTCGCTCACGTTCTTACGGAACCGAACCGTACCCTCCTTCGGGTCCACCACGTCCACCACCTTCTGCAGCAGTTTGTAGGTGCCCTCGTTGCCGGTCGCGTGCGCGATCCGGACGGCGGCGCCCAGCTTGGACGTGGCGGTGTCGACGTCCCCGGCCCGGTGGGCCTCCAGGCCCTCCTGGATGGAGGAGGCCAGCTCGGCCTGCCCGGTGTAGTGGGCGACCTGCGGGCTGATCCGGGTGGAGGAGGCCAGGTCGTCGGTCCACACCGCCTTGACCAGGCCCTGGGAGAGCACCTCGGGGGTGCCGCTGCCGACCTGCGGGGGCAGCACCAGGCTGATCCGGGCGGCGAGCATCTCGTTGCCGATGGAGGCGGCCGGGACCTCGACGCAGACGTGGTAGTCGCGGCTCTCGTCGCCCCAGGAGCCGGTGGGGTAGTCGCCGGCCCGGGGGCCGGCCTCGGCGCGCCGGGCGGTGAGGTCCTCGACCGCGGGGGCGACCTGCTTGACGAACTTGACCGCGGCGTTGGCCGGGGTCCAGATCCGCAGCGCGACGTCGGCGACCTGCTTGCCCATGGCGCCGGCCATCATCGAGCGGAAGTCCTCGGCCAGGCCGGAGGGTTCGGCGACGATGTCGACGGTGCCGAGCAGCGCCGAGGAGATCTTGCGCAGCTCGTCGATCCGCCAGTCGGTGCCGACGCCGCGGCAGTCGGCGGTGAAGTGTCCGGTGACCCGCTCGATGGCGCGTTCCAGGTCGACCGCCGACTCGTGCTCGTTGTTGCCGTCGGTGAGCAGGACGGCGTGCCGGATGGCGATGTCGCGGCGGGTCAGGAAGAGCTTGTCGGCCTTGGCCAGCCAGGTGCCCATCGCGGTGCCGCCGGCGGCGGTGAGGCGGCGCAGGGACTCCTTGGCGTGGCCGCGGGTGGTGGCGGAGGCGGTGGCGAGGGTGCCGTCGCCGGGGTAGATGTCGCGGGCCTCGTGGGTGCCGGCGACCACGGCGAAGGCGGTGCCGTCGCGCAGCGCGTCGATGGCGGCGGCGGTGGCCTCGCGGGCGCCGTTGATCTTGGTCTTGGGGTAGTCCATCGAGCCCGAGCAGTCCACCAGGATCACCACGGCCGCGGCGGTGTCGGCGCTCTGCGGGCCGCCCGCGTCGGCGATGCCGAGCGGGCGGCCGCCGGAGGTGCCGCCGCCGGTCGCGGTGACCGTGACGATGGCGTTGACCTCGCGGGCGCCGTCGGCAAGGTACTCGTTCTGGAAGATCTCCACGTCGAACCTGGGCAGGTTCGGCTTCGCCAGTGTTGCCATGGGCCGGTGGCTCCCGTCGGAAGGGTCGTCGGTACGGATCGGTCGGTGGGGGCCGGCCGCGTCGGGGGCGGGCCGGCGGACCGGGTGACCGCCGGGGTCGGCCCCGGGCGGGCGGCGTCCGGTCAGGCCGTCGGCGGGTGCGGCGGCTGCGGGGGGACGGTGGGTGCGGCGGGAGCGGTGGGCGGTGCGGGGGGCGCCGGCGGGGCGGCGGGGGGCAGCGGGGCGGCGGGGGAGCCGATCACCGGGAGGTCCGGCAGGGTCGGCTCGTAGTCCTCGTCCTCCTCGGCGGCGCGCCTGGCACCCGCCGCGGTGATCAGCGGCAGGTCGAGCGCGGTGGCGGTCCGGGGGTCGTCCTCGTCCTCGCCCTGGTCCTCGGCATCGACATCGGCACCGACGCCGGCAGCGGCGCCCGCGGCCGGCGGGTCGATCGGCAGGACGGCGACGGTGATGTTGTCGTGGCCGCCGGCGGCGATCGCGAACTTCACCAGGGTCTGTGCCGCCGCGAGCGGTTCGGTGCGGGCGTCCGGCCGGACGAAGTACGCCAGGTCGGTGGCGGCCTCGGCGTAGTTCCACAGCCCGTCGGTGCAGATCAGCAGCACCCCGGGGACGTGCGGCGTGAAGTCGAGGGTGTGCGGGACGACCTCCTCGGCGTCGGCGCCGAGCCACCCGGTGATCGCGTGGGCGCGCGGGTCGGCGTACGCCTCGGCCTCGCTCATCAGCCCGGCCTCGACCATCCGGGCCGCCCAGGAGTCGTCCTGGGTGAGCCGGAAGGGCTCGGCGCCGGCGCGGTCGTCCGGGATCCAGTAGGCGCGGGTGTCGCCGACCCAGCCGATGGTGATCCGGCCGCCGGAGGCTATGGCGCTGACGTAGGTGCAGGCGGGCGCGTTGAGGTCGGGCCGGGCGGGCCCGGGGCCGGCCTGGGCGAGGTCGGCGACGGCCCCGGCGGCGTCGGCGATGGCCTGGCGCATGGCGGCGGTGGGTTCGCGGCCCGCCTCCAGGGCGCTCAGCAGCGACTCGGAGGCGGCGTCGACGGCGGTCTCGGAGGCCTCGTCAGGCCGGTCGGAGGAGGAGACGCCGTCGCAGACCACGGCGACCACGACCGGCTCGCCGCCGGGCAGCGAGGTGGCGGCGATGGTGAAGGAGTCCTCGTTGCGGTGGTGGCGCACGCCGCGGTCGCTGACCCCGGCGACGCCCGCGAGGGACTTCTCCATGTGGTCGCGCGGGCGCGGCTGGGCGCCGCCGCACGCCTCGCAGTAGCCGTCCGCGGTGACCTGCGGCAGCCCGCAGTGCGCGCAGACCGGCCCGTGCTGGGGCGGGACGCCCTCGGCCCGGCCGGTGGCCCAGTTCGCGGGCATCGCGCCCGGGGCGGTCCGGCCGTCCCGGCTGGCGCCGCAGGCGCCGCAGTAGGCGTCCTCCGGCTCCAGCGGTTCGGAACAGCTCGGGCACACGGTCTGCTGCGGCATCGGCTACACCCACGTCCTGGGGCGGGCGCGGTTGGCCCGCTCCACCATCTCGATCCTGGTCTCGGCCCGGTCGGCCAACCGGGCGAGTACCCGGTAGGACTGTTCCAGGGCGAAGCGCAGTTCCCGCTCCACCGCAGGTCGTCCCAGCACCGTGGTGCCGCCGCCCTGCTGGGCGCCGGTCGAGCCCGCGGTGACCCAGCCGAGGGCGGCGCCGAGCAGTTCGACGGCCAGTTCCTCGCGGCGGCGGTCGTCCAGGCGCAGCGCGGTCAGCTGGTCGGAGCTGGCGCCGAGGTCGGCGGCGAGCGGGTCGGTGGCGGGCCGTTCGCGCAGCCGGGCGCGGACGGCCGCGATCCGGGCGGCGGTGTACTGGTTGGAGGTGGCCGGGACGGACTCCAGGACGCGGACGGCACCGGGCCGGTCGTCCTCGGCCAGCCGGACCCGGGCGAGCCCGAAGGCGGCGCTGAGGTAGGCCGGGTCGGTGGTCCAGACCAGTCGGTAGAACTCGGCGGCGTCGCCGCCGTCGCCGAGGAGCTCGGCGCAGATGGCGAGGGCCAGCTTGGGGGCGGCCTCGCCGGGGAAGGCGTCGTAGACCGCGTCGAAGGCCTCGGCGGCGGCGCGCAGCCCGGCCTCGTCGGGCGAAGCCGGGCCGTCCGGGCCGTCCGGCCCGTGCACGGCGCCGACCAGGGCGATCGAGCTGCCAGGGCCGTCCGGGCCGTCCGGCCCGTGCACGGCGCCGACCAGGGCGACCAGGCCGCGGTACCAGACGACCCGCCAGTCGTCCGGGTACTCCCGTTCCAGGGCGTCGAGGGCCTCCTCGGCGGCGGCGCGGCGGCCGAGTTCGAGGTGGGCGCGCAGTTCGCGCAGCCGCCGTTCGATGGAGAGGGCGGGCGCGCCGGACAGGGCGGCGAGCGCCTCCTCGGGGTCGGTGGCGAGCAGGGTGGCGAGGAAGCCGGCGTTGGGGTCGCCGGGGTCGACGCGCGGGACGGGCAGCGCGAGGGCGGCGGCGGCCGGGTCGAGGGCGGTCACCAGGAGCTGTCCGGGCTGCTCGGTGGGCATGACCAACTCGGTGTCCACGACGCGTAGTTCGGGGCCGAAGAGGGTGGACAGGGCGGGCCGGGCCCGGCCGTCCTGGAGGGCGAGGATCTCGCGCAGCACGCCGGTGAGCTGGTCGGCCATCTCGTCGGCGGAGGAGAACCTGCGGGCCGGGTCCGGGTCGGTGGCGCGGACCAGGAAGCGGTAGTACGACTCGTAGCGGGCGAAGACCTCGACGTCCTCGGGGCCGGGCAGGGTGTCCCGGTAGGTGGTGCTGTAGCCCTGGAAGTCGAAGGTGAGCACCGCGAGGGTGCGGGCCACGGTGTAGAGGTCGGAGGCGGGGGAGGGGCCGTGGGTGGCGATCTCCGGGGCCTGGTAGCCGACGGTGCCGTAGATCGGGCCGTCGTGGTCGAGGCGGCAGACGGCGCCCATGTCGATGATCTTGAGCGTGTCGCCGCTCTGGATCACGTTGTCGATCTTGAAGTCGCAGTAGATCAGGCCCCGGCTGTGCAGGTACCCGAGCGCGGGCAGTGCCTCCAGCGCGTACGCGATCGCCTGCTCGACGGGCAGCGGCTCGCGCCGGCCGTCCGGGGTGCGGCGGTCGTTGGCGATGTCCTTGAGCGACTTGCCGCCGACGTACTCCATCACGATGTAGCCGTCGGTGGAGCCGGAGCCGACGTCCAGGTGCTCGGCGAAGTTGATGATCCGGACGATGTTCGGGTGGTCCACCTCGGCCAGGAAGCGGCGCTCGGCGACGGCCACGGCGAGCGCGTCCTCGTCCCCGGTGTCCAGCAGGCCCTTCAGGACCACCCACTTGTCGTTGACCCGCCGGTCGATCGCCAGGTAGATCCAGCCGAGGCCGCCGTGCGCCAGGCAGCCCACCACCTCGTACTGCCCGCCGACCAGGTCGCCGCGGCGCAGCTTGGGCGTGAACGAGTACGGCGTGCCGCACTTGGTGCAGAAGCCGTCCGGGCGGCCCGGCCGGCCGTTCTTCTCCCGGCCCACCGGGGTCTCGCACTTGGAGCAGAACCGCTTGCGCTCCGGGACCTCCGGGTTCTCCAGCACCGCCAGCGACGGATCGGCCGTCTCGACGGTCGGCACCGTCACCAGGCCGGCGCCCAGCCGGTTGCGGGTGCCCGCGCTGACGCTGCCTCGGGTGCTGCGCACCGAGACCGAGCGGCTGCTGCCGGTGCGGGTCGAGCGGTGCGAGCGGGAGCGGCCGGACATCGAGCGGGCCGAGCCGGTGCGGGTCGAGCGGATCGAGCCGCTGCGCGCCGAGTCGGCGGAGAGCCGGGAGGACGGGACGTAGGGCTGGGTGACGCCGGTGTCGCCGCCGGGCGGGGTGAGGCCGCACTCGTCGCAGTAGCCGTCGGCGTCGATGGCGCCGGAGCAGTCCCTCGGGCAGGGCGCGCCGGGGCCGGCGGCCGGCGCCCCGGTGGCCTTGGAGGCCCCGGAAGCCCCGGAAGCCTTGGAGGACACCGCGGCCGGGGCGAGCCCGCACTCGTCGCAGTAGCCGTCCGCGTCGATCCTGCCGTTGCCGGAGCACTCCGGCCGTACGCACGTCCCGCCCATCAACCTCAGCCCCCCTGGACCTGTCCGTCGACCGGCGTGTGGCCGGTCGTCTCCTGTGCGGCCTCGGCCTGCGCCGGCCGCAGCGACTGCTGGAAGCGGGCCACCGCGGCGGCCGCCGCCCGCAGGTCGCAGGGCGCGCTCCACAGCAGCCAGCGCGCCTTCTCGTACCGCTCGATCACTTCCGGGTCCTCGGAGACCCGCAGCCGGGCGGCCATCGCCTTGTACGCGTCCAGCCGGCCGCGCAGTTCGGCGCGGACGGCCAGCGGCTGGGTCACCTCGGTGAGCGACTGCCGGGCCCGGGCCAGCTCCTTGGCGGCGGCGTCCTCCAGCGTGTCCAGCAGCGGCGCCAACCGGCCCCACTGGCCGCCCTGGCGCAACTCCAGTGCCGTCACGATCCGTTCGCGCAGCGCCGAGGCAGGCCCGGGCACCGCCGGGACGTCGCTGGAGGCTATCTTCGCCAGCACCTCGCCGCGCGCCCGGCGGGCCTCGGCCAGGGTGGCGTCGGCCCGCTGGAGCAGGTCGCCGACGCCCTGGAGGCGCTCCTCGGCGTCGTCGCGCAGCCGCAGCAGGTTCTCCAGTTCCAGCCGGACGCCGTCCAGCGCCCGCCCGGCCCGGTCGAACCGCTCGGTGTCCACCACCCCGGCGGGGGTGGCGAAGGCGCCGCCCTCCGGCACGGTGCCGCGCTGGGCGGGCACCCGGGCCGGGCGCCACAGCGCCAGCGGGTCCTCGCGCACCTCGGCGCGCAGCCCGGTGAGGTCGGCGTCCAGCCCGGCCAGGTCGTCGGCGAGCGGGTGGCCGCCGGCCCGCACGCCGAGCGAGGCGGCGAGGTTGCCCACCCGGTGGAGTTCGGCCAGCAGCAGGTCGATCCGGGCCGGCAGCGCCGACCAGACCGCGTCGGCGGCGCTGACCACCTCCAGCACGGTGGCGTACCAGGAGTTCATCCGGGTCATCAGCGTGTCCAGGCTGATCCGCTCGACCAGCCGGGCGGGCGCGCCGAGCAGCTGCGGGCCGTCCGGCAGCGCGCCGCCGGGGACGGTCACCGCGTCGCCGGTGAGCAGTTCGCTCAGCTCGGCGAGTTCGGGCGCGCCGGGCTTGGCCTTGCGGGCCCGTACCGCGCGCGCCGAGGCCAGTGCCTCCGCGTAGCGGTCGAACAGCGCCCAGAGCAGCGGCAGGCCCTTCCCGGCGACGGACCAGCGCTCCAGCGTGCGCCCGGCCAGTTCGGCGCCGTCGAGCAGCCGCAGGCCCGGATGGTCCTGGAGGGCGAGCAGCGCCGACTCGACCGCGTCCCGCTCCGCGCCGAGGCGCGCCAGCGCGCGGTCCACCTCCTCCCGGCTCAGTACCGGGCCAGCCGAAGCCGCCAACGCCGTGTCCTTCCTTCCTCGCGTGCGATCCCGACGTACCTGACGTGCGATCCCACGACATCCCCCGTGCCCACCACCGGTCTCCCCGTGGTGATCGTCCCGAACCCTAGCCGGTGGCCGTTCGGGCGGAGCGGGCGGTGGGCGTCAAGACCGCGTCAACGGCCTGCTGACGCCCGTGCGCCGCCCGGTGCGTCAGCGGGCCGGCCAGTACAGGCCGGGGTCCTTGGAGTTCTCGGGCAGGTAGGGCTGGACCCACTGCTCGAACGACTTCTGCCAGCCCTTGTCCTTGTCCGCGTAGTAGTCGGAGATCACCTGGTTGACCCGGGCGGTGAGGTCGGTGCTGTTCTGGCGCATCGCGACACCGATCGTCTCCGGCTGTTCGAAGCCGTCCACCACCTTCACCGTCTGGTCCTGCGCGGCCTGGCCGACCGCCAGTTCGTCGTCGGTCATGGTGGCGTCGACCTTGCCGAGCTGCATGCGGACCAGGCAGTCGAGCTGGTTGGTCACCAGGACGAGCTGCTTGGCGCTCTTCTTCGCGTTCAGCACGTCCTTGGCCACCGAGCCGTCCGCGGCGCAGACCGTCCTGCCGCTGATCGCCTCGTCGAGGTTCCTGGCCGTGGACGACCGGGGCACCAGGACCCGCTGCTTGATGTTGAAGTACGACCGGGAGAAGGCGACCTTCTTCAGGTTGGCGCAGCTGATCGTCATGGTGCGGACGATCAGGTCGACCTGGTTGCCCGTGAGGGCGTCGACCCGGCCGGCGGTCGACACCGGCTTGAGCACCACCTTGGCCGGGTCGCCCATGACGGCCGCGCCGATCGCCCTCGCGAGGTCGATGTCGAAGCCTTCGAGCTCACCGGTGTTCGGGTTGCGGGCGCCCCAGCGGTAGCTGTTCTGGTCCACGCCGATGATCAGGGTGCCCTTGGCCTTGATGGCCTTCACCGCCGGGCCGTCCACGGTGCTCGGCGGCACGGTGCTGGTCAGGTCGCAGGACTCGGCCTGGTCCTGCCCGGCCTGGTCCTGCCCGGTCGACCGGACGGCCTGCGGTGCGCCCGTGGCGGACGCGGGCGCGGCGCCGGACGGCCCGCCCCCGCCGAGCACGGCCGCGCCGGCGGCCAGCAGCGCCAGCACGGCGGCCGACCTGGTGCCTGCGGTTCTCCTGCGCATGTGTCCGTTCCCCCCTCTACCGGTACTCGGCCAGTCGGCGGCCCAGGCCGCGCAGTGCGGCGGCTGCGGCCACCACGCCGAGCAGCGCGGCCGCGAGGGCGGCGAGCCGGAGGTCGCCCTCGGTGCCCTTGGCGGAGCGCTCGAAGTGGTCCTGCTCGGTGGTGGCGGCCTGGTCGAGCGCCTTGTCGGTGGCCTTGAAGGCGCCGTCCGCGGTGTTCGCCTCGGCGGCCGGGTCCGCCGTCACGGTCGCCTGCAGCGCGCCCTGGTAGTCGGCCTGCTGGGTCTCCAGGGTGTGCGCCGCGTCGTGCCGGGTGCGCCACGTCCCGTACTGCCGGTCGGCCTCGCCGATCTGCTGCCGGGCGTCCGCGGGGGCCAGGTCGAGGGCCTGGCGCAGCGAGCCGGAGTGCTGCTCCATCGGGACGTTCGCGGGCTCGCCCCCGGCGAGCTGCCGGGTGATCGTCGTCCACTGGTCCGCGTACGCGGTGGTGGAGCCGCGGGCGACGAGGTTCAGGTTCTCCGCCAGCCGGGCGGAAAGCACCTGCACCCGGGCGGTGTTGAGGGCCCGCAGCGGCTGCGCGCCCTGCTTCCAGCTCTGCTGGAGCGCGGCGTTGGTGGTCAGGCCGGTGACGGCCAGCCAGAGCGCCCCGGCCAGGACGGCGGCGGTGGCCCCGAGCAGGCCGGGGTTGAACACCCGGTTGGTGCGGCGGAACAGCGTCAGCTGCACCCAGACCAGCGCGCCGAGGGTGAGCACCCCCAGGCCGTACGCGGCCCACGGGCTGGACTTCGCCTCGGCGTAGTCCTTGTCCAGCTCGTCGTTCTCGATGGCGGTCAGCTCGGCGGCGCGCGGCAGCAGGGTGCCCTGCATCTGCTCGGAGGCGTACCGCAGGTAGGCGCCACCGAGCGGCAGGCCCAGCCGGTTGTTCGCCCGCGCGGTCTCCACCAGGCCGGCGTAGACGGGGAGTTGCTTGCTCAGCTCGGTGAGCTTCTGGTACGCGGGGGAGCCGATGGTGGTCTGCGCGGCGGCCTTGGTGATCAGGTCGGTGGCCGAGGCCAGATCGTCCTCGTAGTCGCCGCGCACGGTCTTCGTCTCCGCCCCGGCGAGCAGGAAGCCGGTGGCCGCCGTGGTGTCGGCGCGGGCCAGCAGGCGGTGGATGTCGGCCGCGTCCTTGCTCAGCGGCTGGCTGTGCTGGACCACCCGGTCGGCGGCCTCCGCCTTGGTCTCCAACTGCCAGGCGGTCAGCGCGCCGAAGGCCACGGTCAGCACCGCGAGCACCGCCCCGGCCAGTCGCAGCCGGCCCGGCGCCGTCCGGGTGGCGTTCGCCAGCCGGGCCCGCAGGCCGGACAGGCCGCGCGGCGCGGGCCCGGCCGACGGCCGCCGGGCCGGCGCGGCGCCGGGTCCGGACGCCGGGACGCCCCGGACGCCCGGCACGGCCGGCGCCGTGCCCGGCGGGCCGCTCGGCCGTGCCGGGACCACGGCGCCCGGTGCGCCGTTACCTACTGGTGTTGCCACCCGCCTCATCCTCCCCAGGGGTCGGGCCCGCTGTCCGGGGCCCGGCCGATGCCAGCAGTATGGCCGTGACTCCCCGTGGCCACACCCGAATTGCGCCGATCTTGAGCTTGCCCCGCGCGTGCCGCGCACGGGTCCCGCACGCCTCCGGGGCCCCCGCCGCCCGGCGGCCGGCGGTGAACCGTCCGGCGCGGGATGCACCCTATGCGGTTCCTCGGACAGGCCGGAACGGCGAGGTCCGGTTGCCGCGTCGGCGCGCGGGGAGCCGAGGACGGACCCCAAGGCCGGCGGCGGGGGCGGTCCCGCGGTGACGCCACCGGTCCCGGCTCGGTCGGTGCACCCGGTTTCGGCGGACACCCTCCGTACGATGGGCGGCATGCGCCTGCTTGGAACGATCACGCCCGACCGCCCGCTGCTCGTCGTCGCCGTGCGCGAGGAAGCCGCCCACCTCGACGACCGGCTGCCCGTCCTGCTCACCGGAATAGGGAAGATCAACGCCACCGCCGCGCTGGCCACCGTCCTCGCCCAGGGCGAGAAGCCGTCCGAGGTGATCAACCTCGGCACGGCCGGCGCGCTGCGCCCCGGCTGGGAGGGCACCCACCACGTCGTCCAGGTCATCCAGCACGACCTCGACACCCCGGCCCTGCTGGCGCTCACCGGCCGCAGCTACGGCGCCCCGCTGGTGGTCGGCAAGGGCGACGGGCCGGTGCTGGCCACCGGCGACCTCTTCGTCTCCGACCCGGCGGCCCGCGACCGGCTCGCCGAGCACGCCGACCTGGTCGACATGGAGGGCTACGCCGTCGCCGCCGTCGCCCACCGTTTCGGGGTGCCGGTGCGCCTGGTCAAGCACGTCAGCGACGAGGCCGGCGAGGGCGCGAGCCACACCTGGCGCGAGTCGGTCGACGCCTGCGCCCGCCACCTCGCCGACTGGGTCGTCGCGCAGGGCTGGTGACGGCGCGTCCCGGGGACGCGCGGCGCCGACCGGCGCGGGCGGGTGAGAGGGCGGTCGGCCTCCCTCTCGCCCGCCGCGTTCAGCCGCGGAACGCCGAGAGGTCCAGCGCCGCCAGCCGCTCCGGATCGGTGAGCACCTCGATCGCCGCGATCGCGCCGTCCACCACGGTGAACGCCATGACCGACAGCGGCCGCCCGCCCTCGCCGATCGCCACCGCGCCCGCGGCGCCGTTGACCAGCGCCGGGCGGGCGAACGGCGACAGCCCGCCCCACAGCACCGGCTGGTCGGCCACGGCGGTCGCGCCCGCCAGCACCACCGGGTGCCCGGCCCGCACCGCGCCGCCGTCCGAGCGCAGCACCACGCCCGGGGCGAGCACAGCCACCAGCGCGCCCAGGTCGCCGGCGCGGGCGGCCGCGAAGAAGCCGTCCACGGCGGCCTGCTGACGGCCCGGGTCCGGGTCGGGCGCCGGCGCCTGGTCCTGAACCCGGCGGCGGGCCCGGTCGGCCAGCCGGCGGGTCGCGGCCGCCGTCCGCTCGATCAGCGGGGCGATCTCGGCGAACGGCACCGCGAACAGGTCGTGCAGCACGAAGGCGACCCGCTCGGCCGGGGCCAGCGACTCCAGCACCACCATCAGTGCCAGGCCCACCGAGTCCCCGAGCAGCACCTCCTGCCCGGGGTCGGCCACCCCCTCGCGCCGCAGCAGCGGGTCCGGGATGCGCGTCGGGCCCGGCTCACCCGCCTCGGCCTCCGGCGGCTCCTCGCGGCGCAGCTCCCGGCCGCGCAGCAGGTTGAGGCAGACCCGCGAGACCACCGTGGTCAGCCAGCCGGGGAGGTTCTGCACGTCGGAGGCGTCGGTGCGGTCGTAGCGCAGCCAGGCCTCGTGGACGGCCTCCTCGGCCTCGCTCACCGAGCCGAGCATCCGGTACGCCACGGCCCGCAGCCGGGGCCGCTGCGCCTCGAACAGTGCGGCCCGCTCGTCCGGAGGTAATTTCTCGTCCACCGTGTCACATTCCTTCGCCGCTGGGGGTCAGAGCAACAGGAGCCACCCAACAACGGCTGCGCCGTGGAGATCAACTCCCCACCCGGGGCGAGTCGGAGACGAGGGCTGGCGAACACCCCCGATCGGCCGCCGTCGTGAGTGTCACCGCCGAGTTCTAGGCTGGCCGCCATGCCGACGACCCCGCTGCTCGACGTGATCCGCGCCAACCCCGCCGCCCTCGACTACCTGGCCTGGCCGGGCGACCTCAGCCTCGACCACTACCCGCACGTCGAGGAGGTGGTGCTCGCCTCCGGCGAGGCCCTGGAGCCGGTGGCCAAGGACGGTGCGGGCGGCACCTTCTTCCTGTGCGGGGAGGGCGGCGAGGAGCGTCCCGTCCTGTACGCCGACTCGGAGGGCGGCGCGGCGGTGCTGGCCGTCGGGCTGCCGGAGCTGGTCCGGCTGCTGCTGGCCGTGCCGTGGTGGCGGGACTGCCCGCGGCTGACGGTGGAGGAGAGCGCGGAGGCCGCGGAGGAGTACCTGGAGGACGAGCCCGGCCTGTACGCGGAGCGGGACGCGGCCGCCGCCGCGCTCGGCCTCGAAGTCCCGGGCGTGGCAGCGGCGTTGGCCCGGCTGCGGGAGGTCGCGGTCGGACTCGGGCCCGCGTACGTCCTGCTCAACGCCGAGGAGGGCGGCGCGTACGAGCCGTTGTTCCGGGCCTGAGCGGGTGGTCGTGCGGGTGGTCGTGCGGGCGGGTGGCATCAGCTATCCGGCCCCGGGCATACATGAAGGGTTGTCCGGCATCGGGTCGTGACGGCGGGAGACCGGCCCCGGATCCGACCGGGGGCGGCACGAGGAAAGAGGCGATCGTGGGCGAACTGGACGGCAGGACGGCACTGGTGACGGGCGGCTCGCGCGGGATCGGGCGGGCGGTGGCACAGCGGCTCGCCGCCGACGGGGCGCTGGTCGCGGTCCACTACGGCGGCAACGAGGCGGCCGCCGCGGAGACCGTGGAGCTGATCGCCAAGGCAGGCGGCCGGGCGTTCGCGGTGCGGGCCCGGTTCGGCGAGAACGGCGCGCTGGACCAGCTGTTCGAGGGCCTCGCCGCCGGGCTGGCGGAGCACGGCGAGCCCGGTGGGGACGGCGGGGCAGGCCTGGACATCCTGGTCAACAACGCGGGCATCCACCTGGCCGGGTCGATCGGGCAGCTCACGGAGGAGGAGTTCGACCGGTTGATGGCGATCAACGTGCGCACGCCGATCTTCGTGATCCAGCGGGCGATTCCGCTGCTGCGGGACGGCGGGCGGATCGTCAACGTGGCCTC
The DNA here is from genome assembly GCF_044750105.1 of Kitasatospora sp. NPDC088861. Taxonomy (NCBI): domain Bacteria; kingdom Bacillati; phylum Actinomycetota; class Actinomycetes; order Kitasatosporales; family Streptomycetaceae; genus Kitasatospora; species Kitasatospora sp. NPDC088861. The sequence continues at coordinate 50,577 of NZ_JBIVJF010000007.1, forward strand.
GGCGGCCACCCGGATCGGCTCCCCGGTGCAGATCGGCTACACCGTCAGCAAGACGGCGCTGGTGGCCCTCGCCGCACCGCTCGCCAACGAGCTCGGCCGGCGCGGGATCACCGTGAACACCGTCAACCCCGGCGTGATCCTCACCGACATGACGTCCCAGTGGACGGGCGTCCCCGAGGCGATGGCCGGGCTCGAATCGATCACCGCACTCGGCCGGATCGGCCAGCCGGAGGACGTCGCGGACGTGGTGGGCTTCCTGGCGGGCCCGCAGGGCCGCTGGGTGACCGGCCAGACCATCGACGCCTCCGGCGGCACCTTCCTCGGTCCGATCCCGCCCGCGTAATCCCTCTGGGTGTCGAAAGGTCGGCGGGGTGGCAGCCCTCAGCGCCGCCACCCCGTTCGCTTCTCGGCACGGAAGGTGGGGTTCATTGAGCCAAACCCCACCTTGGGGTGATGTGTTGAGGCAGCGTCAGAACGCCGACGGAGGCTGAAGGAGCAGATCGAGGACGGACGTCCAGTGCTCGTCGGGTGCGGTGACGATCACGTAGCCCTCCTGACCGGGGAGGCGGGGGATCAGGGCGCTGCGGCAGCCGTGGCTGTGGTGGATCTCGACGGGGACGGGCTCGCCGTCCAGGCGGATCTCGCCGGCGCTGATGGATTCGGGGTCGAGCGGGCCCAGGTGGTGGCGCGGGTCGATGCGGCCGGAGTTGCCGAGGAAGTTGAAGAGCTGTGATCCGGGGGTGGTCAGGGACTTCACCCGGAAGCCGTCGGGGACGGGCCGGGAGGTCTGGACGATCGCGATGAGCTCGCGTTTCAGGTGGTAGTTCAGATCGACGTGGCAGAGGTAGCCGTCGCTGCCCATCCGCCCGAGGAGGACGAACCACTCGGGCGGCGCGTCGCGCAGGACGGCGATCCGCCCGCCCCACTCCTCGGCGGTCTCGCGGTCGGTGGGGATGTGGAACTTGCGCGGCTCGCTGCTGCGGAACACAGGGATCCCCCAACTGATCGGTGAAAAAAGGTTCTTGGGTCACCAGTAGACCCCGACATGCCCGCGCGCGAGTGAGTTCCCGCCCGGCGCCCGCCCGGGGTGGTCGTCCCATCCATCATGTTCCTCCGATCCCGTCGTCGACCTTCACGTAAGGTGCGGTCAAGCGGGCCTCCAAGTCGGGTGTCACAAGCGGATCTTGGAGGCCATGGCCACATCCGCACACCCGAAGTCCCGGCCCATCGCCCGAAAGAGCTCGGCCGTGTGGTGACCGAACGGAGCCCAAGCGCCATGTCGGATATAACCTCCGCCAGCCCCGGCCCTCGTGAGGTCCTGGCCCGCTACCAGCGGGCGATGCTCGACAAGTCCGCGGACGACCTGGCCGATCTCTACACGGTCGACGCCGTCCACGAGTTCCCGTTCCTCTCCCCCGGTATGCCGGCGCGCTATGAGGGACGCGAAGAGGTCCGCGCGGGCTACCGAGCGGCCTGGGGTGCCAGCCCGGCGCAACCGCAGGAGATCCGCGAAGTCGCCGTACACGAGAGCACCGACCCCGAGGTGATCACCGTCGAGCAGGTCGTCACCGGGACCGTGACCACAACCGGCCGGACCTTCAGCATTCCCGGCCTCCTGGTGATCCGGGTCCGCAACGGCCGGATCGTGCACGTCCGCGACTACATGGACGGGCTCGGTGTGGCCCACGCGATGGACCGACTGGCCGCCTTGGTCACCAGCCTCAGCGACCGCCACTGAAACCCAGCGGCAAGGTGGCCAGCACCTTCGTCAGCGACGCCACGTCGTACACCGTGTCCGGGCCCGGTCGGGCGTCGCCGCACTCGGGGGCGACGACGCCGGAGGCCAGGTAGCCGGGCTCGGTGTCGTGGGTGCCGTGGGCGATGACGCCGCCGGGGACGGTGGTGTCGGCGGTCATCAGGTCCAGGCAATCGCGCAACTCGGCGAGCGCGGTCGGGTTCCACGGCACGGTGAGGGTCATGGCCGCTCCTGGTGGACAGTCAGCTGGTCTCCGGGAGCGGCCAACTTCGGCAGTGGACTGCTGCATCCGTGCCGCAGGTGGTACGTGCCTCGGATCGTAGAGGCGCCGTCGGCCGCCAGGCGCCGGCTGATCGGCGTGGCGGGCTGGTCAGCGTGCTGCTGGGGCCGGGTTCAGATCGGCAGGTCCCAGCCCGGCCCGGTCTCGCTGCCGATCCAGACGCGCTGCCCGGAGGGGGAGACGGTGATGCCGAACTCCTCCTGGTGGGGTTCGCCGGCTGCCCGCCAGGTCTCGACGGCCTGTTCGACCCGGTCCCAGAGGGGCAGTGGGCCGCGTTGGACCACGGTCCATCCGCCGCCGTCGGGGTCCGGCGTGGTCCGGGCCTGGGAGCCGGTGGCTACGTCGGAGAGGATCTGGTGGCCGTCCGCGCCCATGCGTTCGGCGGAGGGGGCGGCGAGTTGGGCGATCCAGCTGCCGGTCCAGGTGCCGATGACCGCGGGGTCGATGCGGGTCGGCCGCTCGGCGCCGGGCAGCAGGGCCAGGCTCGGGCGGGGCGGCCGGTCGTGCGGGCGGGCGATCATGAAGCTGGTGTGGCCGGGCAGGAACCGGCCGGTGGCGCTGCCGGGGCCGGTGACGGTGAGCAGGGCGAGGCCGGAGGCGTAGCTCCAGCCGGAGAGCGTGACGAGGATCTTGCCGCCGGGCTTCACCTGGTGCAGCCAGGGCAGGGGGAGGTGGCGGACCGCGCAGGTGGCGATGAGCCGGTCGTAGTCGCCGCCGTCGGGGTCTCCCCGAAGGCCGTCGCCGACGATCAGCCGGGGGGCGTAGCCGGTGGCCTTGAGCGCGGATGCGGCGGCCTCGGCCACCACCGGGTCGTATTCGATGCTGGTGAGGTGGGTGTCCCCGAGGCGGTGCGCGCCGAGGGCGGTCGAATAGCCGGTGCCGGTGCCGACCTCCAGGACACGGTGCCCGGCCCTGGTGTCGAGCTGGTGCCACATGCGCAGGACGAGGGAGGGGAGGGTGGACGAGGAGGTGGGCGAGCCGGGGACCGGGGCGCCGTCGACGTCGCGGGGGCGGGTCCGGCCGTCCAGCTGGGTGATCAACGTCCGGTCGGTGTAGATCCCGGCGAGCCACCCGGGCGAGGTGTCGAGCACCGCCCGGTAGCCGGTCGGTGAACTGCCCGGTACGGCCTCGAAGTAGGCGCCCGCGAAGGCCTCGCGTGGGACGGCCTCGGCGGCCTCGCGCCACGCCGGGTCGGTGAGCGCACCGTCCGAGGCGAGCCGGTCGACGAGGGCTGCGCGCAACTCGGTGGACTGGTTCACGGGTTGGGTCCCTTCTCTAGCTGGTTGGCGATGGCCTGGGCGATGGCGTCCGTCACCTGCTCGGGTTGCCAGGCCCATTGGCCGTTCGGGTTGCACTCCAGGAACTGCCAGGAGCCGTCGGGTGTCACGGCGAAGTCGAATGCGCCGTACACGAGGCGGAAGTCGGCGAGGTAGCCGGCGATGGACCGCGCGACGGGCGGGGGGACCGTGACCGGCGTGCAGGACATCAGGTTCTGCCGGCGCCGCCAGTCGAGGTCCGGGCTGGCGATCCGGAGCCCGAACAGCCGGTCGCCGACGGCCGTCACCCGGGCGTCGAACGCCTTCACCACCGTGGCCTGGAACAGGTGGGGGCAGACGGCGACCGCGTCGGTGATCTCGCGGGGTTCCACCTCCCGCACCCACACCGTCCGGGGCGTTCCGTTCACGGTGTACGACGTGTTCCACAGCGGTTTGTAGACGACCCCGCCGGTGTGCTGGGCAGCAAAGGCGCGCGCCTCCGCCGGGTCGTTCGTGATCAGGGTGTCCGGGAGCGTGAACCCGAGCCGCTGCGCGCTGGCCAGTTGCGCCGGTTTGTACTCCGCGGCCCGATTGTGCCAGGGGTGGTTGACGTAGTGCGCCCCCGGAAGGGAGGCGAGGATGCCCCCGGCACCCCACAGGGACTGCGTGGCGGCGAAGCGCCGGTCCTGGCCGTGCAGTTCGGGCGGTCCCTCGTAAGGGGAGGGACGTCGGACCCAGACCGAGCGCACGTGGGTCAGGTCGAGTTCCCGGCTCGGGGTGCGCAGGGTGCCCCGCCGGCCGCCCGTGCGGTACGCGGCGGTCAGCGAGGCACCCGTGTGCAGGTCGGTGCCGGGGTCGAGGCGAAGCACGCGAACGCGGCGCTGCGCGAGGATGCGCAGGACCACGTCGGTGGTCACGTCGTGAGGGTTGGTCAGCACCAGCACCGACCCGCGTTGGTGGGTCATCAGCCGGCGCTCTGGTCCTGGTCGTAGGACTCGGTGGTGTCCGAGTCGGTGGACCCGCCCGGTCCGGCCCCGTCACCGGGCCTGGTCGTGGTGGGCGTGAGGCCGCTGGTGCTGGTGCCGTGAGCGCCGAACTCGACCGTGCGGCCGCTGCCGTCCACGATCACGGCGATCTGCGTGTCGGGGTCGATGACGGGGGTGCCCGAGGGGACCGTGGTGGTCTCCGGGAAGGGGCGCATCCTGGTCGTGCCCCACGGCGGGGCGAGGGTGTGTGCCATCTGGCGTCTCCGTTTCGGTGTGTCGGTGTCCGTCCGGTGTGTCCGGTGGGTTGCGGGGCCGCGCCGGGACGGACGGCGGAGATCGGCCCGTTCGGCGCCCGATGCTCCTGTAACGCGCTGGCGGGTCGAGGGTGTTGGGGCGGCGCGTCAGCATGGCGTGGCGGCCTTGGCGCGGGTGCGGCAGTGGGTGAGGGCGGGTTTGAGGCGGGGGTCGGGGTTGGGGGTGGCGGTGAGGAGTTCGCCGGCGGTGGTGAGGGTGGTCCAGTAGTGGGTGGGGTCGCCGGTGGTGGGGTGGGGTTGGGTGGCGGTGAGGGAGAGGTAGGCGGTGGTGAGGTTGCCGGTGGTGAACCAGCGGGTGAGGCCGTGTTGGTGGCCGGCGCGGATGCTGCCGTGGGCGTCGATGGCGGTGAGGAAGAGTTCGATGACGGCGAGGTCGCGGTCGTCGGGGGTCTTGGGGATGTCGAAGACGCCGAGGGCTTCGAGGAGTTCGCCGGTGTCGTTCTCGGTGCCGGGGCGGGGGTTGGCGAGGAGGGCGTCGAAGCAGTCGTCGAGGCGGCGTTGGGTTTCGGCGGCGGGGATGCCGAGGGCGGTGCAGACGGCGCGGGCTGAGCGCAGGGGCTCGCGGGTGCGGCGCGCGAGGGTGGCGTAGGCGTCGGCGGGGGTGGAGCCGGTGTCGAACAGGTGGCGGGCGGTGAGGGGGAGTCGCATGGTGGGCACCTGTTCAGACGGTGAGGAGGGTGGAAGTGGGGGAGGGTGCGGGGGCGATCAGGGCCCAGACGAACTTGCCGACCCCGCCGGCGCGGGGGCAGCAGCCCCACTTCTCGGCGAGTTCGTTGACGAGGAGGACGCCGCGTCCGTGTTCGTCCTCGGGGGTGGGGGTGTGGAGGGAGGGGCGGCCGGTGCCGGCGTCGTGGACTTCGAGGCGCAGGCGGTCGCGGACGAGGGCGAAGCGGATCTCGATGAGGCGGTCGGTGGGGGCGTCGGTGTGCTGGACGGCGTTGGCGAAGAGTTCGCCGAGGAGGAGTTCGGCGGTGTCGCGGTAGCGGTCGCCGGTGGGGAGGGCGGCGAGGTAGGCGCGGAGCAACTGCCGGGCGACGGGGGTGGATTCGGTCCGCGAGTCCAGGCGCGCGGCGAACGTTCGGGGGCGGGGCGCGGTACGGATTTTGAGCATGGCGGGGCACCTCAGGGGGCGGATGGGGGCGTGCGAAGGGAGTGCGACGTAACGCTATGCACGCAAAAGATCGCTCTCAGGTATCAATCATCGGGGTGCCGGAGTTACGGTGGCGACCAAATCCGTGTGGAGAGAGCGGTGGCACCTGAGGGGGAAACGCGTGGCACATCGGCGTCTTGAGAGCGGACCTACGTCTAGCCCGGCGGAGATGTTCGGCGAAGCGCTTCGTTTTGCACGGGAGCAGGCTGGCTACACGCAGGAAGGCCTGGGCAGACTCCTGCACTGTCACCGGACGGCGATCACCCGCTGGGAGGGCGGCAGGCGGCCGATGGATCGGGACACCGTGGAGAGAGTTGACGCTGCACTCGCCATGGGGGGCCTGCTGGTTCGGCTGTGGGAGCGGGTGGACTGGCATGCGGACATCGAGCACCCTGACTGGTTCCAGAAGTACGTGGAGCTGGAGGAGGAGGCCGTGGCGATTCGGGTATTTCAGTACCACCGAATCAATGGCCTATTGCAGTGCGAGGAGTACGCGCATGCGGTCTTCTCGAACGGAAGCGGCCGTGAGAATCCGGAGTTGGTGGCTGAGCGAGTCGCAGCGCGACTGAGCAGGCAGGATCGATTCCTGGCGTCCGATGGCCCGATGTTGCTCGTGGTCCTCCATGAGAGCGCCATCCGCAGTGTCTACGGCGGCCCCGGAGTGATGTGGAAGCAGATGGAGCACCTTCTCGCCCTGGGTGAGCGGCCGAACATCAGCATTCAGGTGGCGCCCTTCAATCTCCCGAGCACCCGGCTTCCTGCTACGTCCGTGTTCCTGCTGCAGATGCCGGATGGGAAGGAGTGGGTCTACTCGGAGAGTCTCTATCGAGGGCACTTCAGTGATGCACCGTCAATCATTGCGGAGCACCGGCGGGATCTTGACTTTCTGCGCGGAGATGTACTCTCGGTGGGCGACTCTCGTGCACTGATCGCCGACGCAATGGAGAGGTATCGGTATGACGAGCAGCGAGCCCGGCGTGACCGGGTGGCGGAAGAGCAGCTACAGCGCGGATCACGGGGGCGAGTGCATCGAGGTGGCCCCCGGGTTCCTTCCCGACGTGATCCCCGTCCGTGACTCCAAGGATCCCGACGGCCCGGCCCTCGTCTTCCCCGCCGCCTCCTGGGACTCCTTCATCGCCTCCGTCCGGGCCGGGGACTTCCCTGCCTGACCGGTCAGTTCCGATCGCCTGACAACCCCTCTCGAACAACTTCGACCACTCTGCGTGTTCTGTCGATGCGGTGCGTAACCGTGCAGTTACAGTCACCCGCAGTGCACGAGTGGTCCCTGTTCGACCCAACAGAGGCGGTAGCAGTCATGGCACCAGAACCCCGTATCGACGTAGCGCCGACGGCCCTCAGTGAAGGCCAGGCGGAGCCCAGCAAGGCCGAGTTGGCGGAGGTCGCCAACTCGCTCACGCCCGGCGTCTGGTTCACCAGCGCGCTGTCGGGCGAGGTCGCCGGTCGCGCCGCCGACGTGACGTGGGAGCTGACCGGCTCGCCCTACGAGGGGCAGACGGCGACCGGGCAGGCGGCGGTCTACTACGCCAACCCGAAGTTCGGCCTCCGCAAGCCGTTCCTCTTCGCGGACGGCTTCAACTACGGCCCGAGCGACCTCCCTGGCCTCTTCGCCTACTTCAACACCGTCGCCGACGGCGGGCCGGGCCTCTTCGACCAACTGCTCAGTGCGGGCTACGACATCGTCCTGGTCGGTTTCACGGAGCGCCACACCCACATCCAGGCCAACGCCGAGGTCGCGATCGCGGCCATCCTCCGGGCCATCGCCGAGCGCAAGGGCGACGAGCGGCTGACCGTCGGTGGGGTGAGCATGGGCGGCATCATCACCCGCTACGCGCTCGCCAAGCTGGAGACGGCGACCGTGGACCACGAGACGGCGACGTACCTCTCCTTCGACTCCCCGCACAACGGCGCCTGGATCCCGCTGATCCTCCAGCAGATGGCCTACTTCTTCGAGGGCTTCACCCCGGCCGGCCCGGACGGCGTCAAGCAGGCCGACCTGATCCGCAGCCCCGCCGCCCAGCAGCTGCTCTGGGCGTGGGTCGAGAACTCGAAGTACGAGGGCCCGGTGGCCACCTCCAGCCGGCTGCGCAAGGAGTTCCTCGCCGATCTCGACCGGGTCGGCAACTTCCCGCAGATCCCGCGCAAGCTCGGTGTCTCCAACGGTCGGCGCGACGGCGTCGGCCTCCCGCTGCCGGCGGGCGAGGTGGCGTTCGACTGGCAGGCCCTGTTCGCCAGTGCCACGGCCCGCTTCCAGCCGAACAAGGGCGAGAAGCAGCCGGTCGGCGGCATGCACCTCGCCCTCACAGTGCGCCGCAGCACCACCACCGAGGTCCCGGCGCTGGACGCCGTCCCCGGCGGCACCCTGGACTCCTTCGGCAAGGTCGCGACCGCCCTCAAGGCGAAGATCTCCGAGGAGTACCGCAGCGGCACCTTCGTCCCGGCCGTCAGCGCGGTGGCGCTGGACTTCGACCCGGTGAAGTGGGACGTCGACCCGGCCGCCGCGATCACCGACGCCGCCCTGGAGAACGCACACCTGGACGCCGTGAAGTTCGACGACGCCAACACCGAGCACAGCCACGTCTCCCGCGTGCTGGTCGACTGGATCGTCGAGCAGCTCGCCCGCTGACGCCTCCCACCTGGTTCGGAGCACCCCCGCGGATGGGCTAAGCTATTCCACATCACCCAGATGCGCGGGTGGCGGAATAGGCAGACGCGCTGGATTCAGGTTCCAGTGCCCGAAAGGGCGTGGGGGTTCAACTCCCCCCTCGCGCACATAGGTCAACCGACCCAATGCGGCCGGTCAACCCGACAGTATGTCGGGTTGACCGGCCGTTTTGCTGTCGATGCATGCGTTCGGCCCCTCGCTTGGTTGCGAGGGGCCGTTGGTGCTTTGGCTGGTCAGGTGGGGTTTGTGGGGTGGGGTGGGTTAGGTGGTGGTGTGGTGAAGCACGCGCGAAATCACCGAACACCCGTGTGACCTCGGACCGGTTGAGCAACTCGACAGTCACGGACATCACCGGGTCGCGACCGGCGACCCATCGTCCGAGAACCGGCCGGCTGCCTCCTGTCGCGGCATTGAGGACAGTCGACGTCGAGGCAGGCCAGTCCGGGGCGCGTCGGCTCCCGCGTGAGCCTGCTCCAGGACGGCGGCCACCGCCCCGGACAGCGCGCTCCGCGCGGCCTGGGGCGTGGTGAAGCGGCTGTGGTTCATCGCACCGTGGCGCAGGATCAGCAGCGTGTCGGCCGCGCCCTCCGGGTCCGGGTGGCCGACGGCGGTGAGGAGTTCCAGCAGCCGCGCGCGGAACCAGTCCATGTGTTCCTGGATGGCCTGGCTGACGGGATGGTGCGGGTCGGGGTAGTCGGCGGCGGCGTTGATGAGCGGGCAGCCACGGAAACCCGGTGCGCAGAACTGCTCCGCGATCCCCGCGAACAGGGCCTCGACCGTCTCCCGCGGGGAGCGCCCGGTCGCCGCGGCGGCTTCGCGGAACGCCCGGTCGTGCTCGCGGACGTAGGCGAGGACCACCTCGTCCTTGGACGGGAAGTGCCGGTAGAAGGTCGCGTTGGCGACCGCCGACTCGCGGATCAGCTGGTCGATGCCCACCCCGCGCACGCCCTGCGCGTAGAAGAGCCGCATCGCCGCGGCCAGGATGCGCTCCCGGGGCGGACTGGAGTCCTTCGTCGTCATGACTTGACGCTAACAGAAGGAACGTTCTACCTTGAGTTGGCAGAGAGAACGCTTCTTCTACTTCACGGGCTGGACCGCCGTGCCCCGGCCGGCCACCACCCCAGACCCCCGAACCCCCCTTCGCCAGGAGAGACCCCGCCATGCCCAGCAACCGCACCCCGGTCATGTTCATCCACGGCCTCTGGCTGCACTCCACGAGCTGGCAGGGCTGGGCCGACCGGTTCCGCGACGCCGGCTACGAACCGATCCTCCCCGAATGGCCCGGCGTCCCCGCCACCGTCGCCCAGGCCCGTAGGAACCCCGACCCCCAGGGCGGAATCGGCCTCGCCGAGATCTCCGCCCACCACGCCCGCATCATCCGCGACCTCGACACCCCGCCCGTCCTCGTCGGCCACTCCGTCGGCGGCTTCATCGCCCAACACCTCCTCGGCCAGAACCTCGCCCAGGCCGCCGTCGCGATCTGCCCCGGCCAGATCAAGGGCGTCAAAGCCGTCGGCCCCGCCCAGGCCAAGTCCGCCTTCGCCTTCCTGCGCAACCCCGGCAACACCAAGCGCGCCGTCTCACTCAACCCCGAGCAGTTCCGCTACGCGTTCGCCAACGCCGTCTCCCAGCAGGAATCCGACCAGCTCTTCGACGAATGGACCATCCCCAGCCCCGCCCGCCCCCTCTTCCAACTCGCCCTGAGCAACTTCGCCCCGCACTCCCCCGCCAAGGTCGACACCCGCAACGAGAGCCGCGGACCGCTCCTCCTCCTGTCCGGCAAGCTCGACCACACCGTGCCCGACGTGCTGACCCGCTCCACCCACAAGCAGTACCGCAAGTCCCCCGCCGTCACCGACTACCACCGCTTCGACGACCGCGGCCACTCCCTCACCGTCGACCACGGCTGGACCGAACTCGCCGACCACACCCTCACCTGGCTCGACCAGCACCACATCGGCTGAACAGCCGGCCCACCCCCAGGTGCGGCGCCCTGCCCCGCGTGCCACGGGCAACGGCATCAAGGTGACGCCACGCGTCGAACCGCCGGACCGCCTCCCGGGGTCGGTCGAGCGGACCCACGCCTGCCGCCCGCACGCCAAGCCGGCCCACGGCAACATCCCGGCCCCTCCGGCCGTCGAGTAGCCGCTTCCGTTGACCGACGGAGGTGCGCGCCACGCTGCGCACCCGCCGTTTTCCCCCTACGCCCGGCCGCCTTCCCGGCCGGGTCATCTCCTCCCTAAGGAACATCATGCGTAATCGCCGTGTCCGTGTACGTACCGTGGCCCTCGCGGCAGTCGGGGCAGCCCTTCTCGGGGCCACCCTGACCCCCCTCGCGTCGGCCGACTCCGGCCCGGCCAAGGCGAAGCCGACCGTCGTGCTGGAGCACGGAGCGTTCGCGGACGCCTCCGGCTGGAACGGCGTGGCCAAGCGCCTCCAGCACGACGGCTACACCGTCATCGCTCCCGCCAACCCGCTGCGCGGACTGCCCGAGGACTCCGCTTACCTCACCAGCGTCCTCAAGAGCGTCCAGGGACCGGTCGTGCTCGTCGGCCACTCCTACGGGGGCGCCGTCATCACCCAGGCCGCCGCCGGCAACCCCCAGGTCAAGGCACTGGTCTACATCGCCGCGCTGATGCCCGAGAAGGGAGAGGTCCTCGGCGCGCTGACCGCGAGGTCCACTCAGGCGCAGTTGCAGCCCGCGCTCAAGCCCGTCCCGTACGCCAACGCCGACGGCACCGGCGGGACCGATCTGTACATCGATCCCGCCCGGTTCCACGACGTCTTCGCAGCCGACGTCCCCACTTCCGAGACCAACCTCATGGCGGCCGAGCAGCGGCCCGTCACCGCCGCCACCTTCGCCTCCACCGCCAGCGCCGCCGCCTGGCACACGATCCCCTCGTGGGCCATGATCGCCACCCAGGACAAGACCCTGGGCGCGGACGTGGAGCGCTTCGAGGCCAAGCGCGCCGGCTCCCACACCGTGGAGGTCGACAGCTCACACGTCGCGATGATCTCCCACCCCGCGGCCGTCACCCACCTCATCGAGGACGCCGCCCGCTCCACCTCCCACTAGCCTCACACTTCGTGACGGTCCGCCGAATTCACCTCATCCGGCGGGCCGTTCGGCTTGTCGAGGTCATAGCGGGCGGGCGGCCCGGCCGCCGCGCCGAGTGGGCGCTCAGGAGTGGGGCGGCGGTGTAACGGGCGTGGGCCCCGGCCCACGTGTTCTCGGCCACGAGCGCCGGGGCGGCGGGCAGGTCGAGGCAGTCGCCGCAGGCAGAGCTGCGAGGTGTTCCCTTGCTGGTCCCTCTATCCCATGTAGAGGGACCAGCAAGGGAGTAGCGGTGAGCGAGGGGGACATGGCGGACGCGGCCCTGCCCGTGAGGCTGCGCGTCGTGCCGATGCTCTGCGCATCGAGTCGGAGATGTGGTGTCGGCCGGCCTGGCGGGCGTGCGGTCACCGTGGCTGCCGCCGGGCGTGGCTGCGCTGGTCGTGGGTCAGGTGGTCTTGGTGCGCTGGTCGCGCTGGTGGCGCCAGGTGGCCATCTGGCCGTAGATGCGGATGCGGGCGCGGGCGACGGCGCCGATCGGCCGGTGGTCCTGGAGTGCGTGGGCGATGCTGAAGGTGAGTTCCTCGGCGAGCTGGTTGCGGGCGGCGGTGCGGAACTCCTGCCGGGGGATGGTGACGGTGGCGACCTTCACCAGCGGGGCCTGGTCCGTGCCCCATGCGACGGCGATGTCCTCGACGGGCATGGTGTCGGGGTCGGTGCGCAGTTGGACCATGAAGTCGAAGGTGGCGTCAGTCTGGGTGAGGTGCTCCTGGAGGTGGTCGCCGAGGTAGTGGTCCTGGTGCTTCTCGCGCCCCGGGCTGGTGTACGTCGAGGTCGGCACGAGGACGTACTTGACGACCTGGTCGGGGCCGAGCAGCGAGGCGGTGTTGCTCCAGTAGTGGATGTCGGCGGGTGAGGTGGGGGTGATGACCGCCTTGGCCAGGCCGGCGAGGACGTGCGGGTGGCTGGTGAGCATCTTGGCGGCGAACTTGGCCGGTTCGAGGGTGATGACGTCGTGGAACAGCTTGACGGTGCCGAGCGGGATGGCGGGGGTGTTGAGCAGGATGAAGTCCTGGGTGGTGGGCTCGTCGCTCTCGGGGATGCGTTCGCCGGGCACGTCGTGCAGTTTGATGGCGGCGCCGCGCAGGTCCTTGACGTCGTCGGACTGCGGTTTGCCGTTGCCGCTGGAGAAGCGCAGCCACCCCTCGTAGGTGTGCGGCCGGGCGAACACGCCGACGCGCAGGTTGGCCGGCAGGTCGGGCTCGACCGCGAAGGTGATCTTCACGAGCCCGGTGTGCTTGGCGTGGGCGGCCCGGCCTGTGGCGCCGGGCGGGTAGTCCTTCTCCTGCTGCCGGTTCATGGCCTCGATCATCTCGGCCACGAGTGCGTCCTCGTTCGGTTCGGGCGTCTCGAACCTGGTCAGTGCGCTCATGCGGGAGTCCTTCCGGAAGGTGGCGCGGGGGCTGCCTTGGCGCTATCAGGCTGCGGGCCGCCGGAGCACGGGCGCCACGCGAGGGGGCCGCGACGGGGCCAGGTGGCCGACATCAGGCCGCCGCCGACTGGTTCGGGTGCGGATCGCCCGTGCGAGCCGATCCACGCCACGCCACTTGGAGTGTTCATATGGGCACTCAGTGTCATTGGAATGCTGTGGCGTGGGGCCCTCCAGTGATCACGCCCGACTGGAACGGAGGCGGTATGGCAGGGATCAGACGCGGCCCATCGCGCGGCGCTCTCGCCGCGGCGATCGGGCTGGCGGTCATCGGCGTGACGGCGGGCTGGGGAGGAGGCGCGGCACTGGCCTCCTCCCCGACACGGGACACGGCGTCCGTCAGGCCCGCCGCCGCCTCGCCCGCGAACGGCGCGGGCGAGAGGTCCGGGACCCGGGCGCTGACCTGTCCGCCGACGCCTCTGCCCAGATCGCACTGACCAACGTGACGGTGACCGACCTGACGCCCGGCGTCACCGTCTCCGGCTGCGGAACCAACCAGCTCGCGCCCGGCCAGTCCACCACCTGCCAGGCCACGTACGTCACCACCGCCGCCGACGTCGCCGCCCAGAACGTGCCCGACCAGGGCCAGGTCACCGGCACCACCCCCAGTGGCCAGAACATCACCTCCACCAGCAACAAGGTGACCGTGCCCTTCGCCGGGCTGAAGATCGTCAAGGCCGTCCAGGAGACCTCGTTCTCCGCCGCCGGACAGGCCCTGCACTACACCTTCACCGTCACCAACACCGGTGACACGACGATCAGTTCGCTCGCCGTGACGGACTCCGGCCCAGGCACGCCGGCCGTCTCGTGCCCGGTGACCACCCTGGCCCCGGGCGCGTCCACGACCTGCACCGCGACGTACTCCACCGCCGAGTCCGACGTGCAGGCCGGGAAGATCACCGACACCTCTACCGTCACCGGCACCACCCCCGACGGCACCCCGGTGACGGCGACCAGCAACACCGTCACCATCGTCGCCTGCACCCCCTGCGAGGACCAGGACCACGGCGGCTGCGACGGCCACAACCCGGGCGGCCACGGCGGCTGGGGCGACCACCCCAACGGCGGGATCGCCCTCGCCCACGCCGGCACCCAGGTGCGGACCGCCGGCATCGCCGGAGGCTGGCTCCTGGCCGTGGGGGCACTGCTGACCTGGTTCGTCCAGACCCGCAAGCGCCGGAGCAACGGCACCAGGTAAGCCCGGAACACGGCACCGGCCAGGACGACCCACGGCCGAACACCGGATGCCGGATGCCGGATGCCGACGGAACACGCGGCCCGGGAACCCCAGGTTCCCGGGCCGCACCACCACCCGCGACGAACACCGGACCACGCCGCCACAGCCACCCCGCACCACCCCTGTCAGGGCGCAGCGGCTCCCGGAGCGGCCTGCTCCAGCACGTGGGCCACCGCCGCGGACAGTGCGCTACGCACGGCCTGGGGCGCGGTGAAACGGCTGCGGTTCGTCGCGCCGTGGTGCAGGATCATCAGCGTGGCGGCCCCGAGGTGCGTGTCGGGGTGGCCGGCGGTGGCCGGCAGGCTGCGCGACCTCTCAGCTTCAACGCCCAGGGGATCAAGGCCGAATGGAGCAGTTCGGCGGGCAGCTGTGTCTGGCCGAGTCCTAGCGTGAGACTCCAGGAAGCATGCACAGAGATGGAGATCACTATGGGATCGCTGAAGACTGCCACCGGTTTGATGGCTGGCGCCCTCGCTTTCGCGGGACTCTGCGCTCCCACGGCTCAGGCCGCGGCCGCGACCCCGTTCCCGGTCACCATCGATATCTTTCCCCTCGTCACTTATGTGGGGAACGCTGCCGGCGTGGGGTTCACCTACAACTGCTCGGTGTCGGTGGGGAAGCTGCGCATCGTGGCCTCGTTGACGCAGCCGAGCGGCGCAACTGGTTCCAACTTCGCCACCAAGTACACCTGCACCGGTCAGCCGAAGACGGTGGTCATCTCCGTGAACCCGAACGGGGGCACCGGTAGCTGGGTGGTCGGGGCGGGAACCGCCTCAGTCAAGATCCAGGGAGCCGGTTACACCCCCACCACGGTCACCAGCCCTGTTGAGCTCCTCTGACGAGACCGGCTCGATCACGCGTCGTCAGCAGGGGTCTTTCGACCGCACGACCCGGGAACGGCACTGCCGCGGCCAGGGCACCGTGCACGCACAACCCGCGTCAAGCCGTAGTGGCCTCGCAGGTCACGCTGCCGACGGACGTGGATACCACCCCCGTGAGTGTCGTCCCGTACCGCTCGCCACCAGGGTGTCCCAGAGCGGGTCGGGCTGGCCGGGCACCGTCCTGTCCATCGCCCGCCACGCGGCGGCCAGCTCCGCGTAGATCGGTTCGCAGGACGGGGCCAGGGCCGTTTCGGCCGCAGGCTGTGCGCCGGCGGTGATCGACTTCCCGGTCGCGTCGTACCGGCCGGGTGCCGGCGCGGGGCGGTGACGGCCCGCTGGCGGCAGTGCTGTGCTCACCTGCGTTTCAACGAGCCGGCCGGGGCGCGGGTACGCGCCCCCGGCCATACAGGGGACGCGGGTCATGGGGTTTGGGCCGTTGGTGGCACGAGCGGATGCCTGCCGTCCCGGTGCGCCTGCCCCCACGCTCTGCGGCGTGGCCGAGTTCGTGAGTGAGCGACAGCGCGGGCTGGCGGACGCGTCCTCGGGAGCGGGTTGTGCGCGAAAGGTTCCGTGTGCGGGCCGAGGGTTGCTGAATTGAAAGACATCTCCCGCCCGGGGGCCTGGTGCGCGGGTGTGGGGGGGGGGGGGGGCCCCCCCCCCCCCCACCCCCCGGGGGCCGGACCCGGGGCCCCGAGCGGGGCGGGAGTGGCGGGGGGGGGCCGGGGGGGCGGTCGCGGGGGAACAGAACGCTACACGGGG
>NZ_JBIVJF010000007.1:66429-324866 GCF_044750105.1 Kitasatospora sp. NPDC088861
TTATTTG
This sequence comes from Kitasatospora sp. NPDC088861, assembly GCF_044750105.1. NCBI lineage: Bacteria > Bacillati > Actinomycetota > Actinomycetes > Kitasatosporales > Streptomycetaceae > Kitasatospora > Kitasatospora sp. NPDC088861. Next base: position 66,437 of record NZ_JBIVJF010000007.1, read on the forward strand.
TTGGGGGGGGGGGCGGTGTTTTGTTTTTTAAAATCAACCCCCCCGCCGGGGGGGGGGGGGGGGGGGGGGGGGGGGGGTTGCTCACCCCCCCCCCCCCCACCCCGGGGTGCCGGAACCGGGTCCGCATCGCGGCGCGATCGTCGCGGTGCGGGACCGGTGGGCCTGTCGCGGTCCTAGCTCAGGATCGCGGTGATCCTGACGAAGCCGTTGCCGCCCGCCGCGCCTGCCACGCCCGCACCGGCGGCCGCGGCGGCGCCACCCTTTGTGGGGTCGATGCCGGAGGTTCCACCGGCACCTGCTGATCCACCGGTGGTGCCGGTCCCGCCGGTGCCGCCGTTACCGCCGATACCGACTCCCGGTACCGGAGCGGCGGGGCCGGTCGGCACCCCGCCGGCCGTGCTGCCCGGCCCGCCCGCGCCGGTTGTCACCCTGTTGTTTCCGCCCGTGCCGTCCGTGCCGCCGCCACCGGCGGTGCCGCCGAAGAACGTCGTCGCGGAACCCTCGGGGCACACTGCTCCCGGCCGGGTGGCGGGTGCTCCGCCCGTCCCGCCCGTCCCACCGTTGCCGTTGGCGCCGCTCGCGCCGGGTGTGCCGTTCGAACTGGTCAGGATGCTGCCTCCACCACCGCCGCCGCCCGCGCCGCCGGGCCGCCCTCCGGTGCCCTGGTGGCCGCCGCCGCCAGGGCCGGCGAACGCCAGTTCCAGGGTGTGAGGCGGAACACCTCCCCGGAAGAACACGCGTGACTCGCCGCCGTCCCCGCCGAAGACGCCTTGCGTGCCGCCGGCGCCGGTAGTGCCGTTGCCGCCGTTGACGCCGAGGTTGTTGGTTCCCTCTGTCCCCCCGGTGCCTCCCGTCCCACCGGGGCCGCCGGCGCCGTCACGTGCGGCGACCCGCCCGGATCCGACGTGCACCGTCACGGTGAGGGGCTGGGTCTCGTCCAGCGGGAACACGCACTTGGTGTAGGCGCCGCCCCCGCCGGCCCCACCCCCGCCGCCGCCCCCGGCATTGCCGCCGCGGCCCCCGTCGCCGCCGTCGGTGCGGGTGGTGATGGACAGGCCGGTACCACCCCCGCCTCCTCCTCCGCCGCCACCGGCCCCGCCGCCGCCGCCCGCGCCGCCGCCACCCGCGCCCCATGCCTCGATCTGCAGGGAGGTGACGTTCGGCGTGATCACGTACGAGCTGTCACCCGGCGTCGAGAAGTCGGTGACCTGCTGGTTCTGCCGGGGTGTCGCCTGGGCGGGCGTCGGCGCGATCGCCCCGGCGGTCAGCACGCCGCCCAGCGACAGCGCGGCACCGACCCGCACCCACCCCCGCTGTCCGTTCTTCGACAGCCCGCCTGCGGGGCAGACGGCGGGTGCCTGCGGCAGCGCGATCATGCCACCGGTCCGTTCCTTGCGCTTCCTGATCATCTGTGGCCAGCACTCCGTTCATGGTTCTTCGAACCGCTGCCACCCGGCAGCGCAGACCATCCCTACCTCCAGGGAGCCCGCGCCGCGGCACACCGAGATCCGAACACCGCCCGCCGTCCACCCGGATGACGCAGCGGCATCGACCGAACGCCCATTCCCCTGCTGCGTCCGGGTCTTCGGGCGGCCGTCCAACCGTGAGGCCGACGTGCCTGGGCCGGTGAGGGACGGGTGTTGGCAGGTGAGCGGTGACAGGGGCCGGGCGAAGCGGAAGGGGGTCGCGGCCGAATCGCTGGAGGTCGTCGCGGAGCCTGCCGGGGTAGGTGATGTCCTCGATCGCTTTCCAGTGGACGCTCATCGGCGACACGTTGAAGACGGTGAACCTCCGGGCCGCCACGTCCTTCCCCGCGACATCGACGCTGACGAAGATCAGATAACCCTCTGCTGCGCAGGACAGCGCGGTCGGCGAATTCCCGGGAGGGGACCTTGTCGGAGGGGGCGCTGTCGAAGGGAGCGTTTCCGGAAGAACCACCCAGCGCAGGGAATCGACGGCGTCACCGGGTGATCGGGGTGGGACGACAAGCGTGTGACACTCGCGGACAGCGGGCTGGTTTGAAGATCGGCAACATCGGCGACATCGGCGACATTGGCAACATCGGCGGCAACCCGGCCCGGCCTGGCGATGCACCGGCCCGGCGGCCAGGGGCTTGTATTCGACGTCGACGCGGTGGGGACCATCCACCAGCAGGTTCCCGGAACCCGTGGTCTCGCGTGAACAAGTATGGTTCGCAGCAGCAGAGTTGAATCGATCGCCGAGAGCGGGACCGCCTCCCTCGGCTCTTACCCTGCGGAGGGGGCAAAAATGATCGAAAATCCCGGTACGGACGCGCCACCGCCGACCGCCCAGGCCCAGGTGGGCTGGCTTGTGGACGCCTCGGCCCGGGTGCCGATGACGGACACCGAGATCCACGACCACATAGCTGCGCCACTCCTGGCTGCCAGCGGCGGTCCGAACGCTTTCAACGCAGTGCTGCACCAACTGGGTCCGCTCACCCTGAACAAGATCGTCGAGTCGGGTCGGGATCACGTGCAGGCGGCGGTCAGCGGCCGTGACGGCGACTACCTTCTACGGGTGTGTGTGGCTCCCTCGGGCCTGGTGAATGATGTGAGCCTCACTCCCGACGAGGCGCCGCTCTCGTCGTGGACCCAAGTCGACGACATGCTGGCCGAGTTGGGAGCCCGCGTGTCGTTCGCCGCATCGCGGATCGGCCCGGATGGGCGCTGCGAGCTGGTGCACGGTGTACGCGCCGACACCCAGCGGCCGATCGGCTCGGCGTTCAAACTGTATGTGCTGGGCGCGCTCGCGCAGGCCGTCAGCGAACAGCGAGCGTCCTGGGACGAATCGCTGGTCATCCGCGATGACCACAAGAGCCTGCCCTCGGGCCGACTGCAGGACTACCCGGCCGGCACCGCGGTCACGATGGCCGAGTCCGCCGACTGCATGATCTCCCTCAGCGACAACACCGCGACCGACCACCTCATCCACCGGCTCGGCCATGACGCGGTGGCGCACCAAATGGACCTGTTCGGCCACCAGCAGCCCCGAGCGAACATTCCGTGCCTGACCACCAAGGCGTTCTTCCAACTCAAGGCCAACCAGTACCCGGCCCGCGCGGACGAGTACCTGGCACTGCCCGAACACCACCGCTCCGCCGCGCTGCGGGAGCTTGAACGACTCCCCCTGCCCGACGTTCGCGAGACCTGGCCCCAGCCGAGGAAGATCGACCAGATCGAATGGTTCGCCTCACCGATCGACATCTGCAACGCCTACGCGGCGCTGTGGCGGTTCGACCAGCCCGAGATCGAGCACGCACTCACCCTTAACGACGACGGACTGAATCTGGCCCCGTCCCGATTCCCGACCGTCTGGTACAAAGGCGGCAGCGAACCCGGCGTCATCACGCTGAACTACCTGGCACACACGAGCGACGACCGCACTCTGGTCACCAGCCTGATGGTCTCGGACGCCGGTACAGCCCCTGACAAGGTCGCCATGGCGCTGAAAGGCCAGGCCATCATCCGAGGCGCATTCGACTTGCTGACCTCACAGGATTGAACCCTGTCTGTCCCGGGCCTTGATGCCTTGTGTGAGCCACGGTCGCTGCGGCACCGCCGAACCGCCACCCGGCTCCTGCTGAGGGCCTCACTTGGGGCACGCCTGCCGACCTGGACATCCGCCGTACCGCCGCGTACGGGACTGTGGGGCGCCACGCTCGAACCGCCGTATCCACTGCCGTTGGAGATTGACGATTGCTCTGTCGACTTCACCGCGGGCCGGACCTCGCCCAGGACCTCACGGCTCAGCGATGGGTCGATCCGCATGCGGCAGCGGACGAGTCACAGGTCGTCGGACCATGAAGAGGCCGGTCGAGCCGACATGACGTCGGATCGACCGGCCTCTTCGCTGTCCGGAGGCCCCGGGGGGCCTCCTCGTGGTTTCGAGGGGCCCTCGGGGATGGCGCTGCCCCGGCGGGGCCGGCTCCCGGCGGCTGAGGGTCAGCCCTTGGTTCCTCCCCGCAGGCCGTCCAGCACAATGTCCGTCAAGCGCTCCGGCAGATCCGGCTCGATCGGGCGGTGGCCGAGCAGGCAGCGGGTCTGGAGCGGGGCGCAGAGCAGTTCCAGTGCCAGGGCCGTGTCGGTGTCCGTCGGGAGTTCCCCGCGTTCGACGGCTCGGCTGACGATGACGCCGGCCTGGTCGAGGCGGGACTGCCAGAAGGTCTGCCAGGCCTCGGCGAGGTCGGGGTCGTCGGAGCTGAGTGCGGCCGCCCGGGCGACGGACCGGCCGGTCGGGGTGGCGAGGTATCCGGCCAGCGCGCGGGCGAAGGCGGCCAGGTCGGTGCGGACGGTTCCGGTGTCGGGGACGGGGATGCCTTCGTTGCTGCCGGTGAGCAGGGCGTCCAGCACGAGCTTCTCCCGACTGCCCCAACGCCGGTACACCGTGGTCTCGTTGACCCCTGCGCGGGCCGCGACCCCGGCGATGCTGAGCCGGTCGATGCCCTCCTCGGCCAGCACCTCCGTGGCGGCGGCCAGGACGGCCTGGCGGACGCGCGCGGCACGGCCGCCCGGGCGTCGGCGGATCGTATCCGGCGTCGGCTCCGGCTCCGACGTCGGCTCCGGCCCTTCTTCGGTCATGTGTTGATCACCTCGGCCACCACATTAACGCAAGAGTGCTTGCATTAGGTGCCGCCCGGGCGCATAGTCGTTAATGCAAGCGTCCCGGCTTTAAGCGCAGCAGGAGGCACCACTATGTCCTTCACCTGGCCCCTGGACCCGCAGGACCTTTTCGTCGAGCGCTACCCGCAGATGACCCTCGGCCTCCCCGCCGACGAGGTGGACGCGGTCCGCGCCGCCGTCACCGAGATGTGGCCCGACCGGCCCGGCGGCTGGGTGTACGAGTGGTCCGCCCTCGCCGCCCGGCACGCCGAGGCCGGGCGCCACCGCCTGGCCGCGCAGGCGTACGGCTGGGCCAAGTTCCCCTCGCTCGCCGACGAGCCGAAGCGCACCGCGCTCGCCCGCCAGGTCGAGCAGTACGTCCTCGCCGCCCCCGGCTTCCCGGTGGAGTTCGAGCGCCGCACGCTCACCGTCCCGTACCGCGGCGGCGACGCCACCCTGCCGATCCACCTGATGGCCGCCCCCGGCCTGCCCGCCGACGCGCCGGTCGTGCTGGCCAGCGGCGGCGTGGACTCCTGGAAGACCGACCTGCACGGCATGTGGGAGCAGCTCGCGTTCACCCTGCCGGCGCGGCTGCTGCTGTTCGACCTCCCCGGCACCGGCGAGACCGCCCACCTGCCGATGACCCCGGACGGCGGGGCCGAGGTGATCGCCGGACTGGTCTCCTTCGCCCGCACGGCCGGCAACGGGAAGGTCGGCCACTTCGGCATCTCGATGGGCGGCTACTACTCCGCCCGGACCGGACTGACGGGATCGGTGGACGCCTCCGTGGTGCTCGGCGGCCCGGTGGAGCGCTCCTTCGCTCCCGGTCGCGGCTTCGCCTTCGGCATGGACGGCATCGTCGGCAACGCCCTGGGCTTCGACGCCGCGCCGAGCAGGGCCGAGCTCGACGCGGCCTTCGCGGCCTTCGACCTGCGCCCGCTGCTGGACCAGGACGCCAACGGGCCGATGCTGGTGGTCAACGGCAGCGAGGACGTCCACGTCCCCCTGGACGACACCCTGGTGTTCCAGGGCCGCCGGGACACCCGGGTCGAACTGATCCCGGACACCGGCCACTGCGCCATCTCGCGCTTCGGCGAGGCGATGGCCGTGATCGCCCCCTGGCTGAAGGACGCCCTGGGCGGCTGATCCGGCGCGGGGGTGGATCGCTGCTGGCCCAGGGCTCGGGTAGATCGCTGCTGGCCTGGCGCTCGGGTGGATCGCTGCTGGTCAAAGGATTGTGCCGATTCGCCGCACCAGAACGGTCGGTCGACTCGACAGCCGACCGGCCGTTCTGGTTCCACAGTGGCGACTGGGTGTCGATCGCGCCGACACCCGGAGCCGACCGCCGATCAGGCGGGGATGGGGCGGCAGTTCTGGCCGTTCACCCACAGGGAGCCCTCGGCCCAGCCGGTCTGACACTGGTACGCCGCGCGCGTCGTCCGGTCCATGACGACGAAGTCGCTCAGCGGGCCCCAGGTGGTGCTGTCGCAGGAGCGGCCGAACACGTTCGGCGGCTCGCTGCTCACCTCATCGCACCGGATCACTCCACCGACCCGCTTGCCCGGGGCGCCGTGCACGCCCCCGTCGGCCCCGTCGGCCGCGCCGGCGGCGCCGACACCGGTCAGGCTCAGGACGGCGGTGGCCATGCCGGCGGCGAGGAGCAGTCGTTTCATGAGGGGACCTCCTGGGTGGGGGACGGGACTCCGCAGACAGTTCCCCTGCGATCCACCTGCGTATCGGCCCATTCGCATGAACACGTCATGATGTCGCCGCCCCGGTGACGACGGGAGCGAACCGAGGAGGCCGGTCGACCCGGCATCACGTCGGGTCGACCGGCCTCGTTGCGTGTCCGGAAGGGTCAGTCGATTTTCACGCTCGCGCCGAATTCGAACGTCCCGCTCTCGCCCGGCGGTACTACAGCGATGACGGACCCCGCGCAGCCCGGCTGGTCGTAGACCTGGGCGGACTTGTCGGTGCGGTTCTCGACGATGAGGGGCCAGATGTCGCTGCCGTAGCAACCCGAGGGGTTGTTGTAGGACCTGAAGCCGACCCGGAGCTGACCGGTGGCCGCCTGGGCCGAGCCGGGCACCGCCACTGCCACCACCGCGGCCAGGGCCACCGCGCCGAGCGCCTTGCTGATCCGTCGCATGTCGTCACTCCAGAGTGTCCGGGGAACCGCCGCGGATGGCGGCTGCGCCGGAGGACTGCCCCGATTCGCCGCAGGTCACGGCCCTGCGGCGGCCGAATCACCTGATCGGGTGCCCCGGCCCGCCGCGCGGTTTGCGGCCCACCCGCCACCCGCCATTTGCCACTCGCTAATCGCCACTTGCTACTTGGCGAAGCGAACCTCCGGGAAGGCCGTCGAGGGCCCGTCCAGCAGTCGGCTCGGGCGGTTGAGCAGGTGCCGGTCGAAGAACGCGCCGAGGTACGCCCGGGTGGCGGCGAGCGCGCGGTCGCCCTTGATGGTGCCGTACTGCTCCGGGGTGGTGTCGGGCGGCAGCTGGTCACGGACGCCGAGGGAGTCCACCAGCCAGTGCATGTCGCAGAACGACAGGTGGCCGGCCTCCGGCAGGTCCAGCCAGCTCTTCCAGCCGGTCAGGTGCTGCCAGGTCTCGTCCCAGTTGGCCGTCGCGGGCGTGCCGGCGTGCCGCTGGGCGCCGAGCAGCAGCACCGGGCGGGCGAGGCCGTCGGCCGGCAGCGGGGCGAAGAAGTCGCCGTCCAGGTTGGCGGCGGCGCGGATCCGCCGGTCCTCGCTCATCGCCTCGACGGCGCTCGCGCCGCCGATCGAATGGCCGGCCGCGCCGATCCGGGAGCGGTCGACCTGCAACCCGCGGACCAGCCCCGGCCCGGGCGCGGTCAGCTGGTCGATCAGGAAACTGATGTCCTTCGCCCGACTGCGGGTGACCTCGGCCGCCCGCTGGTCGTCCACCTGATCGCAGATCAGGCAGGTCTCCACCCGCCCGTCGGGGAACTGCACGACTGTCTCGTAGGTGTGGTCCAGCGCGGCCACCACGTAGCCCCGGGCCGCGAGGTCCTCGGCGAGGGCGGTGAGCGAGGTGCGGCTGTAGCCGTAACCGGGGGAGAGCACCACCACGGGGTGCCGCCCGGGCGCGGGCACCGTACGGGCCTTCACGCCCGTCCCGACCTCGCTGAGAGCCGGGGTGCCGAACAGCGCGGACGACACCTCGGGGGAGATGTACGGCAGTTGCTCCCCGTGCTCCCCGCGCGCGGACTGCGCCGGGTACCAGAGGGTGGCCATCAGCTCGCGGCTGGCGGCGTCCGCCCGCCAGGGGTCGTGCCGGGCCTTGTCCACCAAGTGGACGGACGTGGCACCGATCGCCCGTCGCGTCGTCGGCGCGGGCACCTGCGGTACCTCCGCAGCCGCACTCAACGAGAGCGTTCCGGCCGTCGGGGAAGCCGCCAGCGCGGCCTGCGGACCGGCGAGCGAAAGCAGGACGGCAATGGGCACGGCGAGCAGCACAGCAGTCCGCCACCGAGAAGTTGTCGACATACCGCCACGCTAGGCCCGCCCCCACCCCCACCGCGTCCTGCCCGCGACGTAACCCCCTCCACCCCAGGTCGCACCCGCCACACCGACCGAACCCCCCGCCCGGACGACCCCGCCTCCACCTGCCCGCCCTTGCGTAAATCGCCCATCTTTGCGCACAGTTGGCAGCCCCGCCGGCCCCACCCACCCTGCGGCACATCGGAGCTCCCACCGGCCATGCCTCCGACTCCGGGCGCCTGCTGGCGGTCCCCTCGACGCTGTAGACACACGAACCCTGAACCTCGCCCGGGCTCAGCGACCCTCGGGTTTCGATGGTGGCTACCGCACTTCTTGGATCGCCTTACGTTGGCGCTGTCTACCCGGGTAACGGTTCCAGCGCGGCCAGGGCGGCTCATTCCCGTGCTGGTAGGGAGGGCGTGGTCAATCTGCCACCTTGTGCGGCATTCGTCTGCTGACGTTGCCGTTTGCTCCAAGGATTGTCCCGGCGCGGGCGCTCTGTGATGGCTGGGGCTGCGCGTAGCGGGGGTTGTGGGGGGAGGTGAAACTCCGTTGTCCGGGGGTGGGGCTCGCGGCGATGATTTCGGGTGTGGCTGACACCAGGTTCGAAGGCTCCGCGTTGCGGCCGTACCCCAAGATCTCGGCGAGGGGGCGGCTCTCCGCGTCCGGGAACCGGGAGTGGGTTGCCGTGGAGAAGGTGCACGGGGCGCACTTCGCGGTGGTCTGTGAGGGGGGTGCGGTTCGTCCGGCCAAGCGGCGGGAGCTCCTGGGGGAGGACGCGCTGGACGGCTTCTTCGGCGTCAGCCGGGTCTGGCCGGCGCTGGCGGTGGCGGCCGCCCGGTTCGCCTCGGCGGTGCGCGAGGCGGCGGGCGGGGGCGCGGGCGGGGGCGCAGGTGGGGGCGCTGTGGTGACTGTTTACGGTGAACTGGCCGGCGGGTGCTACCCGCACCCCGATGTGCCCGCCGTCGCCGGAGTCGAGCCCGTACAGACCGGCGTCTGGTACGCGCCGGGGCTGGAGTGGCTGCTCTTCGATGCCGCCGTCGACACCGCCGAGGGCCGGTCCTGGATCTCCGACCGTGACCTGCGTGACGCCGCGGGCACCGCCGGACTCGCCTGCGCCCCCTCGATCGGGCACGGTGCGCTCACCGTGCTCCAGGAACTTCCGGCCGCCTTCCCCACCCTGGTCCCCGCGCTCCTCGGGCTCCCCGAACTCGCCGACAACCTCGGCGAGGGCTACGTCCTCAAACCCGCCGGTACCTGGCGGGAGACGGGTCCCGAGGGGGTCGGCGCGCGTCCGGTGGTGAAGGTGAAGCAGCGGGCCTTCGCCGAGGACGAGCGCTACGACGGTGCCCGCCCGTACCTGCCGCCGCCGCAGGGCGCGGCCGGGGTCCCCGCCTGGCTCCTGGTCCAGGCCGCGGCACTCCTCACCCCCGCCCGCGCCGCCGCCGCCGTCAGCAAGCTCGGTCCGCGTGCGCCCGAGGGCGTCGTGGCGGCGGAGCTCACCCGGGACGTGGCGGAGGAACTCGCCGAGGCGGTGGGGGGATTGGACGGTGACGTCCTGCGCGCGCTGGAAGCCGCCCTCGGGCCCGGAGCGCGCTCCCTGGCGGCGTTCGACGCCGAGGACCGGCGCTCGCCGACGAGCCGGGCCGGGCTGACGGGCTGACGGGCTGAGGGGCCGAGAGGCCGAGGGGCTGACGGGCTGAGCGGTCGGGCTGGTCAGGCCGGTCGGGCGCGGAAGGATTCCTGAAGGAAGTCGCCCGCCCATGCGGAGGGCCCGTCGCCGACTCCGACCGAAGGGTGACAGCGCAAGGGTGGGTGGGGCGCGGATGTGGGAGGGGTGTTCCGGAAGAATATGTCGGTCGGTCTACTGATTCCTTGCCGCCGCCCGGGTGGTGCGCGCGCAGGAAGTCGGCCTGGTCGACTTCCTGCGCGGATGGAGGCGGTGGAAGTGGCGGCGATGGAGAAACTGTAGACCGGTCTACATATTTCTTGCCGGAGAGGGCGTCGGTGGTCGAGGGTGGGTGAAGGGGGCGTCGAGAGGGGCTTCCGCCCGGGGTGGGCCGGGCCCATCATGGGCTCCCGGCCCCAGCCCCCGGTCGAGGGCTCCGGGTGAGGCTCCAGGAGGCAAGCAGAGATGGCGATTCCCTTCCCTGTCCGGATCCAGTCCGCCGTCGTCCGGGGCGCGTACGCGCTGCCGGAGGGGCTGCGGCGGGCGATCGCGGGCGCGCCGGTGGTGCGGGACGGTCAAGTGCTCTCGCTGGACGCGCAGTTGATCCTCAAGTTGCAGCGCCTGTCGAAGGCCGCCCTGGTGCTGCCCGCCGGGGTCGGGCCGTCGCGGGAGGCGATGGAGCACGCGCGGTACCTGGTGGGCGGGGCGACGATCCAGCCGGTAGCCGTCCGGAACGTCGGAATCCCGCAGGAGTACGGCGAGTTGGCGGCCACGCTGTACACGCCGGGCAGGCTGGCGGCGGGTTCCGGGCTGCTGGTGTACCTGCACGGCGGGGGCTGGGTGGTCGGCAGTCGGGCCAGCCACGACCACGTGGTGCGGTTCCTGGCGCAGCGGGCGCAGGTGCGGGTGCTGTCGGTGGAGTACCGGCGCGCGCCCGAGCACGCGTTCCCGGCGGCTGCGGACGACGCGCTGGCCGCGTTCGACTTCGCGTACGCCAAGGCGGCGGACCTGGGCGCGGATCCGGAGCGGATCGCGATCGGCGGCGACAGCGCGGGCGGGAACCTGGCGGCCGTCACCACACAGGCGGCGGTGCGGCGGGGCGGTCCGGCGCCGGTGTTCCAGTTGCTGCTGTACCCGGCGGTCGACGCCTCCGTCCGGCGGCCCTCGCGCGACCTGTTCACCGACGGGTTCTTCCTGACCAGCGCGGACATGGACTGGTTCCTGGACCGCTACGCGCCCGCGCCGGCCGACCGGACGGACCCGCGCCTGTCGCCCCTGCTCGCCGCCGACCTGTCCGGGCTTCCGCCCACGTACGTCGGCACCGCGGGCTTCGACCCGCTGCGGGACGAGGGCGAGGCCTACGCCGAGGCGCTGAAAGCGGCCGGGGTGACGGTGCGCCTGAGCCGCCAGCCGGACCTCATCCACGGTTACGCCAGCTACCTCGGCATCGGCCGCCGCTTCCGGGAGGCGACGGCGGAGGCGGCCGAGGCGCTGCGGCAGGCGCTGGGCGCCGCGTAGCGCGCAACCAGGGGCGGTACGGCTCGGCGCAGCACCGGGCGGGGGCCCGTTCGGAGGAATCAACGGCCCCTGCCCGGCTGCTCGTTCAGGCCGGGATCCGCCGTGCCTCGGCGAGCTCCGACGCCTGCGCGCCGTGCGCGAGGAGGTACTCCGCCACCGATCCGTGGTGACTCCGGATCGACAGCAGCGCGCGCCGCAGATGCACTTCGCGTACGGGCAGGGCGTTGTGCGCGGCCCCGGCCGGCGGCGGTTTGGCCAGGCCCAGTTCGTCGTTCGAGCGCAGGAAGTCCTGGAGGACCTCCGCCTCGGAGGCGCCCAGCAGCGTCTGCAGGACGGCGACGACGACTCCCGTGCGGTCCTTGCCCGAGGCGCAGTGGACCAGGACCGGCGCGGCCTCGCCCCCGCCGACGAGCAGTCGGCGCAGGACGGCCACTGCCGCCGCGCCGGCGCGCTCGGCCATCAGCGGGTACAGCTCCAACTGGTCGGCAGGCCAGCGTCGTTCGGTGAAGACCGGTGCGTGCAGGTACCGGGCGTCGACGAGGTCGACGGCATCCGGGCGCTCCGCCACCTCCGGGTCGCTGCGCAGGTCGACGACCGTCCGCAGGCCGAGGCGCCGCAGCGTGTCCGCGCCCTCCGCCGCGAGGCCGTGCAAGCTGTGCAGGGCTGCGGAGCGGTACAGCACGCCGCGCGGCAGGGAGCCGACGCCGCCGGCGTCGCGGAAGTTCCGTACGCCGGTGGGGGCGACGCGCTCCGGACCCGCCTCGGGCTGGTTGGCGATCACGTCTCACTGTATCCGGGGGACGGAGAGGGGCGGAGGGGGCGGCTGGGGGAGGCCACGGACGGGAAGGGGCGCGGGAGTTGTGGTCGTGCGCCGTCCGGTGCTGCGCAAGGGGTTCTCGGCGGCGGGCTCTTATTGTACTGTCCGTCTAATAAGCGGGTGAGCGGGCACCCGTAGGGGCAGGCATCTGGAGGCATCCATGGCTCTCACCAACGCGGCGGCAGGGCGGGCGGTGGGTGCGCACGGCCACACCGCGGCCGACGACGACGTCTCGAAGCGGCTGCTGGAGTCCGCCGCGACCCTCTCCTACGACCCCTCGACCGAGATCGACTGGGACGCACCGCTTCCAGCCGACCACTACGGCCTCAACCCGGAGTGGAGCACCCTCTACGGCACCCGGCTGTGGGACGAGATGACCGAGCACCAGCGGGTCACCCTCACCCGGCACGAGGTCTGCTCGATCATGAACACCGGGATATGGTTCGAGATGATCCTCCAGCAGATGGTGCTGCGCGATCAGTACCTGAAGAACCCCGCCAACGCCGAGTTCCAGTTCGCGCTCACCGAGATCGCCGACGAGTGCCGCCACTCGATCATGTTCGCCCGCGCCTGCGAGAAGATGGGCGTCCCCGCGTACCGGCCGAACAAGGTCATCGCCCAGGCCGGGCGCGCGTTCAAGGCCCTGGCGAAGGGTGAACTCGCCTACGGCGGCATCCTGGTGGCCGAAGAGGTGCTCGACGTCATGCAGCGTGACTGGATGCGCGGCGAGAACGTCCTGGACATCGTCCGCGGCACCTCCCGGATCCACGTCGTCGAGGAGTCGCGGCACATGAAGTTCGCCCGGCAGGAGATCCGCGAACGGGTGCGCCACGCCGGCCCCGCCCGCCGCCGCACCTCGGCCACCGGCATCGCCGTCGGCGCGTACGTCATCGTCTCCAGCATGGTGCACCCCGGGGTCTACCGGGCCGCCGGGCTCGACACCCAGCGGGCGATCGCCGAAGTGCGGGCCAACGAGCACCGCAAGGCGATGATGCGCACCAGTTCCCGGCACCTGATCGCGTTCCTCGCCGAGACCGGATTGCTCACCAGCCGCTCGGCCGCCATCTACCGGCGCATCCACATGCTCTGACGACACGTCAAAGGCGGACACGTCAAAGCGACACGTCAAACGCGACACGTCAACAAAGGTTCCGACTCCCGCACTTCACCACCTGTAGCGAGGGACCCCACCCCGGCCATGGCCTACGCGATCACCCGGACCTGCTGCAACGACGCCTCGTGCGTGTCCGTCTGCCCGGTCAACTGCATCCACCCGACCCCGGACGAACCGGAGTTCGGCACCACCGACATGCTGTACATCGACCCGGCCGCCTGCATCGACTGCGGCGCCTGCGCCGATGCCTGCCCCGTGGACGCGGTGTTCCCCGTCGACCGGCTGCGCGGGCCCGACACCGTGTTCGGCGACCTCAACCGTGACTGGTACCGCGACCACCCCAACGACCACGCCTGGCGCGCGCCCACCTTCCCGCGCAGCCTGCCCAACGGGATCGGCACGCTGCGCGTCGCCATCGTCGGCACCGGCCCGTCCGCCGGGTACACCGCGCAGGAACTGCTGCGCAGCACCGGCGCCGAGATCACCATGATCGACCGGCTGCCCGTCACCGGCGGCCTGCTGCGGCACGGGGTCGCGCCCGACCACCAGTCCACCAAGCGCATCGCGGACAGCTTCGCCGGCGTCTTCCACGACCCCAGGCTGCGGATGCACCTCAACGTGGACATCGGTACCGACCTCACCCACGAGGAACTCGCCGCCCACCACCACGCCGTCGTGTACGCGGTCGGCGCGGCCGCCGACCGGCGGCTCGGCATCCCCGGCGAGGACCTTCCGGGCAGCCTTCCCGCGACCACCTTCGTCGGCTGGTACAACGCCCAACCGACCGTGCCCGCCGACGCGGTGGAGCTGTCCGGGCCCGGCGCCGAACGGGTGGTCGTCATCGGCAACGGCAACGTCGCCGTCGACATCGCGCGCATCCTGCTCACCGACCCCGACCGGCTCGCCACCACCGACATCGCCGACCACGCCCTCGCCGCACTGCGCCGCAGCCGGGTGCGGGAAGTCGTGCTGCTCGCCCGGCGCGGGCCCGCCCAAGCGGCCTGGACCAAGGCGGAGTTCCTGGCGCTGCGGCAACTGCCGGGCGTCGAGGTGGTGGTCGAGGACCACCCGGAGGTGCGGGCGGCGATCGAGGCGGCCACCAGGACGATCGCCGCGCCGGACGACGGGACGGCCGACGGGACCACCGCTGCGCCGACCGCCGGAACGGCCGCTGCGCCGACCGCGTCGGACGCGAGGGCTGCACTGCTCGCCGGGCTGCCGCTGGTGCCGTTCGACGGGGGTGCCGGGCCGGCGCCGGGCCGGCGGATCGTGCTGCGCTTCCTGTCCGCGCCGACCGCGCTCACCGCGTTCACCCCGCCCGGTGAACCCGGTGAACCCGGCGGGCCCGGCGCGTCCACCGGGGGCGGGCGGGTGACGGGCCTGACCGTCGCCCGGACCACCCTCGTGGGCGGCCGGGCAGCCGAGCCGACCGGGGAGACGGACACGCTGCTGGCCGGCCTGGTGGTGCGTTCCATAGGGCACCGGGGCGTACCGGTGCCCGGGCTGCCCTTCGACGAGCGGACGGCGACGGTCGCGCACCGGGGCGGGCGGGTCGTGGACCCGGCGACGGGGCGGCCGCTGCCCGGGACGTACGTGGTGGGATGGGCCAAGCGTGGGCCGTCCGGCGGGATCGGCGCCAACCGGGCGTGCGCCCGCGAGACCGTGGACGCGCTCCTGGACGACGCGGCGGCCCACGCGCTGGCCGCCCCGGCGGCGAGCCGTACGGACTTCGACCGCCTCATCCGCCACCGTCGCCCGGACGCCGTCGGGCTCAAGGGACTGCGTGCTGTGGAGCGGGCGGAGCGCGCCCGGGGCGAGGCCGAGGGCCGCCCCCGCGTCAAGCTCGCCACCGTCCCCGCCCTGCTGGCGGCTGCCCGTCGGCGGTAGGCGGACAGTCGGCGGGGCGTGAGGGCGGAGCGGAAGAATATGACGGTCGGTCTACTTAATCTGAACGGGTTGCGCACAGGAAGTCGGACAGGCCGACTTCCTGTGCGCGGGTTCCATCGAGCAGCCAAATGTAGACCGGTCTACATATTTTCCCGGGAGCAAAATGACCCCCGCCGACGGCGTGCATCGTGGAACGGAGGTTGAGTCACCTCGCCCGCCGGGACGCCGAACCGGCGCAGTTCGGCTTGATCGAAACTCTCCCGCACGGGGGCGCCCTGCGCCGCAACCTGGTCGCCGCTACGACGTTGAACCGGCCATGGACAACAATGCCGCACCGTTCGGTGCTTGGCGAGGACTCTCGTTGGCGGCAGAGACCGGCTGGGTTCCCGACCGCCACATCCTCAGGGCGCTTCATGCCGCGACGTTCGGCAACCGGTGGTTCACCCAGATCAGCGCGACCGAGCTGGCGGGCCTGGCCGCCATGCCCGATGCGGCCGTCGTGCTCGGAAGCCGACGCGGCTACTTGGCGGACAGTCCGGGGAACCAGGCCCTCGCGGCCCTGCTACGCGAACGGCCGGAGGAGTTCGGGCTGGTCGGTCCCGTCATCCTCGGTGCGCAGAGCCTGCACTGGGAACCGGACCGGGTGGCCGGGACGGGGCGGCTCGGGTTGGCGGGGGTGCAGTGCTTCGACGGGTTCCAGCGACTCGTCACGATCGCCCACATCTCCCGCGAACTGCCGCCCGCAGACCTGGCCAAGGCCGTCCTGTCGGTCATCGTCGTGACCGGCGACGGCCGCCACCGGGTCCGCGAGTTCTGCGACCAGACCGACCGCTACGTCAACTCCGCCGTGCCGCAGGACAATCTCGCCCGCTGTCCGCACCTGCTTGCGGTGCAGGCCGAGTTCCAGGCGGAAGGGAGCTACTTCGACCCCCGGCGAGGCATCGTGGCCGGGCCGCACCCGGTGGGATTCACGCCCGCGGACGTGTTCCGTTCGCTCGCGGCGCTCTCGGCTGCGCCGCGCCCTTATCTGAGCCATCAACTCCACACCCCTGAAGGCCTGGACGCGCTCTGGTCGGACATCACCGGTGCCTCCTACCGGAGCATCGTGCACGAGAACCTGCGGGCGACCAGCGTCCAGGTCGCGGTGGAGGCCAGGCGCGAGACGCAGAAGGCCATCGCCCGGATCCGAAGGCGCCACAACACGGGCTGCTACAAGCTGCTGGAGTACGCGCCCGAACTGGTGACCTGGACGGCCTGCCGGGCCCTTCCGCTGGAGAAGCTCTACGACGGCGGCAGGAACGCGCCGCGCTGGACCGACCTGATCCACGGTGTCCTACCGGCCGAGACCGAGCGGGTCGCCCACCAACTGGTCGCCTCCTACGAGCGGCTGCGCGGATCGAAGCACATCTTCAAGCTCGCGGCGCCTGAACTCGACCTGTGGCTGGAGCTCGTGGACGACGTCCTCGGCCGGGCGTAGCCGGCCGGTCCTCGTAGCCGGCCGGTCCTCGTTGGCGGCCGACTCCGGTGGATCCGGGTCGGCCGCCGGGCGCGTCACCCCCGCCACGTGCGCTTGAGCTCCTCCCAGCGGGTGGCCTGGGCGGGGGTGAGGCCGCCTCGGAGTTCGGCCAGCTTCAGCAGTTGTGCTTCGGCGTCGGCGCCGAGGGGCTGGGCTTCGGCGCGGTAGTGGTCGGTGAGGAGGGCGTCGAGTTCGGGGCGGGTGAGGGCCGGGTCGAGGCGCTGGGCGAGTTTGGCCATGTTGCGGTAGGAGCCCTGGAGGAGGAACGGGGGTTCGGTGCGGGTGCGGTCGTCCTGGGCGGCGGAGGCCAGGTAGGCCCGGTTGACGGCGAGGACGGTGCCGCGCAGGTGGAGCAGTCCGGCGAGGACGGCGGTCATCCGGTCGGCCTCGGCGGCGGGCCAGGCACCCGCGAGGGTGCCGCCCGGGGTGCCGGTGGCGCGGGCCAGCAGGGTGTCCAGGTCGGCGCGGTCGGCGGTGGCGAGCGGGGCCAGGTGCGGGTTGGCGGGCAGCGCGTTCTCGACGAAGCTGAGCGCGAAGAGGTCCTCGCGCCCGGCGATGACGTCGCCGAGGTTCCAGACGTCGGCGCGGTTGGCGAGCATGTCGGGCAGTCGGAAGAGGCGGCCGGACTCGGTGTACGGGTTGGCGGCCATGACGACGGCGAAGCGCTTGCCGCGCAGGTCCCACTCGCGGGCCTCGCCGTCCCACACCCCGTCGATCCGGCGCTGGGCGTCGCAGAGCGGGATGAAGCGCTGGAGGAGCTCGGGCGAGGTGTGCTGGACGTCGTCGAGGTAGAGCAGCACGTTGTCGCCCGCGTGCAGGGCGAAGTTGAGCTTCTCGATCTCGCGGCGGGAGGTGGCGTCGGGGGCCTCGGCGGGGTCGAGGGAGGTGACCCGGTGGCCGAGCGCGGGGCCGCTGACGGTGACCAGCAGCAGGCCGAGCCGTTCGGCGAGGTACTCGACGAGGGTGGTCTTGCCGTAGCCGGGCGGGGAGACCAGGAGCAGCAGGCCGCTGCGGTCGACCGGTCCGCCGGCGTCGGCGGTGCCGAGCTGTTTGGCGAGGTTGTCGCCGACCAGCGGCAGGTAGACCTGGTCGATGAGCTGGTTGCGGACGAAGCCGTTGAGCGGGGCCGGCCGGTACTGGTCGAGTCGTAGCCGGGTGTGCTCGGCGGCCAGCAGGTCGGCGCGCAGCCGCTGGTAGGCGCGGTGTCCGGGGGCCTCGGTGGCGGCGAACTCGGCGACGCGGGTCAGGAGTTCGTCGAGGCGAAGGTCGAGCGCGCCGCCCGGGAGCCGGGGGTGGTCGCCGAGCAGTCCGGTGAGGCGGGTGGTGGCGGCGCCTTCGGCGGGTCGGCGTGGCAGGGACGGGCAGAGGAGCGCGGCGGCGGCCTCGGCGAGGTCTCCGGGGTGGGCGTCGACGGCGCTCGACTCCAGCCAGGCCTGGGCGAGTTGGCGCCTGGCGGGCAGCAGGGCGGGTTCGGCGGGCAGTGCGGCCAGCGCTTCGGTGAGGCCGACGGATTCGGGTGCGGCGTGGAACTTGTCGAGCAGCGCGGCGGCCCCCGGCGCGTACGCGAACGTGGGTGTGGCGGCGGCGAGTTCGGCCACCAGGTACGGGCCGGCGGGCTGCGGGTGCGAGGTGAACTCCGTGACGGCGGAGCTCAGTTCGTCGGACAGGACGGAAAGCGCGGCCAGGGCCGCGGGTGCGGCCGGGGCCGGCGCGGTGGGGTCCGGCGCGGTCGGGTCCGATGCTGTCGGGTTCGGAGCGGTCGGGCCCGGCGCGGTCGGGTCCGGTGCGGCGACGAAGGCCTGCCGGGCGAGGGTGAGGGCGAGGGCGAGCGAGCGGGCCCGGGTGTGCCAGACCAGTCGCTGCCGCTCGTCGGCGCCGTGCGCCCAGTACAGCTGCGCGGCCGCCCGGGCGGCCGCCGGGTGGCGCAACAGGCCTGCCTCGGCGTGGAGTTCGAGCAGGGCGCGGAGCAGTAGCGCCGTGTCGTGGTCGTGGACGCCGCGCTGGTAGCCCTCGTCCGGGCGCTGTTCGGCGGCGCGGCGGACGAACTCCAGCAGGTCGTCCTCGGTGCGCAGGGTGTCGCGCAGGGCGTCCAGCCCGTCCGGTTCGGCGGCCAGTAGCAGGCTGGCGGCGAGGTATTCGGACCGGTAGAGCGCGGGGGTCTCGGAGGGCAGCGGCCGGCCCCAGTAGCGCTCGGTGGCGGCGAACGCCGGGTCGGTGACGGGGGAGCGGTAGTCGGTGCCGGTGAGGGTGAAGGCGGGGCGGCCGCGCCAGGGGACGAGGGTGAGTTCGGGCCGCTGGGTGGTGACGGCGAACAGGTGGCGGCCCAGCCGCAGGGTGCCGGGGCCGTCGCCGGCGAGTTCGGCGCGGTCGCGCCGGGCCCGGTGGGCGCGGCTGCGGGCGGCGCGCAGCCGTCCGGTCAGCTCCTCGGCCCGGACCCGGTCGCCGAGCGAGGTCAACTGGGCGGCGAGGTCGCGGAGTTTGACGGCGGTCGGGTCAGCGGCGAGGGCGGCGTCGATCTCGGCCGCGGTGTCGAGGGCGGTGAGCCGCCGGTGCAGGGTGTCGAGGATGCGTTCGGCGGAGGCGGCGATCCGGTCGGCGCGGCGGGCCCGTTCCTCCAGCAGGTGCTGGCGGCGGGCGGTGAGGGCGTCGTGGATTCCGGTGCGCCGGTCGGCGAGTTGTTCGCCCAGCGCCGGGTCGGCGTCGGCGAAGCGGGTCTCCAACTGTTCGATCCGCAGCAGGAGTCGGCCGAGCTGGTCGTCGCAGGCCTCGGGGGTGTCGGCGGCGGCGAGCGCGGCGGTGGTGGCCTGGGCGAGCAGGGCGGTTTCGGCGGCGAACTCGGCGGCGGCCTCGCGGGTGCGCAGGTCGCGGCGGCGGACGGTGAGGGCGGCGCGGGCGCGGTTGAGCAGCCCGAGGACGTCGGCGAGCCGGTCGAGGATGGCGGTGCGGGTGGTGGCGTCGGCCAGGTCGAGGGTGCCTACGAGCTCCGAGACGGTCTGCAACGCCTCACTCTGCTCGGAGATCTGGAGACCCAGCGGCTCGGCTTCGGCGGCGGTGGCGAGGGCGGCGCAGCGGTCGGCGAGTTCGCCTGCGCGCCGGCGGTGCGGGGCGAAGGCCTCGGGTTCGGCGAGGTGTCCGACGGCTCGGGCGGCGGCCTCGGTCAGGCCGTCGGCGAGGTGGGCGGCGAGCGCGTCGATCCGGGCGGGGTCGGCGCGCGGCAGGTCGCGCAGCGCCTCGATCCGACCCTGGGCGCGGCGCAGCCCGGCGAGCCGGTCGACCCATTCGGCGGCGTCGGCGAGGGTCTCGCCGCGGGCGGTGCGCAGCAGGCCTTCGACGTGCTCGGTGGCCTGTTCGGTCTGCCGGGCGGCGTGCGCGGTGAGTTCGGCGACGGCCTCGTACTCGGCGATGACCTGCCGGGCGGTGTCGCGGATCTCGGCGAGCGGGGCGGCGAGGTCGCCGAGGCCGGGCTGGCCCAGCCAGTGGTGCCGGTCGGCGGTGCGGGTGCAGGCGGCGAGGACGGCCTGGTGGCCGGCCGGGGTGTCGGCGCCGGCGGCGGCGAGCCGGGCCAGGGAGAGGCAGTCGGCGAGGCCGCGGACGAGGTCGGCGTTGCCGATCCGGGCGAGCGGGCCGGTGCCGGGCGGCTGCGCGGCCGCGTGGCGCTCGCTGGTGAACGGGGTCTGCCACAGCTGGACGGGGTGCAGCCGGGTGGGCCCGTCCTCGGCCGGGCGGAGGGCGATCAGGGTGCCGTCGGCGAGCAGCGCGTAGCCCTGGCAGGGCAGCGGGGCGGCGGCCTCCTGGCGGACGCTGTTGTACGGCTGGAGCAGGGCGCGGCCGTCGGCGGGGGAGCGGAACTCGTACAGCACGTCCTCACCGTTGGGCGAGACGAGGGTGCGCTCGTAGGCCAGGCCGTCCACCGGCTGGTCGTAGCTGCGCACGGTGCCGTCGGCGAGGTGGCAGCCGCCGGGGAAGGCCACGCCCTGGTCGGCGGGCAGCCGCAGGCAGGCCTGGCCGAGTGCGTCGATCCGGGTGACCCGGCCGGTGGGCAGGTGGCAGACCAGGTGCCGGACGGTCTCCTCCTGGTACGGGCGCACGCGCACCAGCAGCAGGGTGCCGAGCCGGGCGTGGGCGATCTGGGCGTCGGCGAGGGTCTGCAGGGCCTCGGCGAGGGGTTCGCGGTGCAGCTCGCGGCCGTCGGGGGCGGTGACGGTCAACCGGCCGCCGTCGATGCCGAGCCGGAGTTCGCCGCCGAGGTCGGCGCGCGGTGGGCTGCCGGGGGCGGCGGGCAGCTGGTCGTCCCGGGTGAGGGTGGTCCAGGCGAGCTGCTGGCCGTCGGCGGCGGTGTGGTCGCGTTCGCCGCGCCCGTCCTGGTAGGCGGGGTGCCCGTCGTCGGCGAGGTCGTCGACGGGGCGCCAGCGCAGCACCCGGACGTCGGCGGCGGCGGGGCCGGTGCGGAAGACGGCGAGCAGGCGGCCGCTGACGGGGCGCAGCCGTTCCAGTCGGGCGTCGCGGAAGTAGCGGTGCAGGTCGGCGAGGTCCTGGCGCAGGCGCGGGTCGTCCAGCAGCGTGCCCTCGGTGGGGGCGGGGGTGAGGTCGGGGTGGTGGACGCTCAGGACCTCGCCGAGCGGCCCGGCACCCGGGGAGCCCTCGGACGGGGCGCCGGCGGAAACGGAGCCGGAGGCGGAGATGGTGGCGGAGACGGTGGAAGCGGAGGCGGCGGTGTCGGGCGCGCTGCCCGGGCGGGTGCCGAGCAGCAGCAGCCCACCGGCGGCGGTGAGGTCCTGCGGGAGGCAGGCCCGGCCGGTGGTGAGCCGGCCGGTGCCGACCAGCCGCAGCTCCCCGCCGCCGAACTCCTCGACCCGGCGGGCGTTCAACGCCTGCGCGCGGTCGGCGAGTTCGGCGGCGGACCGGGCGAGTCGGCCGCGCAGGACCTCATAGGTGCCGGCGTCGAGCCGGGCGGCGAGGGCGTCCACCACGTCAGTTCCTCAACTACTCGGTTTCTCGACTGCTCAGGAGATCGGGTACTCAGGCGACTCAGGCGACTCAGGCGCTCACTTGGAGCCGTTGACCGACGCCAGCGCCCCGATCGACGTCTCGGCGATCCCCAACTTCTGCGCTGAGGTGAGCAGTTGCCGCAACTGCCCGGCCTGCTCGCCGCCTCCGGCGCCGATCATCCGCATCAGCAGCGCGGACACCGTCAGGTTCTGCACGTCCGCCGTGGACACCGAGGACAGCACCCGGGTGAGGTCCTCGGTGAAGCTGGCACTGCCGTCGAGCCAGGGCCCGGCCAGGGCCTGGGCGGTCTGCGAGTGCCCGACGAAGGCGTCGACGCTCTTGGCGGCCGTCACCGACTGCACCAGGCGGTCGAAGAACACCCCGTCCCCGCCGACGATGTCGATCTTCGCCTTCTCCAGCCCGGCCGCGACCAGCGCGGCCTGCGCCTCGGCGATCTGCCGCTGGGTGTCCAGCCCGGCCAGCCGGACGTCCTTCTCGGCGGCCAGCCGCAGCCGGTACTCCTCGTGCCCGCGCGAGGCCTCGTCCAGCTTCGCCATCGCCGCGGCCTTCTCGGTGAGGCCCTCGGCCTCGGCCTTCAGCTTGGCGCCGATCTCCAGCGCGGCGGCCTTCGCCTTCTCGGCCTGGACGGCGGCCTCGGCGCGGCCGACCTTCTCCACCGCCGCGGCCTCCTGCTCGCGCACCTGCACCTGGGCCAGCCCCTCGGCGGCGGCCTCCGCCCGGATGCCCTCGGCCATCCGGATCTTGGCGGTGGCGTCCAGTTCGGCGGCCTGCTGGCGGGCCTCGGCCAGCACCAGCGACTCGCGGGCCTTGTGCGAGGCGGCCTGCTCGGCGGCCTCGGCGGCCTTGATGTCCTTGACGAGCTTCTCCTGCGCCTGCGCCTCGGCCTGGATGATCACCGCGCGGCGGGTGCGCTCGGCGTCCTCGGTGGCGCGCAGCGTCTTGACGGCCTCCTCCTGCTCGGCGACGGTCCGCTCCACCGCCACCCGCTCGCGGACCACGTCGGCGACCTCCCGCCGGCGGGACTCGACCTCCTTCTGCTTGGCCATGGTGGCGAGTTCGGTCTCCCGGTCGCGGCCGATGACCTCCAGCAGACGGTCCTTCTCGATCCGCTCGTTCTCCACCGCGATCACCCGCTCGCGGTTCTTCTGCGCCACCGCGACCTCGCGGGCCTGGTTCTCGCGCTGCACGCCGAGCAGTTCCTCGGTCCGGAGGAAGGCGGTCTGGGCGTTCAGCCGCTCCTCCTCCTGGACCCGGGCGATCACCGCGTCCTCCGTGGCCCGCAGGGTCTCGATCTCGCGGCGCTGGCGGATCTCGGCGTCGGCCTGGCGGCGCTGGAGTTCGAGGACGGCCTCCCGGGCGTCCACGTTCTGCCGGGTGATCTCCTTCTCCTCGGTGCGCTGGTACTCGTTGGTGCGCACGTGCTCGATCGCCGTCAGCTCGGTGATCTTGCGGATGCCCTGGGCGTCGAGGATGTTGTCGGAGTCCAGCTGGTTCATCGGGGTCTGTTCGAGGTGGTCGATGGCCGCGTCCTCAAGGGTGTAGCCGTTGAGGTCGGTGCCGATGACCGCGATGATCTGGTCCCGGAACTCGTGCCGGTGCGTGTAGAGGTCGGTGAAGTCGAGCTGCTTGCCGACGGTCTTCAGCGCCTCGGCGAACTTGGCCGCGAAGAACTCCTGGATCGCGGACGGGTCGCTGGCGCGGGCGGTGCCGATGGCCTGCGCGACCTTGATGACGTCCTCGACGGTCTTGTTCACCCGCACGAAGAAGGAGATCCGGATGTCCGCCCGGATGTTGTCCCGGCAGATCAGCCCGTCCCGGCCGGCGCGGTGGATCTCCACCGTCTTCACCGAGATGTCCATCAACTCGGCCTTGTGCAGCACCGGGAGGACGATCGCGCCGGTGAAGGTGACGTCCACCTTCTTGGTGCGGGAGACGATCAGCGCCTTGCCCTGCTCGACCTTCTGGAACAAGCGGCCCACGAACAGCAGCATGGCGAGCACGATGAGCAGTACGACGGCGACGAGAATGCCGAAACCCACGGCGATGGTGTCCATCACGGAGTCCTTTGACGAGATGACGAGATGGTGCGAAGTCGAGCGGACGAAAGCGGAACGAGCGAGACAAACGGGGTGAAAGAGGGTAAGGGGACGCCCGGGGGAGTCAGCCGCCCGGTAGCGCCGGGTCGAACGGCGCCACCAGGAAGTGCTCGCCGTCGGCGTCGTAGTCGAAGATCAGGGCGGTGCGGCCGGCCGCCAGCCCGGGCTCCTCGGTGAGCGTGCGGACCTGGACGGTCGCGGTGGAGCCGTCCTCGGCGGTGACCTCCGCCTGCCCGAAGTCGGCCGTCACCCGGCCGGTGCGGATCACGCAGACGCGGCCGACGAAGTCCCCCCTGGTCGCCGGACGGTCCTCGGGGAACAGCCGGGACAGCGGCCGGACCAGCAGCCGGGTGCCCGCCCAGGAGGCGACCAGCGCGACGGCGAACACGCCGCCGCGCGCCGGTGCCCCCGAGGTGAGGACGGTGCCGGCCAGGCTGACGAACCAGGCGAGCGCGACCAGCAGCGACACCGCCACCGTCACGGGCACCCCGCCCAGCCCCAGCGCGCCCAGCACGCCTCCGTGGTGGTGGGCGCCCCCGCCGTCGGCGCCGTGCCCGTCCTGGGCCCCGTGTCCCCCGTGCCCCCCGTGGGTCGCGTGCCCCCCGGCACCGTGGCCCAGGTCGCCCGCGTGACCGGCATGGCCGACGTGACCGGCATGCCCGACGCCGTGTCCCCCGTGCAGGGCGTCGAACCCCAGGCCGCCGACCAGCATCAGCAGCCAGTACCCGACCACCACCACCAGCGCGAAGCTGAACAGCGCCGTCGGAAAAGCCAGCGCGGCCGCGACGAATCCCCCCATCCCGGCCACGCTCCCCCGCTGTTCCCACGGCACCGCACCTCGGCGCCATGGAGATCGTGACAGCGGAGGGGTCGTTCGCACATTGCCAGGATCCGGCAATCTTTACGGCCCTTTGACACCCTGGAACGCACCGCCCGGGGGCGTTTGGCCGGCGCCTACAGCGGCTGCTCCGGCCAGTTCAGCAACCGGGCCCCCATCGCCGCCGTCTCCAGGGTGAACCGTTGCAGGGCGTCCGACGGGTCGTAGCCGGTCAGCGCCTTGATCCGCTCCAGCCGGTAGCCGAGCGTGCGCACGCTCAGCCCCAGCCGCCGGGCCGCCTCCGCGTTCACGTACGCGGCCTCCGCCTGCACCGCGATGGTGTCCAGCAGGGGGCGGGCACCGCCGCGCGCCTCGGTCAGCGGGCCCAGCACGCTGCGCACCAGGTCGGCCATCGCCGCCCGGTCGCGCATCAGCACGGGGAAGACCAGCAGTTCCTCGGCCTTCAGCTGCCGCGCCGGCAGGTCCAGCCGGTCCGCGTAGTCCAGCGCGCCCAGCGCCTCCTCGTAGCTGCGCAGCACCCCGCTGGCCCCCGAGTGCCGGCGCCCGGTGGCCACCCGCAGCACCGGGCGGTAGCCGGGGCCGGGACGCAGCGCCAGGTCGGCGAAGGCCTCCAGGAGGGCGCGTTCGGTGTCCGGGGCGATGCACACCAGCCGGCCGTCCTTGCCGGCGAGCAGGACGTCCCGCTCGCCGAACCGCCCGACCAGCTCCCGTTCCACCCGGTGCACCAGCGGGTGGACGTCCGCGTACGGCGTGTCGCCGACGGCCACCGCCACCGCGTACGCGCCCGCCAGCCGCAGCCCGAACCGCTCGGCGCGCTCCGCCAGCAGGCCCAGGTCGCTGCGGCCGTACAGCAGGTCGTCGATGAACTCGCGCCGCGCGGACTCCTGTTGGCGCACGGCCATGCGCTGCGCGCGCTCGTGTCCCTCGCCGAGCGCCGCCAGTGCGGCCTCGGTCGCCGCGAGCACGGCGTCGCCGATCCGGCGCAGTTCCCCGACGCCGCCCGCCGCCGTGATGCCCGGCAGCACCTGCCAGGCCCGCCGGGTGGCCGCCAGGCAGTGCGCGACGACGTCGCGCAGCCCGTACCCGGCCTCGGCGCAGTGCTCGCCCAGCGTGCGCAGGCACTCCAGTTCGTCCCGGCGCAGCAGCCTCCCGGTGCGGGAGGCGTCGGCGAGCAGCCCGAGGTAGACCTCGGCGAGTTCGGTGGGTATGTCGTGCTCGGTCCCCTCGGACACCGCGGTACTCCGCCCCCCGTGACGCGTGATGATCCGGCGCGGAACTTTAGCAGGATCGATACGACGCCGAACGGTGCGGGGTGGGCGGCTGACCTGGCGCTATCGCGGGCCGGGCGGAGGTCCGGGCGGCAGGTCGGCCGCAGGGTCGGCAGGCGGCTCCGGCCGGGGCTCGCGGAAGTTCAGGACGAAGCGCGCGCTGCTGCCGTCGATCCGCCGCCGGACGTACAGCGCCGGGGCGCCGTCCGGGGTGCAGCTGACCCCCTCGCGGACCAGCAGCGGGGTGCCCGGCGGGACGCCCAGCAGCTCGGCGTCGGCCAGGTCCGCGCCGATCGCGCCGAACGCCCGCCAGTCGTACTCCAGCTCCACCCCGGCCGCGCGGGCCAGGTCCAGCACCAGGTTCCCGGGCCGGCCGGGCCGCACCAGGGCGTCCGGCAGCGGGCCGAACGGCACCCAGTAGCTGCACACGGCCCGGGCCCGCCCGCCGAGTCGGATCACCGTGTCCACCCGGGACAGCTCGGCCGGCGCCCGGCCCAGTTGCCGGGCCGCCTCCTCGTCCTCCGCCGACCCGGCCACCGGCGGGGTGCCCAGCACGAACTCGCCGTCGCCGGTGTCGGGGAGCGCGGCGTGCACGCTGCCCAGGTCGAAGCGCTGGCTGCGCGGGTCCACCGCGATCGAGACGCGGACGGCCGGCGGGCGGACGAACGTGCCCACGCCCCGCCGGATCTCCACCACGGCGGCCCGCTCCAGCTCCGCCACCGCCTGCCGGACGGTCAGCCGGTTCACCCCGAACTCGGCGCTCAGCTCGGGCTCGCTCGGCAGCCGGGCGCCCGCCGGGTACGCGCCGGCGTCGATCCGTTCCTGGAGCCGCCGGGCCAGCCGTCGGTAGAGCGGGGTGTTGGGAGGGTTCGTCGCCACATGCCCGATCCTACGAACCCCGAGCCCGCCGCCGCCCGCAGCCCGCCCACGGCCGGGCCCGCCGCCCGCCCGCCCCGTCTCCTCTCTCCGGTCGACGGGACCGGTCGGCGGGGGTGGGATGGAGGGGTGCGGGCGACCGTGGTTTGCCCCGCACCCCGGGGAGGGACTAGACATCTAGATGTCTTGATGCACGTCTGGATGTCCGGCCCCTCCCCACGGCCCCACCGAAAGGCCCCGCGCATGTCCCTGGTCAACTTCCGCGACTCCGCCGTCCTCGGCGACCCCGAGGGCCGGCGGATCCGCCCCGGCGTGCTGTACCGCTCCGCCCAGCCGTTCCCGGCCGCCGACGAGGCGACCGTCGCCCAGCTGCGCGCCTGCGACATCCGCACCATCGTCGACCTGCGCGACACCCGTGAGACCGACCCCGCCGACTGGGCCGCCGCCGGGGCCGCCGGAATAGCCGTCGTCGCCGCCCCGGTGAACCCCACCGGCGACGGCCTCGCCGCCCGGATGCGCACCATGGCCACCGCCGCCGACCTCGGCGACTACTACGTGCTGCTGGCCGAGTCCGCGCCCGAGGCCGTCACCGCCGCCGTCGAGGCCGCCGCCCGCCCGGGCGCCGTCCTCCTGCACTGTGCCGCCGGCAAGGACCGCACCGGCCTGCTGACCGCCCTGCTGCTGGACCTCCTCGGCGTGCCCGCCGAGCGGATCGTCGCCGACTACGCCCGCACCGCCGACGCCCTGCCGCAGATCTTCGCCGGCCTCTCCGAGCGCCACCGCACCGCGCTCAACGCCCGCGGCGCCCGGGTCACCGACTCCGAGGGCCGCGAACTCACCATCCCCGCCCCGCTCCTCGACGCCCCGGCGGAGGCCATGGCCGTCTTCCTCGACCGCGTCCGCACCCGCCACGGCGGCGCCGAGGCCTTCCTCCCGGCCTGCGGCGTCCCCGCCGCCACCCTCGGCGCCTTCCGCGCCAAGGCGGCCGCCGCGGCGGCCTCGGCCGTCTGACACCCGGCTTCCGTCCGGCTCAGACGTCCCGCCGCCGCATCAGGACCACCGTCGCCGCCAGCGCGACGGCCGCCCAGGCGCCCAGGGTGATCCAGGAGTCGAGCACGCTCGGCGCGTACTTGCCCATCGTCGTCGAGGAGTTGGGGTTGATCGTCAGCCTCCCCTCGGCGGCGAGCGGCAGGTGGTTGCCGATCTCCTTCAGCCAGCGGTAGCGGTCGCCGCCGAACAGCATCGGCACGATGAACAGCAGCATGACCAGCGAGACGATCGAAGCGGTGGCGTGCCGCAGCAGGGCACCGAGGGCCATCCCGATCAGCGCGCAGACGGGCACGATCGCCGCGTAGCCGAGGACGGCCCGCAGGCAACCCTCGTCGGTGATGGAGAGCCCGACGTGCCGGGAGGCCAGCATGGCGTTGCTGCCGAAGAAGGACACCGCGGACACCACCGCCCCGGCGAGCGAGGTGAGGCCGGCGACCAGCACCACCTTGGCCACGGCCACGCCCCGCCGGTCGGGCACCGCGGCGAAGGTGGTGCGGATCATGCCGGTGGTGTACTCGCCGAACACGGTGATCGCGCCGAGGCTGCCGGCCGCGACGGCCATCAGGGCGCCGGAGATGCTGCTGAGGCCGTGGAAGAGCGGGTCGTACCGGTACGGCGGGAAGCCGGGCACCGGCGGGCGGGGGTGGTCGATGTAGGTGAGGTCGGTGTGGACGGCGTTCAGGTTGACCACGATCGCGGCCAGCGAGGCGAGCGCCAGCACCCAGTACGTGGACCGCAGCGAGCGCAGTTTGATCCACTCGGCGGCGAGCAGGTCGCCGAACCGGGGCCGCGGTTCGGCCGGGCGGGTGCGGGGGCGGGCGGGGGCGAGGGCGGCGGTACTCATCGGGCATCTCCTGCCGGGTATTCGACGCTGTCGGCGGTCAGGGACATGAACGCCGACTCCAGGGACGAGGTGCGGGTGGCGAGCTCGTGCAGCACCAGGCCGTGCCGCAGGGCGAGTTCGCCGATCCGGGCCGCGGGCAGCCCGGTCACCACCGCTCCGTCCGGCTCCTGCGCCTGCCGTACGGCCGCCCCTTCGGTCCGCAACACCTCGGCGAGCGAAGGCAGTTCGGGCGTCCGGACGGCCACGCTGGTGACGGCGTTGCGGGCGGAGAACTCCGCCAGGCTCTCGTCCGCGATCAGCCGGCCCCGGCCAATCACCACCAGCCGGTCGGCGGTGTGCTCCATCTCGGCCATCATGTGGCTGGAGACGAAGACCGTCCGCCCCTCCTCGGCGAGGCGGCGGAACAGGCCGCGCACCCACAGCACGCCCTCCGGGTCGAGGCCGTTGAGCGGCTCGTCGAACAGCAGCACCGGCGGGTCGCCGAGCAGCGCGCCGGCGATGCCGAGCCGCTGCTTCATGCCCAGCGAGTAGCCGCCGATCCGGCGCCCGGCGGCCTTGCCGAGGCCTACCTCGGCGAGCACCTCGTCCACCCGCCGGAGCGGGATGCGGTTGCCGCGGGCGAGCGCCGACAGGTGGGCCCGGGCGCTGCGCCCGCCGTGCACGTCCTGGGCGTCCAGCAGGGCGCCGACGTGGCGCAGTCCGCGCGGCCGGTCCGCGAAGGGCGCGCCGTCCACGGTGACGGACCCCTCGGTCGGGGTGTGCAGCCCCAGGATCATCCGCAGCGTGGTGGACTTGCCGGCGCCGTTGGGGCCGAGGAAGCCGGTGACGGTGCCCGGCCGGACGGTGAAGGTCAACTGGTCGACGGCCGTGGTGGCGCCGTACCGCTTGGTCAGTCGCTCGATCTCGATCACGGGGACAACGGTGCCGTCCGAGGCCCCGGCTGGGCATCGGGCCGCGGGCCACAACGCCGGCCGCCGCACTGGCCCGGGGGATTACGCCCTCGGGCCGATGTGCCGCCGCGCGGGCCGCCGCTACCATCGGGCGATGATCACCAACCCTCGTCCGCCCCTGCTCAGGCGCCTGCCGCCGGGCGTCTGGGTGGCGGCGTTCTGGGTGGCCGTCATCACGTTCCGAGGCTTCCAGCGGAGCGACGAGCTGGCCCACCTGTTCCGCTACAACGGCAACTTCGAGGACATGCCGTTGCTGGTCACCGCGGTGGTCACGGTCCTGATGGCGTCGCTGCTGGTCCGGCTGCCGCTGCTGGCGGTGGCGATCCCGCTGGCGGCGTGCGTCTTCACGATCGGCATGCGGATCCAGGAGACGGCCGTGGTGCAACTGCTGCTCGCCGAGGTGGCGATCGGCTACTGCACGGCCACCCGCTCCCGGGCCGTGTCGCTGTGCGCCGCCGCGATGCCGGTCGCCATGGTGGCCGTCCTGGCGGTCTGGCGGGTGGCGAACGACTACCACACCGACTTCGTCGCCCAGGCCGCGTTCGCCTCGACCGCCGCGATCGCCTGGCTGGTCGGCAACACCGTCCGGCAGAACCGCGTGCACGCCGAGGCCCTGCGCAGCCGCGCCACCGAGCAGGCGATCACCGCCGAACGGCTGCGGATCGCCCGCGAGTTGCACGACATGGTCGCCCACAGCATCGGCATCATCGCGATCCAGGCCGGGATGGGCAGCCGGGTCATGGACACCCAGCCCGCCGAGACCCGCAACGCGCTGAACGCCATCGAGGCGACCAGCCGGGAGACCCTGGCCGGGCTGCGCCGGATGCTCGGCGCGCTGCGCCAGGGCGAACCGGAGTCCGCGCCGATGGAGGTCGCCCCGGGGCTGGGCGAGCTGGACCGGCTGGTCGAGCAGACGGCCGGCGCGGGCGTGCGGGTCGCGCTCACCCGCCTCGGCGAGCCCCGCCCGCTGCCGCCCGAGGTGGACCTCGCCGCCTACCGCATTGTGCAGGAGGCGGTCACCAACGTGGTCAGGCACTCCGGCACCCGGGACTGCCGGGTCACCGTCGACTACGGCCCCGAGGAGGTCGCCGTCACCGTCGTCGACCTCGGCGCCGGAGTTGCCGGGCCGTCCGCCGGCTCCGGTTACGGCATCGCCGGCATGCGCGAGCGGGTCGGCCTGCTGCACGGCGAGTTCAGCGCCGGCCCGCGCCCCGCGGGCGGCTTCCAGGTCGCCGCCCGACTGCCGCTCCCCGTGGAGGTCTCCCCGTGATCCGTGTCGTCCTGGTCGACGACCAGCCGCTCATCCGCACCGGTCTGCGCGTGCTCATCGCCGACACCCCGGACCTGGAGGTCGTCGGCGAGGCCGGCAACGGCGCCGAGGCGGTGGAACTGGTCGGCCGGCTGCGCCCCGACGTCGCCGTGATGGACATCCGGATGCCCGGCATGGACGGCATCGAGGCCACCCGCCGGATCACCGCCGACCCCGACCTGCCCACCCACGTCCTCGTCCTCACCACCTTCGACGACGACGACTACGTGTACGGCGCGCTGCGGGCCGGGGCGGCCGGCTTCCTGGTCAAGGACCTCGCCCTGGAGACCATCCTCGACGGCGTCCGGGTGGTCGCCGCCGGGGACGCCCTGATCGCGCCGAGCATTACCCGCCGGTTGATCGGCGAGTTCGCCGCCCGCCCGCAGCCCGCCGCCGCCCGGTCCGGCCGGGCGACGGTCGACGGGATCACCGACCGTGAGCGCGAGGTGCTGACGCTGGTCGGCCGCGGGCTGTCCAACGGCGAGATCGCCGAGGAGCTGACCATCAGCGTGGCCACCGCCAAGGCGCACGTGGCCCGGCTGTTCACCAAGCTGGACGCCCGGGACCGGGTCCACCTGGTCATCCAGGCTTACGAGTTCGGCCTCGTCGCCCCGTCCTGAACCGGTCCTGAACCGGTCCTGAACCGGTCCTGAGCCGGTCCTGAGCCGGTCCTGAGCCGGTCCTGAACCGGTCCCGAACCGGTCCCGAGCCGGTCCTGAGCCGATCTTGAGTCAGTTCCGAGCCGGTCCCGAGCCGATCCTGACCCGGTCCCGAGCCCAGCCGGTCCACGGCGGGATCACGGTTCGACCAGCTCCCCGATCCGCATGATCCGCCCGTGCGAGTCCAGCACCACGTCGTACACGTTGCCGTAGCACCCGTACGGCGCGTCGTCGGGTTCGTGCTCGGCCAGGCAGTCCTCCAGGTGCCCGAGCACGTCCTCCAGCCGGACGGTTCTGGTCGGGTCGCCGTGCGGGCGGTCGACGAGCGTGGCCTCGACCCCGGCGGTCGCGAAGCCGTAGCGGGCCGGCGTCCCCGTCCCCTCGTAGCGGGCCTCGTCGCAGGAGTAGCGGGCGGGCTGGGCGGTGACGTCGCCGTCCTCGGTGGCGAGGACCACGAGGACGGTGTGTCCGGGGCGTTCGGTCGGGGTCGGGGTGGCGCAGTCGGCGGTGGGGACGGGGGAGGTGTCCATGCTGGGCTCGGGGTCGGCGAGGTCGTCGTCCAGCAGGTCGTCCTCGTCGTCGTACGCCCCGTCGGCGGCGGCCGCAGCGGAGGCGGCGGCGACGGTGGGCGCGGAGTCGGCGGGAGTGCAGGCGGCGAGGGCGGCTGCGGCGGTGCAGCAGAGCAGCGCGGCGAGGAGGGTTCGGGGCACGGCCATGGCACTAGTCTCCCCGGACAGCGGCGGAACTCGTCACGCAGGTACACGACTGGTGCACGGGCTGTGGTTCCCGCCGCCGCCGGATGTGCGGATCCGGCGGCGGCGGGAGTCTTGAGGGGCGGCGTAACGGTCAGGCGGCGACGGGCCGTTGCGCCTCGTACGCCTCGCGCAGCCGGGCCTGGGCCTCGGGGCCCGCCCCGAGGTGGTCGAGTCCGAGCAGCGCCGCGCCCAGGACGGGCGGCGCGACGACGACCCGCGGTTCGGCGAGCGGCGCGGCCTCGGCCAGACGGGCGGTCAGGTTGTCGAGCAGCAGCGGCTGCCGGGAGGAGATCACGCCGCCGCCGAGCACCAGCGGGGTCCGCGTTTCGAGCAGTTCCAGCCGCCGCAGGGCGACGACGGCGAGCCGGACGATCTCGTCGGCCTGGCGGTCGATCAGCCCCAGGGCGACCTCGTCGCCCTGCTCCGCGACGGCGAACAGCACTCGGACGATCTCGTGCAGCCGGCTGGTCGGCAGGTGCCCGAGGTGGACGGCCTCGGCGACGGCGCCGGCGCTGGGCAGGCCGAAGTGCTCGGCGATGGCGCGGGAGAGCCCGGTGGGGCCGCCGCGGCCGTCCTCGTGGCGGACGGCGTGCCACATGCTGGTGACGGCCAGGCCCCCGCCGCCGCCCCAGTCGCCGGTGAGCTCGCCGAGGGCGGGGAAGCGGGCGGTGCGGCCGTCGGGCAGCAGGCCCACGCAGTTGATGCCGGCGCCGCAGACGACGGCGACGCCGCGCGGGCCGTCGGTGCCGGCCCGCAGCAGGCCGAAGGTGTCGTTGACGACGGTGTTGCTGGCGCCCCAGGGGTGGGATTCCAGCGCGGCGCGCAGGGCCTCCTCCTCGACGGGCAGGTCGGCGTTGGCCAGGCAGGCGCTGACGTGGCTGGTGAGGACGCCGCTCCAGGCGGGGTGGCCGGCCGCGGCGGCGGCCTGCTCGACGAGCGGGGCGAGGCCGGCGACGGCGGCGGCGCCGCCGATCTTCTGGGGTGCGAAGCCGCCGCCGCGGGCGGTGCCGTGGACGGTGCCGTCGGCGCCGATCAGGGCGACGTCGGTCTTGGAGTTGCCGGCGTCGATGGCGAGGACGCCGGGCAGGATCGGTTCGGGCTGGTGGGTCATCAGGTCCCCGCGGCTCGTACGTGGCCCGGCCGTGGCGTGGTCCCCGGCCGGGGGTGATCGGTCTCCTCGCAGTGCCCGGCCCGCGACACCCTCATATCGCGGGCCGGGCTGCTTTCCGGACGGGGCCCGGGTGCGAAGCCGGGTCCCGGGCCGTCAGGCCCAGGCGAGGTGCTCGCGGTTGTGGGCGAGCAGCCGATCGGTGAGCTGGTCGGCGAGTTCGAGCTGACCGACCAGCGGGTGGGCGAGCAGGGCGTCGAAGACCCGGTCGCGGCCGCCGTGCAGGGCGGCGTCGAGGGCGAGGTGCTCGTACGCGGTGACGGCGGCGATGAGGCCGGCGTACAGCGGCTCGACGGCCCGCTGGGGGAGCGGCCGGACGCCGTTCGCGTCGACCTCGGCCGGGACCTCGATGACGGCGTCGTCGGGCAGGAACGGCAGCACGCCGTTGTTCGGCGCGTTGACGACCTGCACGGACGTCCCGCCGCCGGTGCCGAGCAGCGCGGCGATCAGCTGGACCGCCGCCTCGGAGTAGAACGCGCCGCCGCGCTGGCCGAGGAGTTCCGGCTTGGTGTCGAGGGCCGGGTCGGCGTACATCTCCAGCAGCTGCCGCTCGATCTCGGCGACCTGGGCGGCCCGCGAGCCCTGCACCCTGAGTTCCTCGACGACGGCGTCGTGCTGGTAGAAGTAGCGCAGGTAGTAGGACGGCACGACGCCGAGCCGCTCGATGACGGGCTGCGGCAGGTGCAGGTCCTCGGCGATGGCCTTGCCGTGCGCGGCGAGCAGCTCCGGCAGCACCTCCCGGCCCGTCGCCGATCCCGGGGCGTCGAGCAGGGTGACGCCGCGCTCCCAGGTGAGGTGGTTGAGGCCGACGTGGTCGAGCCGGACCAGCTCCGGGTCGACACCGAGGTGGGTCGCGAACTTGCGCTGGAAGCCGATGGCGACGTTGCACAGGCCGACGGCCTTGTGGCCGGCGTTGCGCAGCGCGCGGGTGACGATGCCGACGGGGTTGGTGAAGTCGACGATCCAGGCGTCCGGGTTGGCGCGCCGGACCTTCTCGGCGATGTCGAGGACGACCGGGACGGTGCGCAGTGCCTTGGCGAGGCCGCCGGCGCCGGTGGTCTCCTGGCCGACGCAGCCGCACTCCAGCGGCCAGGTCTCGTCCCGGTTGCGGGCGGCCTGCCCGCCGACGCGCAGTTGCAGCAGCACGGCGTCGGCGTCGGCGACACCGGCCTCGACGTCGACGGTGGTGGTGACGACGGCACCGTGCCCCTGCTTGGCGAAGATCCGCCGGGCGAGCCCGCCGATCAGCTCCAGCCGGTCGGCGGCCGGGTCGATGAGCACCAGCTCACCGATCGGCAGGGTGTCGCGGAGCCGGGCGAAGCCGTCGATCAGCTCCGGGGTGTACGTCGAACCGCCGCCGACGATTGCCAACTTGAGTGCGGACATCAGCCCTTGACCCCTGTCAGTGTCACGCCTTCGATGAAGGCCTTCTGTGCGAAGAAGAAGAGGATGATCACCGGTGCCATCACGAGGAGGGTGGCGGCCATGGTGAGGTTCCAGTTGGTGTGGTGGGCGCCCTTGAACGATTCCAGGCCGTACGAGAGCGTCCAGGCCTCGTGGTTGTTGCTGGCGTAGATCTGCGGGCCGAAGTAGTCGTTCCAGCAGTAGAAGAACTGGAACAGGGCGACGGCGGCGATGGCCGGCTTGGCCATCGGCAGCACGACCTTCAGCAGGGTGCGCAGGTCGCCGCAGCCGTCGATCCGGGCGGCCTCGATGTACTCCTTGGGGATGGTCAGCAGGAACTGGCGCAGCAGGAAGATCGAGAACGCGTCGCCGAAGGCCATCGGGATGATGAGCGGCCAGAGCGAGCCGCCGAGGCCGAGCTGCTTGGCCCAGAACAGGTACATCGGGATGACGGTGACCTGCGGCGGGAGCATCATCATGGCGATGACGGCCATCAGCGCCAGGTTGCGGCCCCGGAAGCGGAACTTGGCGAGCGCGTAGGCGACCGGCAGGCTGGAGACGATGGTCAGCACGGTGCCGAGGCCCGCGTAGAGCAGGGTGTTGCGCCACCAGGTGAGGAAGCCGGGGGTGTCCCAGACCTTGCCGTAGTTGCCCCATTGCCAGGAGGTGGGCCAGTAGTCGGTGGTGAGCGCCTGCTGGTCGGTCATCACCGAGGTGAGGAAGGCGAAGACGAACGGCAGCAGGAAGAACAGGGCGGCGGCGATGGCCAGCGAGTGCACGGCCACCCAGTTGAGCATCGCGCGGCGGCGGGCCGCCCGGGCGGCCGGGCCGGAGGCGCGGGAGGTGCCGGCCGGGGCGGGCGCCTTGGTGAGTGTGGAGCTGAGAGTCATGATCGGGTCCTCATCGGTCCGCTGGGTCAGCAGCACACGGACTAGTCGTCGCTCGCCATGAAGCCGGACTTGCGGCGGAGCAGGAGCGAGGTGACGGCCATCGAGATGGCGAACAGCACCAGGGCGACGACGCACGCCGCGCCGTAGTTGAAGCGCTGGAAGCCGAGGTTGTAGACCATCTGCGGCAGGGTCCAGGTGGAGCCCTGCGGGAAGCCGGGCTCGAACTGCTGGCCGGAGTTGCCCGCGATGCCGCCGGCGACCTTCCCGGCGACGATCGCCTGGGTGTAGTACTGCATGGTCTGGATGACGCCGGTGACCACGGCGAACATGATGATCGGCGAGATGTTCGGCAGCGTGACGTACCGGAACCGCTGGAAGGGTCCGGCGCCGTCCAGTTCGGCGGCCTCGTACTGCTCCTTGGGGACGTCGAGCAGCGAGGCCATGAAGATGACCATCAGGTCGCCGATGCCCCACATGGCGAGCATGGTGAGCGCGGGCTTGGACCAGTCGGCGCTGGCGAACCAGCCGGGCTGCGGGAGGCCGATCTCACCGAGGAAGTGGTTGACCGGGCCCGTGCCGGGGTTGAGCAGGAAGGCGAAGGCGACGGTGGCGGCCACCGGCGGTGCCAGGTACGGCAGGTAGAACGCGGTGCGGAAGAAGCCGACGCCGGTCTTGACCTTGGTGATGAGCAGGCCGATGCCGAGGCCGAAGGCGACCCGCAGGCTCACCATGATGAAGACCAGCCACACGGTGTTGCGCAGGCCCTGCCAGAACGCCGGGAGGTCGTTGAAGACGTAGTCCCAGTTCTTCAGGCCGCTGAAGGAGGGGGCGCCGAAGCCGTTGTACTTGGTGAAGGAGAAGTAGACGGTGGAGATCAGCGGGTACAGGAAGAAGACGCCGAAGCCGATCAGCCAGGGGGAGAGGAAGGCGAGGTTGCGGGCCGCCTCCCGGCGGCGCTTCCGGCGCAGCAGGTGCTGCGTGGAGGGCGCCGCCGGGTCGGTCGATCCGGTGCCCCTGCGGGTGCCGAACGCGAGTGACATGGGAGCTCCGTGGACCGTTTCCGCTACTTCGCCTGGGCGATGGCGGCGTCGATCTCCTTGGCGGTGGCCGCGAGGCCGGCCGCGAGATCGGGCTGCTTGCCGGACTCGTAGTCGTAGCCGAGGTTCTGCAGGGAGGCGATGTAGCCGCTGCCGTTGACGGCCGCCGGGGTGGTGCCCGAGTGCTGGTTCTTGGCGACGTCGATGAAGGTCTTGAAGTTCGGGTCGTTCGTCAGCTTCGGCGAGTTGAGCGCGTCGAAGGTGCTGGGCACGTTGTGGATCGCGTTGGCGAAGCTGACCACCGCGTCGGTGTCGGTGGTCAGGTACTTGACCAGCTCCCAGGCCGCGGCCTGCTTCTTGCTGCTGCTGGCGATGCCGACGATGGTGCCGGTCTGGTAGCCGCGGCCGTAGGTGTCGGCCTGGTCGTCCGGGACGGGGAACGCGGCGGTGGCCCAGTCGAAGTCGGGCTTGTTCTCGGCGAGGGCGGCGGTGCGCCACTCGCCGTCGATGGCCATCGCGACCTGGCCGGTGAGGAAGGGGTTCTTGGCGCTGAACTCCTCGCCGAAGGTGGCGCGGTACTTCTCCAGCTTGGTGTAGCCGCCGAGCTGGTCGACCATGCCCTTCTGCCACTTGAGCATCGCGGCGACCTTCGGGTCGGTGGCGATGTTCGACTTGCCGTCGGCGCCGAAGTAGGTCGGGCCGTACTGGCCCAGGAAGTGCTCGGTGGTCGACTCGTAGCCGTGGTACAGCGGCATGAAGCCGAGCTGCTTGTAGCCGTCGCCGTCCGCGAGGGTCAGCCTCTTGGCGTCCTCGGCGAACTCGCTGAAGGTCTTCGGCGGGTTGGCGATGCCCGCGTCGGCGAAGGCCTTCTTGTTGTAGTAGAGGCCGTAGGCGTCGCCGAGCAGCGGCAGCGAGCACTGGTTGCCCTGGAACTGCGTGTAGTTGAGCATCGCGGCCGGGAAGGTCTTGACCGGGTCGATGCCGCTCTTCTGCAGCAGCGGCTTGAGGTCGGTGAACGCCTTGGTCGAACAGAACATGCCGACGTTGTTGGTGGTGAAGGAGGAGACCACGTCCGGCGCGTCGTCGCCGCCGGCCCGCAGGGCCTGGTTGACCTTGTCGTCCGCGATGTTGTCCACGGCCTTGACGTGGATGTTGGGGTGGGTCTTCTCGAAGGCGGCGATGTTGTCGTTGATCGCCTTCACCTCGTTGTCCTGGCTCCAGCCGTGCCAGAAGGTGATGGTGACGTCCTTGCCGCTGGCCGAGTCGTCGCTGCCGCTGCTCTCGCTGCTGCCGGTGCAGGCGGTGGCGAGCAGGGCCAGGACGGCGGTGCCGGTGACGGCGGCGATCGTGCGACGGCCTCTGCGGGAGGTGGTGGAGTGCACTTCGAGGTCCTCCTGGGGGTGCGCGGGCAGGCGTCATTGCCTCGGGGCCCGCGTTCGGGGGTTGGGAGAGGTGGGTGCAGGGTGCGTGCGGGGTGACGGGCGACCGGGGAGCGTCGGTGGGTGGGCGTCTGTGAGCGTCGGTGGGCGGCTGTCAGTGGGTGGCTGTCAGTGGGTGGAGAAGACCGCCTCGCGGGCGTCCGCCAGCGCGCGTTGCAGGGCGCCGAGCAGGACGGGCGAGCCGGGCAGGGCACTGCTGCGGACCTCGGGCCGGGCGATGGAGAGCCTGGCCAGTTCGTCCTCGACGAGGGCGCGCAGGCGTTCGCCGCCCGCGGTGGGCACCGCGCCGGAGAGGACCACCAGTTGGGGGTCGACGACGGCGACGATCGCGGCCAGTCCGACGGCGAGCCGGCCGGCCAGTTCGACGAGGAAGGCGTCGCCGGCGCCCGGGGTCTCCAGGGCCTTGGCGATCGACTCCTCGGCGGTGGGCGCGCCGAGCCCGTGTTCGCGGGCCAGGGTCCGGACGGCGGGTGTGCCGACCAGCTCCTGGAACCCGCCGAACTTGCGGCGGCGCACGTCCCGCGCGACCGGTGAGCCGGGCACCGGCATGTAGCCGACCTCCCCGGCGCCGCCGGTGAAGCCGCGGTGCAGCCGGCCGGCGATGACGATCGCGGCGCCGGTGCCCGCACCGGCCCAGAGCAGGACGAAGTCCTCGGAGCCCCGCGCCGCGCCGGAGGCCTGTTCGGCGACGGCGGCGAGGTTCACGTCGTTCTCGATCGACACGGGCGCGCCGATCGCCTCGGACAGCTCCTCGACCAGCCGCGGCGAGTGCCAGCCGGGCAGGTGGGAGGCGTAGCGCAGCTTGCCGGTGACCGGGTCGGGGGCGCCGCCGACGCCGATCGCGGCGGTGCGCAGGCTGCCCGCGGCCAGTCCGGCGGCGCGGACGGTCTCGGCGACGGCGGCGGCGACCTTGGCGACGGTCTCGGCGGCCGGCACGCCCTTGGTCGGCACGGCGTGCTCGGCCAGCGTGGAGCCGGTGATGTCGGCGACGGCGACTCTGATCTCGCTGTTGGTGACGTCCAGCCCGGCGACGTGGCCGGCGGCCGGATTCACCTCGTACAGCTGCGCGTTGGGGCCGGGGCCGCCGGCGGTGGTGCCGACCGGCAGGACCAGTCCGGCCGCCTCCAGACGGGCCAGCAGCTGGGAGGCGGTGGGCTTGGAGAGGCCGGTCAGGGTGCCGATCTGGGTGCGGGAGAGCGGGCCGTTCTCCAGCAGCAGTTCGAGGGCGGCGCGGTCGTTGATGGCGCGCAGCAGGCTGGGGGTGCCGGCGAGGGGGGCCTTGGCGGTGGTCTTGGTCACGCGCGAAATCCTCCTCTTCCGGCTGGTGGGGGGAGCGACGAGGGTGAACCCGCCGGTTCGGGGAGCCGAACTGTTAGGAAAGTTTCCAGTCGCTTGGGAAGGACCGTACGGGCCCCGTCAGCGGGGTGTCAATGGTCCGTGGCCCGGAGGATGCCGAAGCGTTACCGGGCAGCACGAAGCCCCGTTCCCAAGGGTCTTGGGAACGGGGCTTCGTGCTGCCGGGCCTGGGGCCCTACGGCTTGGCGAGGTCGTCGG
Source organism: Kitasatospora sp. NPDC088861 (assembly GCF_044750105.1). Classification (NCBI taxonomy): domain Bacteria; kingdom Bacillati; phylum Actinomycetota; class Actinomycetes; order Kitasatosporales; family Streptomycetaceae; genus Kitasatospora; species Kitasatospora sp. NPDC088861. The sequence continues at coordinate 106,229 of NZ_JBIVJF010000007.1, forward strand.
TCGGCCTCGGCGCCGGTATCGGCTCGGTCGCCCGGTACCGGGGCGAGGTCGGGTCGGACAGCGCGGACGGCGGTGCCGGCTCGGTCGCGGGGGAGATCACCACCCCGGTGGCGGGGGCCGCCGTCGCCGCGGCGGCCACCGGCGCGGCCTCCTCCTTGACCTTGATCCCGGCCTGGTCGAAGGCCGTCTTCAGGCGCTGGCGCAGCGCCCGGGACACCGCCGGCGCCTTGCCCGGCGCGGTCCGCGCCTCGATCCGCACCATCACCGAGTCCGCCGCGACCGACTCCACGCCCAGGACGGACACCGGCGCCCAGACCAGCTCGTCGTACGGCGACTCCTTGGACAGCGCCTCGGCCGTCTCCTGGATCAGGTCCTCGACCCGCAGCAGGTCCTCCTTGTACCCGACCTGCACGTCCACCGAGGCGGTCGACCAGCCCTGGCTCATGTTGGCGATCCGCTTCACCTCGCCGTTGCGGATGTACCAGATCTCGCCGTTGGCCCCGCGCAGCTTGGTCACCCGCAGGCCGACCTCCAGCACCGTGCCGGCGGCCACCCCGGTGTCGATCTCGTCGCCGACGCCGTACTGGTCCTCCATGATCATGAAGACCCCGGAGAGGAAGTCCGTCACCAGGTTGCGGGCGCCGAAACCGATCGCCACACCGGCCACACCGGCGCTGGCCAGCAGCGGCGCCAGGTTCACGCCCAGCGCGGACAGCACCATCAGCGCGGCCGTGCCCAGGATGGAGAACGACGCCACGCTGCGCAGCACCGAGCCGATCGCCTCCGACCGCTGCTGGCGCCGCTCCGGGTTCACCACCCCGGTGTTGGCCAGCAGCCCGCCGAGCCGGCTCTCCTCGTGGTGGTCGTGCGAGCGCGCCATCCGCGTGATCAGCTGGGTGATCAGCTTGCGCACCACGGCGCGCAGCACCAGTGCCAGCAGCACGATGAAGACGATCCGCACCCCGCCGGCCAGCCAGCCCTGCCAGTGCGTGTCGAACCAGCTGGCGGCCTGCTTGGTGGTGTCGCTGACCTCCTGCGCGCTGGTCGGGATTCTCAGGTCCAGCTGCGGCAGCTGCGGCGCGGTCGGGCTGGGCGCCGGTGTCGGAGTGGAGAGCGTCGAGGACGCGTCGGCGATACCGGTGGCGCCGGAGCGGAACACGTGCGGGCCTTCCTGCAAGGGGGCGTGGCGGGCCCGCGCCGCGGCACGCGGCCCGCGGACCGTCCGCCTCAGCCTAACCGGCGCCGAACACCCGACCGGACACGCCGAAGGGCGTACGGAGCAACACGAACGCCCCGTCAGCGCACCGGTGCGCTCCCCCGGACGACGGGGTCGACCGCTGCTCCGACCGGCCGAGCGCTCCCCCGGGAGGGCCACGGGCGGCACCCCGAGGGCACCCGGGTGCAACCCGACCTTCCCCAGGGCATACCGGCTATGACAGAGGCCACACCCGAAGTTCACACCAGGTCCGTTACACAGGAGTGGTGGCGCCGTACAAAGGCGTAAGGCGACACTGGGGGAGATCGCGCACCAGTTGTGCGATCCAACCGCTCGTCCCGGCGCGAGCCACGCGCCGCAGGCGTCCAAGGAGGCATCCGTGCCGCATGTCCTGGTCCTCAACGCGTCCTACGAGCCACTCGGCGTCGTATCGATGCGCCGCGCACTCATCCTGGTCCTCAACCACAAGGCGGTCAGCCTGGAGGACTCGGAAGTCACTCTGCACAGCGCCACCAGCGCCCTCCCGGCGCCGTCCGTCGTCCGCCTGACCCGCTTCGTCCGGGTCCCGTTCTGCGGGCCCGTCCCGCTCACCCGCCGGGCGCTGTTCGCCCGTGACCACGGCCGCTGCGTCTACTGCGGGGCCGCCGCCACCAGCGTCGACCACGTCATCCCGCGCAGCCGGGGCGGCCAGCACCGGTGGGACAACGTGGTGGCGGCCTGCCGCCGCTGCAACCACACCAAGGCCGACCGCCACCTCACCGAACTCGGCTGGCGGATGAAGCGGCCACCGGCCCCGCCCAGCGGCCTCGCCTGGCGGATCATCGGCACCGGCATCAAGGACCCGCGCTGGCGTCCCTACCTGGAGCCGTACGGCGGCTCCGACCAGCTGCGCGCCCCGCAGTGGGGCGAGTACGAGCACCACGACCATACCGAGCAGGGCCTCCCCGTCCCGCTCGGCCGGGCGCACTCGGCCCACTCCGCCCCCGTCCGCCGCGGTGAGCAGCCCGAACCGCTCTCCGCCTGACCCCGCTCCACAAGGGCCAGCCCGTCATACCGTCGGTACGCCTCATGGGCCGCCGCGCCCCCCACCGGGGAGCACGGCGGCCCGCCGCGTTGTCCGGTGGGGGAGGCGGCGGCTACTGCTTCGGCGGCGGTGTCCCGCCCGTCGTCCCGCCCGTCGTCCCGCCTGTCGTCCCGCCCGGAGTCCCGCTCGCCGGGGGCGTGGCCGGGGTGCTCGGAGCGGTCGGGGCCGTGGTCGGGGCCGTGGGCGCGGTGGTGGCGCCGCCGCCCGGCTGGGCCGGGGGGACGGCCGGCGGCTGCGACGGGGGCGGCGGGGTGACGGCGTACAGCTCGACGCCCCACAGCGAGTAGCCGTACTTGTTGGCCCGGGCCACGCCCTGCACCCGGAGGAACCGGGCGTCCGGAGCGTCGAAGCGCACGGTCTCGTCGCCGCCCTTGCCGTTGTCCACCGTCGCCGCGTCGGTCCAGGTGGTGCCGTCCGCCGAGACCTGGAGCCTGTAGGCGGCGGCGTACGCGGCCTGCCAGTGCAGCACCGCCGCGCCCAGGTGGGTCGCCTGCGGAAGTTCCAGCTGCACCCAGGCGTCGTCCTTGGCGGGGGAGGACCAGCGGGTCTTCGGGTCACCGTCGGTGACCGCCGAGGCGGGGAAGTTCGGCGTCTCGTCGCCCGAGGAGGTGGCCTTCGCGCCGAGTGCCAGGTCCGGACCGCTGGTCGGCGGCACCACACGCACCTGGAGCACCTGCTTCACGGTGGTGGCGCCGGCCGCGAACTGCACCGGTACCTGGTACGTCCCGAACGGCGTCCCGGGAGCGGCGCTGACCAGCAGCGGCACGCCGATGCGGCCGCCGCGCGGCACGGTCACCCCGGCCGCCGGGGTCACGGTCAGGCCCTTGGCCGCGGCCGGCACCTCGGTGTGCAGCTCGCCGCTGGTCCCCTCGGGGCGGCCGGCCTCGACGGTGGCCCGGGTCTGGGCGGGCGCGGCGGCGCCGGCCACCACGTCCAGGGTCGGGTCGGACAGGCTGAGCCGGGCCGCCGGGACATCCGCGTACCAGGGGATCACCTGGTTGACCACCGGCGGGTCGCCGCCCGGCTTCCAGGCCAGCCGGAACGCGTCGGCGGCCTGCCCGCCGGCCGGCAGCTCGTTGTAGCCGGGCTGCACGGTGCCGATGTCCGTCCAGCCGCCGTCCGAGCGGCGCACCGAGACGGTGGCGGTGGCGTGCACGCCCGGGTCGGTGAGCACGGTGAGCCGGTCGAGCGGGCGGGCGGCGCCCAGTTCGACGGTGAGCGGCTCGTCCTGCGCGGTGGGCGGCTTGGCGGCCCGGTACGCGGTGTCCGGATTGCCGTCCAGCACCGCGGACGCCGAGGAGCCGGGCAGCGCGGCGGGGCCGCCGGTGACGCTGGCGGGGGCGTCGTCGGGCGCGGTGACGGTGAACTCGCGCACCGCGACGGCGGTCTTCTGGGCGGCGGTGGCCCGCAGCCGCACGGCCCGCACCACCGAGCCGGCCGGCAGCTTGGCGCTGACCGACTTCTGGTTCTTGACCACGGCGAGCTGCTTCCAGCCGCCCTCGCCGGTGCTGTACTCCAGCACGCCGTCGTGGAGGTAGTCGTCGACCGCGCTCCGGCCGTCCGGCCCGTTGCCCCAGGAGCCCATCAGCACGGTGACGGCGCCGACCGGGCGCCCGCCGCCGAGGTCGACGCCGACCGCGTCGCCGGGCTGCGGGGGAGCGGAGCTCCAGTAGAACGTGTCGGCCACGCCGTCGGTCATCAGCGCGGGCAGGTGGTCGTGCGCGGTGCCCATGGTGGTGGTCGGGGTGATCCCGCCGCCGGCCACCCCGGCCCAGTTGTCGGCGGCCCCGACGGCCCGCTCCAGGAACGGGTCGAGCACGCCCGCGCCGATCGTGGCCGGGCTCTGCGCGAGCTGCTCGCGCAGCCGGTTGAGCTCCACCCGGGCCTTCCAGGCGGCCGCGCCGTCGCCGCCGTGCTGGGCCAGCAGCATGTCCAGCGCGGACTGCCCGGCCAGCCCGTAGTCGTGCAGCGGGGCGAGCCAGGGCGCGGCCTCGGCGGCGAGCTGGGCGGTGGCCTGGGTGCCGGCGAGGGTCTGCTGGGCGGTGGCCATCGCGGCGAAGGCGTCCCGCAGGGGCGCGGCGGCCTCTATCAGCTTGGCGAGGTCCGACGCGGTGCCCGAGGTGGGCTCGGCGGCGGCCCAGAACCGGTCGAGCAGCGGCGTCAGGTAGCCGGACTCCTGCTGGGACAGCGGCGAGGAGGAGCTGTTGCCGGCCAGCGCGGTGACCGCGGACAGGGCGGTGCCGGCGGGCGTGCTGCCGGCACCGGTCGGGCCGGCGAGCGAGCGCACCGCGGCCTGCCAGGAGTCCTCCGGCCGGTAGCCGGCCGGGTTCCAGGCGAAGTCGCCGGCCGTGGCGAGGGCGATCCGGGAGGCCATCGGCTGCTGCATGGCACCGGTGAGCATCACCGCCGAGCGGGTGGCCACCTCCGGTTCGCGCCCGGTGTAGGCGCCGAGGAAGAGCCGGTCCGGGCTGGCATCGTTGACCGGGTAGTTGTCCATGGTGACCAGCGGGTGGCCGTACAGGTCGCCGGTCTCGGCGGCCTGGGCGCCGGTGATCTTCTCCGGGATCACCCCGCCCCCGCTCCAGGCCACCTGCACGCCGTCCGGCAGCGCCGCGGCCAGCGCCTTGCGGTACGGCGTGACGCCCTGCTTGTGGTACTCGGTGGGCACGACGGACAGCGGCGCCAGGCCCGGGTTGCGCGCGATCAGCCGGTCCCTCACCTTGGTCACCAGCGCGGCCTGCGCCTTGGCGGCCGCGGCCGGGCCGGTGCCGTAGGTGTCGCGGTCGTCGCCGCAGTGCCACTCGTCGTAGCTGACGTCCAGGAACTGGAGCTGGAAGGCGGTGAAGCCGAGCTTGCGCAGCCCGTCCAGCTTGGCCACCAGCGCGTTCACGTCCTTGCCGGAGCTGAAGCAGAGGGACTGCCCCGGGTCGATCGCGTAGCCGAGCGTGACGTGGTTGCGCCGGGCCGCGGCGCCCAGTTCGCGCAGCTCGTCGGCCTGGGCGGCGGGGTAGGCGTCGCGCCAGCGGGAGAGCCGGAACGGGTCGTCACCGGGGGCGTAGAGGTAGAAGTTCTGCTTGGAGCGGCCGAGGAAGTCCACCTGGTCGAGCCGCTGCTGCGCGGTCCACGGGCTGCCGTAGAACGCCTCCGCGGTGCCGCGCACCGGCGCGCCGCTCGGCCAGTCCCGCAGCGTGATCCCGGGCAGGCCCAGCCCGGCGGCGCCCGGCGCCTGCCCCTGCCCGGCCGGGACGGCGGCGAGCAGCTGGCGCAGGCTCTGCACGGCGTAGAAGGTGCCCGCCGCGTCCGCGCCCGCCAGCACCACCGCGCCGTACGTCCCGCCGCCCCGGGCCGGCAGCTGACCGACCGACAGCACGTACCCGCCGGCCGGCATGCCCGCGGTCGAGGGGGCGGCGCCGTCCTTGCCGCCGGCCGCGGCGGACAGCGCGCGCAGCGTCCGGTCCGTCCCGCCGTCGGCGGCCTCGGCCGGTCCGCCGACGTACACCACCAGCGACCCGGCGGCCGGCGCGTCGGCGTCCGGCTGCGGGGTCACGGTCGTCGCCCCGGCGATCTCCAGCACCTCCCGGACGGCGTCCAACGCCCCGAGGTCCGCGTCCGGCGCCGGCACCAGCGTCACCACGGCCGGCACCGCGACCGGCTTGCCGGCCACCGTCTGCTCCTGCGGACGCGGGAACACCTGCGGGTTCGTCATGCTCCCCAGCGGCGTCTGCGGCGCGCTGCTCACCACGTCCGGCCCCGCCGACGCCGCGTACGCCGCCGACGGCACCGGCCCGGCCAGCAACCCGCCGACCACCGCCGCCGCCGCGACCCCCGCCGCGATCTGCAGCGTCCGCCGCCCCGGCCGCCCCGCCGCCCGCCGGGCCCGCTCCGCCCGCCCCGACGCCAGCAGCGGTTCCGTCCCCTTGAGACCGGCGATCAGCCGGTCCGCCGTCCTGGGCGCCAGTTGACGGCACGTCCGCGCTGTGGCCCGCCGCGCCGCCAGCGCCGCCGGGTGGTACAGCACATCCCGCAACGCCGCACTCCGCTCCAACCGCTGCCGCAGCCGCCGCCCGGCCACAACGGACACTCGGGCTTCCACAGGAGCCTCCTCGCCAGGCCTGGACCACATCGCCGCAACCCCACCAGCTACCCAACCCGGTGTCAACGCGACCGCCCGCTATGCCTGGTCTGCCCCGGTTCGAGAATTCGGTCCGGGGCCGCGGCAGCCCCCGGCCGGCAGGCCGATCCACCCGCGCGGTCGTGTCGCGCAGCGTCGTCGGGCCGTCACCCGGGTAGGACTGTGGTCGTCCTGACCAGGCGTTGCCGAGACATCGCAGGAGCCGCGAGTGGCCGCTTATCTCGACCGTGACGGAGCCGACGGGCTGAGGGTGCCGACGCAGGACGCGCCGCCGCCACCGCCCGAACTGGTGGCGCTGGCGCAGGCGTACGGGGTGGACACCCGGTACCCCGGGCCGGGGGGTGTGACCGTGGGGGCGCGAACGCTGGTCGCGGTGCTGGCGGCCCTGGGGGTGGCGGCGGGGACGCCGGAGCAGGCGCGCGAGGCGCTGGAGCGTCACCGGGCCGCGCAGCAGGCCCGGTTGCTGCCGCCCTGCGTGGTGGTCCGTCAAGGGCGGCGGACGGCGCTGGACGTGCCGGCCGACGCGCGGCTGCACGTGGAGCTGGAGGACGGCGGGGTGTGGGAGCTGCCGCGCGGCCACTCGCACTGGCTGCCGCCGGACCTGCCGCTCGGGCGGCACGTGCTCAGGGCGGAGAGCGGGGAGGGCAAGGCCCAGGCGGCGCTGATCGTCGCACCGGAGAAGCTGCCCCCGCTGCCCGGCTACAGCTGGGGCTTCCTCGCCCAGCTGTACTCCGTCCTGTCCGACCGTTCCTGGGGCATGGGCGACCTCGGCGACCTCGCCGAGCTGGCCCAGTGGGCGGGCGCCGGCCTCGGCGCGGGCTTCGTCCAGATCAACCCGCTGCACCAGGCGCTGCCCGCCGCACCCGCCGCCCCCACCGACCCGTCCCCCTACCGCCCCTCCTCCCGCCGCTTCGCCGATCCGGTGCACCTGCGGGTCGAGGCCGTCCCCGAGTACGCCTACCTGACGGGCGACCAGCGCGCCGAGGCGGAGGAGCTGGGCCGCCGGGCCGCCCGGCTGCGCGACGAGGTGCTGGGGCACGACGGCCTGATCGACCGGGACGCCGTCTGGGCGCTCAAGCGCGAGGCGCTGGAACTGCTGCACGAGGTGCCGCGCGGCCCCGGCCGCCAGGCCGCGTACGAGGCCTACCAGCGCCGCGAGGGCGACTGGCTGCGCCGGCACGCACTGTGGAACGCGCTCGCCGAGGCGCACGGCGCCGACTGGCACGGTTGGCCGAAGGGGCTGCGTCACCCGGACGGCCCACAGGTGGGGCACGCCTCCCGGGAGCTCGCCGACCGGGTCGAGTTCCACCGCTGGCTCGCCTGGCAGGTCGACCAGCAGCTCGCGGAGGCCCAGCGCGCGGCCCGGCAGGCCGGCATGCCGGTCGGCCTGATCCACGACCTGGCCGTCGGCGTCCACCCGGACGGCGCGGACGCCTGGGCGCTCCAGGACGTGCTGGCCGGCGGCATCTCCGTCGGCGCCCCGCCGGACGCCTTCAACGCCCACGGCCAGGACTGGGGCCTGCCGCCCTGGCGCCCGGACGCGCTGGCGGCGGCCGGCTACACCCCGTACGCGGAGCTGCTGCGCACGGCGGCCCGGCACGCGGGCGCGGTCCGGATCGACCACGTGATGGGCCTGTTCCGGCTCTGGTGGGTGCCGGACGGCCACCCGCCGACCGAGGGCGCGTACGTCCGCTACGACGCCGAGGCGATGCTCGGCGTGCTGGCCCTGGAGGCGCACCGGGCCGGGACGGCGGTGATCGGCGAGGACCTGGGCACGGTGGAGCCGGGCGTCCGGGAGGAGCTGGCGGCGCGCGGGATCCTCGGCACCTCCGTGCTCTGGTTCGAGCGGGACTGGCAGGGGGCGGGGGAGATCCTCGCCCCGGACCGCTGGCGCCCGGGTTGCCTGGCCACCCTCACCACCCACGACCTGCCGAGCACCGCCGCCCGGCTCTCCGGCGAGCACGTCGAGCTGCGGCACCGGCTCGGGCTGCTGGCCCGTCCGCTGGGCGAGGAGCAGGAGGAGGCGGTGGCCGAGCTGGCGGACTGGCGGGCCGAGCTGACCGCGCGGGGGCTGCTCGCGCCGGGCGAGCCGCTGTCGATGCCGGTGCTGTACCGCTTCCTGCGCGCGACCCCGGCGGAGCTGGTCGGCGTCTGGCTGCCGGACCTGGTCGGCGATCCGCGCCCGCAGAACCTGCCCGGCACCTGGGACCAGTACCCGAACTGGCGCCTGCCGGTCGCCGACGGGGCCGGCGACCCGGTCACCCTCGACCGGCTGGCCGCCACCCCGGCCGCCCGCCTGCTCGCCCACCTGCTGGCCCCGCCCGGCGCCCACCCCGCCGTCTGAGCCCGCCGTGCGGCCCCGCCGCCTGACCCCGGCACCGCGGACGGCCCCCTTCCGGAAGGCCGACCCCGACGCGCGGGGGGTCATAAGCGGCGGGTAAGTTGGAAACGTGGACAAGAGGAACGCTTTGCGAGCCGGCGCGGTCTCCGCAACGGTCACGCTGATGATGCTGCTGTCGTCGCCCGCCATGGCCTTCACCAGGGACGACGGCGACGACCCGGGTCCTGGCCTGAGCGTCGGCCAGACCATCGGCCTGTACGTGCTGATCCCGATCGCCGCCTTCGTGATCATCGCCGCCCTCGCGGGCCTGCCGTACGGCAAGGGCAAGGGCAAGAAGAAGTAACCACCGCGTCCACCAGGACCTGCACGACCCCGAAGGGGCACCGGAGATCTCCGGTGCCCCTTCAGGCGTTTCCAGCGCACCTTGACGGCGCCCGACGGCGCCCGACGGCGCCCACCGCGACCCCGAAGGCGCCCACCGGAACCCCGACCGGGGCCCCGACGGGCGCCTCAACAGCTCAGCAGGTCAGCGGCCGGCGCCCGCCGCCCGGTCGACCGCCTGGGCCTTGAGCGCGCGCTCGATCCCGGCCCGGGCCTCGACGACCTGGCGCCGCAGCGCCGGGGCCGGCTCGGCCTCGGCCAGCCACGCGTCGGTCGCGTCCACGGTGGCCTGCGTGACCTGCAGCGCCGGGTACAGCCCGCCGATGATCTGCTGCGAGATCTCGTGGCTGCGGGTCTCCCAGACCTCCTTGACGGCGGCGAAGTACTTGGCCGCGTACGGCGCGAGCAGCTCCTGCTGGTCGGACTGCTGGAAGCCCGCGATGGTCGCTTCCTGGACGTAGTTGGTGAGGGTGTCCGACTCGACGACGGCGGTCCAGGCCTCGGCCTTGGCCTCGGCGGTGGGCCGGGCGGCGCGGCAGGTGGCGGCGTGCTCCTGGCCGGCCGCGGTGTTGTCGCGGGCCAGCTCGGCCGTCACGGCGGCCTCGTCGGCGCGCCCGGTGGCGCAGAGCCGGGTGAGCAGGGTCCAGCGCAGCTCGGTGTCGACGGCGAGGCCCTTGATCTCGGCGGTGCCGTCGAGCAGGCCGGCGAGCAGGCCGAGCTGCCCGTCGGTGCGGGCGACGGAGGCGAGGGTGCGGGCCCAGGAGAGCTGGTGGTCGCTGCCGGGCTCGGCGGCGCGCAGGTGCTCCTCGGCGGCGGCGGCCCACTGGGCGAGGCCCTGCTCGCGCCAGTCGGGGTCGGTGTAGGCGTCGAGGGCGAGCCGGACCTGGCGCTGCACGGACTGCACGACGCCGATGTCGCTCTCCCGCCCGATGCCGGAGAGGGCGAGCGCCAGGTAGTCGCGGGCGGCGAGTTCGCCGTCGCGGGTCATGTCCCAGGCGGAGGCCCAGCACAGGGCGCGCGGCAGCGACTCGGTGAAGCCGCCGAGGTGCTCGGTGACGACGGCCATCGAGTCCTCGTCGAGCCGGATCTTGGCGTACGAGAGGTCGTCGTCGTTGAGCAGCACGACGGCCGGGCGGTGCCGGCCGACGAGCTCGGGCACCTCGGTGCGCGGGCCGTCGACGTCGAGCTCGATCCGGTCGGTGCGCACCAGCGCGCCGTCGGCGAGCTCGTACAGGCCGATGGCGATGCGGTGCGGGCGCAGCACGGCCTCGCCCTTGGCGCCGGTGGGCAGCGCGGGGGCCTCCTGGAGGACGGCGAAGGACTCGATCTCGCCGTCGGTGTTCAGCGTGATGGCGGGCCGCAGCACGTTGATGCCGGCGGTCTCCAGCCAGGCCTGGGACCAGGTCCGCAGGTCGCGGCCGCTGGCCTCCTCCAGGGCCCCGAGCAGGTCGGTGAGCCGGGTGTTGCCCCAGGCGTGGCGCTTGAAGTAGGCCTGCACGCCCTGGAAGAAAGCGTCCTGGCCGACGTACGCCACCAGCTGCTTGAGCACCGAGGCGCCCTTGGCGTAGGTGATGCCGTCGAAGTTGACCTGGACGTCCTCCAGGTCGTTGATGTCCGCCATGATCGGGTGGGTGGAGGGCAGTTGGTCCTGCCGGTAGGCCCAGGTCTTCATCTGGTTGGCGAACGTGGTCCAGGAGTGCGGCCACTTGGAGCCGGGGGCCTCGGCCTGGCAGACGGCCTCGGCGAAGGTGGCGAAGGACTCGTTGAGCCAGAGGTCGTTCCACCACTCCATGGTGACGAGGTCGCCGAACCACATGTGGGCGAGCTCGTGCAGGATCGTCGCCGCGCGGGCCTCGTAGGCGGCGTCGGTGACCTTGGAGCGGAACACGTACTGGTCGCGCAGGGTGACGGCGCCCGCGTTCTCCATCGCGCCGGCGTTGAACTCCGGGACGAACAGCTGGTCGTACTTGGCGAACGGGTAGGGGAAGTCGAACTTCTCCTGGAAGTAGTCGAAGCCCTGCTTGGTGACGGCGAAGATGTCCTCGGCGTCCAGGAACTCGCGCAGCGAGGGGCGGCAGTAGACGCCCAGCGGCACCTTCTGCGCGCCGTTCTCGTAGGTGTCGAAGACGCCGACGTACGGGCCGGCGACGAGCGCGGTGATGTAGGTGGAGATCCGGCCGGTGGGCTCGAACGTCCAGACCTGCGAGGCGCCCTCGCCGACCGGGGTCGGGGTGGGCGAGTTGGAGACCACGACCCAGCCGGTGGGGGCGGTCACGGTGAACGCGAACGCGGCCTTCAGGTCGGGCTGTTCGAAGGAGGCGAAGACGCGGCGGGCGTCCGGCACCTCGAACTGGGTGTACAGGTAGGTCTCGCCGTCGACCGGGTCGACGAACCGGTGCAGGCCCTCACCGGTATTGGTGTAGGCGCAGTTGGCGACGACGCGCAGCTCGTTCTCGGCGGCCAGGTTCGGCAGCGGGATCCGGCTGTCGGCGAAGCTCTCCGGGTCGAGCGGCGCGCCGTTGAGGGTGATCTCCTCGACGCTCGGCGCGACGAGGTCGATGAACGTGTCCGCGCCGGGGGTCGTGGCCGTGAACCGGACCACGGTGGTGGACCGGAAGGTGCCTCCTTCGCGGGCCGAACTCAGGTCGAGCTCGATGTCGTACGCGTCCACGTGGAGGAGGTCGGCCCGGGTGCGGGCCTCCTCGCGGGTCAGGTTGGTGCCGGGCACTCGCTGCACTCCTTCGTCAGGCTGATGGGGCGAATCCTCCCATGACCCAACGGACGGGCTCCCGGAAAAATCGCAGGCGGGGCGGGTCCGGACAGATCGCCCGTTCCCGCCCCGCCAGGACGAGCCGCGAGGGCTCGTGTCCGAGGGGTGCTCAGCCCCCCGCCGTCACTTCTTCCACTTGGTCAGCGGTGCGTCGGAGCTGCCGCGGCGGAAGGCGTACACGGCGCTGCCGTCGCTGGAGAGGACGTACTCGGACATGCTCATCCCGATGTCCAGGCCGTTGGGCATGGCCATGGTGCCGAGGTCGGTCATCGAGCCGTCGGCCGGCGAGAGCGTCACCAGCCGGGCGGGCTTGTTGTAGCCCTGGCTGACGATGGCGCGGACCTTGCCGTCCTTGTCGGTGCCGGACACCAGCCGGATGTCCTGGTTGGACGTGGCGCTGGCGGCGGACCAGATCCGCTTGCCGGTGGTCAGGTCGTACGCGTTGACGGCCGACTTGGCGCCGGTGATCTGGGCGTACAGGGTGGTGCCGCTGACCACGTTCTGGCTGTAGGCGTCGGACTGGCCGGACAGCCGCAGGCTGTCCGCGCCGGGCTCCTTGACCGACATCTGGTTGCCGGGCTTGTTGCTCTTGTCGAACGGCAGGATGTAGTCGCCGTTGGGGCCGCTGCTCATCAGCAGCACCAGCGGCTGGTCCTGGACGACCTTGTCGATCCGCTCGATGCTGCCGGTGAGGGTGATCGGCGTGCTGGCGGCCTTGCCGCTGTCGGCGTCCACGATGACCAGCTGCGACTTCGGGCCGGAGCCGCCGTAGCAGCGGTCGCTGACCGCGATCTGGCTGCCGGCCGCGCGGCCGTAGAGGCTGCAGTCCTTGTCGCGCGGCTGGAACTGCCAGGCGGCCGAGCCGTTGTCGATGTTCAGGCCGCCGACCACGTTGCCGCCGATGGCGACCACCTTGTCGGTGACGCTGAGCGTCGGCGAGGACATCCGGTCGGTGGAGACCTTGACGCTCCAGAGCAGCTTGCCCTGGCTGACGTCGACGGCGCCGATGGTGGAGCAGTCGCTGTCACCGGTGTTGAAGGAGACGGCGGCGATGTTCTTCGAGTTGGCCGAGTAGGAGGCGGTGCACACCTCCTTGCTGCCGGCCGGGACCGGGATGTTCCAGGCCTCCTTGCCGTCGGAGGTGTTGAACGCCCGGATGCCGGTGCTGTCGGCGCGCACCGCGACCTTGTCGCTGCCCCAGATGCCGAGCAGCTGCGAGCCGCTGTCCGCGTTGGCGGCCTTGGGGGCGTTCCAGGCGATGTTGTAGCCGGCCCCGCCGGTGTTGCCACCGGTGGTGCTGCCGCTGGTGCTGTCGGCGGTCGGGGCGTTGGTGACGGTGCCTCCGGAAGTGGCGCCACCGGACGTGGTGGTGCCGCCGGAGCTGGCGTTCGGCGTGGGGTCGGGGTCGTTGCCCTTGAGGAGCACGACCAGCCCGGCGACGATGGCGATCGCCAGGACGCCGCCGATGATCCCGCCCCACAGCATCACGGGGTTGCGCTGCTTGGGCGCGGGGGGCAGCGGCGCGCCCGGGTAGTACCCGGGCTGCTGCTGCGGGTATCCGTAGCCGGCGCCGTAGGCCTGCCCGCCGTCCGGCGCGCCGTAGGCGCCACCGGGCATCGGGTCGTACGGGCCGACCGGCGCCCCGGCCGGCGGCGGCGGAGCCTGGCCGGGGAAGGCGGCCGCGGTCGGCGCGTACGGCTGGTAGCCGGCACCGGCACCGGCACCGGCACCGGCACCGGCGGCGGGCGGCTGCGCGGGCGGAGCCGGCGGCTGGGCCGGCGGCGGCCCGGCGGGCGAGGCCGGGCCCGGGATCGCCGCGCCGTCGAGCTGTGTCACCTGGTCCGCCACGGCGGCCGGATCCACGCCGCCGGGCGGGCGCCCGAACGAGACGCCCCGATTGTCCTGCGGGCCGCTGCCCGGCACTGCGCCTGCCCCCGGCGTAGGGTGATCCCCTGCCATCTGATTCCCCGTCATTCCTGGAAGCGCCCCCCTGCCGATACCGCCCCGCGGTCCGGGGGGACGCGTGAGATAGGGCACCATGCTAGTGGTGGGTGTTTTTCGGTCGAACCCAGGACTCCGTCGGCCCGTTTCCGTCCGCTCCCCCGCCACCTCCCCCCGCCACTTTCCCCCGCCGCTCCCGGGCCCGCCGCCGGTCCCCGTCGCCCCGTCCCGGCCCGATCAGCGCCGATCCGCGGCACAGGCCCTACCCTTCAGGAGTTGAAGGGGACGTCCCGGCGGAGGGGTCCCCGCCCTGGGAGGGTGGATCATGTCGACGGACACACCGGGCTCGCAGTCGTCCTTGCACCGGGCGAACCTGGAGCGGGTGCTGCGCGCGGTGCGGACGGCCGGCTCGCTGACCCAGGCCGAGATCGCCCGCGGCACCGGTCTGTCCGCGGCCACCGTCTCCAACATCGTGCGGGAGTTGAAGGAGAGCGGCACCGTCGTGGTCGCCGACACCTCCTCCGGCGGCCGGCGGGCGCGCAGCGTCTCGCTCAGCGGGGACGCGGGCATCGTGGTGGGCATCGACTTCGGCCACACCCACCTGCGGGTCGCGGTCGGCAACCTCGCGCACCGGGTGCTCGCCGAGGAGAGCGCCCCGATCGACGTGGACGTCTCCGCCGCGCAGGGCTTCGACCGGGCCGAGGCGATGGTGGAACGGCTGCTCCGGCAGGCCGGGTTCCGCCCGGAGAAGGTGATCGGCGTCGGCCTCGGCGTGCCCGGCCCGATCGACGTGGAGACCGGCGCGCTGGGCTCCACCGCGATCCTGCCCGGCTGGACGGGCATCGCCCCGGGCCGGGAGCTGGCCGAACGGCTCGGCATGCCGGTGCACGTGGACAACGACGCCAACCTGGGCGCGCTCGGCGAACTGGTCTGGGGGGCCGGGCGGGGGCTGAGCGACCTCGCGTACATCAAGGTCGCCAGCGGGGTCGGCGCCGGACTGGTGGTCAACGGCCAGATCTACCGTGGGCCGGGCGGCACCGCCGGTGAGATCGGGCACATCACCCTGGACGAGGCCGGGCCGGTCTGCCGCTGCGGCAACCGCGGCTGCCTGGAGACCTTCGTGGGCTCCCGCTACCTGCTCTCCCTGCTGACCCCGACCCTCGGCCCGGACCTCACCCTGCCCCGGGTGGTCGAGCTGGCCCATCAGGGTGACCTCGGCTGCCGCCGGGTGATCGCCGACGCCGGCCGGCAGATCGGCACCGGCGTCGCCACCCTGTGCAACCTGCTCAACCCGCGCCGGGTGATCCTCGGCGGCGACCTCGCCGAGGCCGGTGAGCTGGTGCTCTCCCCGATCCGCGACTCGGTGGCCCGCTACGCCATCCCGAGCGCCGCCCGCCAGCTCTCGGTGGTCCCCGGCACGCTGGGCGGCCGGGCCGAGGTGCTCGGCGCGCTGGCCCTGGTGATGAGCGAGATGGGGGAGTCCGGGGCGCTGGGGCGGGGCTGAGCCGCTGCGGCCCGGATCTTTCCCGAACGTCCATTCGTCAATCCAGGGTGACGCGCGACCCCCGGGCCGACCTCCGGGAATGGCGGTAACGGGTCGGTGGCACCGGGCGCGCCGCTCGGTGTCCGGCAAGCGGACATTAGACTCGACCGGTCGGCACCGGCCGCGACCGCCGGCCCGCCGCCAGACCGGGCAGCGACGCCCGTCGGACCGCCCGCGGTCCGCGAACACTGAACGAGGAGGAACGGGTGGCCCTGCTGACCCGCATTCGGGGACCGCGTGATCTCGACCGGCTCACGCCGGGACAGCTGGCCGCACTGGCCCAGGAGATCCGGACCTTCCTGGTGACCGAGGTCGCCAAGACGGGCGGCCACCTCGGCCCCAACCTCGGCGTGGTGGAGCTCACCATCGCGCTGCACCGGGTCTTCGACTCGCCGCGCGACCGCATCCTCTTCGACACCGGCCACCAGAGCTACGTCCACAAGCTGCTCACCGGCCGCCAGGACTTCTCGATGCTGCGGATGAAGGGCGGCCTGTCCGGCTACCCGTCCCGCGCCGAGTCCGAGCACGACGTGATCGAGAACTCGCACGCCTCCACCGTGCTCTCCTACGCCGACGGCCTGGCCAAGGCCAACAAGATCCTCGGCAAGCCGGACCCGGTCGTCGCGGTCATCGGCGACGGCGCGCTCACCGGCGGCATGGCCTGGGAGGCGCTCAACAACATCGCCGACGCCAAGGACCGCCCGCTGGTCATCGTCGTCAACGACAACGAGCGCTCCTACTCGCCGACCATCGGCGGCCTGGCCAACCACCTCGCCACCCTGCGCACCACCCAGGGCTACGAGCGCTTCCTCTCCTGGGGCAAGGACGCGCTGCAGCGCACCCCGGTGGTCGGCCAGCAGCTGTTCGAGACGCTGCACGGCGCCAAGAAGGGCCTCAAGGACTTCATCGCCCCGCAGGGCATGTTCGAGGACCTCGGCCTCAAGTACATCGGCCCGATCGACGGCCACGACCTGACCGCCCTGGAGTCCGCGCTGACCAAGGCGCGCGGCTTCGGCGGCCCGGTGATCGTGCACTGCCTCACCGAGAAGGGCCGCGGCTACCACGCCGCGGAGAACAACGACGAGGACCGCTTCCACGCGGTCGGCAAGATCCACCCGGAGACCGGCCTGCCGATCAAGAACGCCGGCGGCCGGAGCTGGACCTCGGTCTTCGCCGAGGAGATGGTCGCGCTCGGCCACGAGCGGGACGACATCGTCGGCATCACCGCCGCCATGCTCCACCCGGTCGGCCTCGCGCCCTTCGCCGAGGCCTTCCCGGACCGCATCTTCGACGTCGGCATCGCCGAGCAGCACGCCGTCACCAGCGCCGCCGGCCTGGCCACCAACGGGCTCCACCCGGTCTTCGCGGTCTACGCGACCTTCCTGAACCGGGCCTTCGACCAGGTCCTGATGGACGTCGCCCTGCACAGGCTGGGCGTCACCTTCGTGCTCGACCGGGCCGGCGTCACCGGCGACGACGGCGCCTCGCACAACGGCATGTGGGACATGTCGATGCTGCAGATCGTCCCGACCCTGCGGCTGGCCGCCCCGCGCGACGCCGACCAGGTCCGCGCCCAGCTGCGCGAGGCCGTCGAGGTCAAGGACGCCCCGACCGTGGTCCGCTACTCCAAGGGCACCGT
Source organism: Kitasatospora sp. NPDC088861 (assembly GCF_044750105.1). Classification (NCBI taxonomy): domain Bacteria; kingdom Bacillati; phylum Actinomycetota; class Actinomycetes; order Kitasatosporales; family Streptomycetaceae; genus Kitasatospora; species Kitasatospora sp. NPDC088861. Next base: position 123,276 of record NZ_JBIVJF010000007.1, read on the forward strand.
CGGCCCGGCCGTCCCGGCGGTCGGCCGGATCGGCGGCATGGACGTGCTGCGCGCCGCCGAGGAGCCGGGCGGCACGCACCGCGCGGACGTGCTGGTCGTCTCGGTCGGCGCGATGGCCGCCACCAGCCTGGAGGTCGCGGACCTGCTGGCCGCCCAGGGCATCACCGCCACCGTGGTGGACCCGCGCTGGGTCAAGCCGGTGGACGCCGCCCTGCCGGGCCTGGCGGCCGAGCACCGGGTGGTCGTCACGATCGAGGACAACGGCCGGGTGGGCGGTGTCGGCGCCGCGGTGGCGCAGGCGCTGCGCGACGCGGACGTGGATCTGCCGGTGCGCGACTTCGGGATTCCGCAGGAGTTCCTGGACCACGCGAGCCGGAACGAGATCCTGGCCGAGATCGGCCTGAACGCCCCGGACATCGCCCGAAAGGTGACGGCCCTGGTCGCCGGCCTGGACGCGGCTCGGGTCGAGGCCTGAGAACGGGCCCGGAACGCGTTCCACCGACGACCGTTCGTCGTAACTCCGTAACAGTTCGTCACGAAACAAGCTGACAATCGCACCGAAAGGCGGGACCGGCGCCGCCCGCGCCGATCCCGCCCGGTAGGTTGTCATCCGTGCCCACCCCCACCCGCTTCCGCTTCGCCGGAATGGCCGAGCGCCTGCCCGAGCGCGTCCGTACCCATGTGCAGACCGGGTACTGGACGAGGCTGGTGCCGGTGCTCGCGCTGGTCGCACTGCTCACCCACATCCCGTCCTTCGCCCGGCCCGTCTGGAGCCCCGACGAGGGGTTCCTGGCCACCCAGGCCCGGATGCTGGCCGACGGCGGAGTGCTGTACGACACCGTGGTGGACCGCAAGCCGCCGTTGCTCCCCTGGCTCTACCAGGCCTGCTTCACGATCTTCGGCTCCGCCTCGCTGTGGCCGCTGCGCACCCTGGCGGTGGGCGCCCACCTGGTCACCGCGATCCTGCTGGCGTCCATCGCCCGCGGCCGCTGGGGCAACCGGGCCGGGGCCGGTGCGGGGCTGCTCTACCTGCTGGTCTCCATCGGGCTCTCCCCGGAGGACACCCAGGCGGCGACCTTCGAGGTCTTCATGCTGCCCGCCATGGTGGCCGCGTTCCGGTACGCCGAGCGCCGCCGCTGGCTGGCCGCGGGCATCGCGGTGGCGCTCTGCTCGCTGACCAAGCAGACCGGCGGCGCGGTGCTGCTGCCCGTGCTCTGGATGCTGTTCCAGGACGCCCGCCGGCGCGGGGTGCGCTGGCCGCCCGCCCTGTTCAAGATCGGCTTCGGCTTCATCCTGCCGATAGCGCTGGTCGCGGTCATCCTGACCAAGCCCAAGGGCTTCCTGTTCTGGGTGGTCACCGGCAGCGGGGACTATGCCTCCTTCGGCGGCGCCTGGCTCCAGATGATCGGCCGCGCGCTCGGCAACTCGGCCATCCTGGTCGCGGCCGGGCTGGGCTTCCTGCTCCCGGTCGGGCGCCGGCTCTGGCTCAAGCACCGCCACCGTCCGCTGCCCGTCGCCGGGGAGGAGCACGGCTCCACCGGCGACCTGTGGGTCTGGCTGGCCTCCTCGGTCGTCGCGGTCAGCGTGGGCTTCCACTTCTTCGGCCACTACTACCTACAGCTGATCCCCCCGCTGGTGCTGCTGGGCACCGGGGCGGTGGCCACCTCGGCGGTCCGCTGGAAGCCCGTCCTGGTGTACACCACGGTCGCCTCGACGGTCTTCTGGGCGCTGGCCCTGGCCTGGCCGGGGGAGCGGCTCGACCGCACCACCGAGGTCGCCACCGCGGTCGCCGCCCAGACCACCCCCAAGGACACCGTCCTGGTCTGGGGCATGCACCCCGAGCTGTACTGGTTGGCCGACCGCAAGCCCGCCACCCGCTACCTGACCGCCGGCTTCCTGACCAACTACAGCGGCGGCAAGGACGGCAACGCCAACGTGGGCGAGCAGTTCAGCGTCAGCAACGCCTGGCAGACCTTCGACAAGGAGCTCGCCGACAACCTGCCCGAGGTCGTGGTGGACGACTCCGGCATCGCCCCGTACCAGCCGGTGCTGGTCCCGCGGATCGAGAACCTGCTGGACACCCACTACGAGATGGTCGGCGTCTTCGCCGACACCGTGGTCTACCGCCTCAAGAAGAGCTGACCGCCCCCGCACATGCCGGAGCCCCGGTGACCGTCCAGGTCACCGGGGCTCCGGCATGTGCGGGGGCGCTACGCGTTACGCGGGCACCGAAGCCACGCCGGGGGCGAGGAAGCGCTTGCCGTTCACCCGCTCCGAGACGCCCTCACGGTCCAGGTACGGGGTGATCCCGCCCAGGTGGAAGGGCCAGCCGGCGCCGGTGATCATGCAGAGGTCGATGTCCTGCGCCTCGGCGACGACACCCTCCTCCAGCATCAGGCCGATCTCCTGGGCCACGGCCTCCAGGGCGCGGTCCAGGACCTGCTCCTTGGTCAGCACGGTGTCGCCGAAGGTCAGCAGCTCCAGCACCTCGGGGTCGAGGACCTGCTTGCCGTCCACCCAGGTGTAGAAGCCGCGCTTGCCGGCCTTGACCACCTTGCCGAGGTTCTCGGAGACGGCGAACCGCTCCGGGAACGCGCCGTGCAGGGTCTCCGAGACGTGCAGCGCGATGGCCGGGCCGACCAGCTCCAGCAGCACGATCGGGGACATCGGCAGGCCGAGCGGCTCGACGCCCTTCTCGACGGTGGCGATCGGGGTGCCCTCGTCGATGATGGTCTGGATCTCGCCCATGAAGCGGGTCAGGATCCGGTTCACCACGAACGCCGGGGCGTCCTTGACCAGCACCGAGGTCTTCTTCAGCTTCTTCGAGACGCCGAAGGCGGTGGCCAGCGAGGCGTCGTCGGTCTGCTCGCCGCGGACGATCTCCAGCAGCGGCAGGATCGCGACCGGGTTGAAGAAGTGGAAGCCGACGACCCGCTCGGGGTGCTTCAGCTTCGAGGCCATCTCGGTGACCGACAGCGAGGAGGTGTTGGTCGCCAGCACGCAGGTCGGCGAGACCACGTTCTCCAGGTCCGCGAAGACGGTCTGCTTGACGCCCATCTCCTCGAACACGGCCTCGATCACGAAGTCCGCGTCGCCGAAGGCGGCGGCCTTGTCGAGCGAGCCGCTGACCAGGCCCTTGAGACGGTTGGCCTTGTCCTGGCCGATCCGGCCCTTGCCGAGCAGCTTGTCGATCTCGGCGTGGACGTAGCCGACGCCCTTGTCGACGCGCTCCTGGTCGATGTCGGTGAGGACCACCGGCACCTCCAGACGGCGGGCGAACAGCAGCGCCAGCTGCGAGGCCATCAGACCGGCGCCGACGACGCCGACCTTGCTGACCGGGCGGGCCAGCGACTTGTCCGGCGCGCCGACCGGGCGCTTCGCCCGGCGCTGCACCAGGTTGAAGGCGTAGATGCCGCTGCGCAGCTCGCCGCTCATGATGAGGTCGGCCAGGGCCGCGTCCTCGGCGTCGAAGCCGGCCTGGAGGTCGGAGTCCTTGACCTGCTGGATGATGTCCAGCGCCTTGTAGGCGGCCGGCGCGGCGCCGTGCACCTTGGCGTCGGCGACCAGGCGGCCCCAGGCGACGGCGTCGTCCCAGGCCTTGCCGCGGTCGATCTCCTCGCGCTCGACGACGACGTCGCCCTTGAGGACCTTGGCGGCCCACAGCAGCGACTGCTCCAGGAAGTCGGCCGGCTCGAAGATCGCGTCGGCGATCCCCAGCTCGAACACGTCCTTGCCCTTGAGCTGCTTGTTCTGGTTCATCGAGTTCTCGATGATGACCTTGATCGCCTTCGAGGGGCCGATCAGGTTCGGCAGCAGGGTGCAGCCGCCCCAGCCGGGGACGAGGCCCAGGAAGACCTCCGGCAGCGAGAACGCCGGGACGCCCGCGCTGACCGTGCGGTAGGTGGCGTGCAGGCCGACCTCGACGCCGCCGCCCATCGCCGCGCCGTTGTAGAAGGCGAAGGAGGGGACGGGCAGCGCGGCGATCCGCTTGAAGACCTCGTGGCCGCCCTTGCCGATGGCCAGCGCGTCCGCGTGCTCCTTGAGCAGCTCGACGCCCTTGAGGTCGGCGCCGACCGCGAAGATGAACGGCTTGCCGGTGACGGCGACGGCGACGACCTTGCCCTCGGCGGCCTCGGCCTCGACCTGGTCCAGCGCGGTGGACAGCTTCAGCAGCGAGCCCGGGCCGAAGGTGGTCGGCTTGGTGTGGTCGAAGCCGTTGTCCAGGGTGATCAGGGCCAGCTTGCCGGCCTGCAGCGGCAGGTCCAGGTGGCGCACGTGCGCGGTCGTGACGACCTCGCCGGGGAACAGCTCGGCGCCGTGCTGCAGCAGCTCAGTGGTGCTCGTCATGTTCACTTACCACCCTCGAGCTCGGACGACTTTTCCGCTCCGCTCCAGTGCGGGTTCTCCCAGATGACGGTCCCGCCCATGCCGAAGCCGATGCACATCGTGGTGAGGCCGTAGCGGACGTCCGGGCGCTGCTCGAAGCGGCGGGCCAGCTGGTTCATCAGGCGCACGCCGGAGGAGGCCAGCGGGTGGCCGAAGGCGATCGCGCCGCCGTACGGGTTGACCCGCTCGTCGTCGTCCGCGATGCCGTAGTGGTCGAGGAAGGACAGCACCTGGACGGCGAAGGCCTCGTTGACCTCGAAGGCCTGGATGTCGTCGATGGTCAGACCGGCCTTGGCCAGCGCCTTCTCGGTGGCCGGCACCGGGCCGATGCCCATGACCTCGGGCTCCACGCCCGCGAAGGCGTAGGAGACCAGGCGCATCTTGACCGGGAGGCCGAGCTCCTCGGCGACGTCCTCGGCGGCCAGCAGCGAGGCGGTGGCGCCGTCGTTGAGGCCGGCCGAGTTGCCCGCGGTGATGTTGCCGTGCGGGCGGAAGGGGGTCTTCAGACCGGCCAGGCTCTCCATCGTGGTGCCCGGGCGCATCGGCTCGTCCACGGTGGCCAGGCCCCAGCCGGTCTCGCCGACCTCGGGGTTGGTGTTGCGGATCGAGATCGGCACCAGGTCGGGCTGGATGTCGCCGTTGGCGTACGCCTTGGCGGCCTTCTCCTGCGAGCGCACGGCGTAGGCGTCGCAGCGCTCCTTGGTCAGGTGCGGGAACCGGTCGTGCAGGTTCTCCGCCGTCATGCCCATGAACAGGGCGGACTCGTCGACCAGCTTCTCGGAGACGAAGCGCGGGTTCGGGTCGACGCCCTCGCCCATCGGGTGGCGGCCCATGTGCTCGACGCCGCCGGCCACGACCACGTCGTACGCGCCGAAGGCGATGCCGCCGGCGGTGGCGGTCACGGCCGTGAGCGCACCGGCGCACATGCGGTCGATCGAGTAGCCGGGGACGGACTTGGGCAGGCCGGACAGCAGGGCGGCGGTGCGCCCGATGGTCAGACCCTGGTCGCCGATCTGCGTGGTGGCCGCGATGGCGACCTCGTCGATGCGCTCGACGGGCAGGTTCGGGTTACGGCGCACGAGCTCCCGGATGCACTTGACGACCAGGTCGTCGGCGCGCGTCTCGTGGTAGATGCCCTTCGGGCCGGCCTTGCCGAACGGGGTGCGGACGCCATCGACGAAGACGACGTCCCTCACGGTACGAGGCACGGGGGCTCTCCTCCCAGGGACCAACATTTGAGGTGGGCAGGCTGCCGCCGGTGAAGACCCGAGCGGCGCCGCTTCACCGTCATGCTACCGGTCGGTAACCAACCTGCCCAGGCCTCACGGAGGGTTCACCCCGTGTGTCCCGCGACACGTCCGACCGGCGGAGTTCGAAAGACGGACCCCGAATACGCCGAAGGGGGTGTCGTCACGAGGACGGCACCCCCTCCGGACGCGCTCCAGGTCAGTCCTGGGCGGCCGCGGCCTCGGCGAACGCGGCGGCCACCACCGGCGCCACCAGGTCGACCTGCCACTGCCGGGCGCCGAGCCGGCGCAGCGCGGCGGCCACGCCCGCGGCGGCCGGATCGGCCGGCGGCTCCCAGGAGACCCGGCGCACCAGGTCCGGGGTGATCAGGTTCTCGGCCGGCAGGTTGTGCCGCTCGGCGAGGTCCGCGACCGCGGCGCGCGCCCCGGACAGCCGGGCGGCGGCCACCGGGTCCTTCTCGGCCCAGGCCCGCGGCGGCGGCGGCCCGTCGTGCGGCGCGGAGGCCGGCGGCAGCTGGTTCTCCGGGACCTCCCGGCCCCGCTGGACGGCCGCCAGCCACTGCTCCAGCTGGCGCCGGTGCACCCGCGGCCCGAAGCCCTGGACGCCCTGCAGCGCGGCGATGTTCAGCGGCATGGCCAGTGCGGCGTTGACGATCGCGGCGTCCGAGAGCACCCGGCCCGGCGAGACGTCGCGCTCCTGCGCCAGCCGGTCCCGGGCCAGCCACAGCTCGCGCACCACGGCCAGCTGGCGGCGCCGGCGGACCTTGTGCAGCTGCGAGGTGCGGCGCCACGGGTCGGTGCGCGGAGCCGGGCGCGGTGCGGCGGCGATCGCCGCGAACTCCTCCAGGGCCCAGCCGAGCTTGCCCTGGGCGTCCAGCTCCTGTTCGAGTGCGTCGCGCAGCTCGACCAGCACCTCGACGTCCAGAGCGGCGTAGCGCAGCCACGGCTCGGGCAGCGGGCGGGTGGACCAGTCGACCGCGGAGTGCTCCTTGGCCAGGCTCAGCCCGAGCACGCTCTCGGTCATCGGCCCGAGGCCGACCCGGGCGAAGCCGGCGATCCGCCCGGCCAGCTCGGTGTCGAACAGCTGCCGGGGTCTCATGCCGACCTCGGCCAGGCAGGGCAGGTCCTGGGTGGCCGCGTGCACCACCCATTCGGTGTCGGCGAGGGCGTCGCCCAGGCCGCTGAGGTCGGGGCAGGCGATCGGGTCGATCAGCGCACTGCCGGCGCCCGCACGGCGCAGCTGAATGAGGTACGCGCGCTGCCCGTAGCGGTAGCCGGAGGCCCGCTCGGCGTCGACGGCGACCGGTCCGGTGCCCCCGGCGAAGGCGGCGACGGTGGCGGCCAGCGCCTGCTCGTCCGCCACGACGGGCGGGATCCCCTCCTTCGGTTCGAGGAGCGGGACCGGGGCTGCTTCTTCTGGGATGGCTGCTACGGCGTCGGTCACCCACCAAGGGTACGACGGTCCTCGCGGCCGGGAGTGTTGTCGGACTGGTCAGACCGGGTCCGTGACTATGCCACGGGGCCCGGGCGGTGGCCGAGGGGCACGGCTACGGCGGCCGAGGAGGAAACGTTCCTCCTCGACCGCCGTGGCGGGTCCGTCCGAGGACTCAGTGGATGATGCCGGTGCGCAGCGCGACCGCGACCATCCCGGCGCGGTCGCCGGTGCCCAGCTTGCGGGCGATCCGGGCGAGGTGGCTCTTGACGGTGAGCGCGGACAGGCCCATCGCCACCCCGATCGCCTTGTTCGACTGTCCTTCGGCGACCAGCCGCAGCACCTCGACCTCACGGCCCGACAGCTCGCGGTAGGCGGACTGCTGCGTGCCCGGCGCACCGGGCGCACCGGGGGCTCCGTGGGTTCCGTGGGCGCCCGGCGCACCCACGGCGCCCGGCATGCCCGGCATGCCGGGGCGGCGCATCCGCCCGGCCAGCCCGGCGGCGCCGAGCGGCAGACCCGGGCGGCCGGGCATCGCCACGTTGGTGCGGGTGCCCGTGACGACGTATCCCTTGACGCCGCCGGCCAGCGCGCTGCGGACGGCGCCGATGTCGTCGGCGGCGGACAGGGCCAGGCCGTTGGGCCAGCCCGCGGCGCGGGTCTCGGCCAGGATGGTCAGGCCGGAGCCGTCCGGCAGGTGTACGTCGGCGACGCAGATGTCGCGCGGAGTGGAGACCCGGGGGCGGGCCTCGGCGATCGAGGACACCTCGATCACGTCCCGGACGCCGAGCGCCCACAGGTGGCGGGTGACGGTGTTTCGGACACGGGGATCGGCGATGACCACCATGGCGGTGGGCTTGGTCGGCCGGTAGGCGACCACGTTTGCGGGGTGCTCAAGAAGGACCGACACCAGGCCTCCTGCGGGGAGTGGCGGACGGAACCCCGAGGGGGCGGTCGGAGTGTTCCGCGTTCGGAAAGGGTCACAGTCTGCTTCGGCAGCTACCGTGCCCGGCTTTAGCGAAAGATCACGATCTAGTGAGTAACAATACGGACAAATCGCGCATATGAGTGATACGACCCGTCCTGAATTCGCACAAAATCGATCAGATCTGGTGCTGATCGGTCGGTTTCAGCCGGTTAATTGACCCAGAGCGGGTTCGAAGTCACACTCCGTCAGCCCTGGGGGTGGCATCGGGGCGGTCGGGGCCGCCCGGCCCGGTGCGCCACTCCTCAGTGCGAACGAGGACGCCGCCGCGCGGGCATCGGGACCACCCCACCGAGTGACGGCACATCGGCCGGCGCCTGCGGGGCCGGCGCGGCCGGCGGCAGGCCGGCGCTGATGCACAGCAGGTCCCCCCAGGCCGCCAGGTGCCGCTCGAACCGGCCGTCGGCCGGCGTCCAGGAGGCCCGGATCTCGATCTCGGTCGAGGACGGGCGGTCCGCCAGCCCGCCGAAGTACTGCGAGGCGCAGTGGCTCACCGTGCCGGACGGCTCCGCGTACCCGGCCCCGTGTGCCTGCAGCGAGTCCAGCAGCCAGGCCCAGCCGACCTCCGAGAGCATCGGGTCGCCGGCCATCTCCGGCTCCAGCTCCGCCCGGGTCATCGTCACCACCCGGAACTCCCCGTTCCAGGCCTCCTGCCCGGCCGGGTCGTACAGCAGCACCAGCCGGCCGTCCGCCAGCTCCTCGCCGTCCACCTCCACCGAGGCGGTCACCGCGAACGCGTACGGGGCCAGCCGGCGCGGGGCCGGCGCGGGGGAGAGCTGGATCTCGGGCCGCAGACGTGCTCCGTCGAGGGCCTCCACGGCGGCCCGGAACTCGCTCGGAGCCCCCTCCCGACCTGTTCCGCCACCTGCTCCGCCACCCTGCGCGGGGTGCCCGCCGACCGCTGCCATGACCCGAAGACTAGGTCGAAAACCGCGGTTAAGGCCGCAACTTCCGTCCGAGCGGCGTGCCGGAACGGCAAACCCGGCCAGATCTTGGAGGAACCGACGAGACCGGCCGGGAAGAGCGCCCCGAGGCGCATGCGAAGATTTGGACCGTGAGCGAGACTACGGCAGACACCACGGCGGCCACCCCCGACGGCAGGCCCACCCCCGCGCGCCGCGGCGCCGCGCACGACTCCGCGTTCCTGCGCGCCTGCCGGCACGAGCCCGTGCCGCACACCCCGGTGTGGTTCATGCGCCAGGCCGGCCGCTCGCTGCCCGAGTACCTGAAGGTCCGCGAGGGCATCCCCATGCTGGAGTCCTGCATGCGGCCCGAGCTGGTCAAGGAGATCACCCTCCAGCCGGTCCGTCGGCACAAGGTGGACGCGGCGATCTTCTTCAGCGACATCGTGGTGCCGCTCAAGGCCGTCGGCATCGACGTCGAGATCAAGCCCAACGTCGGCCCGGTCATCGCGGACCCGATCCGCACCGCCGAGGACCTCAAGCGGCTGCGCCCGCTGGAGCCCGACGACGTCCCCTACATCACCGAGGCCGTCGGCCTGCTGGTGGACGAACTCGGCGAGACCCCGCTGATCGGCTTCGCCGGCGCCCCCTACACGCTGGCCAGCTACCTGGTCGAGGGCGGCCCGTCCAAGAACCACGAGCACACCAAGGCCATGATGTACGGCCAGCCCGAGCTGTGGGCCGCCCTGGTCGACCGGCTCGCCGACATCACCTCCACCTTCCTGAAGGTGCAGATCGAGGCCGGCGCCTCGGCCGTCCAGCTCTTCGACTCCTGGGTCGGCTCGCTGGCCCCCGACGACTACCGCCGCTCGGTCATGCCGTCCAGCACCAAGGTCTTCGACGCCGTCGCCTCCTACGGCGTGCCGCGGATCCACTTCGGCGTCGGCACCGGCGAACTCCTCGGCCTGATGGGCCAGGCCGGCGCGGACATCGTCGGCGTCGACTGGCGGGTGCCGCTGAACGTCGCGGCCGAGCGCGTCGGCCCCGGCAAGGGCCTCCAGGGCAACCTCGACCCGGCCGTGCTGTTCGCCCCCACCAAGGTCGTCGAGACCAAGGCCCGCGAGGTGCTGCACGCCGCCCAGGCCCTCGGCACCAGCGGCCACATCTTCAACCTCGGCCACGGCGTCCTGCCGTCCATGGACCCGGACGCCCTCTCCCGCCTCGTCGCCTTCGTCCACGAGGCCAGCGCCCGCTGACCCCGGCGGCGTGCCCCCTCCCGACCGGGCGGGGGCACGCCGTGCTCAGTCCTCGCTCAGTCCTCCGCGGGCCCTTCCCGCGGGCCGGACTCCGGGGGCAGCGCGGTCGCCGGGCGGCGCCGGCGCCGCAGCCGGTACACCAGCGCCGCCGGGACGCCCAGCACCAGCAGGAACGGCGCCACCGCCGCGAGCCCCACCGCCAGGGCGCGCACGATCGCCACCAGCACGTGCCAGCCGCCGCCCAGCGCGGAGCCGACCGACGCCCCGAAGTCCTCGCCGCCGCCCTTCGGCGGTGCCGGGGTGGGCGTCGGCGAGGCGGCCGCACGGCGCACGTCCAGCGTGACGGTCGAGAACGAGGTCTTGCCGGCCAGCTCCTTCTGCTGCTTCTGGAGCGACTCCAGGTCGGCCTCCCGGCGGCTCAACTCGGCCTCCAGCGTGGTCACCTCGCTCAGCGACTTCGCCTGCCCCATCAGCGCCCGCACCCGCTCCACGCTCGCCTGCTGGGTCTGCACCCGGCTCGCCACATCCGCGACCTGCTGGGTCAGATCGTCCGCCTGGCTCCTGCGGGACACCACCTGGCCCAGCGCGGCCAGCTGGTCCAGCGTCTGCTGGTAGGCGGCGGAGGGGATCCTCAGCGTCAGCTGGCCGCCCGCCTCGCCCCCCGCCGTGCTCCCCGGCCCGCCCTCCACCGCGCCGGGTACCGACTCGGTGCCGACGTAGCCACCCGCGGCCGCCGTCAACTCCCGGGCCTTCGCCAGCACCTGGGCGACGTCCCCGGTCCGCAGCGTCAACTGCGCGGTGTACGCGATCAGCCGGTTGTCCGCGACCGGCTGGGCGCTCGCCCCCGCCGCCGGAGCCGTCCCGGCGGCGCTCGGCGCGGCGGCCGGTGCCGCCGGGGCGACGGCGTCCGCCTTCGCCGCCTCCCCCGCCCGGCCCGCACCGCCGGCGCTGCACGCCCCGACCAGCAGCACGCCCGCGGTCGCTACCGCCAGCGCCCCCGTTCCTGCCCGTCTCCCCATTCCGAAGCCCTCCCCAAGTCCGCTGTGAGATCTGCCCATTGGACGAAGGAACGCCCCGAGCGGACCCCGCCGGGAGGTCGCGACTCGATCACAGCTCGGCAGCGGACCGGACAACCTCGATGCCCGCCCGCCGCAGCAGCGCCGCCGTCACCCCGTCCCCGGGGCGCAGCTCCCCGGTGAACGTCCCGTCGTACACCCGCCCGCAGCCGCAGGACGGGCTGCGCGCCATCAGCACCGCCCGCCGCGCCCCCGCGGCCTCGGCCGCCGCCAGCGCCGCCCGGGCCCCGGCCACGAACTCCGCCGTACAGTCCGCGCCCGTCGCGTCCACCACCCGGGCCCGCCCGTCCAGCACGTCCGCCCCGTCCCCGCCGACGATCTCCGCCGCAGGGCGCGGGGTCGGCAGCCCGCCGGCCCCCTCCGGGCACACCACCACCGCCCGCCCCGCCTCGACCAGCCCCACCACGTCCGGCGAGGTCTTCGCCCGCCCGTCGTACCGGCACGGCACCCCGGCCAGACACGCACTCACCACGATCGGTTCCATAGCACACAGCCTAGGCAGCGGCTCGCAGGGCCTCGGAACTCGCTATCTTGGGAGCATGAGCGAGCTGCCGGACTGGATGTACGCGCCCAGAGACGAGGGCTGGTTTGCCGATGACCTCGACCACCTGCCGCAGGCGCCGCGCCACACCGAACTGATCGATGGGGCACTGGTCTTCGTGATGTCTCCGCAGCGCTGGTGGCACGGTGAAGTTGTCGACAACCTGAAGATGGCGCTGATTCCCCAGGTCCCGGAAGGGGCCAGGGTCGGGCGGGAGATGTCGATCAAGCTCGACAGGCGGAACCGTCCCGAGCCGGACGTTCTCGTCGTCAAGGCCAATTTCGAGAGAAAGCGCACGCAGTTCACTCCTGATGAAGTCCTGCTCGTCATCGAGGTCGTCTCGCCTGAGTCCGTAGACCGTGACCGTTTCGTCAAGGTCCGCAAGTATGCCGAGGCAGGGATCCCGCACTACTGGATCGTCGAGGAGGAAGAGGGCGGTCGGCCAGCCGTACACGTCTACGAGCTGGACCAGGCGACCTCGGCGTACGTGCCCGCCGGGATCTTCCGGGAGTCGTTGGAGCGCCCGGTGCCGTTCCCGATCATGATCGACCTGAACGCGCTGGCGGATTGAGGGCCCGGTGTAAAGACCTGCGAGACTGCGAGGCATGTCGGATGCACAGGTCGTCGTCGTCGGTGGTGGGATCGCGGGGCTGGCTGCGGCCGCCTTTCTGAGCGGGGCCGCCGGGGGGCCGGCGCGGGCGCGGGTGACGCTGCTGGAGGCGTCTGAGCGGGTCGGCGGGAAGCTGCGGGGCGGCGAGGTCGGCGGGGTCCGGGTGGACCTGGGGGCCGAGTCGATGCTCGCGCGGCGGCCGGAGGCGGTGGAGCTGGCACGGGCGGTCGGGCTGGGCGAGGAACTGGAGCCGCCGACCACCGCGAAGGCCTCGATCTGGACGCGGGGCGCACTGCGCCCGCTGCCGGGCGGGCAGGTGATGGGCGTCCCGGGCGACCTGGACGCGCTGGCGGCCTCCGGAGTGCTCACCGCCGCGGGGCTGGAGCGGGCCCGGCACGAGGGCGCCACCGAGGTCGGGGACGACGTGGCGATCGGCCGCTACGTCGCCGACCGGCTGGGCCAGGAAGTGGTGGACCGGCTGGTCGAGCCGCTGCTGGGCGGCGTCTACGCCGGGCGGGCCGAGGAGATCTCGCTGCGCGCCGCCGTGCCGCAGCTGCTGGCGATCGCGCGGGGCGGCGGCTCGCTGGTCGACGGGGTGCACGAGCTGGCCTCGCGGCCGAAGGTGGTCGGCACACCGGTGTTCCAGGGCCTGCGCGGCGGGCTCGGCACCCTGCCGGAGGCCGTCGCCACCGCCTGCCGGAAGGCGGGCGTGGACCTGCGCACTGGTGCGCCGGTGGACGGGCTGCACCGCACCCCCGGGGGCTGGCGGGTGGTGACCGGCGACGGCGAGGTGCTGCACGCGGACGCCGTGGTGCTGGCCGTCCCGGCGCCGGCCGCGGCCCGGCTGCTGCGCGCGGACGCGCCGGCGGCGGCCGCCGAGCTGGACGCCGTCGAGTACGCGGGCATGGCGCTGGTGACCCTGGCGTTCCGCCGGGCCGACCTGGCGGAGCTGCCGGCCGGCAGCGGGTTCCTGGTGCCGCCGGTGGACGGGCGGCGGATCAAGGCGTCGACCTTCTCCTCCAACAAGTGGGGCTGGCTGGGGCGTTCCGCCCCGGACGCGTTCCTGCTGCGCACCTCGCTGGGCCGCTACCGCGAGGAGGAGGCACTGGAGCTGCCGGACGAGGAACTGGTGGCACGGTCGCTGGCGGACCTCCGGGAGGCGATCGGCCTGACCGCCCGGCCGTACGACACCGCCGTCTCGCGCTTCCGGGCGGGCCTGCCGCAGTACCCGGTGGGCCACCTGGACCGGGTGGCCCGGGTCCGGGCGGCGGCGGCCGGGGTGGGGGGACTGGCGCTGTGCGGCGCCGCGTACGACGGGGTCGGCATTCCGGCCTGCATCGGCTCGGCGGCCGCCGCGGTGGCCGCCCTCGACAAACTGTTGACCCCGGCAACCGGGGAAGGTTCCACGGAGAGGACAATGGGCGCATGACTGAGACCGTTGAGCGGCAGCCGGAGCAGCAGCCCGAGAAGAAGAAGGCGCGCGACCTGAACCAGGTCATCCGCTACACCATGTGGTCGGTGTTCAAGCTCAAGGGCACGCTGCCCGAGGACCGGACGGCGCTGGCCGCCGAGGTGGACGAGCTGTTCGCCCAGCTGGCCGCGAAGGACGTGACGGTGCGCGGCACGTACGACGTGTCCGGTCTGCGCGCGGACGCCGACCTCATGGTCTGGTGGCACGCCGAGGATTCGGACGACCTGCAGGAGGCGTACAACCGCTTCCGCCGCACCGGTCTGGGCCGTCAGCTGGAGCCGGTCTGGTCCAACATGGCGCTGCACCGCCCCGCCGAGTTCAACAAGTCGCACATCCCGGCGTTCCTCGCCGACGAGCGCGCGCGCGACTACGTCTGCGTGTACCCGTTCGTCCGCTCCTACGAGTGGTACCTGCTGCCGGACGCCGAGCGGCGCGCGATGCTCGCCGAGCACGGCCAGATGGCCCGCGGCTACCCGGACGTGCGGGCCAACACGGTGGCCTCGTTCGCGCTCGGCGACTACGAGTGGCTGCTCGCCTTCGAGGCGGACGAGCTGCACCGCATCGTCGACCTGATGCGCGACCTGCGCCCCTCCCGGGCCCGGCTGCACGTCCGCGAGGAGGTGCCGTTCTTCACCGGCCGCCGCAAGCCGGTCAGCGAGCTGCTCAACGGCCTGGCCTGAGTTCCGCGGGATCGGTGAACGGGGTTCGCTTCGGCGGGCCCCGTTTGCGTGTCACGTCCGGTGGGGGCGGAGGGCGGCGCGCAGGCGGGGGTCGGGGAGGACGGCGGGGCCGTTCATGGCGACGGCGGTGAGCAGTTCGCGCTCCTCGTCGTCCGCGAGGCCGTGCTGGCGGGCCGGTCGGACCTCGCGCAGCACCTCCTGGCCGACCGGGGACGCCCAGCGGGTGTAGGGGTAGACGTCGACCCGGGCCATCAGCAGGGTGCCCGAGGTGAGCACCAGCGGCAGCGAGAACCAGGCGAGCGGGGCGACGGTGTCACCGCCGGTGAAGCCGGTGAGGGTCAGCGCGGCGGCCAGCAGGAGGAGCGTCAGCAGCAGTGCGTGCCGCACCTGCCGGACCACCAGGACGGTGCTGCGCTGGACCAGGGCCGGGGTGGCCAGGCCGGCCAGCGAGAGCCGGGCGCCGATCTCCAGGACGGTCGGGTGCTCGGCCATCGCCCGGCGCAGCCCGTCGGTGCGGCACTGGCCGTCGGGGCCGACGGTGACGATGACCGCGCGCTCCAGGCGGCTGCGGCCCCGGGGGTCGACCACCGTGGTCCAGCCGGTGTGCGCCAGGTGCAGCCGGCCCCGGCCGGCCATCAGGACGAGGGCGAGTTCGACCACCCGGTCCGGGCCGCCGGCCAGGTAGGCCGTCTCGTACAGCCCGATCCCGACGGCCTCGGGCGGGCGCAGGCCGTCCGCCTCGGCCAGGGCGTCGGCGGTGGCGGTCGTCCGGACGAGCCGGAGACACGAGAGGACCGCCGCGACGCACGCCGGTATCAGGAACAGCAACCACATGGGCTTGTTGTATGCCTGGGCCGATGGCGCGGGGAACGGCTTCCCGGACCGCGATACCGAACTGTGACGTCAGGAGCCGCAGCCGCCGCCACCACCGCAGCTCGACGAGGACGACCCGCAACTGGAGGAGGACGACCCGCAGCTCGACGAGGAGGAGCCGCAACTGCTGGAGCCGGAGCCGCAGCTGGAGGACGAGGATCCGCAGCTGCTGCCGCTTCCCCCGCAGCCGGAGGAGCCGGAGTGGGAGGAGCCGCACCAGGCCGTGGAGCCCCCGCAGGAGGACCCGGACGAGCTGCACGAGCTGGGGGGAGAGCTGGTGGAGGAGCCCGTCGAGGAGGAGGCGGCGTAGGAGCTCGCGGCGGCCGACTTCATCGCCTCGTCCTGGGCGGACGCGGCCAGCATCGCGGACCGCAGCTCGTCGTCCTCCAGCCCGGCGGTGGCCAGCCCGCCGAGCGCGAGGGCGCCCAGCAGCACGCCGCCGGTCGCCTTCGGCGACAGGCCGGCGCTCGGCGTCCACGGCGTGCCGACCTTCATCAGGGAGAGCTGGCGCCGCCCGGCCGGGGTGATCCGGCCCTTGGCTGGCCAGGTGACGAGCAGGCTGATCCCGCCGAAGACCAGGAGCACCACCGGGATCCACAGCGCGGGGCGGTCGGAGCCGGCGCCGCCCTCGTCCAGCACGTGGGAGAGGACGGTCGAGACGGCGACGCCGAGCAGCGCGAGCCAGAGCAGCCGCCGGGCGGTGCGGGCCCGCCGCAGCCGCTCGGGGTGGCGCATCAGGCCGCGGTCGGCGAGCCGGTCGCCGATCTCCTGCACGGCGGCGGAGCGCATCACGGCGCGGCGCAGCGGGGCGAGTTCACGGCTGCCGCCCGGGCCGACGGCGTCCAGGACGGCCTGGTCGACGGCGTCGTACGGCTTGTGCCCGGTGAGGGTGACCAGGCCGGCGCGGCTGATCACGGCCCGCTCGGAGAGGTGCATCCGGATCAGGGCGGTGTCGAAGACCCGGCCGGGGCCGCCGGACAGGAAGGCGGCGTCCATCAGCGGCAGGCCGCGGCCCGGCAGGCCCTGGACGTGCGGGACGTGGCCGACCCGCTGCTTGGTCCGGGACGCGTACAGCGAGGCCGCCACCAGCAGGACGGCGGGGATGACGAAGTAGGTGTTGTGCCACATGGGCGGGTTCCCCCCGAAGGTGTGCGGTGAAGGCGGGTGCTCAGCGCCGCAGGGCTCGGCGCAGACGGGCGAACGCGCCGGGCGGCCGCTCGGCGGCCGGGTGGAGCCACTGCTCCAGGGACCGGCGGTGGTCGGCGGCGAGCGGGCCGCCGTCGGCGAGCGCCCAGGCGGCGAAGGCCCGGGCGTCGGCGCGGTAGCCGCCGGTCTGCGGGTGCTGGCGGGCGTAGTCGAGGAACAGCGGCCCGTACGGCCGGCCGAGCAGGCGGGGCAGTTCGGGGGCCACCTTGGCGACGGTGTCCCGCCGTTTGGTGGCCAGGCCGGTGGACTGGGCGCGGACCTGGTCCGGGTCGAAGCCGGGCGGGACGGGCCCGCCGGCCACCAGGGCGGCGAGCAGGTCCTCCTGGCGCCGCGCCAGCCGGGCGCGGGTGCCGCTCGGGCACGCTCCCGCCGCGGTCCCCCGGGGCTCGGCGCGGGGGGCCGGTGGGGCCGTCCGCGGGGTGCTCCCCTCCAGCACCCGGCGGACGGCGTCCAGTTCGCCGGCCAGCTCGCTGGGCGGCGGGAAGTCGGCGTCCCGTTCCAGCAGGACGCCGGGTGGTGCGACCCGTGCGCAGAGTTCGGCCAGGACCTCCAGCACCGGTTCGGTGACGGGGTGGGCGTGGGTGTCGTGCCAGACGCCGTCGACCAGGGTGCCGCCGGCGACGTGGACGTAGGCGAGCGCCTCCAGCGGCAGGCGGTCCAGTTCGGCGGCCGGGTCGATGCCGAGGTTGACCCGGTTGGTGTGCAGGTTGGCGACGTCGATCAGCAGCCGGACGCCGGTCCGCTCGACCAGTTCGGCGAGGAACTGCCCCTCGGTCAGCTCTTCGTCGGGCCAGGCCAGCTGGGCGGCGATGTTCTCCAGGGCGAGCGGCACCGGGAGCTGGTCCTGGGCGATCCGGACGTTCTCGGCGATCACCCGCAGCGAGTCCCGGGTGCGGGGGACGGGCAGCAGGTGGCCGGCCTCCAGGCCGCCGGCCCGGACGAACGCCAGGTGTTCGGTGACCAACGGGGAGTCGAGGGCGAGTGCCGCCTCGGCGAGCTTGGCGAGCCGGGCGGGGTCGGGCAGGTCGGCGCCGCCGAGGCCGAGCGCCACGCCGTGCGGGACGACGGTGACGCCGCGGGCGCGCAGGACGGTCAGGGACTCGGGCAGGTGGTCGGCGCAGATGTTCTCGGCGACCACCTCGACCCAGTCCAGGCCGGGTTGGCGTTCGACGACGGTGTCGATCTCGCTGCGCCAGCCGAGGCCGACGCCGAGGCGGGGCGCGCCGTCCCGCGCCGGGGTGGCGGAGCCGGGCAGGTCCAGGGCAGGGGAGGTCATCGGTTCGCCCCCTTTCGGAGGGCCGGGTGGGGAGGCCGCCGGGTGGTGCGGGCTTCGTCGCCAGGACCGCGCGGCCGTGTGCTGAGGATGTCCCCGGGTGGGACGGCTGCCAAGCCCCGCCCGGTCTTCTCAGAGCATTATTTGAGCTTGCCGCTGCGGGGGTGAGGGACTTTGGTCCCGAGCCGGGGCCGTTGCCGCAGGTGAGGCGCACCGGCGAGGGGAAATTCGAAGGCGCCGGACGGGCGTCGGGGTTAGCGTGGGAACCCATGACTTCTTTGACGATCCGTGACTTCCGCCCCGACGACGCCGAGGCCGTGGCCGCCGCCCACCGGGCCGGGCGCGAGCACCTGGTGATGACCTCCGAGGCCCTGCTCTGGCTTAACGGCCGGCAGAGCCCGGGCGAGCACTTCCGCACCTTCGTCGCCGAGCTGGACGGCCGGGTGGTCGGCGCGGTGCGCTGCGCGGTGGTGCTCGGGACGACGACCACCGGCGTCGGGTACGCCAACGGCAGCGTGCTGCCGCAGTTCCGGCGGCGCGGCGCGTCCACCGCGCTGCTGGCCGCGGCCGAACGGCACCTGGCCGGGCACGGAGTGAGCGAGCTGCACACCTGGCTGGACGACGAGCCCGCCTCGCTGGCCTTCGCCGCCGCCCGTGGCTACGAGCTCGGGCGCGCGGCGCAGTTCGGCGGACGGGACTTGGCGCTGCCGCTGCCGCAGGCGCCCGTACGGCCGGCCGGCGTCGAGCTGCGCCCGGCCGGAGACTGGGCGGCCGACCCACGCCCGCTGTTCCTGGTCGAGGCGGACGCCATCCAGGACGAGCCCGGCGAGGTGCCGATGGACGCCCTGGACTACGAGGACTGGCTGCGGGGCGACTGGGCCCGGCCGGACCTGGACCGGGCGCTGACCGTCGTCGCCGTGGTGGACGGCGAACCGGCCGCGTTCAGCATGGCGCAGACCGACGGGGTGGACCGCTACTGGTCCGCGTTCACCGCCTGCCGCCGGGAGTTCCGCGGGCGAGGGCTGAGCAAGCTGGCCAAGCTGGAGTCGCTGCGCCTGGCGGCCGCGGCGGGCTACCGGCGCGCGTACACCTCCAACGACGAGACCAATGCGCCGATGCTCGCGATCAACGCGTGGCTGGGGTACGAGCGGTGCGCGGGGGAACGCAAGGGGATCAAGCGCTTGAAGTGACGCCGGGTGCGGCGATCCTGACGGTGGGAATTGCCGCGAGGGGGGTATTTCCGGCCACGGAGGGGACTTAACCAGGGCACACAGTTCGTGGTCGAGTCTTCCTCCGTGGGGATGATATGGAGATCCTGCTCCAGGTGTTCATCGCATCGGTTCCGGCCGTGATCGGATTCCTCGCGGCCCGCTCCCTCGCCCGGACCAGACTGTTCCTGCGCTACGGCT
Organism: Kitasatospora sp. NPDC088861; assembly: GCF_044750105.1. Lineage (NCBI taxonomy): Bacteria > Bacillati > Actinomycetota > Actinomycetes > Kitasatosporales > Streptomycetaceae > Kitasatospora > Kitasatospora sp. NPDC088861. Next base: position 142,623 of record NZ_JBIVJF010000007.1, read on the forward strand.
TCCTGCGGGCGCTGCTGGCGCCGTACAGCCGGGTGCAGATCATCACGCCGAGCATCGAGGTCGCGGAGTTCGCCTTCACCACGGACGGCTGCCAGCTGACCAGCCGCGGGCCGAAGAACGTGCTGTTCATGCCGATGGCCGAGGCCAGGGCGATAGCGGGGCTCACCGACCTGCTGCGGAAGGTCAACCGGAAGGCGACGATCGAACTGGTGGTGGCCGGCGCGCAGGATCCCCGGATGCCGACGTTCTCGATCGGGGGCCCGAGCGTCAACTCCTATTCCGGCGGCGTGCTGGACGCGGTGTTCCCGGATTTCGCCATCGAGTACCCGGACGAGGCCCGCGCCCGGTGGGGCGGAATGACCTTCGAGGCGCTGTACAACCCAGCCGGGGAGCTGATCCGCGACCACGGCTTCATCTTCGTGACCCGCACGCCCCGGCAGGCGCCCTGCATCGTGCTCTGCGGGGTGTTCGCCTTCGGCTCCGCGATGGCGGTGGAGGCGTTGACCGCGGCGAGCCGCAACTCCCCGCTGGCGGCGCTCTTCCGCTCGGGGGAGAAAGGATTCGTCGCGGTGGAGGGGCGGGTCATAGGCCTGGACACCGTCGACGTCACGGTCGAGGTCTGCCGCACCCTGCCCGCGCCCCGGTCCGACGTCCCGTCGGGATTCCGGGGCGAGGTGTCCACGGGTCGTCCCGACGGTTGAGACGATTGGTCTCGACCACGAGGGGCGAAACCGGACAGCTCGGGAGAGTCTGGGGCAGCAACTCCTGGCAGCCGTACAGGTTTTGCCCCGCCCCTGACACACTTTGGGCATAATCGCGCACATGACGATCAACCGTGCGAACGTGAGCGCGATTGCCGAGGACCTGTACGTGTGGCTCCCCCCGAAGCGGGGCTGGGGCCTGGCCAACTGCGGGCTGCTGGCCTCGGCGAAGACCGCGCTCTGGATCGACACCCCCTACGACCCCACCCTGGCCGGGAAGTTCCTCGCCGCCAGCCGCCGCCTGCTGCCGGCCGGGGTCGAGGTCGACCGGGTGATCGTCACCCACGCCAACGGCGACCACCTGTGGGGCGCCGGAGTCGTCCCGGACGCCGAGGTGATCTCCACCCGTGAGGCGCTGGAGCACATCCACTACGAGCCCACCCCGCAGCAGCAGCACGCCCTCGTCGTCGGCGGCGACCCGGACTCCCCGCTCGGCGGCTACCTCAGGGAGCACTTCGGACGGTTCGACTGGTCCGCCACCGACCCCGTGCACCCCGACACCGTCTTCACCGGCGAGCTGGAACTGCGGGTGGGGGAGTACCCGGTGCAGGTGACCGGCCTGCCCGCCGCCCACACCGGCGGCGACCTGATCGTCCACCTCCCGTACCAGCGCGCCGTCTTCACCGGCGACGTGATCTTCGGCTCGACCCCCGAGTACCCCGGCGACCACCCGGTGCACTGGGCCGGCCCGCTGGAGAACGTGATCACCGCCTGTGAGCGGATCCTGGCCACCGGCGCCGAGATCTTCGTCCCCGGCCACGGCCCTGTGCTCGACCGCGACGGGGTTCGCCACCACATCGCTTACCTGACGTACGTCCGGGAGCGCGCGCACGCCCTGCACACCGCCGGGATCCCCGCGCTGGACGCCGCCCGGCGGGTGATAGCCGAGCAGCGCCACCCCGAACTCGGCCTGCCCGAGCGGCTGGTGCTCACCGTCGCCGCCGAGTACCGACACCTGGACGGCACCGAGGTGCCGAACGTCCTGGTGGCCATGGGCCAGGTCGCCCAGGTGGCCCGCGAACTGGCCGAGGACGCCGCCCGCAGCCCGCGCCCGCGCGCCGCCGCCCGGGACTGACCGCCCGGGACCGACCGCCCGCCGCGCCCGGGCCGGACCACCGCCGGCCCCGGCCCCGGCAGCAGCCGACCAACCGGACCCCCAGAGGACTTCCGAGGACTTCGATGACGCAGATCGCGCAGATTGCGCTGATCGCCCTGGCGCTGGTCGCCGCCGCGACGGCGGGCGTGCTCGCCCGCGGCCGGGCCCGGGCCCTCACCCGGGCGGTCGCCGCCGAGACCGCCCGCGGACACGGCGAGGAACGCGCCCGCGCCGCCGAAGGCCGGCTGGCCCGCGCCGAGCAGCAACTGCGCGAGGCGCAGGACGCCGCCCGGCGCGCCACCGAGGAGACCCACCACGCCGAGAGCCGCTACCGGGCCGCCGAGGAGCGCACCCGGGAGGCCGAGAGCCGGGCCCGCACCGCCGAGGACGCCACCCGGGAGACCGACCAGCGGGCCGCCGCCGCGAACACCCGGGCCGGGGAGGCGGAACGGCGGCTCACCGCCGCCGAGGAGCACACCGCCGCCGTGCTCGCCGAGATCGGCCACCTCGCCCAGGAACGGGTGGCCGCCACCGCCGTCCGGCTCAGCCACGCCAACGCCCCGCTGGTCGGCCCGCTGGACGGGCAGGCCGTCGGCCCCGAGGCCGTCCGGGCGCTGCAGTCCGTCCTGGACGCCGCCTCCGCGGCCCTCACCGACGAGCGCGAACGCGTCGACGCCGCCGCCCGCGCCGCCATGCGCGGCGCCACCTCCCGGATCCAGACCCTGCTCTACCAGATCCAGAGCCTGGTCCAGCAGCTCCAGCACGACAACGACGACCCCCGGCTGCTGGAGGTCGACTTCCGCAACGAGGTCGCGCTGCGCCGGATCCAGACCGTCGCCGTGCTCTGCGAAGCCTGGCCCGGCCTGGCCCGCACCGACTCGCCGCTCGCCGAAGTGGTGGTCGGCGCGCTCTCCCGGGTGCCCGGCTACGCCCGGATCAAGGTCGCCAACCACCTGCGCGAGCAGCGGCTCGCCGTGGTCGCCCGGGCCGCCGAGCCGCTGGCCATCACCGTCGCCGAACTCCTCGCCAACGCCTCCGCCTACTCGCACCCGGAGACCGACATCCCGGTCACCGTCCAGCAGGGCGGCCGCGGCGCGCTGGTGATCATCGACGACAGCGGCATCGGCATGGACGACGACCAGCTGCGCCGGGCCCGCCGACTGCTGGCCGGCCCGCCCGACGTCCTGCTCACCGAACTCGGCAACCCGCCCAAGACCGGCTTCGCGGTGATCGGCAAACTGGCCCGCCAGTACGGCTTCTCCTGCCACATCGAGCCCTCGCCGTACGGCGGGATGCGCACCATCCTGCGCATCCCGGCCGCGCTGGTGACCGTCGTCGACGACGAGCAGCCGCTGTCGGTGCTCACCCCGCTGCCGCTGCGGGCCGGCGCCGGCCCGGCCCCCGCGCCCACCGTCCAGGCCGTCCCGCCGATGCGCGACGCCGACGAGGGCGACGGGCCGCCCCCGCTCGCCGACCGGCACAACCAGCCGGGCCCGCACCCCGCGCCCGCCATCCACGCGGTGCCCGACGCACCGGCCGGCCCCGCCGACCCGGTCGATGACGGCACCGGCCTGCCCAGTCGGCGACGCCGCCGACCGGTCACCGCCGACGGCCCCGGAGCCCCCGAGCCCGCCGCCGGGCCGTCCGCCGCACCGGCCGAGCCGCCCGCCCGGGCCCCCGAGCGGACGCCCGAGCGCGCCGCCGCCCACTGGCAGGCGCTCCAGGAGGGCACCGACTCCGGCCGCGCCGCCGTGGCACAGGCCGCCCGCGGGACCAGCACGACCGGCGAGTCCAGCGCGACCGCCGGGACCAGCGCGACCGGCCCGACCGCGGCCGCCCGCGACACCGGTGCCCGCACCACCGTCCGCCCGACCGCCCCGACCCCCGAAGGAGCCGAGCAGTGACCAGCACGCCCAGCCCGACCACCGCCGACGAGATCTCGTGGGTGCTGACCCCGCTGCTGGAGCTGCCGGGGGTGCTGCACGCGGTCATCGCCACCGGTGACGGCCTCGTCGAGGGAGCCTCGGACGGGCTCGACCGCGCCTCCGCCGAGCGGGTCGCCGCGATGACCGCCACCGTGCACGCCGCCGCCCGCGCGTTCACCAGCGCCTTCACCGACACCGAACGGCCCCGGCTGGCCCAGACCGTGGTCGAGTCCGACCTCGGCTACGCCGTCGTCGTCCCGGCCGGGGAGAACACCTCGCTCGCCGTGTTCACCTCCCCGGAGGCCCAACTCGGCAACGTGGCCTACCAGATGCAGGTACAGGTCGCCGCCCTGGGCCGTGCCCTCGCGAGTCCGACCCGGCAGCAGGACACCACCGTCCGATCATGACCGCCGTACCCCGCAGGCGGATGGTGCCCGCCTACCTGGCCACCGGCGGCCGCAGCCGCCCCGGTACCGCCGGCTTCGACCGGCTCACCGTGCTGTTCGCGGACCGCGTCGAACCGCCCCGCGAGCTGGAACCCGAACACCAGCGGCTCTGGGAACTGCTGCGGCCCGGCGCGCTGACCGTGGTGGAGGCCGCCGCGCACCTGCGCCTGCCGGTCAGCGCCACCGTCTTCCTCGCGGCCGATCTGGTCGAGGCGGGCTGCCTGCGCGCCCGCGCGCCGATCCCGCGCGCCCAGCAGACCGACCGCTCCATCGTCGAGAGGCTCCTCGTTGGACTCCGTGCGCTCCGGTAGCCCGGCCGACCGGCCGAGCCGGGTGGGCTACCTGCCCGACCGGGACCAGACGCTGATGAAGCTGGTGGTGGCCGGCCCGTTCGGGGTCGGCAAGACGACGCTCATCCGCACCCTCTCCGAGATCGCCACCCTGCACACCGAGGAGGCGATGACCGAGACCGGACGGCCGGTGGACGACCTGGCGGGCCTGCCCGAGAAGGCCACCACCACGGTCGCCGTCGACTTCGGCCGGCTGACCCTGCCCGGCAACCTCGTGCTCTACATGTTCGGCACCCCCGGCCAGCGCCGCTTCTTCCCGCTCTGGCAGGACATCGCCCGCGGCGCCCTCGGCGCGCTGGTGCTCGCCGACACCCGCCGGCTCGCCGACTCCTTCGAGATCATGGACATGGTCGAGGAGCAGGGCCTGCCCTACGCCGTCGCCGTCAACTGCTTCCCGGACGCGCCGGTCCACTCGATCGAGGTGCTGCGCGCCCACCTGGACCTGCACCCCACCACCCCGCTGCTGCTCTGCGACGCCCGCGAGCGCGGTGCCAGCCTGGACGCGCTGATCGCGCTGGCCGAGCACGTCCTCGACGGCCTGCCCGCCGCCCCCGCGGACGCCGCCGACCTCGCCACCCCGGCGGACGTCACCGAGCCCGCCGTCCCGGCAGCGACCGCCCCTGCCGCCTCCGCCGCCGAGGAGCGCCCGTGACCACCGACACCCGCCCGACCCCCATCTACGGCCCGGTCTTCGCCGCCGACCCGCAGCTGGTCTACGACCGGCTGCGCCGCTACGGCGCGGTCGCCCCGGTGGAGATCGCGCCCGGCGTCGAGGCCCTGCTGGTCACCGACTACCAGGCCGCCCTGGACCTGCTGCGCGACACCGACACCTTCTCCAAGGACTCCCGCGCCTGGCAGCGCACCGTCGCCCCCGACAACCCGCTGCTGCCGGTGCTCGGCTACCGCCCGACCGCCCTGTTCAGTGACGGCGAGGTGCACGCGCGCTACCGCGCGGTGATCACCGACGGCCTCGCCCTGCTCGAACCGCACCGGCTCCAGCGCCGGGTCGCCGAGGTCGCCCACCAGCTGGTCGACCGCTTCGAGGCGGCCGGCACCGCCGACCTGATCGCCGAGTACGCCCGCCAGCTGCCGGCCTTCGTCCTCACCACCTGGTTCGGCGTGCCGGAGGAGCACAGCGCCCGGCTGGTCGCCGGGATCGCCGGGATGATCGAGTCCACCGAGAAGGCCGTCGTCGCGTACGGGGACCTCGTCGCGGTGGTCACCGCCATGGTCGCCGAGCGGCGCGAGCGGCCCCGGCACGACCTCACCTCCTGGTTCGTCACCCACCCGGCCGGGCTGGAGGACGACGAGGTGATCCGGCAGATCACCCTCACCATGATCGCCGGGCACGAGCCGACCACCAACCTGATCGGCAACGCCCTGCTGCGCCTGCTCACCGACGCCCGCTACGCCGGCTCCCTCATCGGCGGCGCGATGACCGCCTACCAGGCGATCGACGAGGTGCTCTGGCACGAGCCGCCGCTGGCCAACCTCTCCGCCCACTACCCGCGCTACGACATCACCTTCCACGGCCGGGAGATCCCGGCCGGCACGCTGGTGCTGGTCTCCTACGCGGCCGCCAACTCGCAGGCCGCGCCGCCCACCGACGGCACCGAGCTGCGCAGCGGCGAGAGCGCCCACCTGGCCTGGGCGGCCGGCCCGCACGGCTGCCCGGCCCGTGACCCGGCGCTGCTGATCGCGATCACCGCGATCGAGCAGCTGACCAGCCGGCTCAGCGACCTGGAGCTGGCCACCCCGGCCGAGGACCTGCTCTGGCGCCCCGGCCCGTTCCACCGGGCCCTGGTCCACCTCCCGGTCCGCTTCGCCCCGACGGCCTGAGCCCCGACGGCCTGAGCCCCGGCGGCCTGAGCCCCGGCGGCCCGCCCCTCGGCGGCCCGGACCCTGCTGGTCCGGGCCCCGGCGGCCCGGGACGCACGAGGGCCCGGGCGTCCGTCCGTACGGAAACCCGGGCCTCGCGGCGCGACCGGCCGGCCCTACTCGGCCGGCTTCAGCGTCAGCGAGACGCTGTTGATGCAGTACCGCTGGTCGGTCGGCGTGCCGTAGCCCTCGCCCTCGAAGACGTGGCCCAGGTGCCCGCCGCAGCGGGCGCAGCGCACCTCGACCCGGCGCATGCCGAGCGTGGTGTCCTCGATGTACTGGACCCGGTCCCCGGCCAGCGGCGCGTAGTACGACGGCCAGCCGCAGTGGCTGTCGAACTTGGTCTCGGAGCTGAACAGCTCCGCGCCGCAGGCCCGGCAGCCGTAGACGCCGACGGTCTTGGTGTCGGTGTACTCACCGGTGAACGGGCGCTCGGTGCCGGCCTCGCGGAGCACGTGGTACTCCTCGGGGCTCAGCTCGTCCCGCCACTCGGCCTCGGTCTTCTCGATCTCGTAGCTCATCACGGCTCCCGGTCGGGGTACGTCAGACGTTGGAGGCAACGTTCGAGAGGTGCTGCACGCTTCCCCGGATCTCCTCCAGGATGGCGGGGCCCAGGTTGGTGACGTCGCCGGCACCCATGGTGAGCAGCAGGTCGCCGGGGCGGGCCAGGCCGGCCAGCACGGCGGGGGCGGCGGCGAAGGAGTGCTCGGCGGTGACGTCGGCGCCGGCCCGGTGGGCGGCGTCGATGATCAGCTCGCTGGTCACGCCGGGGATCGGGTCCTCGCGGGCCGGGTAGATGTCCAGCACCACCGAGGCGTCGGCCAGCGCCAGGGCCCGGCCCATCTCCTCGGCGAGCTGCTGGGTGCGGCTGAACAGGTGCGGCTGGAAGACCACCAGCACCCGGCCCTCGCCCTCCAGGCCCTCCCGGATCGCCTCCAGGTCGGCGGTCATCTCGGTGGGGTGGTGGGCGTAGGAGTCGATCACCTGGACGCCGCCGGCCTCGCCCTTGAGCTGGAGGCGGCGCCGCACGCCGGTGTAGGCGCCCAGGGCCTTGGCCAGGTCGGCGACCGGGACGCCCAGTGCGACGCCGGCGGCCAGCGCGGCGACCGCGTTGTGCGCGTAGTGCCGGCCGGGCACCGAGACGGTGAAGGACAGCTCGGCGCCGTCCAGCTCGACGGTGACCTCGCTGGTCATGCCGCGGGCGACCACCGAGCGGACCCGGACGTCGGCGTCCTCGGCGGCGCCGACGGTCACCACGGTGAGGCCCTCGCGGCCGGCCACCCGGGCGGTCAGTTCGCGGGCGCCGTCGTGGTCGGCGGAGACCACCAGGGTGCCGCCGGGGGTGATCCGGCCGACGAAGGTCTCGAAGGACTCGTAGATCTCCTCGATCGAGGCGTAGTTGGCGTGGTGGTCCAGCTCCACGTTGAGCACGATCGCCACCTCGGGCGCGTACTTGTGGAAGCTGCGGTCGCTCTCGTCGGCCTCGGCGACGAAGATCTCGCCGGCGCCGTGGTGGGCGTTGGAGCCGGGCGTGTCGAGGTCGCCGCCGATCGCGTAGGACGGGTCCAGGCCCAGTTCGCCGAGGGCGACGGCGAGCATGCTGGTGGTGGTGGTCTTGCCGTGGGTGCCGGCCACCGCCAGCGCCCGGCGGCCGCCCATCAGGGCGGCCAGCGCGTCGGAGCGGTGCACCACCGGGATGCCGCGCTCGTGGGCGGCGGCCAGCTCCGGGTTGTCGGCGCGGATCGCGCTGGAGACCACCACGCTGCTGGTGCCGTCCGGCACGTGCTCGGCGGCGTGGCCGACGTGCACGGTCGCGCCGAGGGCGCGCAGCGCGAGGACGGTCTCGGACTCCTTGGAGTCGCTGCCGGAGACGCTGGCGCCGCGCACCGCGAGGATCTTCGCCAGGCCGGACATCCCGGCGCCGCCGATGCCGATGAAGTGCGGGGCGTGCAGGTCGTGCGCGGCGTCGTTCAAGGCGGGGCTCCGTAGGGCGGGGGCGGAATGGTCGGGCGGACGGGATGGGGAATCGTCCTCGCGGGCGGACCGCAAGGACGATTCTGCACCACCGGCCGGGATCCCTAGGAGTCGCTGGCGAACAGCCGCAGCACCGGGACCCCCACCTTGTGCCGGGCCTGGGAGGCCCAGTCGCGGTGGAAGAACTCCTCGACGAAGTGCGGTGAGGTGAGCACCACCACCTCGTCCGCGCGGTGCTCCTCGACCGCCGCCCGCAGCCGGTCCAGCGGTTTCTCCTCGACCAGCTCGCCGACCGCCTCGGCCCCGGCCGCGCGCAGGTGGCGCAGGCTGTGTTCGAGCGACTCGGAGGCCACGGTCGGCCCGGACTCGGACTCGTCGTGCTCGTGCACCACCTTGTCGAGGTGGCCGAGCGCCACGTCGTCCAGCGCCCGCAGCAGCTCGTCCTGCTTGCCGCGCGGCTGCATCAGGACGACGAAGGAGACCTTCTCGTCGCTGTGGAGCGTGGTGACGAGTTCCACGTCCGCGTCGGAGAGAGCCTTTTCGATCATCAGTACCGTCTTGAACACGTGAGTCCCTTCCAGTGGCCGGCCCCCGGGCCCCGGCATCGCATTAACGGGATCACGACCCGTCGGTCACGGGGTCGGCGGACGCATGTAGCGGGTGAAGAGGAATCCTTTCTGCTCGATCAATGAGACCAGCCGCATCCGCTGCACGTCAGGCATTTCCGCATCGCGGATGATGCGCGGCGCGTCGCCGCCCGTGATCAACGGAGCCAGCGACAGGCACAACTCGTCCAGCAGACCCGCCGCCGCCAGCTGCCCCAGCAGCCGCGGGCCGCCCTCGCTCAGCAACCGCGTCCAGCCCCGCTCCGCCAGCGCCGACACGCCCGCCCGCAGGTCCACCGCCCCCTCCCCGGCGAGCACCAGGTCGGCCACCTCGGCGACCGCCCGGCGGCGCTCCTCGGGCGCGTCCGCGGTGGTGATCACCACCGTTCTGACCAGCGGGGCGGTGAACAGCGGCGCGGTCAGGTCCAGGGTCAGCGAGCGGCTCACGATCGCGATCGCCGGAGCCGGGGCCTGCCCGGCCGCCGCCCGCGCCGCCGCGAACTCGGCCCGGGCCCGGGCCGGCCGGTAGCCCTCCGCGCGGACCGTCTCCGCGCCCACCAGCACCACGTCCGACAGCGCGCGCAGCACACCGAAGATCCGCTTGTCGGCGTCCCCGGACAGGCCCTCCGAGAGGCCCTCCAGCCTCGCCCCGCCGTCCAGACCGGCCACCATGTTGGCGCGCAGCCAGGGCCGCCCCCGATTCACCTGGTCGGGGTACGCGTAGACGGCGGCGAGCGACTCCAGCGAGGCCGGGTCCACGACCGGCTCGCCCAGCGGGCTGATCAACTGTTGCATGCCCTCAGTCTTCCACCGGCCGCCGTCCCGAGGGGCCTGGGACCAGGCGTACCCTCTACTAACGTGCCAGCAGCCCCCCGCCCCGACACCGCGACCGAGTCCATAGCCGCCGCGAGCGCGGCCGGCTCCCCGATCGCGCTCGCCGACCGCCGCCCCGTCGTGCCCGCCGAGCGGCTGGTCGCCGAGATGGTCCCGCCGCCCCGGTTCTCCGACGTGAGCTTCGGGACGTACATTCCGGACCCGAACCAGCCCAGCCAGTACGAGGCCGTCCAGGTCCTGGAGCAGTTCGCCACCACCCTCGGCGGGGGAAACGGTTCCGCACCCAAGCGCAGCTGGTTCCGCCGCTCCGCCCCGGCGCCCACCGGCCCGGCCGGTGTGTACCTCGACGGCGGCTACGGCGTCGGCAAGACCCACCTGCTCGCCTCGCTCTGGCACGCCGCCCCCGGCCCCAAGGCCTTCGGCACCTTCGTCGAGCTGACCAACCTGGTCGGTGCGCTCGGCTTCCAGCAGGCCGTCCGGACCCTCTCCGGGCACACGCTGCTGTGCATCGACGAGTTCGAGCTCGACGACCCGGGCGACACCGTCCTCGTCTCCACGCTGCTCGGCCGCCTCGTCGACAACGGCGTCAAGCTCTGCGCCACCTCGAACACCCTGCCGGAGAAGCTCGGCGAGGGCCGCTTCGCCGCCGCCGACTTCCTGCGCGAGATCCAGGGCCTGTCCGCGCACTTCCGCCCGATGCGGATCGACGGCCAGGACTACCGCCACCGCGGCCTCCCGGACGCCCCGCCGCCCTACCCCGACGCGGCCGTCGACGCCGTCGCCGCCCGGACCCCCGGCGCCTCCCTGGACGACTTCGACACCCTCCTCGCCCACCTCTCCGCCGTCCACCCCAGCCGCTACGGCGCGCTGCTCGACGACGTCACCGCCGTCTGCCTGCGCGGCGTCCGCCAGGTCGACGACCAGTCCACCGCCCTGCGCCTGGTCGTCCTCGCCGACCGCATGTACGACCGCGAGCTCCCCATCACCGCCTCCGGCCTCCCCTTCGACCAGGTCTTCCCCGACGACATGCTCCGCGGCGGCTACCGCAAGAAGTACCTCCGCGCCATCTCCCGGCTGGTAGCCCTCGCCCGCGACAGCGCGAAGACCTGAGCCCGTGACCCCCGCCCCGGCCGGGCGCTGCTCCCGGGCCCTGTCCGGCAAGATCAGCCGGACAGGGCCCGGCGGAGCAGAGCGTGAGGCCGAGCATCTGCCCGCTGCCGACCACGACGTCTACGACCGGGAGGAGCAGCGGTGAGCAGCGGTTGTCACACGCGGTGGGTCGTGCCGCCGGAGCATCGGGAGAGCGAGCAGTACCGGCCGGCCGGGCGGCGGATGGCGCCGGCCGAGGCCGTGTACGCCCGCCGCTCCGCTCTCGGCTGGACGCTCGCCGAACTCGCGGAGCGGTCCGGGCTGGACGAGGCGACGGTCGAGAGCATCGAGGAGAGCGGCGTCGATCCGGCCCTGCCGCTGATCGAACGCCTCGCCGCCGACTTCGACTCGGTCGTCCGCATCGACCCGGCCCGCGAGCCGGCCATGAGGTTCGAGGGGCACGCGGCCTGAGGGAGCCGCACCGCTTGTCGGTGGTGGGTCGTACGGTGGACTCGTGCGACCCATCACGAGTATTGAGCGGTCAGTGGCGCCCTTCGAGGTCGTCAGTCCCTTCCAGCCGAACGGGGACCAGCCGGCGGCGATCGCCGAGCTGGAGCGGCGGATCAAGGGCGGGGAGAAGGACGTCGTCCTGCTCGGTGCCACCGGTACCGGGAAGTCGGCCACCACGGCCTGGATGATCGAGCGGCTGCAGCGGCCCACCCTGGTGATGGCGCCGAACAAGACGCTGGCCGCCCAGCTGGCGAACGAGTTCCGCGAGCTGCTGCCGAACAACGCGGTCGAGTACTTCGTCTCGTACTACGACTACTACCAGCCCGAGGCGTACGTCCCGCAGACGGACACCTACATCGAGAAGGACTCCTCGATCAACGAGGAGGTCGAGCGGCTGCGGCACTCGGCGACCAACTCGCTGCTGACCAGGCGGGACGTGATCGTGGTCGCGTCGGTGTCCTGCATCTACGGCCTCGGCACCCCGCAGGAGTACGTGGACCGGATGGTCCCGCTCAAGGTCGGCGAGGAGATCGACCGGGACGTCCTGCTGCGCCGTTTCGTGGACATCCAGTACGCCCGCAACGACGTGGCGTTCACCCGGGGCACCTTCCGGGTCCGCGGCGACACCATCGAGATCTTCCCGGTCTACGAGGAGCTGGCCGTCCGGATCGAGATGTTCGGCGACGAGATCGAGGCGCTGTACACCCTGCACCCCCTCACCGGCGAGATCATCAGCCAGGACGAGTCGGTGTACGTCTTCCCCGCCTCGCACTACGTGGCCGGCCCGGAGCGCATGGAGCGGGCGATCACCGGCATCGAGAAGGAGCTGGAGGAGACGCTCGCCCGGCAGGAGAAGCAGGGCAAGCTGCTGGAGGCCCAGCGGCTGCGCATGCGCACCACCTACGACATCGAGATGCTGCGCCAGATCGGCACCTGCTCGGGCGTCGAGAACTACTCGATGCACTTCGACGGCCGCGAGCCCGGCTCCCCGCCGAACACCCTGCTCGACTACTTCCCGGAGGACTTCCTCCTGGTCATCGACGAGTCGCACGTCACGGTCCCGCAGATCGGCGCGATGTACGAGGGCGACGCCTCGCGCAAGCGCACCCTGGTGGAGCACGGCTTCCGGCTGCCCTCCGCGATGGACAACCGCCCGCTGAAGTGGGAGGAGTTCCTGGGGCGGATCGACCAGACGGTGTACCTGTCGGCGACGCCCGGCCCGTACGAGCTGTCCCGCGGCGACGGCCAGGTCGAGCAGATCATCCGCCCGACCGGTCTGATCGACCCGGAGGTGATCGTCAAGCCGACCGAGGGCCAGATCGACGACCTGGTGCACGAGGTCCGCAAGCGGGTGGAGCGGGACGAGCGCGTCCTGGTGACCACGCTGACCAAGAAGATGGCCGAGGACCTCACCGACTACATGCTCGGCCTGGACATCCGGGTCCGGTACCTGCACAGCGACGTGGACACCCTGCGCCGGGTGGAGCTGCTGCGCGAGCTGCGCGCGGGCAGGTACGACGTGCTGGTCGGCATCAACCTGCTGCGCGAGGGCCTGGACCTGCCGGAGGTGTCGCTGGTGGCGATCCTGGACGCGGACAAGGAGGGCTTCCTGCGCTCCGGCACCTCGCTGATCCAGACGATCGGGCGGGCCGCCCGAAACGTCTCGGGCCAGGTGCACATGTACGCGGACCGGATCACCCCGTCGATGGAGAAGGCGATCGACGAGACCAACCGCCGCCGGGTCGTGCAGCAGGCGTACAACAAGAAGCACGGGATCGATCCGCAGCCGCTGCGGAAGAAGATCGGCGACATCCTGGACACCCTCGCCCGCGAGGACGTGGACACCGACGAGCTGCTGTCCACCGGCTACCGCGGGGCCGCCGGGAAGGGCAAGGCCCCGGTGCCGGCCCTGGGCATGGAGCGCAAGCAGGGCGAGAGCCTGCCGGCCGCCGAGCTGGCGGAGCTGATCCAGTCGATGACGGACCGGATGCACGCGGCCGCCGCCGACCTCCAGTTCGAGGTCGCGGCCCGACTGCGCGACGAGGTGAAGGAGCTGAAGCGGGAGCTGCGCCAGATGAGGGAGGCCGGCGTGGCCTGAGCGGGGGCCGAGGGGCCGACGGGGGTCTGAGGCGGGTCGAGACGGCCGCCGGGCCGGGCCGGTGTGACACCGGTCAAGCCCGGCGGTGTCTCAGCCTTGCCACAATGCGGCGACCGCCGGGAGGTGCGGGGTGCCGCAGGCCCTAGGCTGGCCTGCGGCATCGACCTCGGGACGGGGTGGTGCGACAGCAACAGGGGGCCTCAGCCGGGGGACGGCACGGGGTGTTCCACCGTGGCGCCGCGCGGGGAGCGACCGCGTGGCCGGGTAGAGAGGACAACGCCGTGTCGGTGAACCTTGCCAAGGGACAGCGGGTCAGTCTCCAGAAGGGGCCGGGCGGCGCGTTGACCGTGGTCCGGATGGGGCTCGGCTGGCAGGCCGCGCCGAAGCGGGGCCTGTTCGGCAGCCGCACCAGGACGATCGACCTGGACGCGTCGGCGCTCCTGTACGCCGAGAAGACCCCGTCCGACGTGGTGTTCTTCCAGCACCTGGAGAGCACGGACGGTTCCGTCCGGCACACCGGGGACAACCTGGAGGGCGGCTCGGGCACGGAGGACGACGAGGCGATCCTGGTGGACCTGCTGCACGTGCCGGCGCACATCACCCAGGTGGTGTTCACGGTGAGCTCGTACACCGGGCAGACCTTCGCGGAGGTGCGGGGCGCCCACTGCCGGCTGGTGGACGAGACCACGGGCGAGGAGCTGGCCCGGTACGAGCTGGCCGGGGGAGGGTCGCACACCGGGCAGATCATGGCGAGGGTGTTCCGTGACGGGGCCGGCGGCTGGGAGATGCAGGCGATCGGCGCGCCGGCCAAGGGGCGGACCTTCCAGGACCTGCTGCCGGCGATCGAGCCGTACCTCTGACGGTTCTTTACCTTCTTTACCTTTCTTTGGGCTTCCTGTTACTCTCGATGGCAGCGGAGGGGAGTATTCCCCCGCAGTTGTCCCCGTCATCACGGGCGCCCACGAGCGGCGCCCCGGGGCGCTGGTCCGTGCGGACGCCCCGAGAGCGGGCCCGACGGGCGGAAGAGACCTCCGGCAGTGACGATGACTGTCTCGCCTACCTGCCGGAGGAGCAGTAGTGGACGTTTCCATAGCCATGTGGGTCACCACGATCGGTGTGTTGATCGCACTGATCGTGGCGGACTTCTTCATCGGAGGGCGCAAGCCGCACGAGGTCTCGGTCAAGGAGGCCGGGATCTGGACCGCGGTCTGGATCGTGCTGGCGCTGATCTTCGGCGGGTTCCTCTGGTGGCACTCCGGCGCGCAGCCGGCCGGTGAGTTCTTCGCCGGTTACATCACCGAGAAGTCGCTCAGTGTCGACAACCTGTTCGTCTTCATCCTGATCATGGGCAAGTTCGCGGTGCCGAGGATCTACCAGCAGCGCGTGCTGATGTTCGGTGTGATCATCGCGCTGGTGCTGCGGGCGGTCTTCATCGCCGGCGGCGCGGCGCTGGTCACCCAGTTCTCCTGGGTGTTCTTCATCTTCGGCGCCTTCCTGATCTGGACCGCCTGGAAGCTGATCAAGGAGGCCCGGGCCGGCGAGGAGGAGGACGAGTTCGAGGAGAACCGCCTGCTCAAGTCGATCGAGCGGCGCTTCCCGTCCACCGACACGTACCACGGCACCAAGCTCTTCATCCGGGAGAACGGCCGCCGGCTGATGACCCCGATGCTGATCGTGATGCTGGCGATCGGCACCACGGACGTGCTGTTCGCGCTGGACTCCATCCCGGCGATCTTCGGCCTCACCCAGGACCCGTACATCGTCTTCACCGCCAACGCCTTCGCCCTGATGGGCCTGCGCCAGCTGTACTTCCTGATCGGCGGCCTGCTGAAGAAGCTGGTCCACCTGTCGTACGGCCTGTCGGTGATCCTCGGCTTCATCGGCGTGAAGCTGGTGCTGCACGCGGCGCACGAGGCGGGCGCGAACGTGCCGGAGATCGGCATCCCGCTCTCGCTGGGCGTCATCGTGGTCGTGCTGGCCGTCACCACGGTGACCAGCCTGATCGCCTCGAAGAAGCAGGAGCGGGCCGAGCGCGAGGCCCAGAAGCTGGACGCCTGATCCCCGCGTGACGGCCGAGGCCCCCGCGACCCGAAAGGGGTCGCGGGGGCCTCGTCGTGCCCGGTGCCCGGAGGCCGAGGTCACCAGCCGCGCTCGCGCCACTCGTCGAGGTGCGGGCGCTCGGCGCCGAGGGTGGTGTCGTTGCCGTGGCCGGGGTAGACCCAGGCCTCGTCCGGCAGCACGTCGAAGACCTTCTCGGTGACGTCTCGCAAGAGCGTGCGGAAGGCCTCCGGGTCGCCCCAGGTGTTGCCGACGCCACCGGGGAAGAGGCAGTCGCCGGTGAAGACGTGCGGGTGGCCCTGCGGGTCGTCGTAGACCAGCACGATCGCGCCCGGGGTGTGTCCGACCAGGTGCCGGACGGTGAGTTCCACGTCGCCGACCCGCAGCTTGTCGCCGTCCGCGAGCAGCAGCTCGGTGGGCACGTCGACGCCCTCGGCGTCGTGCGCGCCGGCGGCGGTGCGAGCCCCCGTCACCGCGACCACCTCGGCGAGCGCGGCCCAGTGGTCGTGATGCCGGTGGGTGGTGACCACGGTGGCCAGCTCGTCGCCGATGGTCTCCAGCAGCACCGGGGCGTCGGCGGCCGCGTCGATCAGCAGCTGCTCGTCGGTGGCCCGGCAGCGCAGCAGGTAGGCGTTGTTGTCGTACGGGCCGACGGCCACCTTGGTGATGATCAGGTGCGCCAGCTCCCGCACGTCCGGCGGCCCGCCGACCTTGACCGCTCCGTGGTACGTCATCCGTCCGCTCCTCGTCCGGTGAAGGGGTTCAGGATCATCTTCGCGCCGTCAGCCCAGCGGGGGAAGCTGGGGGAGGGCGGTGTCGGGGGTGGCCCGGAGGTCGGCGCCGTCGGAGCGGCCGGAGAGCCAGGCGAGCAGGGAGCGGAGGGGGCCCCGGACGGTGAGGGCGGGCTCGCCGGTGCCGATCAGGCCGATGTCCCCGGTGTCCTCGGCGACGAGCTCGACGCCGGGCAGGGCGGCGCCGTGCAGCTTGTTGGCGATCTTGTGGAACTCGGTGACGGCGAAGACCTCCGGCCAGTGCGCGGGGGTGTGGCCGGCGTCCAGGTCGACGTGGTGGTACTCGACCTCGGCGAGGCGCTTCCACGGGAGGTCGTGGGCGGGGAAGACGTAGCCGGTGCGGTGGCGGACCTCGACCGTCCAGGCATCGGCGGGCAGCAGCGCGGCGGCCGCGGCGAAGCGCTCGCGGGAGTCGCGCAGGTCGGCGAGCTGGACGTCGACCGGGCGGGGCGCGCCCTCCTCGATCTGCCGGTCGCGGGCCTCGGTGCTGGCGTACTGCGGGATGTCGGTGCCGGTGCGGGCGCCGTCCAGCAGGTTGACCAGGGAGTCGGCGTTGCGGGCGAGGTGGGCCAGCACGTGACCGCGGGTCCAGCCGGGCAGGGCGGAGGGCTCGGCGACGGCCTCGGGCTTCAGCTCGGCGACGGTGTGCAGCAGGTGCCGGGTGCTCTCCTCGACCAGGGCCAGGTACTGCGCGGCGGCCTCGGCGGCGGTCTGCGGGTCGGTCATCGGATCGGCCTTCTGTGGGAGACGGCGCGTTGCCCGCGGGGGGCTCCGCTCGTTGACCAGCTGACGCTATCGCCGAATCCGACCGCTGAGCAGGGCCTTTTTCGGTCCGGGTACGGAGGGTCCGAGGGGCGCTCTCACTCGTTCGGGTGGACTCCACTGGACACGGTCGATATTCGAACGTCTGAGCTAGTAGGCTGGCTGCCGCATCCTGGAAGAAGCACACATCTCCCCGCAAGTCCTCTCGCCCCGGAGAAAGGCGCCAGAAGCAGTGGCCGACCGCCTCATCGTCCGCGGTGCTCGCGAGCACAACCTCAAGAACGTCTCGCTCGACCTGCCCCGCGACTCCCTCATCGTCTTCACGGGCCTCTCCGGCTCCGGCAAGTCCTCGCTCGCCTTCGACACGATCTTCGCCGAGGGCCAGCGCCGCTACGTCGAGTCGCTGTCCTCCTACGCCCGCCAGTTCCTCGGGCAGATGGACAAGCCCGATGTGGACTTCATCGAAGGCCTCTCCCCGGCCGTCTCGATCGATCAGAAGTCCACCAACCGCAACCCCCGTTCGACCGTCGGCACGATCACCGAGGTCTACGACTACCTGCGCCTGCTGTTCGCCCGGATCGGCAAGCCGCACTGCCCGCACTGCGGCCGCCCGATCGCCAAGCAGTCGCCGCAGGCGATCGTCGACAAGGTGCTGGAGCTCGCCGAGGGCACCCGGTTCCAGGTGCTCAGCCCGGTGGTGCGCGAGCGCAAGGGCGAGTTCGTCGACCTCTTCGCCGACCTCCAGTCCAAGGGCTACTCGCGCGCCCGGGTGGACGGCGAGACGATCCAGCTCGCCGAGCCGCCGAAGCTCAAGAAGCAGGAGAAGCACACCGTCGAGGTGGTCATCGACCGCCTGACCGTCAAGGAGAGCGCCAAGCGGCGGCTCACCGACTCGGTGGAGACGGCCCTGCGGCTGTCCGGCGGCATGGTCGTGCTCGACTTCGTCGACCTCGCGGAGGACGACCCGGAGCGCGAGCGGATGTACTCCGAGCACCTCTACTGCCCGTACGACGACGTGTCGTTCGAGGAGCTGGAGCCGCGCTCGTTCTCCTTCAACTCGCCGTTCGGCGCCTGCCCGGACTGCTCGGGCCTGGGCAACCGGATGGAGGTCGACCCGGAGCTGGTCGTCCCGGACCCCGAGCGCTCGCTGGAGGAGGGCGCGATCCACCCGTGGTCGGCGGGCCACGCCAAGGAGTACTTCCAGCGGCTGATCGACGCGCTCGCCGGGGAGCTCGGCTTCCGCACCGACATCCCGTGGGCCGGGCTGCCGGCCCGCGCCAAGAAGGCGCTGCTGTACGGGCACAAGCACCAGGTGCAGGTCAGCTACCGCAACCGCTTCGGGCGCGAGCGCTCGTACAGCACCGGCTTCGAGGGCGCCGTCCCGTTCATCCAGCGCCGGCACACCGAGGCGGAGAGCGACAGCAGCCGCGAGCGCTTCGAGGGCTACATGCGCGAGGTGCCCTGCCCGACGTGCGAGGGCACCCGGCTCAAGCCGGTGGTGCTCGCAGTCACCGTCGAGGAGAAGTCGATCGCCGACGTCTCGGCGATGTCGATCAGCGACTGCGCCGAGTTCCTGGGCGCGATGAAGCTGAACGACCGGGACAAGCAGATCGCCGAGCGCGTCCTGAAGGAGGTCAACGAGCGGCTGCGCTTCCTGGTCGACGTCGGCCTGGACTACCTCTCGCTGAACCGCGCGGCCGGCACCCTGTCCGGCGGCGAGGCCCAGCGCATCCGACTGGCCACCCAGATCGGCTCCGGCCTGGTCGGCGTGCTGTACGTGCTGGACGAGCCGTCCATCGGCCTGCACCAGCGGGACAACCACCGGCTGATCGAGACGCTGGTGCGGCTGCGCGACATCGGCAACACGCTGATCGTGGTCGAGCACGACGAGGACACCATCAAGACGGCGGACTGGGTGGTCGACATCGGCCCGGGCGCCGGCGAGCACGGCGGCAAGGTGGTGCACTCCGGCTCGTTGAAGGGGCTGCTGTCCAACAAGGAGTCGCTGACCGGCCAGTACCTCTCCGGCAAGCGGTCCATCCCGATCCCGGCGGGCCGCCGCGACCGGGACAAGAAGCGCCAGCTGACCGTCCACGGCGCCCGCGAGCACAACCTCAAGGACGTCACGGTCGGTTTCCCGCTCGGCACCTTCACCGCGATCACCGGCGTCTCCGGATCCGGCAAGTCGACGCTGGTCAACGACATCCTCTACACCCACCTCGCCCGGGAGCTGAACGGCGCCCGCAGCGTGCCCGGCCGGCACACCCGGATCACCGGCACCGACCTGGTGGACAAGGTGGTGCACGTCGACCAGTCGCCGATCGGGCGCACCCCGCGCTCCAACCCGGCCACCTACACCGGGGTGTTCGACCACGTGCGCCGGCTCTTCGCGGAGACGCAGGAGGCGAAGGTCCGCGGCTACCTGCCCGGCCGGTTCTCCTTCAACGTCAAGGGCGGCCGCTGCGAGAACTGCTCGGGCGACGGCACCATCAAGATCGAGATGAACTTCCTGCCGGACGTCTACGTGCCGTGCGAGGTCTGCCACGGCGCCCGGTACAACCGGGAGACGCTGGAGGTCCACTACAAGGGCAAGTCCATCTCCGAGGTGCTGGACATGCCGATCGAGGAGGCGCTGGCCTTCTTCGAGGCCGTCCCGGCGATCGCCCGGCACCTCAGGACGCTCAACGACGTCGGCCTCGGCTACGTCCGGCTCGGCCAGTCCGCGCCGACGCTCTCCGGCGGCGAGGCGCAGCGCGTCAAGCTCGCCTCCGAGCTGCAGAAGCGCTCCACCGGGCGGACGGTCTACGTGCTGGACGAGCCCACCACCGGCCTGCACTTCGAGGACATCAGCAAGCTGATCAAGGTGCTCAGCGGGCTGGTGGAGAAGGGCAACACGGTGATCGTCATCGAGCACAACCTCGATGTGATCAAGACCGCCGACTGGGTCGTCGACATGGGCCCCGAGGGCGGTTCCGGCGGCGGCATGGTGGTCGCCGAGGGCACCCCGGAGCAGATCGCCGCCGTCCCGGAGAGCCACACCGGCAAGTTCCTCCGGGACATCCTTCCGGGCGAGTTCGCGGACGCCCCGGTCGCCCCGGTGAAGAAGGCGCCGCGCAAGCGCGCCGCCGCGGCGAAGAAGTAGCGAAGAGGGAGAAGCGACCCGCTCCGCCGCCCCGCCCCCCGGGGCGGCGGAGCGGGTGCCGCATAGACTTCCGTGGTCCCTCGTAGGAAGCCGAACCGCAGGAGCGCACCGATGTCAGAGGCCCCCGAGACCAGCCCCGCCACCTCCCGCCGCACCGTGCTCTGCGGCGCCGCCGCCGTACTGGCGGCCGGCGGCACCGTGGCGGTCGCCGGCTGCGGTTCCTCCTCGGGCTCCTCCGGCGCCGGCAGCGCGGCCAAGAGCCCGGTGGACCTCGGCCCGGCCTCGGCGGTGCCGGAGGGCGGCGGCAAGGTCTTCCGCAACCAGAAGATCGTCGTGACCCAGCCGACCGCGGGGGAGTACAAGGCCTTCAGCGCCGTCTGCACCCACGCCGGCTGCGTCGTCGACCAGGTGAAGAGCCAGCAGATCCAGTGCCCCTGCCACGGCAGCCGGTTCGCCATCACCGACGGCGCCGTCCAGGACGGCCCGGCCCCCAGGCCGCTGCCCGCCTACGCCGTCACGGTCGACGGCGGGAACCTCAAGGTGACCCCGAGCTGAAGCAGTTGATCTCCGCCCAGTCGATCCCCGCCCCGTTGATCTCCGCCCCGTCGATCTCTCCTTCGCGGCCCCGGCCCCACTCGGTACGGTGGACCCATGGCTGACCCGAGCACCTACCGCCCGGCGCCGGGCGCGATCCCGACCTCACCGGGCGTCTACAAGTTCCGTGACGCCCACGGACGGGTCATCTACGTCGGCAAGGCCAAGAGCCTGAGGCCGCGCCTGTCGTCCTACTTCCAGGACCTGGCCGGCCTGCACCCGCGCACCGCGACCATGGTCACCACCGCCGCCTCGGTGGAGTGGACGGTGGTGGCCACCGAGGTCGAGGCGCTCCAGCTGGAGTACTCCTGGATCAAGGAGTTCGACCCGCGGTTCAACGTCAAGTACCGCGACGACAAGAGCTATCCGGAACTCGCCGTCACCCTCGACGAGGAGTACCCGCGGGTCCAGGTGATGCGCGGGGCGCACAAGAAGGGCGTGCGATACTTCGGCCCGTACGGGCACGCCTGGGCGATCCGCGAGACGGTCGACCTGCTGCTGCGCGTCTTCCCCGTCCGCACCTGCTCCAACGGCGTGTTCAAGCGCGCCCGGCAGGTCGGCCGGCCCTGCCTGCTCGGCTACATCGGCAAGTGCGCCGCGCCCTGCGTCGGCAAGGTCTCGCCGGACGAACACCGGGCGCTGGCCGAGGACTTCTGCGACTTCATGGCCGGGCGCACCGGCAACTACCTGCGCCGGCTGGAAGAGCAGATGCGGGAGGCCGCCGAGGAGATGGAGTACGAGAAGGCGGCCCGGCTGCGGGACGACATCGGCGCCCTCAAGCGCGCGATGGAGAAGAACGCCATCGTGCTCGCCGACGCCACCGACGCCGACCTGCTGGCCGTCGCCGAGGACGAACTGGAGGCCGCCGTCCAGATCTTCCACGTCCGCGGCGGCCGGGTGCGCGGCCAGCGCGGCTGGGTCACCGACAAGGTCGAGGACGTCGACACCGCCGGCCTGGTCGAGCACGCCCTCCAGCAGCTCTACGGTGGTGCCGGCGGCCCGGACGAGCGCAACGAGTCCGTCCCGCGCGAGGTGCTCGTCCCCGCGCTGCCCGAGCCGGCCGGTCCGGTCCGGGACTGGCTGAGCGGCCTGCGCGGCAGCCAGGTCGACCTGCGGATCCCGCAACGCGGCGACAAGAAGGACCTGATGGCCACCGTGCAGCGCAACGCCCAGCAGGCGCTGGCACTGCACAAGACCAAGCGCGCCTCCGACCTCACCACCCGCAGCCGCGCCCTGCAGGAGATCGCCGACGCGCTGGAGCTGGACTCGGTGCCGCTGCGCATCGAGTGCTTCGACATCTCCCACCTCCAGGGCGAGGACGTGGTCGCCTCGATGGTCGTCTTCGAGGACGGCCTGGCCCGCAAGAGCGAGTACCGGCGCTTCCAGATCAAGGGCTTCGAGGGCCAGGACGACGTCCGCTCGATGCACGAGGTGATCGGTCGGCGCTTCCGCCGCTACCTCCAGGAGCGCGAGCAGACCGGCGAGTGGGTCGTCCCCGAGGCCGACGACCCGGGCGCCGCCGCCGACGGCACCGGGGCCCCGGCCGGCCCGATCGACCCGGAGACGGGCCGTCCGCGCCGCTTCGCCTACCCGCCCCAACTGCTGGTCGTCGACGGCGGCCAGCCGCAGGTCGCCGCCGCCAAGCGCGCCCTGGACGAACTCGGCATCGACGACGTCGCGCTGTGCGGCCTGGCCAAGCGGCTGGAGGAGGTCTGGCTGCCCGGCGAGGACGACCCGGTCGTGCTGCCGCGCTCCAGCGAGGGCCTCTACCTGCTCCAGCGGGTCCGCGACGAGGCCCACCGCTTCGCGATCACCTACCAGCGCAGCAAGCGTTCCAAGCGACTCACCGCCGGGGAACTGGACTCCGTCCCGGGCCTCGGCGAGACTCGCCGCCAGGCGCTGCTCAAGCACTTCGGCTCGCTGAAGAGGCTCCGGGCCGCCACCGTCGACGAACTCTGCGCCGTACCCGGCATCGGACGCCGCACGGCGGAGACTGTTGCGGCGGCGTTGTCCTCCCGTACACCCGTCGCACCAGCGGTGAACACCGCTACCGGCGAGATCATCGAGGACGGGGCCGAACCGGCCGCCGAGCCGGTGGTCGCAGCATCCCAGACCGCACCATCCCAGGAGACGCCATGACGGTCGACGCCGACCGTCAGACGGCGCGCCCAGCCCCCGCCCGCCTGTCCGGGCAGGGGAAGGGCGGTCGCGCCGTGCGCGTTCTCCCCAGCAGAAAGACCGAGAGCGGGGAACCGAAGTGACCGTGTCAGACGTGGCCGAGAACGCGCCGGAGCTGGTGATCATCTCCGGCATGTCCGGAGCCGGCCGCTCCACCGCCGCGAAGTGCCTGGAGGACCTGGGCTGGTTCGTGGTGGACAACCTGCCACCGGCCCTGATCCCGACCATGGTCGACCTGGGCGCCCGCTCCCAGGGCAACGTCGCCCGGATCGGCGTGGTCGTGGACGTCCGGGGCCGCCAGTTCTTCGACGACCTGCTCACCTCGCTCGACGAGTTGGAGAAGCGCGGCGTCCGGCTCAGCGTGGTCTTCCTGGACTCCTCCGACGACGCGCTGGTCCGCCGCTTCGAGAGCGTGCGCCGCCCGCACCCGCTGCAGGCCGACGGCCGGATCGTCGACGGCATCGCCCAGGAGCGCGACCTGCTGCGCGACCTGCGCGGCGAGGCCGACCTGGTGATCGACACCTCCAACCTCAACGTGCACCAGCTGCGCGCCAAGCTGGACGCCCAGTTCGCCGACCACGACGAGCCCGAGCTGCGCGCCACCGTGATGTCCTTCGGCTTCAAGTACGGCCTGCCGGTCGACGCCGACCTGGTGGTGGACTGCCGCTTCCTGCCCAACCCGCACTGGGTGCCCGAGCTGCGCGCCCGCACCGGCACCGACGCGGACGTCGCCGACTACGTGTTCCAGCAGCCCGGCGCCAACGAGTTCCTGGACGGCTACGCCGAGCTCCTGCGCATCATCACCGAGGGGTACCGCCGCGAGGGGAAGCGCTACATGACGCTTGCCGTAGGCTGCACCGGTGGCAAGCACCGCAGCGTCGCGATGTCCGAGCGCCTGACCAAGCGTCTCATCGCCGACGGAGTGGAGACGGTGCTCGTCCACCGTGACATGGGACGGGAGTGACCGCCGCCTCCTAGCCGGGCCGCCGGCGGGGCCGGCGGCCGCGGCGAGGAACGCGAGGTGAGTGTGGCGGGATATGTGCCCGGGCGGCAGCCGCAGAACAGGAGTGCCGACCGGGCGGGTGGCCCGGCCCGGCCGCCGGTCCCGAGCCGGCCGCGCAGCAGCCCCGCCCGGGCCAACCCGGCCCCCCGGATCACCGCGCTCGGCGGCGGCCAGGGCCTGTCCGCCTCGCTCTCCGCGCTGCGCCGGCTCACCAGCGACCTGACCGCCGTGGTCACCGTCGCCGACGACGGCGGCTCCAGCGGCCGGCTCCGCACCGAGCTGGGCGTGCTGCCCCCCGGCGACCTGCGCAAGGCGCTGGCCGCGCTGTGCGGGGACGACGACTGGGGGCGCACCTGGTCCGAGGTGATCCAGCAGCGCTTCACCGGCACCGGCGAGCTCGGCGGCCACGCGGTCGGCAACCTGCTGATCGTCGCGCTCTGGGAGAAGCTCGGTGACCCGGTGGCCGCCCTGGACTGGGTCGGCCGGCTGCTGAACGTCCAGGGCCGGGTACTGCCGATGTCGGCGGTGCCGCTGGACATCGAGGCGACCGTGCGCGGCCACGACCCGGAGCGCCCCGGCGAGCTGTCGGCCGTCCGCGGCCAGGCCAGCGTCGCGGTCACGCCCGGCACCGTGCAGTCGATCCGGCTGCTGCCGGACGGGCCGCCGGCCGTCCCGGAGGCGGTCACCGCCGTCCGGGAGGCGGACTGGGTGGTGCTCGGTCCCGGCTCCTGGTTCACCAGCGTGCTGCCGCACCTGCTGGTCCCGGAGCTGGCCAAGGCGCTCACCGAGACCCGCGCCCGCCGCCTGCTCACCCTGAACCTGGCCCCCCAGCCCGGCGAGACCGAGGGCTTCACCCCGCAGCGCCACCTGGAGGTCATCGCCGACCACGCCCCGGGCCTCGCGGTGGATGCGATCCTGGTGGACGAGCGCGCCGTCACCGGCGGCGCCTTCGGCCAGGCGGATCTGGCCGGTCTGGAGAAGGCCGCCGAGCGGATGGGCGCCGCCCTGGTCCTGGGCCGGGTGGCCCGCACCGACGGCACCCCGCGACACGACCCGGAGCTGTTGGCGGCAGCGTACGACCGGATTTTCCGGACACATGGAAGGATCGGGCCATGGCGATGACTCCAGCGGTGAAGGACGAGATCAGCCGGCTCCCGGTCACCAGGGCCTGCTGCCGCAAGGCGGAGGTGTCGGCGATCCTGCGGTTCGCGGGCGGGCTGCACATCGTGAGCGGCCGGATCGTGATCGAGGCGGAGCTGGACACCGGCGCGGCGGCGCGGCGGCTGCGCAAGGACCTGCTGGAGATCTTCGGACACTCCTCCGACCTCGTGGTGATGGCCCCCGGCGGACTGCGGCGCGGCAGCCGCTTCGTCGTCCGGGTGGTCAAGGACGGCGAACTGCTCGCGCGCCAGACCGGCCTCGTGGACGGCCGGGGCCGGCCGATCCGGGGGCTGCCCCCGGCAGTCGTCTCCGGGGCCACCTGCGATGCCGAGGCGGCCTGGCGCGGGGCCTTCCTGGCGCACGGCTCGCTCACCGAGCCGGGCCGCTCCTCCTCGCTGGAGATCACCTGCCCCGGCTCCGAGGCCGCCCTCGCCCTGGTCGGCGCGGCCCGCCGGCTCGGCATCCCGGCCAAGGCCCGCGAGGTGCGCGGCGTGGACCGGGTGGTGATCCGCGACGGCGACGCTATCGGCGCGCTGCTGACCCGGCTCGGCGCGCACGAGTCGGTGCTCGCCTGGGAGGAGCGCCGGATGCGGCGCGAGGTCCGGGCCACCGCCAACCGCCTGGCCAACTTCGACGACGCCAACCTGCGCCGCTCGGCCCGCGCCGCGGTGGCGGCCGGCGCCCGGGTGGCGCGGGCGCTGGAGATCCTCGGCGAGGAGGTGCCCGAGCACCTGGCCGCGGCCGGTCAGCTGCGGATGCAGCACAAGCAGGCCTCGCTGGAGGAACTGGGCGCGCTCGCCGACCCGCCGCTGACCAAGGACGCGGTGGCCGGCCGGATCCGCCGCCTGCTGGCGATGGCGGACAAGCGCGCCTCCGAGCTCGGCCTGCCGAGCACCGAGGCCAACCTCACCGACGAGATGGCGATGAACTGACCGCCGCACCGAGTGGCTGTTCCGCGGCCGGTGTCCGGATTCCGGGCACCGGCCGCCGCCGTGTCCGGAGGGGATACCCGGACGCGCCCGGTGTGCGCAAATTGGTAGAGACCACTGACCGGGACCAACTGCCCTGACGGCCAAGGACGGTCGGCCTGATTTCGCGCCACGCCAGGTCGTCGCACGTGGCGCGATGTGCCCTCCCAGGCCTGGGAGGGGTAGGGTCATAGGCGGTCGGGGACTTCCCAAATCTCACCCCCGTCGGCTTAGCTCCGGCGTACCTAACGAGGAGATCGGTTCGTGACGATCCGGGTAGGCATCAACGGATTCGGCCGCATCGGCCGCAACTTCTTCCGCGCGGTCAAGGCGCAGGGCGCGGACATCGAGATCGTCGGTGTCAACGACCTCACTGACACGAAGACCCTGGCTCACCTGCTCAAGTACGACACCACCCTGGGCACCTTCCCGGGCGAGGTCTCGCACACCGAGGACAGCATCACCGTCGACGGCAAGACCTTCCAGGTCAGCGCCGAGCGTGACCCCGCCAACCTGCCGTGGGCCGCCCTGGGCGCCGACATCGTCGTCGAGTCCACCGGCATCTTCACCAAGGCCGAGGCCGCGAAGAAGCACCTCACCGCCGGCGCCAAGAAGGTCATCATCTCGGCGCCCGCGAGCGACGAGGACGTCACCATCGTCCTGGGCGTCAACGAGGACAAGTACGACGCCGCCAACCACTCGATCATCTCCAACGCCTCGTGCACCACCAACTGCGTGGCGCCGATGGCCAAGGTGCTGCACGAGAACTTCGGCATCGTCAAGGGCCTGATGACGACCGTCCACGCGTTCACCAACGACCAGGTGACCCTGGACTTCCCGCACAAGGACCTGCGTCGCGCCCGTGCCGCGTCGCAGAACATCATCCCGACCTCGACCGGTGCCGCCAAGGCGACCGCCCTGGTCCTGCCGGAGCTGAAGGGCAAGCTGGACGGCACCTCGCTGCGCGTCCCGGTCCCGACCGGCTCCATCACCGACCTGGTCGTCACCCTGGAGCGCGAGGTGACCAAGGACGAGGTCAACGCCGCCTTCCAGAAGGCCTCGCAGGAGGGCCCGCTCAAGGGCATCCTGACCTACACCGAGGACCCGATCGTCTCCTCGGACATCGTCAACGACCCGGCCTCCTGCATCTTCGACTCCCAGCTCACCATGGTCCAGGGCAACCAGGTCAAGGTGCTCGGCTGGTACGACAACGAGTGGGGCTACTCGAACCGCCTCGTCAACCTGACCTCCCTCGTCGGCGGCCAGCTCTGACGCAGCGGGAGCTGACGTGATGTAGGGGCGAGGGCCCGGCTGGCGCACTGTGCCGACCGGGCCCTCGCTCTGCGCACCAGGACTTCCCAGGCGGCCCCTGCGCCGTGCCGCCTCTGCGCATCAACCATCTCCCCAGGAGAGCCAATCCCCGTGAAGACCATCGAAGACCTCGACGTCGCCGGCAAGCGCGTGTTCGTCCGTGCCGACCTGAACGTCCCGCTGGACGGCACCACGATCACCGACGACGGCCGGATCCGCGCCGTCGCCCCGACCATCGCCAAGCTCGTCGAGCGCGGCGCCCGGGTCGTCGTCGCCTCCCACCTCGGCCGCCCCAAGGGCGCGCCGGACCCGCAGTTCTCCCTCGCGCCGGCGGCCGCGCGCCTCGGCGAGATCCTCGGCAAGAACGTCGCCTTCGCCACCGACACCGTGGGTGAGAGCGCCGAGTCCACCGTGGCCGCGCTGGGCGACGGCGAGGTCGCGCTGCTGGAGAACCTGCGCTTCAACGCCGGCGAGACCAGCAAGGACGACGCCGAGCGCAAGGCCTTCGCCGAGCAGCTGGCCGCCCTCGCGGACCTGTACGTCGGTGACGGCTTCGGCGCCGTGCACCGCAAGCACGCCTCGGTCTACGACCTGCCCGGCCTGCTGCCGCACGCGGCCGGCGACCTGATCGCCACCGAGGTCGGTGTGCTCAAGAAGCTCACCGAGGAGGTCGCGCGCCCGTACGTGGTCGTGCTCGGCGGCGCCAAGGTCTCCGACAAGCTCGGCGTGATCGACAACCTGCTGAAGAAGGCCGACCGGATCCTGATCGGCGGCGGCATGGCGTACACCTTCCTCAAGGCCAAGGGCCACGAGGTCGGCATCTCGCTGCTGCAGGAGGACCAGATCCCGGTCGTCCTGGACTACCTGAAGCGCGCCGAGGAGACGGGCGTCGAGTTCGTCCTGCCGGTGGACGTCCTGGTGTCGGTGGACTTCCCCGACCTCAAGACCAAGGCCCCGGCCAACCCCTCGCTCGTCGCCGCGGACGCGATCCCGGCCGACCAGGAGGGCCTGGACATCGGCCCGAAGACCCGCGAGCTGTACGCGGCGAAGCTGGCCGACGCGGGCACCGTGTTCTGGAACGGCCCGATGGGCGTCTTCGAGCACCCGGACTACGCGAACGGCACCAAGGCCGTGGCCCAGGCGCTGCTGGACAGCGACGCGTTCACCGTGGTCGGTGGCGGCGACTCCGCCGCGGCCGTCCGCATCCTGGGCTTCGACGAGAACGCATTCGGACACATCTCGACCGGCGGTGGCGCCAGCCTCGAGTACCTGGAGGGCAAGACCCTCCCCGGTCTCGCCGCCCTGGAAGGCTGAAAGCAATGACTGAGCGTCTCCCGCTGATGGCGGGCAACTGGAAGATGAACCTCAACCACCTTGAGGCCATCCAGCACACCCAGAAGCTGGCCTTCGCGCTGGCCGACAAGGACTACGAGGCCGTCGAGGTCGCCGTCCTGGTGCCGTTCACCGACCTGCGTTCGGTGCAGACCCTGGTCGACGGCGACAAGCTGAAGATCAAGTACGGCTCGCAGGACATCTCGCAGCACGACTCCGGTGCCTACACCGGCGAGGTCTCCGGCCCGATGCTGGCCAAGCTGAAGTGCACCTTCGCGGTGATCGGCCACTCGGAGCGCCGCCAGTACCACGGTGAGGACGAGGCGATCGTCAACGCCAAGGTCAAGGCCGCCTACCGGGCCGGGATCACCCCGATCCTGTGCATCGGCGAGCCGCTGGACGTCCGCAAGGCCGGCACCCACGTCGAGCACACCCTCGCCCAGCTGGACGGCGCCCTGGCGGACATCCCGGCCCACCAGGCCGAGTCCATCGTGGTCGCCTACGAGCCGGTCTGGGCGATCGGCACCGGCGAGGTGGCCACCCCGGAGGACGCGCAGGAGGTCTGCGCCGCCATCCGCAAGCGGATCGCCGAGCTGTACGACGCCGAGCTGGCCGACAAGGTCCGCGTGCTGTACGGCGGTTCGGTGAAGTCGTCGAGCGCGGCCGGTCTGATGGCCAAGCCCGACATCGACGGCGGCCTGATCGGCGGTGCCTCGCTGGACGCCGACGAGTTCGTCAAGATCGTGCGCTACCGTGAGCAGGCAGTAGGCTAACGCCGCTGCAGCAACGTAGGCTTTGGGGCCGGACCGCCGTCAGCGGTCCGGCCCCGTCGCCGAAGATACGAGAGAGTTGGTCCCGTCGTGGTTCTCGGGTTCTCGATTGCCCTGATCATCTTCAGTCTGCTGATGATCCTGCTGGTGCTGCTGCACAAGGGGAAGGGCGGCGGCCTGTCGGACATGTTCGGTGGCGGCGCGATGTCCACCGGCGGCGGCTCGGCGGTGGCCGAGCGCAACCTGGACCGCATCACGATCGTGGTCGGTCTCGCCTGGTTCGCCTGCATCATCGTGCTGGGCCTGGTGCTGAAGTACAAGAGCTGACGTAACCCTGACGCCCCGTCGCCCGAGCGCCTATCCTGGGACGGTCGGGGGCGGAGGCGATGGCGGTGGACGCTTAACTCCTGCTTACACTAGGACGACTTTCGCCACCGACGCGCACCGCGGAGGGTCGGCGCACCAGCACGCAGGGAGTCAGACCGTGGCAAGTGGCAACGCCATCCGTGGCAGCAGGGTCGGAGCGGGCCCGATGGGCGAGGCGGAGCGCGGCGAGTCCGCCCCGCGCAACCGGATCACCTTCTGGTGTGCCAACAAGCACGAGACCCGGCCGAGCTTCGCCGCCGAGGCCGTCATCCCGGACACCTGGGACTGCCCGCGGTGCGGTTTCCCGGCCGGACAGGACGAGCACAACCCGCCCGCGCCCTCGCGCAACGAGCCGTACAAGACCCACCTCGCCTACGTCCGCGAGCGGCGCACCGACGCCGACGGCGAGGCGATCCTCGCCGAGGCGCTGGCCAAGCTGCGCGGCGAGATCTGACCCGGACGACAGACAGCGAAGGGCGCCACCGTCGAGGACGGTGGCGCCCTTGTGCGTTGCCGGGCCCGTTACGCCGAGGCCGGCGGGTACAGCTGGGGCGGGATCTGCTCCGCCGCGGCCCGGTCCAGCAGCCACAGGGTGCGGCTGCGGCCGTACGCGCCGGAGGCGGGCGCCTGGAGCTCGCCCGGGCCGGACAGGGCCATCGCGACCGCGTCCGCCTTGTCCGCGCCGGCCGCCAGCAGCCAGACCTCGCGGGCCGCCCGGATCGCCGGGAGGGTGAGCGAGATCCGGGTCGGCGGGGGCTTGGGGGCCCCGCGCACGCCGATCACGGTCAGCTCGGTCTCCCGCACGCCCGGGTGCTCGGGGAAGAGCGAGGCGACGTGGGTGTCCGGGCCGACGCCGAGCAGCAGCACGTCGAAGGCCGGGACGCCGAGCCGGTCACCCGGGCCGGAGGCCTTCGCCAGCTCCTCCGCGTAGCGGGCGGCGGCGGCCTCCACATCCGAGCCGTCCGCACCGTCCGAGGCGGGCATCTCATGCACCCGCGCCGGGTCGAGCGGGACGGAGTCCAGCAGTTCGGCGCGGGCCTGGACGGCGTTGCGGTCCGGGTCCCCGGCGGGGACGAAGCGCTCGTCGCCCCACCAGAGGTCCAGCCGCGCCCAGTCGACCGCGTCGCGCGCCGGGGAGGCGGCGATCGCGGCCAGCAGGGCGTTGCCGTTGCGCCCGCCCGTGAGCACCACCGAGGCGGTGCCGCGGGCGGCCTGGGCGTCCACGATCCGGGTGATCAGCCGGGCCGCGGCCGCCTGGGCCATCAGCTCCTTGTCCCGGTGGACGACCAGCTGCGGGGTCGCGTTGGTCATGCGCTCCCCTTGGCGGCGCGCTTGGCGGGCTTCTTGGCGGGAGCCTTCTCGGCGGCCTCGGCCTCGGCCACGTCCTCGGACGCGACCTTGGCGGTCACCCGGGCGGGGTTGGCCACCGCGGCCTCGGTGACCGCCGCGCGGGCGACCCGCTCGGCCGCCGCCGTCTCGGCGGTGTCCGGCTCGCGCAGCCGGTCGACGGGCGTGCGCACGGCCGTCGCGTAGATGTCGTCCGGGTCGAGCCGGCGCAGTTCCTCGGCGATCAGCTCCGAGGTCTCGCGCCGCTTGAGCGCCACCTGGCGGTCCGGGGAACCGACCATGGAGAGCGTGCCCATCAGGCCGTCCGGGCGGTCCAGGGTGATGTCGCCGTCCTTGGTGCGCAGGTGCACCGCGGTGATGCCGGGGCCGCCGGTGACGATCCGCTCGACCGGCACGTGCAGCCGGTTGTGCAGCCAGAGGCCGAGCAGTTCGACGCTGGGGTTGTAGGACTCGCCCTCGACCACCGCGGAGGTGATCGTGACCGGCCGCTGGTCCAGCGCGGCGGCCAGCATCGAGCGCCAGCCGGTGATCCGGGTCCAGGCCAGGTCGGTGTCGCCCGGGGTGTAGCTCTGGGCCCGCTGGGCGAGCTGGCCGACCGGGGACTCGGCGGTGACGGCGTCGGTGATCCGGCGCTGGGCGAGCGCGCCCAGCGGGTCCTGCGCCGGGTGCAGCGGCGCGTTGTCGGGCCACCAGACGACGACCGGGGCGTCCGGGAGCAGCAGTGGCAGGACCACCGACTGCGCGTGCGCGGCGAGTTCGCCGTGCATGCGCAGGATGACCGTCTCTCCCGAGCCGGCGTCGGTGCCGACGAGGATCTCGGCGTCCAGCCGGGTCTCGGCGCGGGCCCGGGGCGAGCGCCCGGCGCGCTTGATCACCGCGAGGGTGCGCGAGGGGTGCTCGCGGGAGGCGTCGTTGGCGGCCTTGAGGGCGTCGTACGCGCTGCCCTCGTCGGTCACGATCACCAGGGTGAGCACCATGCCGGCGGCGGTGGAGCCGCTGGCCCGGCGCGCCTCCATCAGCGCGGCGTTGATCTTGCTGGACGTCGTGTTGGTGAGGTCGATCTTCATGGCCGGCGCCAGCTCCTGCCGTCTCGTGCGAGCATCTCGTCCGCCTCGGCCGGGCCCCAGGTCCCCGCGGAGTACTGGGCGGGCTTGCCGTGGGTGTCCCAGTACTTCTCGATCGGGTCGAGGATCTGCCAGGAGAGCTCGACCTCCTGGTGACGCGGGAACAGGTTGGCGTCGCCGAGCAGCACATCGAGGATGAGCCGCTCGTACGCCTCCGGGCTGGACTCGGTGAAGGACTCGCCGTAGGCGAAGTCCATCGTGACGTCCCGGACCTCGAAGGAGGTGCCCGGCACCTTGGAGCCGAACCGCACCGTCACGCCCTCGTCCGGCTGGACCCGGATGACCAGGGCGTTCTGCCCCAGCTCCTCGGTCGCGTAGGAGTCGAACGGCAGGTACGGGGCGCGCTGGAAGACCACCGCGATCTCGGTGACCCGGCGGCCCAGCCGCTTGCCGGTGCGCAGGTAGAACGGGACGCCCGCCCAGCGGCGGTTGTTGATCTCCAGCTTGATCGCCGCGAAGGTGTCGGTCTTGGAGTCCGGGTCGATGCCGTCCTCGTCCAGGTAGCCGACCACCTCCTCGCCGCCCTGCCAGCCGGCCGCGTACTGGCCGCGCACGGTGTGCCGGCCGAGGTCGGCCGGGAGCTTGACGGCGCTGAGCACCTTGAGCTTCTCGGCCACCAGCGCCTTCGGGTGGAAGGACGCAGGCTCCTCGATGGCGGTGAGCGCCATCAGCTGGAGCAGGTGGTTCTGGATGACGTCGCGGGCGGAGCCGATGCCGTCGTAGTAGCCGGCCCGGCCGCCGATGCCGATGTCCTCGGCCATGGTGATCTGCACGTGGTCGACGTACGACCGGTTCCAGATCGGCTCGAACATCTGGTTGGCGAAGCGCAGCGCCAGGATGTTCTGGACCGTCTCCTTGCCCAGGTAGTGGTCGATCCGGAAGACCTCGTCCCGGGGGAAGACCTCGTGGACGATCCGGTTCAGCTCCTGGGCGCTCTCCAGGTCGTGGCCGAAGGGCTTCTCGATGACCGCGCGGCGCCACGAGCCCTGCGGGGGGTCGGCCAGGCCGTGCTTCTTGAGCTGCTGGACGACGGTCGGGAAGAACTTCGGCGGGACGGACAGGTAGAAGGCGAAGTTGCCGCCGGTGCCCTGCGCCTTGTCCAGCTCGTCGATGGTCTCGCGGAGCTTGTCGAAGGCGTCGTCGTCGTCGAAGGTGCCGTGGACGAAGCGCATGCCCTTGGCGAGCTGCTGCCAGACCTCCTCCCGGAACGGGGTGCGGGCGTGGTCCTTGACCGCGTCGTGGACCTCCTTGGCGAAGTCCTCGTCGTCCCACTCGCGCCGGGCGAAGCCGACGAGAGAGAAGCCCGGCGGCAGCAGACCGCGGTTGGCCAGGTCGTAGATGGCCGGCATGAGCTTCTTGCGGGACAGGTCGCCGGTGACTCCGAAGATGACCAGACCGGACGGCCCCGCGATGCGCGGGAGCCGTCGGTCGGCCGGGTCACGAAGCGGGTTGACGGGGGCCGGCGGGAGATCGTCCGCGTCCGACTCCGAGGTCAACTCGGGGAAATCAGTGCTCACTTGTTGGGCTCCGCTTTCGTGCGCTGGCTGTGTGAGCGAACGGTCACTTCTCGCCGGCGAAGGAGGCGAGCGAGGCGGTGACGGTGTCGAGCAGCTCGTTCCAGGACTGCTCGAACTTCTCCACGCCCTCGTCCTCCAGCACCTGGACCACGTCGTCGTAGTCCACGCCGGCGGCGGCGATGGCGTCCATCACGGCCTTGGCGTCGGCGTAGTTGGGGACGATGGTGCCGCCGGTGACCACGCCGTGGTCGGCGGTGGCCTCCAGGGTGGCCTCGGGCATGGTGTTGACCGTGCCGGGGGCGACCAGCTCGGTGACGTACAGGGTGTCCGGCAGAGCCGGGTCCTTGACACCGGTGGAGGCCCACAGCGGGCGCTGCGGCTTGGCGCCGGCGGCCTCCAGCGAGCGCCAGCGGGCGCTGCCGGCGGACTTGCCGTCGACCGAGCCGAAGACCTCCTCGTACGCCTGGTAGGCGAGGCGGGCGTTGGCCAGGGCGGCCTTGGAGCGAAGGTCCCGGGCGTCGCCGCCGATCTTCTCCAGGCGCTTGTCGATCTCGGTGTCCACGCGGGAGACGAAGAAGGAGGCGACCGACTCGATCTGGGAGAGGTCCAGGCCCTTGGCCTTGGCGGCCTCCAGGCCGGTCAGGTAGGCGTCGATGACGGCCTTGTAGCGCTCCAGCGAGAAGATCAGCGTGACGTTGACGCTGATGCCCCGGCCGATCACCTCGGCGATCGCGGGCAGGCCGGCCTTGGTGGCGGGGATCTTGATGAAGACGTTCGGGCGGTCGACCAGCCACCACAGCTGCTTGGCCTCGGCCACGGTGGCCGCGGTCTCGTGCGCCAGGCGCGGGTCGACCTCGATGGAGACCCGGCCGTCGCGGCCGTTGGAGGCGTCGTAGACCGGGCGCAGCACGTCGGCCGCGTCGCGCACGTCCGAGGTGGTGATCATGCGGACGGCCTCGTCGGTGGTGACCTTGCGGACGGCGAGGTCGCGCAGCTGGCCGTCGTAGGAGTCGTCGCCGCCGCCGATGGCCTTCTGGAAGATGGTCGGGTTGGTGGTAACGCCCACCACGTGCTTGTTCTGCACCAGCTCGGCGAGGTTGCCGGTGTTCAGCCGCTTGCGGCTGAGGTCGTCCAGCCAGATCGCCACGCCTTCGTCGCTGAGGCGCTTCAGTGCGTCAGTCATGGTGCTTCAGTCCTTTTTTGTTCTGCTTCGTGGGGTAGTCAGAGGGGGCCGTGCGCCCGCGTGCGGGCGGGCGCACGGCCCGGGGGGCGTCAGCGGTTGACGGCCTCAAGGGAACGGAGGGCGTTGTGGGCCTCGGCCACCACGCGCTCGGCGGTCAGGCCGAACTCCTCGAAGAGCACCTTGTAGTCGGCGGAGGCGCCGAAGTGCTCCAGCGAGACGATCCGGCCGTGGTCGCCGACCAGCTCGCGCCAGCCCTGGCCGATGCCGGCCTCGACCGACACCCGGGCCTTGACCGACGGCGGCAGCACGCTGTCACGGTAGGCCTGGTCCTGCTCCTGGAACCACTCGAAGGACGGCACCGAGACCACCCGGGTGGCGATGCCCTCGGCCTCCAGCACCTCGCGGGCCTTGACGGCCAGCTGGACCTCGGAGCCGGTGCCCAGCAGGATCACCTGCGGGTCGCCGCTGGAGGCCTCGGCCAGGATGTAGCCGCCCTTCGCGGTGCCCTCGGCGGAGCCGAAGACCTCGCGGTCGAAGGTCGGGACGTTCTGGCGGGTGAGCGCCAGGCCGACCGGGCCGGGGTGGGTGGTCTGGCGCTCGATGACGGTGCGCCAGGCGACGGCCGTCTCGTTGGCGTCGGCCGGGCGGACCATGGCCAGGCCCGGGATGGCGCGCAGCGAGGCCATGTGCTCGACCGGCTGGTGGGTCGGGCCGTCCTCGCCGAGGCCGATCGAGTCGTGCGTCCAGACGTAGGTGACCGGCAGCTTCATCAGCGCGGCCAGGCGAACGGCCGGGCGCATGTAGTCGGCGAAGACCAGGAAGGTGCCGCCGTACACGCGGGTCTTGCCGTGCAGGGCGATGCCGTTCATGGTCGAGCCCATGGCGTGCTCGCGGATGCCGAAGTGGATCGTCCGGCCGTACGGGCTGGCGCTCTTCAGCGGGTTGCCCTCGGGGAGGAACGAGCTGTCCTCGTCGATGGTGGTGAGGTTGGACTCGGCGAGGTCGGCCGAGCCGCCCCACAGCTCCGGGATGACCGCGCCGATCGCCTTGAGGGTCTCGCCGGAGGCCTTGCGGGTGGCGACGTCCTTGCCGGCGGGGAAGACCGGGACGGTCTTCTTCCAGCCCTCGGGAAGCTCGCCGGCCTGGATGCGGTCGAACTCGGCGGCGCGCTGCGGGTCGGCGGCGCGCCAGGCCTCCAGGGACTGCTCCCACTCGGCGTGGGCGGCCTTGCCGCGCTTGATGACCTCGCGGGCGTGCTCGATCACCTTGTCGGAGACCTCGAAGGTCTTCTCCGGGTCGAAGCCCAGGACCTTCTTGGTGGCGGCGATCTCGGCGGCGCCGAGCGCGGAGCCGTGCGCCTTGGCGGTGTTCTGGGCGTCCGGGGCCGGCCAGGCGATGATCGTGCGCATCGCGATGATCGACGGACGGGTGGTCTCGGCCTTGGCCGCGGCCAGCGCGTCGGCCAGGACGGCCACGTCGATGTCGCCGTTGGCCTTCGGGGCGACCCGCTGGACGTGCCAGCCGTACGCCTCGTAGCGCTTGAGGACGTCCTCGGAGAAGGCGGTCTCGGTGTCGCCCTCGATCGAGATGTGGTTGTCGTCGTACAGGGCGACCAGGTTGCCCAGCTTCTGGTGACCGGCCAGCGAGGAGGCCTCGGCGGAGATGCCCTCCTCCAGGTCGCCGTCGGAGACGATGGCCCAGATGGTGTGGTCGAAGGGGGACTCGCCGGCGGCGGCGTCCGGGTCGAACAGGCCGCGCTCGTAGCGGGCGGCCATCGCCATGCCCACCGCGTTGGCGATGCCCTGGCCGAGCGGGCCGGTGGTGGTCTCCACGCCCGCGGTGTGGCCGTGCTCCGGGTGGCCCGGGGTGCGGCTGCCCGCGACGCGGAAGGCCTTGAGGTCGTCCAGCTCCAGGCCGTAGCCCGACAGGTACAGCTGGGTGTAGAGGGTCAGGCTCGTGTGCCCGGGGGACAGCACGAACCGGTCGCGGCCTACCCACGACGGGTCGGTCGGGTCGTGGCGCAGGAAACGCTGGAAGATCAGGTACGCCGCGGGGGCCAGCGACATGGCCGTCCCGGGGTGTCCGTTGCCGACCTTCTGGACGGCGTCCATGGCCAGGACCCGCGCTGTGTCAACCGTGCGCTCGTCCAGTTCGGACCACTCGAATGCGTTCGTCGGCGTCGTGCTCACCCTGTCTCAGGGCTCCTTCCGTTGTGAAGAGTGACCCCGTGAAAGGGGACCGGGTCGGCCACGGCGCTGTGGTCTCGACGCTGGGTGGTGCCGGTCACGGAGGGTAGATCCCGCTTCTGCGTGCGAGCCTACCGTCCGGCCCGGGGCTCACCCTCCGTGCTGGGACAACCAGGAAATCCGGATGGTGATTCCCACCAGGGCGGTCTGCCTGATTTTGTCCCAGGCTCTCCTGTTTTACGGCACCCTGCCGCTCCGGTGGTCAGGACGGGTTGCGGCGGCGCGCCGGAACGGCTCCGTGGCTTCACCCGGTCGGTTCACCCGGGGGTGTGCCATCGGCCTCGCCGGGGGACCCCGGAGCCGGATGGGATATATGGAGCGTCTAAGGTGGCGTGGTACGCGCAGAGCGGACGATTTGGGACCCTTCGTTCCTGTGGACGCCTGCGAGGATTCATCTTCAGTTGGGGTGTTAGTGACCGCCGTCGAAACCCGTCCCGCCGGGGTCACCGGGGCGACTCCTGCGCACCGGCCCATCGGGGCCCGTGTCGGCGCCTTCGTCGCACTGACCAAGCCACGGATCATCGAACTGCTGCTGATGAGCACGGTGCCGGTGATGTTCCTCGCCCAGCAGGGCGTCCCGAACATGCTGCTGGTGCTGAAGGTCGTGGTCGGCGGCTACCTCTCGGCGGGCGGCGCCAACGCCCTCAACATGTACATCGACCGCGACATCGACGCGGTGATGTCCCGCACCGAGCGCCGGCCGATCGTCACCGGGATGGTGTCGCCGCGCGAGGCGCTGGTGTTCGGCATCGCCCTCGCGATCGTCTCGACCCTGCTGCTGGGCTTCGGCGTCAACTGGCTCTCCTCCGGACTGGCGCTCGGCGCGCTGCTGTTCTACGTGTTCGTCTACACGCTGGGGCTCAAGCGGCGCACCTCGCAGAACATCGTCTGGGGCGGCATCGCCGGCTGCATGCCGGTGCTGATCGGCTGGTCCTCCGTCACCAACTCGCTGTCCTGGGCGGCGGTCGCGCTGTTCCTGGTGGTGTTCTTCTGGACGCCGCCGCACACCTGGGTGCTCTCGATGAAGGTGCGCGAGGACTACGAGCGGGCCGGCGTGCCGATGCTGCCGGTGGTCAAGGGCAACGTCGCGGTCGGCAAGCAGGTCGTCGCCTACTCCTGGGTGATGGTGGCGACCTCGCTGGCGGTGTGGCCGCTGGGGCACATGAGCTGGCTGTACCCCGTCGCGGCGGTGCTGCTCGGCGGGTTCTGGCTGCGCGAGGCGCACGCGCTGTACGGCCGGGCCAAGGCCGGCGTGGTGGGCGCGAAGCTGAAGGAGATGCGGCTGTTCCACTGGTCGATCACCTACCTGTCGCTGCTGTTCGTGGTGTGCGCGATCGACCCGTTCGTGAAGTAGGGCCCGTCCGACGTCGAAGAGCCCCGGTCCGGTGGACCGGGGCTCTTCGCGTTCTCACCGGGCCGGCAGCTCGGACGGGCCGACGTGGTCGTCCAGCCAGTCCCGGAGCGGCTGGGAGGCGCGCAGGAAGGTGGTGATCCGGGTGTGGGCGCCACGGGTGCCGAGCCACTTCGCGGGCGCCCACTCCTGCCAGGCGACCAGGCCCTTGTGGCGCAGCAGCTCGATCCTCGGGTGGTCCTTGGGGAAACCGCGCGGAGCGGTCTTGAGGGAGTCCCGGCCGTGCACCTGGGGGCCGTCCTGCTCCACCGCGGCGATCACCCGCTCCAGTTCGGCGCCGCTGACGTCCTCGGCGACGGCGGCGCGGTAGCGGTCCAGTTGGTCGGGGGCGAGCTGGTACATCCCGTTGCCGCAGGCCAGGCCGTCGGCGGAGAGCTGGACGTAGCCGCCGGTCTCCAGGTGGGCGCCGATGTGCGTCTTGTACGGAGACTTGTCGGCGCTGAACCGGACGTCGCGGTTGGGACGGAAGATCTTCCCAAGCCCGAACTCCGGCTCCAGCTCGGCGAGCAGCAGCTCCATCGGGGTCCGTACGTCGTTGTCGTACTGCTCCTTGTGGGCCTGCCAGAAGGTCTTGGAATTGTCGGCTTCGAGGTGCTCGTAGAAGTCGAGCGCCGCGGCCGGCCAGCCGGAGAAGGTCACGCCTCCAGTATGTGGCCCGGTGCACAGGGCGCTCCCGTCGCCAGCTCGACTACCGGTGGGTAGCATGCGGGCATGAGCAGCGCAGAGACCGCCACCGCCACCGCGCCGGACGCCCGTACCGAGCGCCGCGCCAAGCGCATCGCCAAGCACCTCAGCAGCTTCGCCCGCCAGCACGGGGGCGGCGCCGACGCGGTCGTCGAGTACGTCGGCGCCGTGGCCACCCGGATCGTCGTGGTGGGCGCGGACGGCGCCTGGGGCGACCAGGTGGCCCCGAGCTACGCCGTCGGTCGCCGGGCCGCCGAACTGGCCGGGCTGACCCTGCACGACGACTTCGAGGGCGAGCTGGCCCTCAAGGTGAAGACCGGCCCGTACGAGTGGAAGCGCATGGCCGGCATCCAGCTCGGCGGCTGATCACTTCGGCGCCCACGGCGACGGCCCGGCTCCCCCAGGCGGGGGAGCCGGGCCGTTGCCGTGGGCTCAACGGGGCAGCTCCTCGCGGTCGAGCACCCGGACGAGTCGGGCCGGTTGGTCCAGCCAGCCGGTGCCGGTGCCGATCTCCAGGACGTTCATTCCGGGTCGGATGTCGAGGTCGCGGAGCATGCGGACGACGATCGAGGGGCGGAGGCGGAGGAGGAGCGCCAAACGTCGGCTGGGTCGGGCGGATCGGCCGATGCCTGGCCGTCATTGACCTGGGTGACGACGGGGGCGTCGGTGTAAGCCGCCTCGAACCAGCGCTGGTGGTCGGTCGAGAGGCCGCAGGGCTCGTAGCCGCCCTGGTCGTCCTGTTGATACGGCGATGGCGCGAGACTGCGTCGAGGAACTTCGATCGCTCGGGGTTTCGGCCCGGAAACAGAGGA
Source organism: Kitasatospora sp. NPDC088861 (assembly GCF_044750105.1). NCBI lineage: Bacteria > Bacillati > Actinomycetota > Actinomycetes > Kitasatosporales > Streptomycetaceae > Kitasatospora > Kitasatospora sp. NPDC088861. The sequence continues at coordinate 182,949 of NZ_JBIVJF010000007.1, forward strand.
CGGTGTGACGGTGGTGGTTCGGCTGTTGGACGGCGAGCAGGCGGTCGAGCTGGAGGGCCAGTTGAAGGAGGTGTTCTCGGAGGCGTTCGCGGAAGCCCCCTACGGCGAGGGGCCGACCGACGTGGAGCGGGCGTTTCGCCGGTTCCGCTCGCAGGCGCGTCGGCGGGGGTTCCGGGCGGCCATCGCCTTCGACGGCGACACCGTTGTGGGCATGGCGTACGGCTACCCGCTGTCGGCGGACACCGGATGGTGGGACACCCTGATCGATCCCGTGCCCGAGAACCCCAGGCATGAGGACGGAAAGCGCACGTTCGGTCTCTTCGAGTTGGCGGTTCGGCCCCGGTGGCGGCGCCAGGGCGTCGCCACTCGCATGCATCGCGTCCTCATCGAGGGCATCGACAGCGCCCGGGTGATGCTGAACACCCGACCAGAGGCGGTTGCGGCCCGGGCGTCCTACCGAGCGTGGGGCTACCGGCGCGTCGGGTCGGCGATCCCGTGGGACGGCGCGGCTCGGCACGACGTGATGCTCCTCGATCTGATCCACCCGGTGGTGCGAGCGTGACGCCACTCCACTCGGTGTCCGTCGCGGGGGTGGTGGTGCGGGAGGACGGGCGGGTGCTGGCGATTCGGCGGGCTGACAACGGGGCTTGGGAGCCGCCGGGGGGCGTGCTGGAGCTGGGCGAGGGCATCGAGGACGGCGTGTGCCGGGAGGTCTACGAGGAGACCGGGATCCACGCCGGCGTGGAGCGGCTGACCGGTGTCTACAAGAACCTGCGTCGAGGGGTTGTCGCGCTGGTCTTCCGGTGTCGGCCTGAGGGCGGACAAGTACGGCTCTCGGATGAGTCGGTCGAGGTCGACTGGCTCACGGCGGACGAGGTCTCCGTGCGCATGGCGGAGGTCTATGCCGTGCGGGTGTTGGACGCGCTTCGGGGGGACACGTCGCCGAGTATCCGGAGCCACGACGGGCGGCGGCTGTTGTGACACGTCGAAGGCCCCCATCCGAGGATGGGGGCCTTCGACGAGGCTCAGACGGTGGCAGCCTGTGGGGTCTGGGCGGGCAACTGCTCGGCGGCGGGGGCCTCGACCTCGCGTACGCGCAGGGCGAGGGGGATGCGGAGGGCGGCGATCCAGGTGAGGGTGGCGCCGAGCATGTGGAGGCCGACCATCAGCTCGGGGGCGTCGGTGAAGTACTGGATGAAGCCCAGTACGCCTTGGAGGAGCAGGACCGCCAGCAGTTCCTTGGCGCGGGCCTTCGCCGCCGGCGGGGCCTTGACGGCGGCGAAGACGAAGAGCACCGCGATGGCCAGGCCGACCGACACGAACGCGAGGTCGGCGTGGAACTGGGCCAGCCTGTCGTAGTCGATCGGGATCCGGGGGACGATCTTGTTGTCCTTCGGCGTGCCCGGGTGGTGGCCGGCGCCGGTGACCAGGGTGCCGGCCGCGACCAGCAGGCCGACGACCAGGACCAGCACGTAGGAGAGCTGGTGGATCGGGCGGGCCACGGCGAGCTTGGGGACGCCGTCGCCCTCCTTCGACCGCTCCCACATCAGCAGCGCGACCCACACCAGCGCCATCGCGGCGATCATGTGCAGCGCGACGGTGTACGGGTTGAGGCCGGTCAGCACGGTGATGCCGCCGAGCACCGCGTTGCTCATCACCAGCCAGAACTGCGCCCAGCCGAGCCTGGTCATGCTGTGCCGCCAGGGGCGGTGGCAGCGGGCGGCCAGGATGGCCCAGCCGACGGCGGCGCTCAGCACGTAGGTGAGCATCCGGTTGGTGAACTCGACGACGCCGTGGAAGCCCATCTCGGCGGTCGGGGTCAGGCTGTCGGCGGTGCAGCGGGGCCACGTCGTACAGCCGAGGCCGGAGGCGGTGAGGCGGACGGCGCCGCCGGTGACGACGATCACCACGCTCATCACCAGCGCGGCGAACGCGGCGCGCCGGACCATCACGGCGGACGGCTGCCAGCGGTCGGCGAGCAGGGAGAAGGGATTAGGCACGGGGTCAATCGTAGGCGGCCTTACAGCCGATCTTGGGGCGGGGCGCGGGTGCCGCGTGGGCGTCGCCCGCACCGGGCCGGACGGGGCGCAAACCGGACTCTTCGGTCAAGGCGGTCATTGGTCTTGACCAATCACCTGCGAGGCCGAAAGAGTGCGGATTGGTCCATACCTTTTTCGGACCTCTCCCACTCCTCCCGCACAAGCGGAGACCTGCACATGCGCATACCCACGTCCGCCGCCGCGCTCGCAGTCGGCGGCTCGCTCGCACTGGCCGGCCTGATCGCCCCCGCCGCCGCCCACGCCGCCGACCCCGGCCAGGAGTGCCGCAGCCTCGGGGTCGCCAACCTCTACGGCGAGTTCGTCGAGGGCGACGACACCCACACCCCCGACGCCGAGGGCGCCGTCGCGGTGGGCGGCAACGCCGACTTCACCGGCGGCTTCTCGGTCGGCCAGGAGCTGACCCCCGCCGAGGTCGACGCCCTGCCCGGCAAGAACGCGCTGGTGGTCGCCGGCCGCATCACCGGCCACAACACCCAGGTGATGAAGGGCAGCGGCGTCTACGGTTCCAAGGCCGACGGCGCCGTCGTCCAGGCCCACCAGGGCGCCATCGCCCAGGGCGCCTCCCCGATCGACTTCAAGGCCGAGTTCGCCAAGCTGCGCGCCGCCTCCACCGCGCTGGCCGCCGCGCCGCAGACCGCCGGCGCCACCGTCCAGGCCGACGGGGCCAAGCTCACGTTCACCGGCGGCGACGCGAAGTACAACAGCTTCACCGTCGACGCCGCGAAGCTCCAGGGCGCCAAGGACGTCTTCCTCAAGGTGCCGGCCGGGTCCGTCACCGTGGTCACCGTGACCGGCGGCTCGTACGACATGGCGGCCGCCGGGACCACGGGCTTCCACCTGTGGGACGAGGCCAAGGCGTCCTTCGTCCTGGACGACAAGCTGCAGAGCGCGGCCGGCGGGGCGATCCGCGCCAAGCTGCTGTGGAACTTCCCCACCGCGACCAAGGTGGTCAAGAGCAGCAAGGCCGCCTGGGCCGGCACCGTGCTGGCGCCGAACGCCGCCTTCGACCTCGGCAGCGGCGGCCCGGTCAACGGTTCGGTCATCGCGGCCTCGCTGACCGGCAAGGGCGGGGCGGAGACGCACCACTACCCGTTCGCCGGCTGCCTGCCCGGCGTCGTCGTCCCGACGCCGTCCACCACGCCCACCGTGCCGCCGGTGGTGCCGAGCGGGACGCCGTCGGCCTCCACCACGCCCGGGACGCCCGGGACTCCCGGCACCTCGGCCACGCCCGGGACCTCGGCGAGCCCCTCGGACACGCCCTCCGCCCCGGTGAGCGGCAAGCCGAGCGCGGGTGCCTCGGCCAGCCCGTCGGCCACCGCCTCGGCGGGTGTGCCGGCCGCCTCGGCCTCGGCCTCGGCGAGCCCGTCCGCCCAGGCGAACGCGGGCGGCAACCTCGCGCACACCGGCTCCGGGCCCGTCGTGCCGCTGGCGATCGGCGGCGCGGTGGTGCTCGCGGCCGGTGGCGCGATCGTGGTCGTCACCCGGCGTCGGGCGGCGAAGAAGGCCTGATCATTTCGCCGGTCGACCGGTGTTGCGCCCTTGGTGATTGAACCTGATCACCGAGGGCGCACGTATTTCAGTCAGGTGACGAAGTTCATTCAAGTTTGCCGAATCCGCGTTCCGCGAGGTGGCAGCTGTGATGGGCTGGTCATACACATCAGACGACGGACCAACAGACGAAATTCGGTCGTACGGCGGGGTGTGGAGAGGTGCGGGAGTGCCGGTAGAGTCCCCCGGACAGTCGTAGCGGGCCACCGCGAAACCTTCAACACGCCTGCTGCGCAAGACCGTTCTGAGGGGAACAGCGTAAATGGCGCGACAGCAGCGGCACATGCGGATCGGCGCGGCGGCACTCGCCGGGACGGCGGCGGCCGGAATTCTCCTGCCTCTGGCGCTGGCAACCAACGCCTCGGCGCACGTGCCGAGTTGGTCGGTGACCTGCGACAAGATCGTGATCGATCTGATCAACTACAGCCCGAAGCCCGACGTGAAGAACACCGTCAGCCTCACCATCGACGGCGAGAAGGTCCTGGACGCCAAGGCCTTCCCCGCGGAGTTCCACGGCACCTTCCCGGTGAAGGACCACACGGCCCCCGTCAAGGCGAACCTCGTGGTGAACACGACGGAGACGCCCAACGAAAAGGGCTGGAACATCAACGAGACCAAGACGATCGAGCCGTGCCACACGCCGACTCCGACGCCGACTCCCACCCCCACGCCCACCAAGACCTCGACCCCGACTCCCACCCCGACCCCGTCGCAGACCACGACTCCGACGCCGACTCCCACGCCCACCAAGACCCCGACCCCGTCGGCCTCGCCCACCGCGAGCAAGACCGCGACCGCGACGCCGACCCCGACCCCGGTCCCGACGCCCACCACCAGTGGCCCGGCGCTCGCCCAGACCGGTAGCAACGACGCCACCCCGATGATCGCGGCGGCCGGCGGCGGCGTGCTGCTGGTCGGTGGCGCGCTCGTCCTGCTGGCCCGCAAGCGTCGCGGCAGCCAGAGCTGACGTTCCGTCGGTGACGTGAGACCGCCCCCCGGCCGAAGCGGCCGGGGGGCGGTTCCCGTGCGGTGCGGCCTCACGTGCGGTGCGGCCTCGTGTACGTAGCGGTTCACGTGCGGGGCCGGGGGCTACTCCCAGCGGAAGAAGCGGGCCGCGGCGGCCAGGCCGAGGACGGCCCAGCCGGCCAGGATGCCGAGGTCGGACCAGGGCACCCCGGCGCCGTGCTGGAGGACCGACCGCAGGCCGTCCGAGAGCGCGGAGATCGGCAGCAGTTCCAGCACCGACTGCACGGCCGAGGGGAACCTGCTCAGCGGCACGATCACCCCGCCGGCCAGCAGCAGCAGGATGAACACCAGGTTGGCGGCGGCCAGCGTGGCCTCCGCCTTGAGCGTGCCGGCCATCAGCAGGCCCAGGCCGGAGAAGGCCGCGGTGCCGAGCACCAGCAGCGCGACGACCGACAGCGGGTTGCCGTGCGGGGACCAGCCGAGCGCCAGCGCGATCGCCGACAGCAGCGCGACCTGCAGCGCCTCGGTGACCAGGACGCAGCCGGTCTTGGCGGTCAGCAGTGCCCAGCGCGGGAGCGGGCTGGCGCCGAGCCGCTTCAGCACGCCGTAGCGGCGCTCGAAGCCGGTGGCGATGGCCTGCCCGGTGAAGGCGGTGGACATCACGGCCAGCGCGAGCAGGCCGGGGGCCAGGAAGTCGACCCGCTTGCCGGGCCCGTCCACCGCGACGATGTCCACGGCCGAGAACAGCACCAGCAGCACGGTCGGGATGACCACGGTGAGCAGCAGCTGTTCGCCGTTGCGCAGCAGCATCCTGGTCTCGAAGGCGGTCTGGGCGAGCAGCATCCGGCCGACCGGGGCCGCGCCGGGCTTGGGGGAGTAGTCGGTGGTCGTACTCACGAGCGCAGGTCCCGTCCGGTCAGGTCGAGGAAGACGTCTTCGAGGCTGCGGCGCTGGACGGACAGCCGTTCGGGCAGGACGCCGGAGGCCGCGCACCAGCCGGTGACGGTGGCCACCAGCTGCGGGTCGACGGGCGCCTCGACGCGGTAGCCGCCGGGGGTGGTCTCGGTGGCGGTGGCGCCCTCGGGCAGTTCCTTGAGCAGCGGGCCGAGGTCGAGCCCGGGCGGGCCGTCGAAGCGCAGGGCGTTCTCGGCGCCGCCGCGGCACAGCTCCTCGGGGCTTCCGGTGGCGATCACCCGGCCGCGGTCGATGACGGCGACCTGGTCGGCGAGCTGTTCGGCCTCGTCCATGTGGTGGGTGGTGACGACCACGGTGACGCCGTCCCGGCGCAGGTCGCGGACCAGTTCCCAGGTGGCGCGCCGGGCCTGCGGGTCGAGTCCGGCGGTGGGCTCGTCCAGGAAGACCAGCTCGGGGCGGCCGACGACGGCCATGGCCAGGGCGAGCCGCTGCTGCTGGCCGCCGGACAGGCGCCGGTAGGCGGTGCGGCCGCAGGAGCCGAGGCCGAGCCGTTCGACCAGCGCGTCGACGTCCAGCGGGTGGGCGTGCAGTGCGGCGGTGTGACGCAGCATCTCGACGGCGCGCGTGCCCGCGTACACGCCGCCCGACTGCAGCATGACGCCGATCCGGGGGCGCAGCGCGGCGTTCTGGGCGACCGGGTCGAGGCCGAGGACGCGGACGGTGCCGGCGTCGGGGCGGCGGTAGCCCTCGCAGGTCTCGATGGTGGTGGTCTTGCCGGCGCCGTTGGGGCCGAGGACGGCGGTGATCGCGCCGCGTGCGATGGTGAGGTCGAGGCCGTCCACCGCGGGCTTGTCGCCGTAGTGCTTGACCAGCCCGGCGATCTTCACCGCGGGTTCGGAGTGCATACCGGCGAGTGTAAGAGGCCCCGACGCCGGGCCCGGACGGCGCCCTCAATGATCGTTTTTGCAGGTCAGGTAAGGCTTACCTGCGTGACAGATGACACGAGTGAGGCCTGCATCACGGCTTGTCCTGTCGGAAGTAATTACGCAACACTGGTGTTGTGAAAAACATGCGCGAGCACGCCACGCCCCAGGAGGCCGAGTCGGCCCCCGGGTGCGACGTGCCCGTGACGGCGGCCGAGGTGCTGCTGGAGGGCCACCGGGCCACCCGGGACCGGGTCGCCCGGTCGATCCTCGACCACGGCCCCTCCTCCGCCGCCGACCTGGCGACCCGGCTCGGCCTCACCGCCGCCGCCGTCCGCCGCCACCTGGACGGACTAGCCGCCGCCGGCCTGGTCGAGTCCCGCGAGCAGCGGGTCTACGGCAGCCGTGGCCGGGGCCGCCCGGCCAAGGTCTTCGCCCTCACCGACGGCGGCCGGGACGCCTTCTACCAGGCGTACGACCAGCTCGCCGCCGACGCGCTGCGCTGGATCTCCGACTCGGTCGGCGGCGGGAAGGCGGGCGAGGAGGCGGTCGCCGCCTTCGCCCGGGCCCGGTTCGGCAAGCAGGGCGAGAGGTACCTGGAGCTCCTGCGGCTGGCCGAGGCGGGGGAGCGCACCGAGGCGCTCGCCCAGGCGCTGAGCGCGGACGGGTACGCTGCCACGGTGCGGCGGGTCCCGCCGGCCGTGGCGAAGGCCCCGGCAGGCGCCCAGCTCTGCCAGCACCACTGCCCGGTCGCGCACATCGCCGAGCAGTTCCCGCAGCTCTGCGAGGCGGAGACCGAGGTCTTCTCCCAGCTGCTGGGCACCCATGTGCAACGGCTGGCCACCATCGCCCACGGCGACGGGGTCTGCACCACCTATGTGCCGGCACCCGGTGCCGCATCGTCGCCTGCCCGGCGTTCCGCGGGCCGCGGCTCCGATGCAGTGCCGACTGCCGGTACGTCCACCGAAGATTCAGCGTCCGCGCGTTAGGAAGCTCGCATGACTGACACCGTTTCGCACCCCGAGCTCGAGGGCCTGGGCACCTACGAGTACGGCTGGGCCGACCCGGACACCGCCGGTGCCGCGGCCAAGCGCGGGCTCAGCGAGGAGGTCGTCCGCGACATCTCCGCGAAGAAGAACGAGTCCGAGTGGATGCTGAACCTGCGTCTCAAGGGCCTGAAGCTGTTCGGCAAGAAGCCCATGCCGACCTGGGGCTCCGACCTCTCCGGCATCGACTTCGACAACATCAAGTACTTCGTCCGCTCCACCGAGAAGCAGGCCGAGTCCTGGGAGGACCTGCCCGCGGACATCAAGGCCACCTACGACCGGCTGGGCATCCCGGAGGCCGAGAAGCAGCGCCTGGTCGCCGGTGTCGCCGCCCAGTACGAGTCCGAGGTCGTCTACCACCAGATCCGCGAGGACCTGGAGGAGCAGGGCGTCCTCTTCCTGGACACCGACACCGCGCTGCGCGAGCACCCGGAGATCTTCAAGGAGTACTTCGGCACCGTCATCCCGGCCGGCGACAACAAGTTCGCCGCGCTGAACACGGCGGTGTGGTCCGGCGGCTCGTTCATCTACGTGCCCAAGGGCGTCCACGTCGACATCCCGCTCCAGGCCTACTTCCGGATCAACACCGAGAACATGGGCCAGTTCGAGCGGACGCTGATCATCGTCGACGAGGACGCGTACGTCCACTACGTCGAGGGCTGCACCGCGCCGATCTACTCCTCCGACTCGCTGCACTCCGCGGTCGTGGAGATCATCGTCAAGAAGGGCGGCCGCTGCCGCTACACGACCATCCAGAACTGGTCGAACAACGTCTACAACCTGGTCACCAAGCGCGCCGTGGCGTACGAGGGCGCGACCATGGAGTGGGTCGACGGCAACATCGGCTCCAAGGTCACCATGAAGTACCCGGCCGTCTACCTGATGGGTGAGCACGCCAAGGGCGAGACCCTGTCGATCGCCTTCGCGGGCGAGGGCCAGCACCAGGACGCCGGCGCCAAGATGGTGCACATGGCGCCGAACACCTCCTCCAACATCGTCTCGAAGTCGGTGGCGCGCGGCGGCGGCCGGACCTCCTACCGCGGTCTGATCGAGATCGGCGAGGGCTCCAAGGGCGCCAAGTCCAACGTGCTGTGCGACGCGCTGCTGGTGGACACCATCTCCCGCTCGGACACCTACCCGTACGTGGACGTCCGCGAGGACGACGTGTCCATGGGCCACGAGGCGACGGTCTCCAAGGTCAGCGAGGACCAGCTGTTCTACCTGATGAGCCGGGGCATGACGGAGTTCGAGGCGATGGCGATGATCGTCCGCGGCTTCGTCGAGCCGATCGCGCGCGAGCTGCCGATGGAGTACGCGCTGGAGCTCAACCGGCTGATCGAGCTGCAGATGGAGGGTGCGGTCGGCTGACGTCCAGCCGCTGACCGCCCACCGACTTTTCGAGCTTTTCGAGGAAGAGAGCACTACGACAGCCATGGCTGACGTCAACACCACCACCGGCTCCACCACCGCCGGGTCGATCGAGGTCGGCACCGCCGGCGCCGGCGCCCAGCTCGCCGGCCCCGGCACCGGCCGCGCCACCGTCCAGCAGCCGATCGACGCCCGGGTCGCCGTCAAGCCCTCGTTCGAGGTCGGCGACTTCCCGGTGCCCACCGGCCGCGAGGAGGACTGGCGGTTCACCCCGATGCACCGCCTGGGCGGCCTGCACGACGGCACCGCCGCCGAGGCGGCCAAGGGCGAGGACAAGGTCGAGCTGAGCCTGCCGGACGGCGTCACCGCCGAGACCGTCGGCCGCGACGACGCCCGTCTGGGCAAGGCCGGCAAGCCCGTCGACCGGGTCGCCGCGCAGGCGTTCAGCGCCTTCGAGCAGGCGCTCGTGGTCACCGTCCCCCAGGACGCGGTGCTCACCGGGCCGGTCAAGATCGACGTGCACGGCGAGGGCGGCACCCGCTTCGCCCACGTGGTGGTCGACGTCAAGCCGTTCGCCGAGGCCGTCGTGGTGATCAACCACACCGGTACCGGCACCCGGGCCGCCAACGTCGAGCTGCTCGTCGGCGACGGTGCCAAGCTCACCTTCGTCTCCGTCCAGGACTGGGACCGCAACGCCGTCCACGTCGCCCAGCAGACCGCGCTGGTCGGCCGGGACGCCTCGCTGAAGTCCGTGGTCGTCACCTTCGGCGGCGACGTCGTCCGGATCCACCCGCGGGTCAACTACGCCGCGCCCGGCGGCGAGGCCGAGCTGTTCGGCCTCTACTTCGCCGACGCCGGCCAGCACCTGGAGCACCGTCTGGTCATCGACCACGACACCCCGCACTGCCGCTCCAACGTGGTCTACAAGGGCGCGCTGCAGGGCCAGGACGCCCACGTCGTCTGGGTCGGCGACGTGCTGATCCGCGCCGCCGCCGAGGGCACCGACACCTACGAGCTCAACCGCAACCTGGTGCTCACCGACGGCGCCCGGGTCGACTCGATCCCCAACCTGGAGATCGAGACCGGCGAGATCGTCGGCGCCGGCCACGCCTCCGCGACCGGCCGCTTCGACGACGAGCAGCTGTTCTACCTGCGGTCCCGCGGCATCCCGGCCGACGAGGCCCGCCGCCTGGTGGTCCGCGGCTTCTTCGCCGAACTCGTCCAGCAGATCGGCGTCGCCGAGATCCAGGACCAGCTGATGGAGAAGATCGAGGCCGAGCTGGAAGCGGCGGTCTGATCCAGATGACCTTCCTCCGTGCCTGCGCGCTGAGCGACCTCCAGGAGGACGTGCCCAAGCGCGTGGACCTCAACGGCGTGCCGGTCTCCGTCGTCCGCACCGACGAGGGGGTGTTCGCGATCAACGACACCTGCTCGCACGCGAACGTCTCGCTCTCCGAGGGCGAGGTCGAGGACTGCATGATCGAGTGCTGGCTGCACGGCTCCAGCTTCGACCTGCGCACCGGCAAGCCCTCCGGCCTGCCCGCCACCAAGCCGGTCGCTGTCTACCCCGTAAAGATCGAAGGGGACGATGTGCTCGTCTCCGTCAACCAGGAGTCCTGAGTACCCATGGCAACGCTTGAAATCCGCGACCTGCACGTCTCCGTCGAGGCCGAGAACGGCCCGCGCGAGATCCTCAAGGGCGTCGACCTGACCGTGAAGCAGGGCGAGACCCACGCGATCATGGGTCCGAACGGCTCCGGCAAGTCCACCCTGGCCTACTCGCTCGCCGGCCACCCCAAGTACACCGTCACCGGCGGCTCGGTGCTGCTGGACGGCGAGGACGTCCTGGAGATGTCCGTCGACGAGCGCGCCAAGGCCGGCGTCTTCCTGGCCATGCAGTACCCGGTCGAGGTCCCGGGCGTCTCGGTGAGCAACTTCCTGCGCACCGCCGCCACCGCCGTCCGCGGCGAGGCCCCCAAGCTGCGTCTGTGGGTGAAGGAGGTCAAGGAGGCGATGGCCGCCCTCCAGATGGACCCGGCCTTCGCCGAGCGCAACGTCAACGAGGGATTCTCCGGCGGCGAGAAGAAGCGCCACGAGATCCTCCAGCTGGAGCTCCTCAAGCCGAAGATCGCGATCCTCGACGAGACCGACTCCGGCCTGGACGTCGACGCGCTGCGGATCGTCTCCGAGGGCATCAACCGGGTCCGCTCGACCGGCGAGGTCGGCACCCTGCTGGTGACCCACTACACCCGCATCCTGCGGTACATCAAGCCCGACTACGTCCACGTCTTCGCGGGCGGCCGCATCGTCGAGTCCGGCGGTGCCGAGCTGGCCGACAAGCTGGAGAACGAGGGCTACGAGGCGTATGTGAAGGGGGGCGCGTCCGAGTGACGCATCCGTTCACGGGTCTGCTCGACACCGACGCGATCCGCAAGGACTTTCCGATCCTGCAGCGTGTGCTGCACGAGGAGAAGCCGCTCGTCTACCTGGACAACGCGGCCACCTCGCAGAAGCCGCGCCAGGTGCTGGAAGCCCTGACCGCCTACTACGAGCGGCACAACGCCAACGTCCACCGCGGCGTGCACGTGCTCGCCGAAGAGGCCACGGCGCTCTACGAGGGCGCGCGGGACAAGGTCGCGGCCTTCGTCAACGCGCCCAGCCGCAACGAGGTGATCTTTACCAAGAACGCCTCCGAGTCGCTCAACCTCGTTGCCAACATGCTCGGTTGGGCCGACGAGCCGTACCGGGTGGACGCCGACTCCGAGATCGTCATCACGGAGATGGAGCACCACTCCAACATCGTTCCCTGGCAGCTGCTGTCGCAGCGCACCGGCGCGAAGCTGAAGTGGTTCGGGCTCACCGACGAGGGCCGGCTCGACCTGTCCGACATCGACGAGCTGATCACCGAGAAGACCAAGGTGGTCTCCTTCACCCTGGTCTCCAACCTGCTCGGCACCGTCAACCCGGTCGAGACGATCGTCCGCAAGGCCCAGTCGGTCGGCGCGCTGGTCGTCATCGACGCCTCGCAGGCCGCCCCGCACATGGTGCTGGACGTCCAGGCGCTGGAAGCCGACTTCGTCGCCTTCACCGGTCACAAGATGCTCGCCCCGACCGGCATCGGCGTGCTCTGGGGCCGCCAGGAGCTGCTGGAGGACCTCCCGCCGTTCCTCGGCGGCGGCGAGATGATCGAGACCGTCACCATGGGCTCGTCCACCTACGCCCCGGCGCCGCACAAGTTCGAGGCCGGCACCCCGCCGATCGCCCAGGCGGTCGGGCTCGGCGCGGCCATCGACTACCTGTCGGACATCGGCATGGAGAAGATCGCCGCGCACGAGCACGCGATCACCGCGTACGCGGTCGAGCGCCTGCTGGAGGTCCCGGACCTGCGGATCATCGGCCCGCGCACGGCCGTCGACCGCGGCGCCGCGATCTCCTTCACCCTCGGCGACATCCACCCGCACGACGTGGGCCAGGTGCTGGACGAGCAGGGCATCGCCGTGCGCGTCGGCCACCACTGCGCGCGGCCGGTCTGCCTGCGGTACGGAATTCCGGCGACCACGCGGGCGTCGTTCTACCTGTACTCGACGCCGGGCGAGGTCGACGCACTGATCGACGGCCTGCACCACGTCCGGAACTTCTTCGGCTGACGGGACAGGGCAGGACATGAAGCTCGACTCGATGTACCAGGACATCATCCTGGACCACTACCGCAACCCCCACGGCAAGGGGCTGCGGGACGGCGACGCCGAGGTGCACCACGTCAACCCGACCTGCGGTGACGAGATCACCCTGCGGGTGCGGCTCGACGGCTCGACGGTCGCCGACGTCTCGTACGAGTCCCAGGGCTGCTCGATCAGCCAGGCCAGCGCCTCGGTGCTGAACGACCTGGTCGTGGGCAAGACCGTCGGCGAGGCGCAGACCGTCCAGGAGGCCTTCCTGGAGCTGATGCAGAGCAAGGGCCAGGGCGAGGGCGACGAGGAGGTGCTGGAGGACGCGGTCGCGTTCGCCGGCGTCTCCAAGTACCCCGCCCGGGTCAAGTGCGCCCTGCTCAGCTGGATGGCCTGGAAGGACGCCACCGCCCAGGCGCTCGCCCAGCACCCCGCCGTGAACGACTGACCCGCAGAGGAGGACAGACCATGAGTGACGAAACCCCCTCCGCTGCGGAGGACCAGCCGAACGGCGTCGTCATCGTCGGCACCACCGCCGGCACCGTGTCCGTGGAGGACCTGACCGAGGCCCTGATGGACGTCGTCGACCCCGAACTGGGCATCGACGTCGTCAACCTGGGCCTGATCTACGGCATCCACATCGACGAGTCCGACGTGGCCACCATCGACATGACGCTCACCTCGGCGGCCTGCCCGCTGACCGACGTCATCGAGGACCAGGCCAAGACCGCCACCGACGGCCTGGTCCAGGACCTGCGCATCAACTGGGTCTGGATGCCGCCGTGGGGCCCCGACAAGATCACCGACGACGGCCGCGACCAGCTCCGCGCCCTCGGCTTCAACGTCTGACGGACGGCTTTTCCGTCAACCCGCTGCCGCGCAAACCTCTCCTTCGGGGGAAAGGTTTGTGCGGCAGTGGTATATCTGCCAGCGGGCGGCCAGGCTGGAGCCGCGACCTCGGAGGGAGCGAAGTCATGTCGGTAGTTGCGTTCGCGCAGTTGCTTCTGCCTGACTCGCCGTACGCCATGTGGGTCCGGGGAGAACTCGGCGAGTATCTCCGGCTCCCGGATGACGGCACACGGGTTGAGGTGATCGGAGGGGAGATCGTTGTGTCACCAGCCCCGGTGTACCTCCATGAGGGGATCCTCACGGACATTCAGGAGTCGGTGCTGGCAGGCAAAATCGCTGACGCGACGTTCCAATGGCGCGCCGTCCGGACGGTCAACCTGGACCTGGTCGAGATCGAGGGCGGTTACATCCCGGACATGGTGATCGTGCGCAGGGACGTCGATGCAGAGAAGCGGGCCAAGGATGTGTTGTACGTCCACCCGGTCGATCTTGAGCTGGTGGTGGAGGTGACCTCCGCGTCCAACGCGCGCCATGACCGGCGCCCCATGTTCGGTCGACAGGTGAAGCCCACCAAATGGAGTGGTTACGCACGCACCGGGATCCCGTACTACCTGTTGGTCGACCGTGACCCGCGGCAGCCCGGCGTCACCTTGTTCGGCGAGCCGGACCGCGGCGAGGGGACCTACCAGGTGCTGGGTCAGTGGAAGTTCGGCGAGCCAGTTCGGTTGCCCAAGCCCTTTGATCTTGAGATCAACACCGGTGACTGGGCCCCTTGGGCTGAGTAGCCCTGTACGAACGCCGCCCGGGACTTCGGTCCCGGGCGGCGGTGTTTTTGGCTGCGGTAGGTCAGGACTGCCTGGGTTTGCGGGCCACGGCGAGGGCCAGGGCCGCGCAGAGGAGGGCGGCGACGGCGGCGAAGCCGCTGACGGCGGGGAGGAGGCCGTAGTGCTGGACCAGGGCGCCGACGATCACGATGGGGAGGGAACTGCCGAGGTAGACGATGACCCAGAGGGCGGAGAGCTCGGAACCGCGGCGCTCCGGGTCCATCGCGGCGGCCGCGCTGGTGAACAGGGAGCGGAAGGCGATGCCCTGGCAGGCGCCGCCGAGGATGCTGCCGATGAAGAGCAGGGCGGGCGTGCCGGTGTACTGGGCGGCGACGACCAGGGCCAGGCCGGCGGCCAGGCCGGTCATGCCGAGGGCGATCACCAGACGGTCGGAGGTCGGCGGGACGACCAACTGGGCCAGCGCGGAGGAGCCGAGCAGCAGGGCGGCCACGATCGCGCCGGTCAGGTGCGAGGAGGTGTGCAGCAGCTTGGCGGAGAAGGCCGGGGCGAGCGCCAGGTAGACGCCGAACACCGCGTACGAGATGAAGCCGGCCGAGGCGGCGAGCAGGAACTCGCGGCGGCCGGCGACCGGCAGGGCGAGCCGGCGCGGGCGCAGATGGGCCGGGGTGGTGATGCGGGGCGGGGTGGTCGGCGGGCGGTTGCGGCCGGGCATCCGCGGGTGGACGAGGGCCAGCGGCACGCAGAGTGCCAGCAGGGCGATGGCGTGCAGCAGGAAGGGCGTCAGCAGCGGGTCCGCGCCGTTGGCGAGCAGGGCGCCGACCACCGGGCCGAGCGCGACGCCGCCGGCGGAACAGGCCAGGGTGAGCTTGGCGGCGAGCGTCGGGTGGTCGGGCAGCAGGTCGCCGAGGGCGGCCCCGGCGGCGCCGGTGGAGAGGCCGACGGCGATGCCCTGGACGGCCCGGCCGGCGGCGAGCTGCCAGAAGCTGCCCGAGGTGGCGAACACGACGTCGCCGGCGGCGGCCAGGGCGACGGCGGGCAGGATCAGGGCGCGGCGGCCGAGGTGGTCGGACCAGTGGCCGACCACGGCGAGCACGGGGACCAGCGCGAACACGTAGACCGTGAAGAGGATCGTGGTGTCGAGCGGGCCGAGGCCGAGGCGCTGCTGGAGGAGCGGGTAGATCGGCGTCGCCAGGTTGGCACCGATCAGCATCAGCAGCAGGGCGGCGGCGACGAGGCCGACGCGGACACCGCGCAACGCGTTCCAGCGGCTGACCGCGGCGAGCTGGAGCTGGGCGCGGGGCGCGAGCTCCAGGGGAAGCAGGGCCTCCGAGAGTCGGCGTCCGTCGAGCTGCGCGGTGCGCAGGCCGGAGCCGGCGGGGGAGAGGTCCGCCATGTAAGGGATCTCCTGTGGCAGGGCACCACCGGGTCGGCGGGGTGTGCCGGCGCGCCCGTCCTGAGGCGCTGTGGTGGTGGCCGCGGTGCGGGGCTCCCTGGTGGAGCGGGTGAGCTGAGTGGGCCCCTCCTGCCCGGTGTCGGGCGGGGAGGGCGAAGGGCTTCATTGCCCGGTGGCCCGCGCGGGGTGTGCACGGTGCCAATGCGAAGGATAAAGGGTGGGCGCACGGTTGCGGCGCGCGCCCCTTGAGGCCGGGCATCGGGGGTGCCCGGCCTATACGCTGAGGTGGTGGATCGGGACGCTGAGCTGATAGGCGGACCGCTGGCTGAGGGAGAACGCACAACGATGGCCGGACGACGTCGGAAGAACGCCGGGGCTTCGCCGGGGGAGAGTGCGGCCGAGCCGGTTCTGCCCGCCGACCTGGAGCTCCAGGACCTCTACGGGGCGTTCGCCGCGCACGGGCTGGACGACGAGGACCTGGACGACGCGGCGGTCCTGGTACCGCCGGTGAAGCTGCCCGCCGAGGAGGAGCTGGCCGCCCTGGCGAAGGCCGTGCCGATGTTCGGGTACGCGCTGGCGCTGGCCCGCTGGGCCGCCCCGCACCGGGTGGTGGACGAGTTCGGCGACCTGGTGGAGGAGGACCGGGCTCCCGCGGCGCAGCTGCTGGGCCTGGCCCCCGCCGAGGGGGAGGTGCCGGAGGAGGCGGAGGTCGAGGCGATGCGGGCCTGGTCGCTGGCCTGCGACCTGGACCTGGTGGAGATCGGGACGACGGCGGCCGGTGAGCACGTCGCCGTGCCGGGCCCGGATCTGGAGCCCGCCGAGGAGGGTGACCCGGAGACCGTCCTGGAGCTGTGGCTGACCGCCGCCGGGATCGTCCGGGAGCTGGCCGTGGAGGCCGACTCGCTGCCGGAGGAGGAGGCCGCGCGGGCCGCCGAGGGCGGGGAGGCCGGCGAGGCCGGGGAGGAGGACGAGGACGCCCTGAGCGAGGTCGAGGAGGCCCGGGACGCCGCCGCCGAGCTGCTGGACGAGGCGTTGCAGGTGCTGTACGAGACCACCGCCTTCGCCGATCCGGGCAACGAGACCGTGCCGCTGGGCGTGCTGGCCGCGCTGCTGGTGGTGCCGGAGGGCGAGGAGCCGAGCGAGGAGCTGCTGGGCGACATCACCGATGTGATGGTCGCACTGGACCCGATGCTGGGCGACCTGGCCGAGCTGGGCCTGCTGGAGTACCGGCCGATCGACCCGGAGCTGTTCGACGAGGAGGAGGGCCCGGAGGGCGAGGAGCCCGCCCTCGTCGGCGAGGCGCCGCTGGACGAGGAGGAGTCGGCGCGCTTCGGTCTCGTCCGGCTCACCCCGCTCGGCCAGTACGGCATCCGGCAGTGGCTGCTGGAGGACGGCTACGACGCGCCGCTGGTCGGCGAGCTGGCCCAGGGCGACGCGGCCGAGCTGCTGCGCGCGGTGTGCGAGGCCGCCAACGTGCTGCCGGACGAGGAGCTGCGGGTCTGGATCACCGGCCGGGAGCCGGTGGCGGCGGCGCGCGAGCTGCTGGCGGCGGCGCGCGGCGACGACGCGTACGCCCCGATGCGGCGGATGCTCGGCGTCTCGGCGCTGAACATGCTGGGCACGGCCGCCGAGCCGGCCGCGCGCGACGTACTGGATGACCCCGAGCTGGGCGGCGCCGCCCGGGCCTGGCTGACCTCGAAGGGAGCGACGGACGTGCCGGTGCCGGAGCGGACGATGGCGCTGTGGACGGTGGTCGACACCTTCGCCGCCCAGCTGCTGGACAGCGGCGGCGACGCCGAGCTGCTGCGCGAGCTGATCGCGGACCTGCCGGTGACCGGCAACCCGGCGTCCTACTTCGGCGAGCTCTGGCGGGTCGACCACCCGTACACGGCGGACGTCCTGGAGGCCGTCGGGGAGCTGCACCTGGACCGGGCGGTGGCCAAGGAGGCGCGCAAGGCGGCCTTCAAGGCGCGGTCCAAGGGCTGACGGGCCGACGGGGGGGGCTTCGACGGGCTGATGGGCGGGCGGGTCAGGGGAGATCCAGGGAGCCGTCCTCGGCGAAGGGGAAGAACGGGTTGTGGGCCAGCTCCCAGAGGTGGCCGTCCGGGTCCTCGAAGTAGCCGGAGTAGCCGCCCCAGCTGGTCGGGACCGGCGGCTTGACCACCACGGCGCCGGCCTCGACCGCCGTCTTCAACGCGGCGTCCACCAGCGCGGGGGACTCCAGGTTCACCGCGAGGGTGACGCCGCGGAAGGCGGGCTCGCCGGTGGCGGGCACGCCCGCGTCGGCGGCCAGCTCCTCGGTGGGGAAGAGGCCGAGCGCCGAGTCGGCGGTGCGGAACCAGACGATCTCCGGGCTGGAGGCGGAGGACCGCCGCCAGCCCAGGCCTTCGTAGAAGCGGGCGCTGCGGTCGAGGTCGGCGACCCCGAGGGTGACGATGCTGATCCGGGCCGGGAAGCTGCTGTCTGCTGTCATGCCGCCAGGGTAGGGAGGGCGGCTGACAACCGCGCCTCCTGACACGGCCCGTGCCCGTTGGCGACCGGGCGTCCCGACGCGGCCTGCGCCGGTGCCCGGCACCCGAGCTGATGACCCGGCAGGTCCCGGGCACTAAGGTGGCGTCGGCGGTGCGGGCGCGAGGACTCGGGGGTGCGGCACAGGATGATGCGGGAGAGTGGCGGCAGGCCCCCGGAGTGGAACGTCGGGCGGACGGACCCTGCGCGCGTCCCGGACCCGAGGAGCAGGGAGGAGCGTCTCGCCGCGGTGGAGGACTTCTCCCGCCGGACGGTGGCCGCGGCCGACTTCCCGGTGTACGGCGTCGTCGCGGGGCTGTCGCGCGGGGGCGGCGCGACGGGCGGCTGGGGCGAGGCGCTGGCCGCCTTCGAGACCTCCGGCGGCGAACTCGCCTGGGTCGAGGTGCAGTCCGGCGACTGGAGCTCGGTGGCCGGCCCGTACGTCAGCGTGCGCACCTACCGGCCGGGCGCGGAGCACGGCGAGGACCTGCCCGAGCTGGAGGACGTGGTCGAGGACGAACGGGACCGGGTCTACGACCACCTCGGGGTCGACGAGGGCGACGGGCCGGGCCGGGTGCGGGCGCTGCGCGAGTGGATCACGGTGGACGGCGAGCCGTACCCGGTGGAGGTGCACGAGGACCGGCCGGTGCTCTGGCCGGGAGCGTCGGCCGCCGACGGGGCGGCACCGGTCTGGGCCGGGCGGCTGCGGATCGGCGGGCTGACCGTGACGGTGTGCGGGCGCGGGGTGCCGCCCGGCGGCGTGGAGCTCGGCGGGATCGCGGACTTCGAGCCGTACCTGCGCGGCCGGGCCGAGCTGCTGGGCGAGCTGGCCGCCCGGCGGGCCCGGCAGGTCCCGGTGGAGGAGCGCGAACTGCCGCCCGCCGTCGGGCTGGAGGCGCACCGGGAGCTGATCGCGCAGAGCGTCGCCGAGTCCGCCGCCGTCGAGGCGCAGGTCCGGGCCGGGCGGACGCCGCGGCGCCCGCGCGGGGACGCCTACGAGGTGCGCTGGGAGGTGGCGGTGCGCCAGCAGATGCGGCTCGCCACCGAGACCCGGGAGGAGGCGGTGACGGCGCTGACCGCGATGGTCAACCACCTCAACCGGCTTGCCCGGCACACGCATTGGCTGATCGGCACGCCGGAGGGCGGGGCGGCCGTCGAGGAGGTCGTCCGGTACACGGTGTTCGCCAGCGAGGTGGCGAGCCTGCCGGCGCAGCGGGCCTGGGAGCAGCTCTGGCGGGAGCGGCGGGGCGGCGGGCCGGAGGTCTGGGAGGAGCACCGGCTCGCCGAGCAGCTGTGGTTGTCGGCCTGGGAGCAGTGGCGGACGACGCGGTCGGGGTGACCCCCGGCAGGTGCCTTAGGCAAAGCGGAGGTCATGTGTCGGTCATCGGTCGGCAAATGGCCGCCTGGGCGTGAGGTGGGCTTCATGCCGGGTTCATCCCCGCGGCGGAGTCTGCTGGTCGTCGACGCCCCGTCTCGACGCCCCGCCCGCCGGGCACCGGGCCCGCCCCCGGTCCGGCGGCCGATTCCTCAGGAGTTGCTGCCATGCCGCTGTCCCGCCGGGACTTCGTCAACCGTTCCACCCTCGTCGGGGCCGGCGTGCTGATCGCCGGCAGCGCGGAGGCGCTGGCCAGCGCTCCGGGCGCGATCGCCGCCCCGGCCGGCGGCGAGCTGCCGGCCGCGTCCGCGACGGGTGACACCGGTGCCGCGCGCGCCGCCGTCGGCTACGGCCCGCTGGTGCAGGACCCGGCCGGGCTGCTGTCGCTGCCCAAGGGCTTCGCGTACAAGGTCGTCAACCGCGCCGGCGTCACCCGGCTGCGCACCGGCGAGTTCACCCCGAGCAACCACGACGGCACCTCCGCCTTCGAGGACGAGCGCGGCGGCAACCTGCTGGTCGTCAACCACGAGCTGTCCGGTGCCCGCGCCAACTGGCCGTACCCGGTGCCGCTGACCGAGGGCCACGTCTACGACCCGGGCGCGGCCGGCGGCTGCACCATCGTGCACGCCAAGCGGAACGGCTCGGTCGAGCAGTGGGTCGGCATCGCCGGCACCTCCACCAACTGCGCGGGCGGCGTGACCCCGTGGGGCACCTGGCTGTCCGGCGAGGAGACCGAGGACAAGGCCGGCAAGAACGGCTTCACCAAGGACCACGGGTACATCTTCGAGGTCGACCCGTTCGACGACGACTACAACCGCGACCCGCAGCCGGTGAAGGCCTTCGGCCGGTACGCGCACGAGGCCGTCGTGGTGGACCCGAAGCGCGGCCACGTCTACCTGACCGAGGACGCCTCGAACCCCAACGGCCTGCTGTTCCGCTGGACCCCGCCGGCCGGCTTCAAGCACGGCCGCTACCAGCTGCGCAAGCTGGCCGCCGACGCGGGCGTGCTGGAGGCCTTCAAGGTCTTCGACTCCCAGGGCAAGTTCGTCGACGACCTCTCCCGCGCCACCAAGGTCGGCACCACCTACGGCGCGGACTGGGTCAAGGTTCAGGACCGCGACGCCAGGACCGTCTCGGTCCGCAAGCAGTTCAAGGACGGCGAGGTCACCCGTGCCCGCAAGCTGGAGGGCATGTGGTGGGGTGACGGCGGCTTCTACTTCGTCTCCAGCTTCGCCCGCTCGGAGAGCCCGGTGCAGCACGACGGCCAGGTCTGGTTCTACAACCCGACCCGCCGCACCATCACCCTGAAGGTGCTGCTCGGCGTCAACACCGACGTCTGGGGCGACCACGACAACTTCGACGGCCCGGACAACATCACCGTCTCGCCGTACGGCGGCATCGTGATCGCCGAGGACGGCGAGGGCGTGTCGCACCTGTTCGGCGCCACCGAGGACGGGCTGACCTACTCCGTCGCCCGCAACGAGCTGAACATCGGCACCGCCGAGAAGCCGGAGTTCAGCGAGTTCACCGGGGTGACCTTCTCGGACGACGGCAAGACCCTCTTCGCCAACATCCAGACCCCGGGCATCCAGCTGGCCATCACCGGCCCGTGGCACCGGCTGAACGAGCACAAGCGCGGCCAGGGCTACGGCGAGTGAGCCACTGAGAGTCGAGGCTGCCCGCGGTCATTCGTCCGCGGGCAGCCTCAGTTGCAGCATCGCCAGCAGGCGCTGCTGCGGCTGGGCGAGGTCGATGCCGGTCAACTGCTCGGCGCGGCGCACCCGGTAGCGCAGGGTGTTGGGGTGGATGTGCAGGGCGTCCGCGGCGACCCGGACCTCGCCGAGCGCGTCCAGCCAGGCCAGCACCGACTCGGCGAGCCGGGTGCCGTGCCGGCGGTCGTACGCGGCGAGCGCGGTGAGCCGGGGGTCGCGCAGGCCGGAGCGCTCCTGGAGCAGCGCGAGCATCTCACTGACCAGCACCTCGGCCTGGACGTCGATCAGCGCCGCCACGTCGAGGTCCACCCCGCCGCGGCCCATCGCGTCCAGGATGCGGTCCGCCTGCGCGCGGGAGTCCGGCACCTGGGCCAGGCCGTCCACGGTCGAGCCGATCGCGGCGCGCAGCGGGACGCCGAGGTGCTCCCGGGCGGCCGCCACCACCTCGTCCGCCCAGCCGCGCACGGTGGCCATCGGCAGGCCGGGCGGGAGTTCGGGCAGCAGCACGTACACCCGGGACTCGATCGGGGCGAGCAGTGCGGTGCGGTGTCGGGCGGCGGCGTGCACCGAGATCAGGCCGGTGACGTCGGAGCGGTGCAGCGCCTCGGTGGTGTGCGCGCTGTAGGCGAGCACGGTGGCCGGGCGCCGCAGGTCCAGCCCCAGGTGGGTGGCGAGCGACTGCGGGCCGGTGGAGCCCTCCAGCAGGCCGGTGAGCAGCGTCCGGGTGAGTCGCGTGTCGGCGGACAACTCGCGTCGGCGGCGCACCAGTTGGGCGGCGGCCACCCGGGCGGCGCCGACCAGGGCCTGATCGGCGAGCGGCGCCAGCGGCTGCGCCCCCTCCTGCACCCAGATGGTGCCGAGCGGCTGCGCCCCGGCCCGGATGCCGATCGCCAGGCGGCGGCGCAGGCCGAGTTCGGGGTGCGGTTCGACCGCGATCGGGGCGTCCGAGGTGCGCAGGTGCTGGAAGATGCCCCACTCGCGGAGCTTGGACAGGTACGGCTCGGGGCCCTGCCAGCCGAGGATGGAGAGCCGGCGCAGGTCGTCGACCTCGTCCGAGTCGGAGGAGCGGGAGTACGCCAGCACCCGGCTGGAGGTGTCCTCGATCGAGACGATGCCGTTGGTGAGCACGGCGACGGTCTGCGCGAGGGAGAAGAGGTCGCCCGCGTTGGGTTCGGGGGCGCCGGGGGTGTCCGGGGCGTCCGGGCCGGCGATGATCGCGCGGGCCAGCGAGTCGAGGTGCTCCCAGCGGGTCTCGCGGCGGACCGAGAGCAGGGCGACGCCCGCCTCGGTGGCGGCCTCGCGCAGTGCGTCCGCTTGGCCGGGGCCGTCCAGTTTGACCGCGACCGCCGCGGCGCCGGCCCGTCCGGCGGCACGCAGGGCGGGGAGGGCGGCGCGGCCGCGGGCGCCGATCGCGAGGACGAGTTCGCCGGGGGCGGCGGTCGGCGGGTCCTCCGGGTCGAGGATCGCGACGTCGCGGACCGGGACGTCCAGGCCCTGCGGGGCGGCCTGGAGTTCGACCAGGGGTTCGCCGAGGGACATCAGCAGCCGGCGGAGCGGGAGGCCGGAGGTGGGCGGGAGGCCGGGGATGGCGGGGAGGCCGGGGGTCGTCATCGGGCCTCCTTCATCCGCTCGGACAATGCCGTGTGGTTGATTTTAGCCGGGCGGACAGAGTCGTGGCCCGGCTTTCTTAAATAGTTGACTCTGACTATTCAGGATTGGATAGTTAGTACTGACCAAGAGATGAGGACGTCTCGTGGCGAAGCGACGCAAGGTGTCGAACCCGCTGGCCCTCGCGGTCCTGGCCGAACTCGTGGCCGGGCCGATGCACCCGTACGAGATGGGGCGCCGGCTCAAGGAGCACGGCAAGGACCGCAACATCAAGTACAACCGCAGCTCGCTGTACATGGTCGTGGAGCAACTGCGGAAGGCCGGGTTCGTCGCCGAACAGGAGACCGTCCGCGACACCCAGCGACCGGAGCGCACCGTCTACGCCGTCACCCCCGAGGGCCGGGCGGAGCTCACCGACTGGATGCGCGAACTCGTCGCCGAACCGCAGCACGAGTACCCCGCGTTCGGGGTCGCGCTGTCGCTGCTCATGGTGGTCCCGCCGGCCGAGGCCGTGGAACTGCTGGAACAGCGGCGGGCCGCGCTGGCCGCCGAGGTGGCGGGCATCCGGGCGGCCCTGCGGAAGGCCTCGGACGACGGCGTGGCCTGGATCTTCCTGATCGAGGAGGAGCACCGGGTCGGCGCGCTGGAGGCCGAGGGCCGCTTCGTCGAGCACCTCGTCGGTCGACTCAAGGAGCCGGAGTTCATCCGGACCTGGCACGAGATCTTCGGGAGTCTGGAATGAGTACGAGCAACGGGGAGAAGAGGGCCCTCGTCATCGGCGGCGGGATCGCCGGGCCGGTGACGGCCCTGGCCCTGCGCAAGGCCGGCGTCGAAGCCGTCGTCTTCGAGGCCTACGAGTCCTCCGCCGAGGGCATCGGCGGCACCTTCATGATCGCCCCCAACGGGCTCGACGCCCTGGCGACCGTCGGGCTCGGGGCGGAGGTCGGCGCGATCGGGCAGCCGATCGGCCCGATGCTGATCGAGGACGGCCGGGGCGGCGTGCTGGCCGAGTTCGCCGGCCTCCCCGACCTGCCGCCCGGCCGGGTCATGCGCCGCGCCGAACTGTACGAGGTGCTCCAGCGGCGGCTGCGCGAGAGCGGCATCGAAGTCCGGTACGGCAAACGGCTGGTCGGCGCCGAGGAGGGCGCCGACGGCATCACCGCCCGCTTCGCCGACGGCGACACCGCCACCGGCGACCTGCTGATCGGCACCGACGGCACCCGCTCCACCGTCCGCACCCTGATCGACCCGGCCGCACCCGGTGCGCGGTACACCGGCCTGCTCGGCGTCGGCGGCTACAGCCCGCACCGGCTGCCCGGCCGGGCCGGACACGGCGAGACCATGCACTTCGCCAACGGCGCCCGCGCCTTCTTCGGCTACTGGGGGCTGCCGGACGGCGCCGGGACGGCCTGGTTCAGCAACATCCCGCAGCCCGATCAGCTGACCGCCGAACAGGTCCGCGCCGTCAGCCCGGAGCAGTGGCTGCGCCGGGTCCGCGACCTGCACGCCGACGACCTGCCCGCCCGGGACGTGCTGCGCGAGGCCGCCGCCGACACCGTCGAGGTCTTCCCGCGGCTGGAGATCATGCCGTCCGTCCCGCACTGGTACCGCGGCCGGATGGTGCTGGTCGGCGACTGCGCGCACGCCCCCTCCAACAGCTCCGGCCAGGGCGTCTCGCTGGCCGTCGAGAGCGCCGTCGAACTCGCCCGCTGCCTGCGGGACCTGCCCGACCACACCGCCGCCTTCGCCGCCTACGAGGCGCTGCGCCGGCCCCGGGTCGAGAAGATCGCGGCCGACGCGGCGCGCACCAACAACCAGAAGTCCTCCGGGCCGGTCGGCCGGGCGCTGTTCCGGCTGCTCGCGCCGATCGCGATGCGGACCTTCCTGAGCCCGGAGAAGATGCTCCGCCCGGTGCACGGCCACCGGATCGACTGGGACCGGCCGGTGCTCCCGGTGGCCTCCGGCGCGACGGGCCGGCAACGGCGCGCCGTGACCGCGCCGTGATTGCGCCGTGACCCCTTCGTCGGGCCGGACAACGCCGTACGGGGGAATTTAGCCTTCCGGCCAATCAAGTGGCCCCAGGGGCAGGAATAGCGTTCGTGCTGTGGCCGACGTGCGACCCGCGCCGGCATCCCCCCGCATCAACGAAGGAGAGCGTGCGCTCTATGGACGCTGTGACCCAGGTCCCCGCGCCGGTGAACGAGCCGGTCCACAGCTACGCCCCGGGCAGCCCGGAACGGGCCCGTCTGGAGGCCAAGCTGAAGGAGCTGGGCGGCCAGGAGCCGGTCCAGCTGACCATGACGATCAACGGTGAGCGCCGCATGGGCGGCGGCGCCGAGATCCACGTCGTCCAGCCGCACAACCACGCGGCGAGGCTCGGCACCCTGCGCAACGCCACCCAGGCCGACGCGCAGGAGGCCATCGACACTGCCCTGGCCGCGGCCCCGGCCTGGCAGGCGCTCTCCTTCGACTCCCGCGCCGCGATCTTCCTCAAGGCCGCCGACCTGCTGGCCGGCCCCTGGCGCGAGACCCTGGCCGCCGCCACCATGCTCGGCCAGTCCAAGACCGCCCAGCAGGCCGAGATCGACACGCCCTGCGAGCTGGTCGACTTCCTGCGCTTCAACGTGCACTTCGCCCGCCAGATCATGGCCGAGCAGCCGATCTCCTCGGACGGCGTGTGGAACCGCAGCGACCACCGCCCGCTGGAGGGCTTCGTCTACGCGATCACCCCGTTCAACTTCACCGCGATCGCCGGCAACCTGCCGACCGCGCCCGCGCTGATGGGCAACGTGGTGCTCTGGAAGCCGTCCCCGACCCAGCAGTACTCCGCGCACCTGCTGATGCAGCTGCTGGAGGAGGCCGGCCTGCCCAAGGGCGTCATCAACATGGTGACCGGCGACGGCCTGGACGTCTCCGCCGTGGCGCTCAAGCACCCGGCGCTGGCCGGCATCCACTTCACCGGCTCCACCGCCACCTTCCAGCACCTGTGGCGCTCCGTCGGCGAGAACATCGCCGGCTACCGCACCTACCCGCGGATCGTCGGCGAGACCGGCGGCAAGGACTTCCTGGTCGCCCACCCGTCCGCCGACCCGGCCGTGCTGAAGACCGCGATGACCCGCGGCGCCTTCGAGTTCCAGGGTCAGAAGTGCTCGGCGCTCTCCCGCGCCTACGTCCCGGCCTCGATCTGGGCCGGTCTCAAGGACGAGTTCGCCGCCGAGGTCGAGGGCCTCACCATGGGCGACGTCACCGACCTGGCGAACTTCATGTCCGCCGTCATCGACGACCGTGCCTTCGCCAAGAACAAGGCCGCCATCGACCGCGCCCAGGCCGACCCCGCGGTCGAGGTCCTGGCCGGCGGCACCTACGACGACTCGGTCGGCTACTTCGTCCGCCCGACCGTCCTGGTCTGCGAGGACCCGGCGTCCGAGTACTTCCGCGAGGAGTACTTCGGCCCGATCCTCGCCGTGCACGTCTACCAGGACGACAAGTACGACGAGATGCTGGCCCAGATGGAGTCGGCCTCCGCCTACGGCCTGACCGGCGCGATCATCGCCCAGGACCGCGCGGCCGCCCAGGACGCCATGCACAAGCTGCGCTTCGCGGCCGGCAACTTCTACATCAACGACAAGCCGACCGGCGCCGTCGTCGGCCAGCAGCCCTTCGGCGGCGGCCGGGCCTCCGGCACCAACGACAAGGCCGGTGCCAAGCAGAACCTGGCGCGGTGGACCTCGACCCGCTCGGTCAAGGAGACCTTCGTCCCGCCGACGGACTACCGCTACCCGCACATGGGCTGAGTGCCCCTCCCGACCGTTCCGGTCGCCTGACCGTCCAGGTCACGTGGCCGCGTCGGTCACCTGACCACTCCGGTCGCCTGACCACTCGGTCACCCGCGACGCCCGGCCCCGCAGCCGGGCGCCGCCCGCCGGGGCGGCGGTGTCACATACCCGCCGCCCGCCGCCCCGGCCCCCTTCTGCCACCCTTAGAAGCACCAGCTCCAGGAGTCACGATGCTCCGTTCCGCCCTTCTCGCGGCCTCCCGGTCGCCGCAGGTCCGCACCGTGGTCGAGAAGTTCCCGCCGACCCACGCGATAGTCGAGCGCTTCGTCGCCGGTGACGTCCTCGACGACGCCGTCACCGCGACCGACGACCTGATCGCCACCGGCCGCAAGGTCACCCTGGACCACCTCGGCGAGGACACCCAGGACGCCGCCCAGGCCGCCGGCACCGCCGAGGCCTACGAGCACCTGCTCAAGGCGCTCAAGGAGACCGGCCTCGCGGCCGGCGCCGAGGTGTCGGTCAAGCTGTCGGCCGTCGGCCAGTTCCTCCCGGTGGACGGCGAGAAGATCGCGCTGGAGAACGCCCGCCGCATCTGCGAGGCCGCCGCCGACGCCGGCACCACGGTGACCCTCGACATGGAGGATCACACCACCACCGACTCCACCCTCGGCATCGCGCGCGAGCTGCGGGCGGACTTCCCCTGGCTGGGCGTCGTGCTCCAGGCCTACCTGCGCCGCACCGAGGCCGACTGCCGCGAGTTCTCCGGCCCCGGCTCGCGCGTGCGCCTGTGCAAGGGCGCCTACAAGGAGCCCGAGTCGGTCGCCTTCCAGGGCAAGCACGAGGTCGACCTCGCGTACGTCCGCGCGCTCAAGGTCCTGATGGCCGGCGAGGGCTACCCGATGATCGCCTCGCACGACCCCAACATGATCAAGATCGCCGGCCAGCTCGCCCAGTGGAACGGCCGCAAGCGCGACTCCTTCGAGTACCAGATGCTGTTCGGCATCCGCCCCGAGGAGCAGCTGCGCCTCGCCGGCGAGGGCAACACCATGCGCGTGTACCTGCCCTACGGCCAGGAGTGGTACGGCTACTTCATGCGCCGCCTCGCCGAGCGCCCGGCCAACCTCACCTTCTTCCTGCGCGCCATGGCCACCCGCGGCTGACCCGCGCGCACCCGCACGACGACGGCCCGCACCCCCGGTGGAAGGGGGGTGCGGGCCGTTTGTCGCGTTCCCGGGACTTCTAGAGGAAGTCCTTGGTGTCCAACTCGAACTCGAACGGGGCGGGGAGGGCGAGCGGTTCGCCGAAGGCTGCCAGGTGCACCTCGGTGTACTCGTCGCGGTGGGGATTGCTGAAGAGGCTGACCTGGGCCCGCTCGCGGTCGATTGGTTGGACGCGCCAACAGAATAGGTGAGCTCGGAGTGGCACGTCGGGTGGATGGATGACGATCACTCAATGGGGTGAGGCGGAACCCCGGATTAGGATCGAGGCAGCGTGAACTGGGCTTTTGGCGGGAGGAGTTGGGGATGCTGAAGGAGTTCGCAGGGTTGTCGACGCCGTTGGTGGCGGATGCGTGTGTGCGGTTGGGGGTGGGGCTCAGGGCGGCGCCGGTGGGGGTGGCGGCGGTGGCGGCGCGGGTCGGGCCGCACCTGGTGAGCGCCGGGGACGTGGTGTTCGGCGACGCGGACGGGGTGCTGTTCGTCCCGGCCGACCGGGCCGGGGAGGTGCTGGATACGGCCGCCGGGATCGCCGGGACCGAGCGCGCGCAGGCCGGGCGGATCGCCTCCGGCGACACGCTGCGCCGGCAGACCGCCTTCGACGAGTACCTGGAGCGCCGCGCCGCCGACCCGTCGTACAGCTTCCGGCAGCACCTGCGGCGGGTCGGCGGGGCGATCGAGGAGTAGCGAACTCCCTTACAGTGCCCGGTGCATGACGTGCAGGCCGACGTAGCCGTCGACGGGGTGGCGGAAGCCTTCGGGGACGGTGCCGACGATGTCGAAGCCGAGGGACCGGTAGAGCTTCACGGCGTGGTGGTTGTTGGCGACCACGGCATTGAACTGCATGGCGCGGTAGCCGTTGGCGCGAGCCCAGTCGAGGGTGTACTCGACCAGGGCCCGCCCGATGCCGCGGCCGTGGTGCGCCGGGTCGACCAGGTAGCTGGCGCTGGCCACGTGCGCGCCGTTGCCGGGGCGGTTACGGGTCATGTTGGCGGTGCCGACGACCGTGCCGGCCTCGTCCACCGCGACCACCGTGCGATGGGGTGCGGCGAGCATCCACCACTCCCGGCCGAGGTCGGAGGAGAGGTCGAGGGGGTAGGGGAACGTCTCACCGGCGGCGATGACGGTGTGGAAGAAGGGCCAGACGGCAGGCCAGTCCTCGGGGGTGGCTTCGCGGATGAGCATCCGCTCAGCATGATCCGCGACGGGAGGGCCTGCCACTGGTTTTCGATCGGTTCTCGATGCGCGGGCGTTTCCGGTTCGGCTGCTTCCGGTTCGGCCGCTTCCGGGTACGGCCGCTTCCGGTGCGGCCGGTCAGTTCAGGACGGCGTCCTCGACCAGGGCGGCCGCGTGGGCCTGGCCCTTGGCGTTGGGGTGCACCAGGGCGTAACGCAGCGGGATGATGCTGGTCAGCACGCCGTCCAGCCAGTGGTCCTGGTCGCACACGCTGTGGCCGGTGGTGGAGGGGTAGAGGTCGACGAAGGTGTCGCCGCGGGCGGCGGTCCGCTGGGCGATGATCGCGTTGAGCGGCTCCAGGATGGCCGTCCGCGCCCAGGCGAGGTCGCCGGTGGTGAAGGTGGCGAACTGCTCCAGGTCGCCGTAGGTGCAGCGGGTGGCGTCCTCGGGGACGAGGTGGGGGTAGCCGACGGCCAGCAGTCGCGCGGACGGGGCCTTGGCGTGCAGGGCGCCGAGCATCTGGTCGAAGTCGCCGCGCAGTTGGTCGAAGCGGTCGGGCAGGCTCGCGTCGAACTTGTCCTTGCAGGGCGTGCCCTGGCCGAGGACCGCGGCGCCGAGTTCGATGCAGCCCTTGAGGATCTCGGCGAAGCCGAGGGTGTTGCCGCCGATCTCGACGGTGATCACGTCGGCGCTCGGGGAGACGGCGTCGATCTGCGACGGGACCGGTGGGAAGGGGGCGCCGGGGTTGGTCCCGAGCGGCGGGAGCGGGCGGCCGGGCGGGGCCTCCTTGGTCTGGTAGACGTCCTTGACGGTGGCGCCGGAACAGCTGACGTTGCGCAGTTCGACCAGGGGGCCGAGGCCGCGGCGGATCAGCTCGGGGTAGGAGCCGGTGGTGCGGGCGCAGCCGTCGCGGGGTTCGGTCTCGGCGCCGGCGGCCTCGACGAAGCCGGCCGTGTAGGAGTCGCCGAGCGCGGCCCAGGCGAGCGTCCGGACGCGGCCGGACGGCTCGGCGGCGGCCTGGGCGGCGGACGGGGTGATCAGGCCGGCGGTGAGCGCGACGGCGGTGCCGGCGACGGCGAGGCGGGACAGGAAGCGTGGCACGGTCTCTCCCTCAACGAGTGCGCGGGAGAGCGCGATTCACCCCCCTAGAGGTAAATCGAGTCGGCGGGTGGACGACTTGATCCCTCAGGAGGGTGAATTCGCGTGTGCGGCCATGACGTTGGGCCGATCGGCCCTGGGCGTCAGGGCGGGTCGGTGAGGGGTGGGGCGGAGCGGGGTGGGGGCGAGACGGTTCAGAGCAGGGCGGCGGACGGATCGACCATCGCCCGGGCGGTCTTGGCATCGACGTACTCGCCGAGCGCGGTCATCACCCACTCGCCGGACGACTGCCGGACCAGCTTGCACATCACCACGCCCGTGTGCGGCTCGGAGTGGGTGAGGTCGAAGCGGACCAGCTCCTCCTCCGTCCGGGCGTCCAGCAGGCGGCAGTAGGCGTTCTTGACCTCGGTGAACCGCTGGCCGGAGAAGGAGTTGACGACGAAGACCAGGCCGGTGACCTCGGCCGGCAGGCCGTCCAGATGGACGGTGATCGACTCGTCGTCGCCGGCTCCGCCGCCGGTGAGGTTGTCGCCGGAGTGGGCGATCGCGCCCTTGAAGACGGTCAGCTTCATGAACCAGGCCGTCTCCAGCTTCTTGCGCCGGGCGTCGAAGGCGAGGCAGGAGGCGTCCAGGTCGACGCTGCGGCCGCGGCCGGCGGGCTCCCAGCCGAGCGCCATCCGGACCGAGGAGAGGAACGGGCGGCCGTTCTTCACCAGGGAGACCGAACTGCCCTTGACCAGGTTGACCCGGCCCTTGTCCAGGGTGACCTTGGCGGGGGCGGCCGGGGCCGGCGGGGCGACCGGGGGCACGGGGGGCGCGGGCGGAGTGGCGGCGAGGGCGATCCGCGGGTCGACGGGGGGAGCCGGGTGAGCCGCGGGAGCCGGGGGAGCCGGGGGAGCGGCCGGAGGGGTGGGCGGGGCCGCGGGGGGAGTGGCCGGGGCCGGGGCCTGGGCCTGGGCGGCCGGGGCCGCGGCCGGGGAGTCGTCGACGGAGACGCCGAAGTCGGTGGCGATGCCCGCCAGGCCGTTGGCGTAGCCCTGGCCGACCGCGCGCACCTTCCAGGCGCCGCCGCGCTGGTAGACCTCGACCACGATGAGCGCGGTCTCCTGGCCCAGCTGCGGCGGGGTGAAGGTGACCAGGGCCTGCCCGGTGTCGGCGTCGCGGACGGTGGCGGTCGGCTCCATCCCGGCGAAGGTGGAGGACTGGTCGGCGGGGCTGGCGGTCACCACGATCTTGGTGATGCCGGCCGGGACGGCCAGGGTGTCGACGGTGATCGCGTCCGGCGCTCCGGCGGCGGCCGGGCGGTGGCTGACGCCGGGGCCGTGCGGGGCGTTGAAGAAGACGAAGTCGTCGTCCGAGCGCACCTTTCCGGCGTCGGTCAGCAGCAGGCCGGAGACGTCCAGCGCCTTGGGCGCGGTGACCTCGACAGTCACCCGCGCGGCGGTCAGCGGGGCGTTGCCGCCTTGGGTCAGGACGGTGGACACGGACTCCTCCTCGGATGCGGAACGGCGGCCGGCCGGGGCCGCTGGGACCGCCGGGCCGGGTGCTGCCCACAGTAACGAACGGGCGCGTCGGGATGAGCCCGTCCGGGGCGGTGACCTGTCGGATCGTCGGACGGTACGGCCGGACGACGGGGGTGGGCGGCAGACCCCGGCGAGGTGGCGAGGCTGCGAGGTGGCAAGCCGGCGGGACGGCGCGGCCGGAGGTCAGCGGGGCGTGAAGGCCGTCGGCGTGCCGGGGCGCGGCGGGAGCCCGGGTGCCTCGGGCGCGGCGGGCCGCGGTGTGACCGGCTGCGGCGCGGCCGGCTGTGGTGCGACCGGGCCGAAGGCGCCGAGCGCGGCGACCGCCCGGGGCCGGTCGATGCCGAAGGCGGCGGCGCTCCAGCTCTCCGCCGCGGCGACCTTGCGGACCGGGCCGGACGAAGCGGGCCAACCGGACGGGAGCGAGGGGCCGGACGGGAGGGACGGGCCGGACGGGCCGGTGGGCCCCGGGGGTTCGGCGGCGGGGCGGGTGCCGCGCACGCCGAAGGCGTAGTGGCCGGGCGGGACGTCGATGCCGGCCGGGGTGGTGAAGCGGTAGACGAGGGTGCCGCGCTCCTGTTGGGCGGTGACGACCGCGCCGGGCAGGTCGGTCCAGGCGGCGCCGCTTCCGGGTGCCAACTCGCCCGGGGTGAGGCGGAATTCGGCCTGAAATGCGGTGAGCGGCTCGGTGG
Source organism: Kitasatospora sp. NPDC088861 (assembly GCF_044750105.1). Lineage (NCBI taxonomy): Bacteria > Bacillati > Actinomycetota > Actinomycetes > Kitasatosporales > Streptomycetaceae > Kitasatospora > Kitasatospora sp. NPDC088861. Next base: position 215,149 of record NZ_JBIVJF010000007.1, read on the forward strand.
CGGTGAGGTCGAGCTGGTGCCGGAGGCCGTCCCGGCCGAGCGGTGTGACCGTGGCGACGCCGGTCAGGGCCTGGTCGGTGCCCGGGTCGGTGTCCGGGTCAGGGGTGCCGGCGGTCGGGCCGTCGGTGCCCGGGGCAACCGCGCCGGGCGGCGGCGGTGCGGGCTGCGCCGGGGCGGCCGGGCGGGGTCCGGGCGCGTGCGGCGTGGTCGGCGAGGGGGAGGGCGAAGAGGGGTCGGCCGGCTGCTCGGCGGCGGGCGCGACGGGCTGGGCCGACGGCGAGGGCGCGGCGGCGTCGGCCGGCGTGGCGGGCTCGCCGGTGCCGGCCGGCCGGGTGCCGGGGCCGTGGTCGGCCATGGGTTCGGCCGCGGCCTGTCCGCCGGCGGGTTCCGGGGGTGCCGACCGGGTGCCGGGCGCGCTGGGCGAGGCGCTGGGCGAGGCAGCTCCGGCGGCCGTGCCCTCCGCCGCCCCCGGGCGGTGCGCCGAGGGGCTCGGTGCGGGCGGTCGGCCGGTGGCCGGGAGGTCGGTGGGGTTCGGCGCGGTGGGGTTCGGCGCGGTCGGGGCCCGGTCGGCGGCGGCCTCGGCCTGGTCGCCCGCGGCGGGGGTGGGCGGCGGGGTGGTGCCGACGCGCGCGACCCCGGCCCGCCGGCCCACGCCCTGCTGCTCGTTGAGCAGGAGGGTGGTGGCGATGCTGATGCCGACGACGGTGGACATCGCCATCGCGGCACCGGAGAAGCGCAGGGTGGGCAGCCGGAACCGGCCGCCGAACGGGCGTGGCCGCCCGTGCCGGCCGTGCCGTTCGGGTTCGTGCCGAACGTCCCGCGCAGTGTCCTCGCGCGCAGCCACCGGACCCCTCCCTCCCCGAAGTCGCCGTCGCGGTCGCGGTCGCGGTATTCTCCCATGCGCTGCCACCGGGCCGGCATCGGCCGCCCGGGGTCGGTCGGCCGGGGTCCGGGTGGGGCCCGCGCCGGGAGGGGGAGAGCGTACCAGCGGCTCGTCGCGGCCTGGACGGTTTTGATCCGTTTCGTGGACACCCGTTTGACAGAAGGAAGTTGACGATCCGTCTGATAAGTCGGTGAGGGCGGCCGGACCCGCCCGGACGGGGATCGATGCAACCTCCTTGCAACCCTTGCCCGCCCGGCCGGAAGTGGCTCAGGCTGAGGTCATCCCACGCCGTCCCGGAGAGACCGTCATGCCGCCCGACCCGCTGTCCGCAGCCTCCAGTGCACCCCTCGCCGCCACCCCCACGGGCGGCGATGGGGACGGCTCCACCGCCGCTCCGGCGGCGGTGGAGGAGGTGCTGATGCTGCGGATCTCGCTGGGCGAGGAGGTGGTCGGCGAGGTGCGCACCCGGTTCCGGTTCGAGGCCGCGCGCCCGTACGAGGTGCTGCTGACCTTCCATCTGGGGCGGCCGGACGAGGCCGACTGGGTGTTCTCGCGCGAGCTGCTGCGCGACGGTCTCCAGGCGCTGAGCGGCCAGGGCGACGTCAAGCTGTGGCCGGCGTACTGCCCGTGCCACGGCTCGACGCTGCACCTGGCGCTCGAATCACCGCACGGCAGCGCCCTGCTGGAGGCCTCCAAGCCCCGGGTGCGGGCGTGGCTGGACCGTACCTACGTGCTGGTCTCCGCCGAGGCGGAGCGCGCCTGCGGCCCGACCGACGCCCAGCTGGCCGCGCTGCTCGCCGGCGGCTGAGGCCCGGTCGGGGCGCCGGCGGGCCCGCGCGGCGGCGGGACGGGCGCCGTACCCGGCAGCCGGACCGTCCCCGTGGCCAGCCCGGCCCGCAGCCGCCGGACGGCCGGGGCCGAGGAGGCCGGCAGCAGGTCGTACGGGTCGTCCGGCCCGTCCACCGTGACCAGCACCGACTCGGCGATGCGGTACGGCCGGTGGGCCAGCAGGCCGCCCAGGTAGCGGCGCAGCCGGGACAGCTCGGCGCGGACCGTCACCGTCCGGCCCGGGTCGCCGAACAGCGCCTCCGCGAGCTGCGCGGCCGTGCTGCCCTCGCGTCCGGTGGCGAGCAGGAGCAGCAGTTCGGCGTGGCGCGGGCTGAGCGGGTGAGACCAGCTGCCGGCCGCGCCCCGGACGGTCAGCTCCGGGCGGTCCTGGCGGCGCAGGTCGAGCCGGAGGCGGGCGCCCTCGGCCTGCTCGGACTGTTCGGCCGTCACCGTGCCGGAGCCGTCCGCCTCGGGTGGCCGGACCGGTCGCACCAGCCAGCCGTCCGCGAGCGGTTCCAGGGCGCACTCGCCGAGGCCCGGCACCCAGTGCACGGCGGCGGTCCCCCAGCCGCCGACCGGCACCCGCAGCCGGCCGGGCGGCGGCAGCCCGGCCGCGGCGGCGGTCCACCCGGCGGAGTCCACCACCAGGGCCGGGCCGGCCACCCGGGCGAGCACCGGCGCGGCCAGGGTGCGCAGTTGGTGCAGCGCCTCCAGCCGGTGGGCGCGCAGCTCGGTCTCGGCGAGCCGGGCGGCGGTGGCGGTGAGCTGCAGCAGGTACGGGCGGACGTTGCGGGCCGGGCCGCTGAGGTTGATCGCGCCGACCAGCCGCCCGGTGCCCGGGTCGTGCACGGGGGCGGCCACGCAGGTCCAGGAGTGGTGGCTGCGCAGGTAGTGCTCGGCGGAGTGGACGTGCATCGGGCGCTGGGCGCGCAGTGCGACGGCGATGCCGTTGGTGCCGACGCTCTCCTCGATCCAGCGGGCGCCGGTGAGGAAGCCGATCCGGTCGGCGCTGCGGCGCAGGGCGCGCTCGCCCTCCTGCCAGAGCACGTGGCCGTCGGCGTCGGCGATGGCGAGGATCAGCGGGCTCTGGCCGACCGGCTGGAGCAGGGTGTCGCGCAGCACCGGCAGGACCGCGTCCAGGCCGCTGGTGCGGCGGCGCTGCTCGATCTCGGCGGGGCCGAGGTGGACGGCGGCGGCACCGGCGTCGGGGTCGAGCCCGAGGCGGCGCAGCCGGGCCCAGGAGTCGCCGATCTCGGGGCGGGGTTCGAGCAGGCCGGGGGAGCCGGGGTCGGGGTAGGGGGGCTGGGCGAGTTCGCGGGCGGCGGCTTCGGCGAGGGTGCGGTCGTGGACCCTGGCCAGCTCGGCCGTGCTCGGCGCGGTGCGGCGTTCTGGTCGTCGGGACTGCCGTCCGGTCTGCCGCACTCGCGTTGCTCCTCGCCGCCGTTCGAGGCCGCGCCGGGGTCGACGCGCTGACGAAAGCGTACGGGGGCGGTGAGTGTCTGGGGACGGGGTCTGCCAACTCGGCATACCGGACGGTATGACCGTGGACATGCCGGGGTGTGATGACTAGCGGGGGTCCTGGTGCGGGCCTGGTGTGAGCCTGACGCGGGCCTGGTGCGAGGCCTGGCACGGGACCTGGTGAGGGCCTTGCGTGGGCCTGGTGCGGGCTCGGTGGATCGTGCCGCGGTCAGCGGTCAGCGGTCAGCGGTCAGCGGTCAGCGGTCAGCGGTCAGCGGTCAGCGTTCCGCGCCGGTGCCGCGCTGGGCCGCCTCGACGGTGTGGTGCAGGTCGGCGGTGGCCTCCAGGGAGGCGGCGGTGCTCAGCGCCAGGCAGGCGGCCAGCGCGATCGCGACCGCGCGCAGGCGGGTGCCGGTGGCGGTGGTCGCCGGGCGGGGCTGGAGCAGGGCGGCGACCCGGCGCGGGACCGGCCCGGAGTGGGCGGCGGGGACGAGCCGGGGCCGGGCCGGCCAGGGGGAGCGGCTGGCGGCCAGGGCGGCCCGGCCGACCGCGCGGGCGGTCACGGCGCGGTCGCCGACCCGGGCGGCCGCCACCTCGTCGGCCCAGCGCTCCAGGTGGTACCCGAGGGGCGCGCGGAGCGGCCGCAGCGCCGGGTGGAGGTCGGCGGCGTGCTCGGCGAGGGCGAGGAAGACGTGGTGGCGGGCGGTCAGGTGGGCGCGCTCGTGGGCGAGCAGGGCGGCCCGCTCGGGCCCGGTGAGGATGCGCAGCATGCCGGAGGTGACCACGATCCGGCCGGGCTCGCCGGGCCGGCCGGGGAGGGGCAGGCGCCCCGGCAGGGCGAAGGCGTCGGCGCGCTCGTCGTCGAGGACGGCGAGCGGGTGCTCGCTCGGCTGGAGCAGGGCGCGGGCGCCGGCCAGGACGGCCTGCGGGGTGCGTGCCCGGCGCATGGTGACGTGCCCGGGGCGTGTGTCCGGATGCCGGCCCTCGGTCGGCGTGGGGCAGTCCGGCGCGGGGCAGGCCGGGAGGGCGGCCCGGGCCTCGCGCAGTTCCAGCCGGTGGCGGCGGGCGGTGCGGACGGCCCGGGCGGTCAGCGCGGCGAGCACCAGACCGGCCGCGGCGGCCGCCACCGGCGCGTCGGGTGCGGCGGCGGTGAGCCAGGGCAGCGACAGGTGGCCGATCGCGGCGACCGGCGGTAGCTGGAGCAGCCCGGCGGCGGCGAGCAGGCCGAGCGAGCAGAGGGTGCCGCCGGCCAGCACGGCGGACGTCCCGGCGAGCATCCAGGCGGCGGCCCGGGGCGGCAGCGCGTCGGCGAGGCGGCGGGCCAGCGGGGCGGCCAGGAACGGCAGCAGCAGCGGGGCCCAGACGGCGATCATCACGATCCGGCCGCCCCGGGGGTGCCGTGGCCGGAGGTGCGGTGGCCGGGGGCGGGGGCGATGCCCGGGGTGGAGTCGAGACCCGGGGCGCCGTCGCCGAGCAGGTCGCGCAGCAGCTGCTCGTCCTCGGCGGAGAGGTCGGAGACGAAGCGGGCGAGCACGGTGGAGCGGTCGGCCTCGCGGCCGAGCTCGGTGTGCATCCGGCGGGCGGCGAGGCCCGCGGTGTCCTGGACGGTCGGGGTGTACGCGTAGGCGCGGCCGGCCCGGGTGCGCTCCACGGTGCCCTTGTCGTGGAGGCGGGCGAGGATCGTGGCGATGGTGGTGCGGGCGAGGTCCCCGCCGAGTGCCGACTGGACGTCCTGCGGGGTCATCGGCTGCCGGGCCGACCAGAGCGCGGCCAGCACCTCGGCCTCCAGCTCCCCGGCGGGCCGGCGGGCGGACGGTACGTCGGACATGGCGGCGCTTCCTCCAGGTTTCGTCTACAGTCATGTAGACCGTCTACGTCACTGTAGACGGTCGGGGCGGGTTCCGCTGTGAACCGCCCCCCAACGTACGGGAGGTCCGCCAGCCTTGCTTCAGTTCCTCGCCGATCCGGCCGCTCACCTCGCGGTGAACCCGCTGGACGCGTCCTCGCTGCTCGCCGCCTTCGGCGCACTCGGCATCGCCGTCGTGCTCTTCGCCGAGACCGGCCTGCTGGTGGGCTTCTTCCTGCCCGGAGACTCGCTGCTGTTCACCGCGGGGCTGCTGTGCGTGCCCGGCGCCACCAGGGGCCCGCAGCTGGAGCTCTACCAGGTGCTGCCCGCCGCCCTGGTCGGCGCGCTGGCAGGCGCCCAGGTCGGCTACCTGATCGGCAAGCGCGGCGGCCGCGCGCTGCTGCGCCGCACCGAGCGCAAGAGCCTGCTGGAGGGCGTCGAGCGGGCCGAGGAACTGCTGGGCAAGTACGGCCACGGCAAGGCGATCGTGCTCGCCCGCTTCATCCCGGTGGTCCGAACGGTGCTGAACCCGCTCTGCGGCGTGCTCGAAGTGCCGGCCCGCTCGTTCACGTTCTGGCAGGTGACCGGCGGCGCCGTCTGGACCGTCGGCGTCGTGCTCGCCGGGTACGGGCTCGGATCGTCGATCCCCAGCATCGACAGATATCTGCTCCCGATCATCGGTCTGGTAGTAGTTGTCTCCGTGCTCCCCATTGTTCTCGAACTGTTCCGCGCCCGTAAGGCGCACCGTCACGGAGGTGACAAGTGACGTCTTCCCGGGCTCTCGCCGTCTACGACGGCAGCGGCATCGACGGCAGCCTCTACACCCGGGTGAACGGGTGGGCGCAAGCCGCCCCGCACTGGCTCGACGAGCTGATCAAGGTCTGGTCGGCGCTCGGCCTCGGCCTGTTCGCGGTCTTCATGCTCTACGCCTGGTGGCGGGCGCGCGGCGCCGACTCGGCCGTGATGGCCAAGGTGCTCGCCTCGCCGGTGATCGTCGTCGTCGCGTACGGCGTCAACTCGGTGCTCAAGGGCATGGTCGAAGAAGTCCGGCCGTGCGCCCAGATCCCCGGCAGCGTCTCGCTGGAGACCTGCCCCGGCGCCGGTGACTGGTCCTTCCCCAGCAACCACACTGTGATCGCCTTCGCCGCCGCCACCGCACTCTGGTTCGCCGACCGGCGGCTCGGCTGGATCGCCGGGATCTTCGCGGTGCTGATGGGCGCCTCCCGGGTCTGGGTCGGCGTGCACTACCCGCACGACGTGGCCGTCGGCGCGCTGGTCGGCCTCCTGGTCGCGGTGGTGCTGGCGCCGCTCGCCGGCCGCTGCGGGCCGCTGGTGGACCGGATGCGGACGGGTGCGCTGCGCCCGCTGCTCGGCCCGGGCGCGGTGCCGGTGACGGCCGGCCGCCACGCCGCGTACGGGACGCGGCAGCACTGAACGGCGGGTGCCGACGGCACTGTTGGCGGGTGTCGGCGGCACTGGCGGCGAGACCCGACAGCGCTGATTCCGTAGCCTCCCCGTAGCCCGTCCGACCCTTGTCTGGCCGGGGTGGCGGGTAGAGCATGTGAGCCGGGCGTGGGGCCCCTTCGCGGGGAACCCGCCCGGCTCAGTCGTGCCGGGGCGCGGGAGCGCCGGGCGTGCCAGCGGAGGGAGTGCCAATGCCGTACCGACTCGACATCACGCAGGGGGACTGGCCGGGCGAGTCGCCGCACAAGGGCGTCGAGGGCCTGCTCGCCGAGGCCATGGTGCTCACCCTCGCCACCGCCGGCCACGAGCACGGCCCGCACGCCAACCTGGCCTTCTTCGCGTACGACGACGACCTCGTCCTGTACTTCGTCAGCGAGCGCTCCACCCGGCACAGCCACCACCTCGCCGAGGAGGCCCGGGCCGCCGCCACCGTCTTCCTGCCGCCGCCGGTCTTCGGCGAGCAGCTGCGCGGCCTGCAACTGGCCGGCGGCGCGAGCGAGGCCTGGGGGCGGCAGGCCGAGGCGGCGCTGGCCGCCTACCAGGGGCGGTACCCGTCCTTCGCACAGGACGAGCAGGTGCGGCGGCAGTTCCTCACCGGGGGCGGGGCGGCGGCGCTGTACCGGTTCCAGGTGGAGGAGCTGACGGCGGTGGACGAGCCGAACTTCGGGCGGCGCAACTACCTGCGGGCGCGGGTGCTGCGGCCGTAGGCCCTGTCCGGTCCCCAGGGTTGTCTGTACAACTTTTCGGGTGATTCATCTGCGGGACGCTGCCGGGACGCCCCCAGGACACCTGGGCGCACCAGCCTGGCCGCATGAGAGTCATCGTCGTAGGAGCAGGCGTGCTCGGCACCATGCATGCCTGGCAGGCCGTCGAACGCGGCCACGAGGTCGTCCACCTGGAGCGCGAGACCGAGGCGCGCGGCGCCTCGGTGCGCAACTTCGGCCTGGTCTGGGTCAGCGGCCGCGCGCAGGGCGAGGAACTGGACACCGCGCTGCGCGCCCGCGAACTGTGGGAAGGCATCGGCGCCCGGGTCCCCGACCTCGGCTTCCGCGCCAACGGATCGCTCACCGCGATCCGCACCCAGGCCGAACTCGCCGTCGCCGAACAGGCACTCACCCTGCCCGACGCCGCCGCCCGCGGCTACCGGCTGCTCGACGCCGACCAGACCAGGGCCGCCAACCCCGCCCTGCGCGGCGAACTCCTCGGCGCCCTGTGGTGCGAGCGCGACGCCGCCGTCGAACCCCGCACCGCCCAGCCCGCGCTGCGCGCCGCCCTCCAGACCACCGGCCGCTACACCTTCCTGCCCGGCCGCGAGGTCCGCGACGTGATCGGCGAGAACGCCGTCCGCGACGACCACGGCGACATCCACACCGGTGACCTCGTCATCCTCTGCACCGGCGCCTGGCTCGGCGGCCTCGTCCGCGAACTCGCCCCCTCGCTGCCCGTACGCAGGGTCCGGCTGCAGATGATGCAGACCGACCCGCTCGGCGAGACCCTCACCACCTCCGTCGCCGACGGCGACAGCTTCCGCTACTACCCGGCCTTCGCCGGCACCGCCCTGGACCGCCTCCGCGACACCCAGCCGCAGCCCGACGTCGCCGCCGAACACAAGATGCAGCTGCTCATGGTCCAGCGGCGCGACGGCGGCCTCACCATCGGCGACACCCACGAGTACGACCAGCCGTTCGGCTTCGACGTCGTCGAGGACCCGTACGACCACCTGGTCGCCGTGGCCGAGGACCTGCTCGGCCGCCCCCTGCCGCGCGTCCGCCGCCGCTGGGCCGGGGTGTACGCGCAGTGCGTCGACACCACCCGGGTCGTTCACCGCGAACGACTCCGCGACGGCGTCTGGCTCGTCACCGGCCCCGGCGGCCGCGGCATGACCTGCTCCCCGGCCATCGCCGAAACCACCGCCGAACTCGCAAACCTGTAAGGGTAGTTGACATGTCCTTTGATATCCGCCTGGTCGTCCTCGACATGGCCGGCACCACCGTGGCCGACGACGGCCTCGTCGAACAGGCCTTCACCGCCGCCGCCCGGACGCTCGGCGTCGAGGCCGGCAGTCCGGGCTTCGGCCCCATGCTGGAACACGTCCGCGCCACCATGGGCGAATCCAAGATCTCCGTCTTCCGGCACCTCTTCGGGGACGAGGACAAGGCCCAGCGGGCCAACACCGCCTTCGAGGCCGCCTACCACGACCTCGTCGATGCCGGGCACTGCGCCGCCCTGCCCGGCGCCGCCGAAGCCATCGCCGAACTGCGCGGCCAGGGCCGGAAGGTCGCCCTCACCACCGGCTTCTCCCGGGCCACCCAGGACCGCATCCTCACCGCCCTCGGCTGGCAGTCCGTCGCCGACCTCACCCTCAGCCCCGCCGAGGCCGGCCGCGGCCGCCCCTACCCGGACCTCGCGCTCACCGCGCTGCTGCGGACCGGAGTCGAGTCGGTGCGGCAGATCGCCGTCGCCGGCGACACCGGCTACGACATGCTGACCGGCGTACGGGCCGGGGCGTCCGTCGTCGCCGGCGTGCTCACCGGCGCCCACGACGAGGCCCGGCTGCGCGCCGACGGGGCGACGCACGTGCTGGGCTCGGTCGCGGAACTGCCGGCTCTGCTGGGCTGATCGATCCTTTTCCCGGAGCAGGAAGTCGGCCCGGCCGACTTCCTGCTCCCCGGGGTCGGATCAGGACACCTGCCCGGCCGCTCCGCCGCCTCGCCGCCGGGCCGACTCGCGGCACAGCCAGGTGACGGCGAGCATCAGGGCGGCCGTCAGCCCGACGGCGAGCCCGAGATCCCGGGGAAGGCTGATGTCCCCCGGGCGCTGCGGGTCGGCGCGGCCGGCCGGATCGAAACGGACCGTCACCCGGTCACCGACCGCGAGCGCGCGCAGCCCCGTCGACAACTCGCCGCCGGGCAACGCGGTGCCGTCCTCGGCCGCGAGGTCGTACATCGAGGACGGGTGCTTCCCGGCGAGGCGGTCCGTCTCCCCGGTGACCCGGGCCGTCACCGTCTCGCCGGACAGCCGCAGGATCACGTCGTCCCGCGCCATGGCCACGGCCCCCGTCGCCACGCCCGCGAGGACGACGGCGAACAGCGCCACCCAACAGCCCACCCACCGCCCCAGCAGCCGCACCAAACCCACCACCCAGGCCACCACCAGCACCAGCCCGAGCAGCGACGCGGCAGCCCCACCGAGGTAGGTGCCCGCGAGCACCAGCCCGAACGTCCCCACGGGGACGCCCAGGATCAGGACAGTGCTCAGCGCGGTGGCCCGGCTGCGGTCCCTGGTCGTACCCATGACTCTCCCCGCGTGCGTCCGATCGGGCTGGAAGAGTACGACGCGTCCCCTCGCCCCCGGACACGGGGGCTGGTCGGGCGGGAGGGGGAACTTCCTCGGCACCGAGGAAGCGGCAGGCGTGGGCCTTCGTCAGGCATGGCGCAGGGCCGCGAGCACGCGGAGCCGCTCGTAGCGCTCAGCTGTTGTCCACCGGGTGTCCGGTGCGGGCCGCCAGCGCTCGGAACTCGGCCCAGGACTGCGCATCCAGGTCGTCGAGGAGGCCGTCGTCGAGTTCGACGACGGGCTCCGGCGACAGGTGGGCGCGCCAGTTGCCACGCTTCACCATCAGCATGCCGAAGTCGAGGAAGCCGTTGGCGAACGAGAAACCGGCGCCGCCGCGCTCGTAGACCCGGATCAGTGGCTCGAAGGGATCGGGCAGCGGATGCAGCACCGGCCCGGGGGTGTCACCCAGGGCGGCCCACTGGACGGCGGCCGCCGAGCACTCGATCGCGTGCCACGAACCGGAGGCGTCCTCCACGAAATCCTCGATGTCGGAGACCACCGCCGGGTCGGCCCGCACGGACGGCGCCACAATCGCCGCGAGATCGAAGAAAGGCCATTCTTCGGTTTCCCCGTAGGCATCGAGCCAGAGCGCGGCCCGTCGGAAGTACTCCTTCATGAGCGCCGCGCGAGAAAAGGCCTTCCGTTCCCCCTCCCGATAGGCCGTCCACTGGATGGCTTTGAGGCGGTCGACCATCAACTGAACATTTTCCGTGCTCACTTGAGATCATAACCTTTCTCGCGGAGTTGGGATTTAATGGCATCGACTACGATATCAAGGTTCGAGAGGTCTTCGGCTACAGCCCCGGTGGGCGCCTTGAGTCCGTAGAGCTTCCAGTGGTCGAGTGATCCGTCCGCCGACACTTCTCCCTCGTGATAGCTCCGCGGTGCCAGATTGTGTGCGCCGAAATGCTCGGGGTGGACAATTGGCGCGCCCTCCGAGTTCCATGCGTCCGGATGGCTGGAAAGATAGGGGAGGCCGGCTTCGAGAAGCTTGGCCTCGACATACTCGTGGGCGAGCGTTCCACGCAGCGGTGGAATGCTGCCCGGTTTTATGAAACCGTTGACGGCGGCGTTCCAGGGTGTGGAGACCGCCGGGTCCGGTTCGAAATGGACGTTCTTCAGGACATTGTGTGCGCCCGGTCCCACCGGGACGTCATGCCGGTTGATCATGAGGTTGTCCTTGGCGACCTGGACGATCCGCGGATCGACACCGGTTTCCTTGGCGACCTCGATCACATCGTCCGTCCTGGTGCGGTAGTCCTCGTAGCGCTGCACGGCCCTCTTGTTCGGTGTACCGGTCGGGTCGATCGCGTACGGGGTTCCCGACTCGGAGAGCCAGGGTTCTGGGCGGGCGCCAAGTCCGCCCTCCCAGCCGTTCGCGTCGGCCCCGGTGAAACCGGGGCGGCGCTTCGGGGTGCTGCTCCCGGGAGCCGCCGCGCTGCCGATGGCGCCGAGGATGAGGTCGAGGGGCATGACCGGGCCGGTTTTGAAGGTGGCGTCGTAGCCGTAGGTGAGGCCGGCGCCGGTGAGCATGCGGCCGGGGAGGGTATCGGCGGCGCCCGCGGCCTTGGCGAGGCCGGCGAGGGCGACGGAGGCGTTCTCGGCGCCCTCGGCGGTGTTGGCGACGACGCGGCCGCCGGCGCCGAGGCCGCCTCCGGCGCCGCCCATCACGCCGCCGGTCTCGGCGGAGTCGACGGCCTCCTGGAGGCTGTAGCCGCCGTCGTCGAGGAACTCGACGCGGATCGGCTGGGCGACGGCGAGGTCGACGGCGATGGCCTCGACGGCGCCGAAGACGACGCCGGTGAGGATGGTGGCGGCGATGGTGGCGATGGCTTCGGAGACGGCGACGCCGAGGCTCGCGGCGGTGGCGATGATGCCCGCGGCGGCGGTGCCGGCGGCGGCTTCGGAGATGCCGGCGGTGAAGATGGCGAGGGCGGTGCCGGCGACCAGGGTCGCGCCGACGATCGCGGCCTCCTCCTTCAGCTTCTTGAGCGCCTTGTCGACCTCGTCGGCGAAGGCGCGCAGGGCCTTGGCGAGGTTGCGGCAGGCGGCGGCGACATCGGGGAGCCAGCCCTTGCCCTTGCCTCCGTAGTACTGGCCCCAGAACTTGCCGAAGGCGTCGATGGCGGGGCCGTGGTTGTTGGCGACGATGGCGGCGGCGGCCTGGTGGGTGGGCGCGGTGACGTTGTCGATGGCGGTGGCCATCGTGTCCCAGGCGGCGGCGACCGTGCGGAGCTGGTCCGGGTCGGCGTCGGGCCACCACAGGCCGGTGACCTTGCGGACGATCTTCTCGGCCGCGGACTCACCCACGCGCCGGCTCCCTCCGCGGTGGGCGGCCGATCACGGCGTCAGGTCCTTGTGGACGTGGTTGTCGGCGTCGGTGTGGTTGTCGGCGTGGGCGTTCAGCCCGTCGTGAATGCTGGTGAGGCCTTTGACCAGGGTGTCCAGCGCGGAGAGCACGTGGTCGTGCGGGCCGTTGTAGGCCTGGGCGAACTCCTTGCCCTGCTTGTCGTCGCCCCACGGGCTGCCGGCGTCGGCGAGGCTGTGCCTGAGCGTGTCGAGGGCGTCCTTGAGTGCCCTGCTCTGAGCCTGGAAGGTCGGCGCGGCCGCCTTCAGGTCCCCCGGCCGGATCTTGAACTCCGGGCCGCCGGCTTTCGGTCCATCATCCGCCATGGCGTCATCCCCCGTACTGTCCGTGTGTCATGAGCAGCGAGGAGTGAGATGCCCGTTCGGAGCGACAGGGTTGCCGATACTTCGTGTGACGGGCGTCACGCCGTGGCGGGCTGGTCGGCTCGGCCGCGCGTCACCGGACGGTGATCACGTCGCCGGGCTTGAGCCGGGCGGAACTCTGTTCCAGGCCCCCGCCGGGGACCTCGTCGGCCAACTCGGCCCTGTGTGCCCCGGCCGAACCGGGCGGTCATCGTCCGAATGCCTTCCGTGCCGTCCCGACTCCTTCCGCCGGCGCGTGCCGGGTCGTCGGTCAGAGGAACAGGGCGAGCGCGGTGAAGACGAGACCGACCGCGAGGAGGACCAGGCCCTGGGGTTGCTTCCGGTCCTCGTCGCGAACGAGCGAGCCGAAGGCCGCCAACCCGGCGAGGGGATAGGGGATCGCGACCATCAGGGCCAAGCCGAGACGGTTCTGGACGAGCAGGAAGCACAGGAGCCAGGGCACCGAGACCGCCGTCGCCGCCGCGGTGAGCGGCAGCCCGTCGAGTCGGCGCATGCGCTCGCGCCACGGTCCGGCCGGGCGTGGGTCCCGGGGCGGCTTGCTGCTGTCGTAGGCGAACCACAGCAGGAACAGGGCGATGACCGCGTTGATTCCGATCGCGCTCCACAGGGATGCCGGGGAATCGGCCTCCCCGGGCAGCTTGGGGGCGACCCGGCCGGCCGGGTCCATCCGGACGGTGACGTGGTCGCCGGGGTTGAAGCGCCGACTGTCCGGCTCCAGGGGTCCGCCGGGGACCTTCTCGCCCTGCGTGGAGAGGTCGTACGTCCGCTTCGTGCCGTGGATCGACTTGTCGACGTGCTCGGCGATGACCACCGCCTTGACGTCCCGCCCCGAACCCAGCAGCTGGTTGTGCCAGGCGTCGGCGCCCGCACCGGTGGCGATGAGGACGGCGAAGAAGACGAGGACCAGCCCGGCGCTGACGTCCTTGCCATCGGGGTCGTTCCCCGGTCCTCCGAGCTTCGCCAGTCCGACGCCCGTCGCGACCATGTAGAGCGCACCCAGGCCGAAAGCCAGGAGGGTGCCGACGTACACGAACGCGAGGACGGTGCCGACGGACAGGCAGGTCAGGACGGCGACCAGGACGGCGCCACGGCGGAGCCAGCGCGCCTTGCTTCCCGTCTCCGGGGCGGACTGGGCGAGTGTCACCCGAAGGCCTTTCGGATGGTGTCCCGCCGCTCCGGCGACAGGGCGTTCTGTGCTTCGTCGAGCGGAGGGTAGAAGGAGATCCCACTGATGGCGGCGCCCACCAGGACCGACCACCCGTCCCAGTAGTCCAGGTGCTGGGTGGTGAAGACGACGGCGAGCACGTGAGGGCTCCACGGATGAGGGAACAGGGCTTCCAGCTGGCGGACGGTGACGACGCCCGATCCCGGCAGGCCGTAGACCGCCCCGGACACGGGTACGGCCAGGTCGCGGACGGTCACGGTGGCACGGCCGAGCCGGAAGTCGAGGACGTCGACGTCGGCGTCCGGCCAGGCGGCCGCGAGCTCCTCGGCGACGCGCTGGGGGTAGGTGCCCGGGGCGCCTTGCTCCTGCTCGCGGAGGAACAGGCTGAACATGCCCTGGACGATCGTGCCTTCCTCGGTCTGTACCAGGCAGTTGGAGACGTGGACCGCACCCTCGCGCAGCTGCGCCTGGAGGGCGAGCTCGGCAGAGACAGTGATACCGAGCTTCTGTTCCGGACCGGCATCGGTGAGCGCGTCGAGTCCGTCCACGATCCGACTCATGCGGTCGCCCGGATCCTCGGACAGGTCGATGCTCGTGAACCCTTCGGGCAGGGAGAGCCAGAACGACGGGGCGGTCGTGTCAGCCATGGCCGACTCCCCACACACCGGTGACGATCGCACTGCCGCCACCGAGCAGTCCGGCTACGATCCGGCTCTTGCCGCTGCCGCCGATGGCGGATCCGGCACCGTTGAGCGCCGTCCCGCCTCCGGTGGTGTAGTTCACCGCGGCGCTCAGCCCCGGGCTCGGGTTGTCCTGGGTGAGGCCCCAGGCGGTAGGGGCCGTCAGCGCGACGCCACTGGCTGCCTGCACGCCGTCGGAGACGTTCATCGCAGCGGCCTTGGATAGCCCGAGTTTGATGGCGGGCTTCTCGATCGCCGTCGTGAAGATCGGGCTGGCCGGGTCCATTGCCCTGGCGGCGGTGCGGATCTCGGTGGCGCCGGCGCTCACGGCCTTGACCCCGGTGCCGGCCGCGCGGGCACCCCTGAACGCGGTGATTCCGCCTTTGAGGAGGGCTCCTCCGGGGAGCGCCCCGAGGAGATCACCGGCCAGGGTGAGGTCGTTGCCGAGGTTCGCCATGCTGGTCGGCATCAGTCCCTTGATGCCGTACTGCTTCACGTGAGCGCCTGCCGCGGCGGCGCTCAGCAGGAGGGCCGGTAGCGCGAAGGCGGGGAAGAAGATCGCCGCGACGCCGCAGATGCCGGCGGCCACGGTGAGCATGTCGGCGCCGTGGTTCTTGAGCCAGTTGCCGACCTTGCTGAGCCAGCCGGGCTCCGGCGGCGCCTTGCTGTCGGCGGCCTTGCGGATGGCGGCCGCGGTCTTGTGGGCGTCGGACTTGTGGCCCCCGGCGAGTTCGTGGGCCTGGTTCTGGAGCTGGGTGAGGTCGCTCGCGGCGCTGGAGACCAGTTTGGCGGCCGCGTCCAGGTGGTCCTTCGCCTTGGTGTAGCGCTGTTCGGCGGCGGCGAGGCCGGCGTCGTCGGGGAAGGTCTGGCCGGCGAGCTTGAGGTCGGGGGCGGCGGCCGCGGCGGTGTGCGCCTGTTCGGCCTGCTCCTTCTGCTGCTTGGCGGCGACCGCGGAGCGGGCCAACTCGGCGGCCTTGGGCTGGTGTTCGGTCAGCGCCTGGTACCAGACGTCGAGGGCCTGGTAGGCGGCGGTGATCGAGTCGGCGGCGTCCTGGAGGTACGCGGGGAGCTTGCCGAACTGGCCGGCGAAGGCCTTGGCGGCCTCGCCGGTCCACTGGCCCTGGTTGGCGGAGAGCTGCGAGAGCGTGGTGTGGACGTCGGTCAGGTGCTGGCCCACCCGGCGCAGGCTTCCGCTGAGGCCGGTGACGGCGGTGGCGTCGCCGGGGGTCGGGTTGAAGCCGAGGCCGGACCAGTCGGGCGTGGGGTCGGTCATGAGCGCCCCTGGGGGGTGAGGGCCTTGGTGGTGTCCTGTTCGGTGCTGTCGTAGCCCTGTTGCACCTTCTCCAGGCCGTCGTCAAGGATCTTGACGCATTCGCGGACCTTCTTCAGTCCGTACTCCCACGTGCCCTGGAAGTGTCCGCAGGCCTCGTCGAGGAAGTCGTAGCCCAGTCCGCTGCGACTCGCTTCCTTGAGCGCCTTGAGTCCCTGGTCGAGTTCGTCGCCGCAGCCTTTGAGGTCCTTGGCCAGCTTGGCGAGGAACTCGGTGCTGACCGTGAAGTCGGCCACTGCTCCCCCGATGTGTCGATGGCGTGACCGGCCGAGCATAGCCGCAGTCGGTGCGCGGGCGATCTGTTGTGACGGGTGCTTCACGGTGCGATGACGGGACCTTGACGATGCGCCGGCGCGCGGCGGCGTCGGGGTCAGCGTCGCCAGAAGCCGCGCTTCTTCGGGGTGACGAGCTTCGCCACCGCGGCGACGAACAGTTCGGCGACGGGGGAGGGGCCCTCGCCGTGGTTGAGGTGGCCTTCGGACGACCACTCGCCGAGGACGGTGCCGGGGCTGCTGTCGAAGGGGTTGAGCGCGTGCTCCAGGGTCACGTAGCGGACGGTCTTGGTGCCCTGGGGGTGGACGGCGGCGACGAAGTGGGCCTCGGTGGCGCTGGTCGGGGTGGGGAGGGTGACGAGCAGCAGGGGGTGGCCGTCGGCCCGCAGGTGCTGGCAGTCCAGACCGTGGCTGGGCAGCCGGTCCTCGGGCGGGAGGGTCTGGCCGAGGTTGTCCCAGATACCGGTGAGGACGGGCAGGAGGCTGCCGCCGGCGTCCGGGACGGTCAGCCGGGGGCCGAATTCGAGGACCTGGCGGGCGAGCTCGCGGTGGACGAAGCGGTAGTGGTGGGGTCGTGGGTCGCTCATGGGGCCCACGGTAGCGAACCACTCGGAGCGGGCGGTCGGCAC
Organism: Kitasatospora sp. NPDC088861; assembly: GCF_044750105.1. Lineage (NCBI taxonomy): Bacteria > Bacillati > Actinomycetota > Actinomycetes > Kitasatosporales > Streptomycetaceae > Kitasatospora > Kitasatospora sp. NPDC088861. The sequence goes on from NZ_JBIVJF010000007.1 coordinate 231,770, forward strand.
ATCCGACTTCCCGCTCCGAAAGGGTAGTTGACCAGCGCCGCGGGCGGGGGGCGGCCCGTCAGTGACTGTTCTTGAGGTTGAGCACGACCACTCCGACGATCACCAGGGCGATCCCCAGCCACTGGAGGCGTCCCAGCGATTCGCCGAAGGCGACCACGCCTATTCCGGCGACCGCCGCCGTCCCGGCCCCGGACCAGACGGCGTAGGCGACCGAGACCGGGATGTGCTTGAGCGCGCGCCCGAGCAGCACGAAGGACAGCACGTAGCCGACCGCCACCCCCACGCTCGGCCAGAGGCGGGTGAACCCCTCGGTGAGCTTGAGGCAGCTGGTCGCGCAGACCTCGCTCAGGATGGCGAGGGAGAGCAGGAGATAGGGCATGCCGGTCAAACGGCCCGGGCGGCGCCGAGCTTCCCCAGCAGGGCGAGGTCGGCCTGTTCCAGGCTGGCGAGCAGGGTGATCCGGCCGCCGTCGGGCATCGGCGTCGCAGTGGACGGCACGGCGAGCACGGCGCAGCCGGCCGCGGCGGCGGAGGCGACTCCGGTCGGGGTGTCCTCGACGGCGACGCAGGTGGCCGGGTCCAGGCCGAGCCGTTCGGCGGCGGCGAGGTACGGGTCCGGTGCGGGCTTGGTGCGCGGGGTGTCCTCGGCGGCCAGGGTGACGGCGAACCAGTCCCGGCCGATGGCGGCGAGGACCAGGTCGACGACCTGGCGCGGGGAGGCGGAGACCAGCGCGGTGGGCACCCGCGCGTCCCGCAGGGAGGCCAGCAGGGCGAGCGCGCCGGGGCGCGGGACGGTCTCGGCGGCGACCTTGGCGGCGAAGGACTCGCCGAGCCGGGCGGCGAGTTCGGCCTCGGTGAGGGTGGTGCCGCTGACCCTGTGCAGGTGGGCGGCGGTGTGCTCGACGGCCTGGCCGAGCACTTCGGGGGCGTCCTGGTCGGTGAGCGCGTGGTGGAGCTCGTCGGCGAGTTCGGCGGCGGCCTGCCACCAGAGCTGCTCGGTGTCGACCAGGGTGCCGTCCATGTCGAACAGGACGGCGGCGGGGCGGGGAGCTTCGGTCGTCGAGGGGCCGGGCGTCGGGGAGGAGGGCGTCGGGGAGGATGGCGTCAGGGCTTCAGGCATGGCGGTACCTTCGGTGGTTCATCAGATGGTGCTACGCAGATGGGGTTCGAGGCTCTCAGACGGTGCGGCGGTCCACCAGCACCGGACGCTCCGGCAGCAGGAGCTCGGCGCGCGAGCCGGCCGGCAGCGCGGCGGCGGCCTCGGTCGGCAGGTCGGCCTTGACCTCGGTGCCGTCGTCGAGGCGGACGGTGAGCCGGGTGACGGCGCCCAGGAAGGACGCGGTGATCACCAGGGCCGGGCCGGCCTCGGACGGGGTCAGGGTGACGTTCTCCGGGCGGACCAGCACCTGGAGTTCGCCGTCGGCGGGCAGGTCGCCGTCCACCGCGTGCCGGCGGCCGAGCACCTCGACGCCGTCGGACGTGCGGGTGCACGGGATGCGGCTCATGGTGCCGACGAACTCGGCGACGAACGCGGTGGCCGGGCGGCCGTACAGCTCGGACGGGGTGGCGCACTGCTCCAGCCGGCCCGCGCGCAGCACCGCGACCCGGTCGGCCATCGACAGCGCCTCCTCCTGGTCGTGGGTGACGAACAGGGTGGTGATCCCCAGTTCCTGCTGGAGCCGGCGGATCTCCTCGCGCAGCTGGAGGCGGACCTTGGCGTCCAGCGCGGACAGCGGCTCGTCGAGCAGCAGCACGCGCGGCTGCAGGGCGAGCGCCCGGGCGAGCGCGATGCGCTGCTGCTGGCCGCCGGACATCTGGTGCGGGTAGTGCTCGGCGCGGTGCGGCAGCCCGACCAGCTCCAGCAGCTCCTGGGCGCGCTTGCGGCGCTCGGCCTTGCCGGCGCCGCGCATCCGCAGCCCGAAGGCGACGTTGTCCAGCGCGGTCAGGTGCGGGAAGAGGCTGTACGACTGGAACACCATGCCCGCGTCGCGCTTGTGGGCGGGGATCGCGGTGATGTCCTGCCCGTCGACCAGGACCTCGCCGGAGTCGTGCTGCTCGAAGCCGGCCAGGATGCGCAGCGCGGTGGTCTTGCCGCAGCCGGACGGGCCGAGCAGGGCGAGCAGTTCGCCCGGGTGGACGGTCAGGTCCAGGCCGTCGAGGGCGGTGGTGGCGCCGAACGAGCGGCGCAGCGAGCGGAACTCGACGGTGGCGCCGCCGGGGGCGAGCGCGACACCGGTGACGGGGGCGGAAACCGTGGTCATGGCTGGTAACTCCTGGAAAGCGTGGGGTGGTTCAGGACCGTGCGGCCGGAGCGCGGGATGGCCGTGCGGCGGGGCGCCTCAGGCCCGCGCGCCCTTGCGGCCGCGGCCGGCGGCGGACATCAGCAGCAGGACGAGCCAGACGATCAGCAGGCTGAGCATCGAGACGGCGACGGACATCTGGCCGTCGCTCTTGCCGTTGGAGTTGATCCACACCGAGAAGGGGGCGAAGCCGAGGATGGAGGCGGTGGTGAACTCGCCGAGCACCAGGGCGACGGTGAGGACGGCCGCGTTCAGCAGCGCGCTGCGCAGGTTCGGCAGGACGACGGTGAACACCGCGCGCAGCCAGCCGGCCCCGCAGTTGCGGGCGGCCTCGACCAGGGTGGCGACGTCCACGCCGCGCAGCCCGGCGTCCAGCGCCCGGTAGGCGAACGGCAGCGCCATCAGCACGTAGGCGATGACCAGGACGATCGGGAACTTCGGGTCCTGGATGGCCACGATGGTCTGGAACAGCGGGGTGTCCTGGAGGTAGTCCGGGCCCCAGCGCAGCACGCCGATGATGCCGGTGGTGAGCGCGACCACGGGGACGACCAGCGGCATCGAGCACATCACCTCGATCACCGGGCGCAGCTTCGGCGCACCGAGCCGGGCGGCGAGCATCGCCGGGACCAGCAGGAGCAGCAGCACCGCCACCGTGACGCCGGCCAGCTCCAGGCTCAGCACCAGGCTGTCCAGGAAGCCGGGCGCGTTCAGCAGCTCGGTGTAGGCCCGGAAGGTGGTGCCGCCCTTGTTGTCGTCGACGCTGAAGATCACCGAGGAGGCCAGCGGTACGGCGAAGTAGACGCCGCAGAGCAGCAGGACGAGGCCGCGGCCGAAACGGATGCGATTGATCAGGCGAGCCACTTGGCACTCCGGCGCTGAAGGGGCAGGTACACGGCCATCACCAGGCAGGCGACCACGATCATGTCGAGGCCGAGGGCGAGGGCGAGGTTGCCCTGGCCGACCAGGACGTTGCCGGACAGCGCGTCGCCGATCTGCATCGAGATGAGCGGCACCGAACTGCCCACCATGGCCTCGGCGGTGGCGTACGCGGCGAAGGAGGCGCCGAACAGCAGCACGAAGCCGCCGAGCAGCGAGGGCACCAGGACCGGCAGGGCCACGTGCCGCCAGTACTGCACGACGGTGGCGCCGTTGTTGTACGCGGCCTCGCGCCACTGGGTGCGCAGGCCCTCCAGGGCCGGGGTGATGGTGATGACCATCAGCGGCACCAGGAAGTACAGGTAGACCACGGAGAGGCCGGTGAAGGTGTAGAGGTTCCAGCCGTGGCTGGTGAGGCCGAACTTCTTGGTGACCTCGCCGGCGTTGCCGAGGGTGGCGACGAACATGAAGGCGAGCGGCACGCCGCCGAAGTTGGCGAGCACGCCGGAGGCGGAGAGCACCGCCTCGCGGAACACCCGGAACCGGGAGGTGGCCACGGCCTGGGCCAGCGGCAGGCCGACCACGGCGGCGATCAGCGCGGTCAGCAGGGAGAGCTTGACGCTGCCCCACAGGGCGGTCCAGTAGGCGCCCTGCAGCGAGCCGGTGAGGTTGTCGGTGGTGAAGGTGCCGCCGCCGTCGGGGGCGTCGGGCGAGGTGGTGAACGCGCCGATGGCGATCGCGACGGCGGGCAGGCCGAAGCCGACCAGGAAGAACAGGAGCAGGGGGAGGGCGGCCATCCAGGCACGACCGCGGCCGGCCCGGGGCTTGCCGGGGCGGGGGGCCCTGGCGGTCTCGGTGCTCTTGGCCGCGGCGGTCTCGGCCGCGGTGTCGGTGGCCTCGGCCGTGGTGGCGTCGGCGGTGGCGGGGGTGGTTGCTGCGGGGCCGGGGGCGCCCCCGCCGCTCTGGGCGGCGGAGGCGGGGGCCGGCACCGGGGTGGGAGCCGTGGTCATCGTCAGGTCAGCCCGCGATCGCCTTGGCCCAGTTCTCGGTCACGGTCTTCTTGGCCGTGTCCGTCTGCTCCTGGGTCGGGAAGGTGGTGAAGGGCTTCTCGACCGGCGGGAGCTTCGCGGCGCCCGCGGCGTCCAGGGTGCCGGCCGTCTTCATGGCGTCGAACAGGGCCGGGGTGGCGTAGCCGCCCAGGAAGCCGTTCTGGCCCTCGGCGCTGTACAGGTACTCCTCCCACAGGCGGGCGGCGGCCGGGTGCGGCGCGTCCTTGTTGATCGCCTGGTTGTAGTACTGCGCGTAGGAGCCGTCCGAGGGGATGGCCACCTGCCAGTCGATGCCCTTGCTCCTGAACTTGTCGGCGTAGCCGGCGTTCAGGTACGACCAGTCGATGCTGATCGGGGTCTCGCCCTTCTCGATGGTCGCCGGGGTGACCTCGACCGGGTTGAAGTTGCCGGCCTGCTTGACCTTGGCGAAGAAGTCGATGCCGGGCTGGATGTTGTCCAGCGAGCCGCCGTTGGCGAGCGCGGCCGCGTAGACGGCGCCGAACGCGGCACCGGCCTTGGTCGGGTTGCCGTTCAGGGCGACCATGCCCTTGTACTCGGGCTTCAGCAGGTCGGCGAAGGTCTTCGGGCAGGCGGACACCTTCTTGGCGTCGCACGCGATCGACATGTAGCCGCCGTAGTCGTTGTAGTGCAGGCCGTCGGCGTTCTTCATGGTGGCCGGGATCTTGTCGAAGTCGGTGACCTTGTACGGGGCCAGCAGGCCCTGCTTGGCGGCGCTGAGCGCGAAGGCCGAGCCGAGGTCGACGACGTCGGGGGCGCGGTCCTGGCCCTTGCGGGAGGTGATCGCGTTGATCTCGTCCTGGCTGGCGCCGTCGGGGTTCTCGTCCTCGATCTCGATGCCGTACTTCGCCTTGAAGTCGTCCATCAGCTTGCCGTAGTTCGCCCAGTCGCGAGGCAGCGTGATGACGTGCAGCTTCCCCTCCTTCTTGGCGGCGGCGATCAGGCCGTCCATCCCGCCGAAGTCGGCGACCGAGGTGGCGGTCTTGGCGCTCTTGCCGCCCGCGGCGTCGCCGGACTTCGCGGTGGAGGAGCCGGCGGAGCCGCAGGCGGTGAGGGACAGCGCGGCGGCGGTCAGGACCGCTGCGAAGGCGGCGGAACGGGCGCGGTGCACGGACACGGGTCAGTCTCCTGATCGGGTGTACTGCAAGGGGGTGAGCTGCGGTGGGGTTGTCTGATCGGGGGATCGTGCGAGTGGCCGTTCGGAGCCGTTCTGAGGTGTCCGGTGCCGTTCGGAGCCGCCCGGAGCCGTTCGAGGCCGTCCGAGTTGACTAGCCAACTTCGCTGACGGAGGTAAGTACGCCGGAGTCCGATGACGGGAAGGTGAACGGACGGCCCAGAACCGGGGTCGGCTGCGGGAACGGTCGAATCCGGCCATCTGAGCGTGATCCGTTCGGTGCGATGCTTCAAAGGCGCAGCGGGATAAGGTCGGGCTGTCCGTGCCGGTACGGCTGCGCAGGACACCGCCCCAGGAGGGACATTGACTGACGTGGCACTTGAGCCCGGGCGCCCCGCCGAGCGCGCTCCCGGCGCCCTGTACCGGAAGGTCGCCGCCGACCTGCGCGAGGCCATCACCACCGGCGCGTACGGCGAGGCCGGCCGGCTGCCCGCCGAGGGCGCGCTCGCCGAGCAGTACGGCGTCTCCCGGGGCACCGTCCGCCAGGCGCTCGCCGTCCTCCGCTCCGACGGGCTGGTCACCTCCCGCCGCGGCACCCGGCGCGTCGTGCTCGGGGGCGCCCGGGTGCAGAGCTTCTCCGAACTGCTCAGCTTCACGCACTGGGCGTACTCGATGGGCGAGGAGCCCGGCGGCATCCTGGACTCGCTGGTCCGCCGCCCCGCCGACACCGCCGAACGCGAGCAACTGCGCCTGGAGCCGGGCGCCGAGGTGTACGTGACCGTCCGGCTGCGCACCCTCTCCGGCGCGCCCGTGATGGTCGAGCGGACCGTCTACCCGCCGCGGGTCGGCGAGATCGTCGCCGAGCTGCCGGCGGACGTCGTCTCGCACACCGAAGTCCTGCGCGAGCACGGCATCCTGTTCACCGACGCCGACCACACCATTGACATCGTGGCCGCCAACGCCGAGGACGCCCGGCTCCTCGGCTGCCGCCGCGGCGGCCCGCTGCTGCGCGAACGGCGGCGCACGACGGACCCGACCGGCACTCCGGTGGAGTGGTCCCAGGACCGCTACCTGCCCGGGACGGTGGCCTTCAGCATCCACAACTCGCTGGCCGCGTCGGCGCTTTCGCGGCACGCCCGGGAGGGCGACTGAGTCCGGGGCCGAGCCCGGCCATCCTCCCGGGCGTGCCGGCCGGTGCCGTCAGTGCATGAGCGCGGCGAGCAGCGGGCGGTAGTGCTCGAAGCCGGGTGTCGGCGCCCCGGCCGTCTTCGCCTGCTCGTCCCAGCGGCGGACGGCCACCGCGTCGGCGGCGCCCGGGAGTTCGGCGAACGCGGCGGCCTGCCGCTCGTCCATCGGGCCGCCCTGGACGGTGAGGGTGTACTCCGAGGCCTCGGACAACCGCTGCCGGTAGTCCGGCTCCACCGCGCACAGGTAGCGCTTGGCGGCCACGTGCAGCCGGACCGGCTCGGTCACCTCCGGGCCGAACCACCGTGCCAGCCAGTCGGCGCCGGTGTCGTTGTGCCGGTTGTCCTGACCCTCCATCAAGTCTCTACCGTGCAGTGCTCCCTGGAAGTGGCCGACGTCGTGCAGCAGCGCGGCGGCGACGAGGTGGTCCGGCGCCCCGGCCGCCTCGGCGGCAGCGGCGGCCTGGAGCATGTGCTCGGCCATGGTGACCTCCTCGCCCAGGTACTCCCCGGCGCCCTCGCCCGCGAACAGCCCGGCGATCGCGTCCAGCGCGGCGGCGCGCCGGTGCAGCACGGCGAGGGTGCTGCCCAGCGTGTCCAGGTCGGCGTAGCAGCCCTGGAGGTGGCGGTGGCCGTCCTGCTGGAAGGCCGTACGGGCGTGCAGCAGCCGGGTGTTGTCGAAGATCAGGCAGTCGCCGCGGTCGAGGCGGAAGGCGAGCTGGAGCTCGGGGCGCAGGGTGATCGCGGCGAAGCGGCGGTACGCGGCGTAGAAGGCCGTCAGTTCGGCGGAACTCCCGCGCAGGGTGCCGATCGAGCGGTTGTTGAACCGCACCTCGCGGATCCGGCCCAGGGCGTCCACCTCGATCAGCGGGCGGTCGGCGCGCAGTTCGGTGCGGCGGTCGCGGAAGACGAACGGGACGGGCGTGCGGGTGAGCGTCTCGAAGTCCGCCGGCGCCTCCTCCCGGAGGACCGCCGCCGCCCGGAACCCGTCCACGAGGCCGGAGTCGCCGCCGGTCGCGGAGTTCTCCAGGCAGTGCAGGAGCTGGAGCGTCGGCACCGGGTCCCGGTACGGGTTGTCGGTGTGCGGCGCGATCGCGACGCTGGTGAACGCCAGGTTGTTCGGATCCGGCTCGACCCGGACGTCGAACAGCTCCCCGTAGTTGGTGACCCGGACGTAGCCGAAGCTCTCGGCCACCGCGAGGACCTGCCGCTCCACCGCCGGCACCCCGCGCAGCACCGCGAAGCCGCTGCTGCGCACGGCGGTGAGGACGGCGGCCTGCTCGGCGGGGTCGGACAGGTACGCCTCCCACCGCGCCTCGGGGATCCCGCGCGCGAAGTCCGCCGCCACCCAGAGCCGCTTGCCCTCCTCCGTCCGCCCGTCGCCGTCCCGCTCGGCGCCCAGCCACTCCAGCGGGTACCGCGAGCGGTGCCCGTCCGACCAGAGCACCTCCAGGCCCCCGTCGGTCTCGGTGCTCGCGGCGACCGCCAGGTCCTGCGGCAGGTCGTCGATCTGGAACAGTTTCTGCCCGTTCCGGGGGTCCCGGCACTCGGCGCACGGGCAGTTGTCGCGCAGCCAGTACGGCGGCAGCTCGGTCACGGTGGTCTCCTCCTCGGCGGCGTCAGGGGTGAAGTTGTATAGCCAACTTCACCCCTGGCCGGAGCCTGCCGGTCCCCGGTGAGATCGGCGTGCCGCGCAGATGAACGCTGCGGGAACTGTGCCGGGAGCCCGTGGCCGAAACCCGCCGTGCCGTGCGCGGCCAGGCCCTGTCCGGGGGAGGGACGGAGCGGCCCCCGGGACCGAGTGTCCCGGGGGCCGCTCCGCGTGCTCGGGCCTTGACGGCGCCGTGGTGTCAGCCCTGGACAGTGGCCGCCCAGGCCGCCTCCGCGGCGGCCAGGGCCGGGGCCGGGTCCGCGTCCGTCGCGGTGGCGAGGGCGGTGAGGCAGGCGTGGACGGTGGGCAGGGCGGCGGCGGGGCCGTAGTGGTTGACGCGGAGCATCGAGGCGGCGAGGGGGCCGCCGCCGGGCTGGACGGGGAGGGCGGGGTCGAGGCGGGCGGCGAGCTCGGCCGCGTGCACGCCGGCCGGGGTGCGCAGGGTGGTGGCGACCGGGGCGGCGTGGGCGTCCTCGGTGACGAACGGGGCGAGGGTGCCGAGCGCGCGGGCGCCCGCGCGGGTGGCGGCGGAGGCGGCGCGGTGGCGGGCGATGACGGCGGGCAGGCCGTCGGCGGCGATCCGGTCGAGGCAGGCGCCGAGGGCCAGCATCTCCAACTGGGCGGGGGCGTGCGGGAGCACGGTGCGCCCGGCGTCCGTCCAGCGCTCCTTCCAGTCGAGCAGGGACAGGTAGGAGCGGCGCGGGGCGGCCGGGTTGGCGGCGATCCGTTCCCAGGCGCGCTGGGAGACGGAGACGGCGGAGACCCCGGCAGGGCCGCCCATGGCCTTCTGGCCCCCGATGACGCACAGGTCGACGCCCCACTCGTCGGTGAGCAGCGGCTCGGCGGCGACGGAGGCGACCGCGTCGAGCATCAGCAGGGCGCCGTGCTCGCGGACGGCGGCGGCGATCCCGGCGACGGGGTTGGTGTTGCCGGTGGCGGCCTCGGCGTGGACGAGGGAGACGAAGTCGACGGCCGGACGGGCGGCGAGGGCGTCGGCGACCTGCTGCGCGCTGACCGCGCTGTCGAAGGGGACGGCCAGGTCCACGACCTCGACCCCGCAGGAGCGCAGCCAGTTGCCGAAGGTCTGCCCGTACGGGCCGGTGACGATGTTGAGCGCGGTGGAGCCGGGGTGCGCGGCGCCGCGGATCGCGGCCTCCAGCGGCAGCAGCGCCTCACCCTGGGTGACGATGACGTCCGCGGTGGTGTGCAGCAGTGCGGCCACCTGGTCCTCGATCGCCGCGAACTCGGCGGCGCTGAGCGGGGGGAGGTCGAGGAAGGGACTCACGGTAGCGGCCTTTCGGGCGTGGGGTGGTGGGTGCCGGAACGAGTCTGCCGCATCTTTGCTGCTTACAGGGAACACCCCCGTCGGTAGAGTGCGGGCCATGAGCGATGGCGCGGTGCTGCACGTCCGGGGTCGGGTGCTGGTCGGTCCGGAGGACGTCCGGGACGAACTCTGGGTCGTGGACGGCCGGGTGAGCTTCACCTGCCCGCCCGGCGCCGAGGACGTCCGGACGGTGACCGGCTGGGTGCTGCCCGGCCTGGTGGACGCGCACTGCCACGTCGGCCTGGACGCGCACGGCGCCGTCGACGCGGAGACCAGCGAGAAGCAGGCGCTCACCGACCGTGACGCCGGCACCCTGCTGATCCGCGACGCCGGCTCGGCCGCCGACACCCGGTGGATCGACGAGCGCGAGGACCTGCCCCGGATCATCCGCGCCGGGCGGCACATCGCCCGCACCCGCCGCTACATCCGCAACTACGCGCACGAGATCGAGCCCGGCGACCTCGCCGCGTACGTCCGCGCGGAGGCCCGGCGCGGCGACGGCTGGGTGAAGCTGGTCGGCGACTGGATCGACCGCGAGCGCGGCGACCTCGCCGCCTGCTGGCCCGGCGACGCGCTGGCCGAGGCGATCGCGGCGGCGCACGAGGAAGGCGCGCGGGTCACCGCGCACTGCTTCGCCGCCGAGTCGCTGCCGGACCTGCTGGCGGCCGGCATCGACTGCATCGAGCACGCCACCGGACTGACCGAGGAACTGATCCCGGCCTTCGCCGAGCGCGGCGTGGCGATCGTCCCGACGCTGGTCAACATCGCCACCTTCCCGGGCCTGGCGGCCGGCGGCGAGGGCAGGTTCCCAGCCTGGGCGGCCCACATGCGGCGGCTGCACGAGCGCCGCTACGCCACCGTCGGCGCCGCGCACGATGCCGGCATCCCGGTGTTCGTCGGCACGGACGCGGGCGGCTCGCTGGCGCACGGGCTGGTCGCGGAGGAGGTGGCGGAACTGGTGAAGGCGGGGCTGAGCCCGGCGCAGGCGCTGTCGGCGGCCAGTTGGGGTGCGCGGGAGTGGCTGGGGCGGCCGGGGCTGGAGGAGGGGGAGTCGGCCGACTTCGTGGTGTACGGGGAGGACCCGCGGGCGGACGTCCGGGTGCTCGCCGACCCCCGGCTGGTGGTGCTGCGCGGCCGGCCGGTGGGGTGAGCGGGTGGCCCGTCATGGCCGGCCGCCGGGCCGGACGGCTCCGGGCTCGTGTGCATGATCATCCGCTGAACGCGCTGTCGGTGTAGGCCGATAGGGTGGCCACCATGGCACCGCGTCCACTGAACGAGATCGTCGAGCCCGGTTGGGCCACCGCCCTGGAGCCCGTCGGCGGGCAGGTCGCCGCCATGGGCGACTTCCTGCGCGCCGAACTGGCCGCCGGCCGTACCTACCTGCCGTCCGGGCCGAACGTGCTGCGGGCCTTCCAACAGCCCTTCGCCGACGTGCGGGTGCTGATCGTCGGACAGGACCCGTACCCGACCCCGGGCCACGCCGTCGGGCTCAGCTTCTCGGTGGCGCCGGAGACCCGGCCGATCCCGGCCAGCCTGATCAACATCTTCCAGGAGTACGGCAGCGACCTCGGCCTGCCCCAGCCGTCCAACGGCGACCTCACCCCGTGGACGCGGCAGGGCGTCCTGCTGCTCAACCGCGCGCTGACCACCGCGCCGCGCAAGCCCGCCGCGCACCGGGGCAAGGGCTGGGAGGAGGTCACCGAGCAGGCGATCCGGGCTCTTGTGGCGCGCGGCGGCCCGCTGGTGGCGATCCTGTGGGGGCGCGACGCCCGCAACCTGCGGCCGCTGCTCGGAGACGTCCCGGCGATCGAGTCGGCGCACCCGAGCCCGTACTCGGCGAGCGGCGGCTTCTTCGGCTCGCGGCCGTTCAGCCGGGCGAACGAGCTGCTGGCGCGGCAGGGGGCGCAGCCGGTGGACTGGCGACTGCCGTAGCAGACCGGAGTCAGTGGCAGACGTCAATCTCACTCCAACGAGTGAAATGACGTTCTGTGTGACTCCTGTGACGGACTGTTCGAGAAGACTGGCGGCTCACCGTTCGGAACGCCGGCCCCTCCCCGCCTGTCGCGGGTGACGTCTGGGCGCGCTCCGGATCAACAGCACCTGTGGGGGTACCGCCATGTCTTCTCGTTCCACCCGTTCCGCCGGCTCCGCCCGCTCCGTCCGTTCCGTCCGCCGAACCGCTTCCGCCGCCGCCGTGGTCGCGGCCTGCACGCTGCTCACCGTCCCGCCCGCGTGCGCCGCCCCGGCGGCCACTGCGTCGTCCTCTCCGTCGTCCGCCGCCTCGCCCGGCAAGGCGCGCGCCGTCACCGCCGAACTCGCCCTGGACGTCAGCCTGTTGAACAAGACGGTCGACGTCCCGGTGGACCTCGCGCTCAACAAGGTGGAGACGCCGGCCCAGCGCGAGGGCTCGCTCCTCACCGCCAAGGTCGACGGCGTCGACCAGCAGGGCCCGGTCACCCTGGTCAAGGCCGACATCGGCACGGCCGTGACCCGCATCGACGCCAAGGGCACCGCCGCCTCCGTCAAGCTGGTCAACGCCGACGTGCACGCCCCCGGCCTGCCCGCCACCACGCTGATCGGCCTGGAGGCGATGAGCGCCGAGGCGACCTGCCCCGTCGACGGGCAGCCGACCGCCGACGTCGTCGCGCCCGCCAAGCTGACGGTGCTCGGCAAGCCCGTCACCATCGGCCTGTACGGGCCGACCAAGGTGGACGTGCCGCTGATCGGCAGCGTGTCGGTGGAGCTCTCCAAGAAGAGCACCACCTCGACCACCGCCGCCGCCTCCGCCCTGGAGGTCCAGGTGGAGGTGAACCCGCTGAACCTGAACGTCGCCAAGGTCACCGGCAGGATCACCGTGGCCTCGGTGAGCTGCGAGAAGCCCTCCGCGCCGGCTGTCGGCGCGACCCCGACCCAGGCCCCGACGTCGCCCGCGCCGACCGGCACCGCCGCCACCGCCCAGCCGGTCGCCGACACCACCACCCGCGCCGTCGTCCCGCAGGCCGCCACCGAGAAGCCTGGCCCGTCGGAGAAGCCGGCCGCCGGCCTCGCCGCGACCGGCGGCAGCAGCGCCACCGGCCCGCTGGCCGTCGGGGCCGCCGCCCTCGTCGCCGGCGGGGCCGGCGCCCTGTGGGCCACCCGGCGCCGCCGGGCCGCGCACGCCCGCCGGCACTGAGCCCCGGCCCCTCGCGGTGCGGGAGCGCCACCCGGGGTGCCACCTCGGCACCCCGGGTGCCACCCCGCCACTCCGGATGTCGCCCTGGCACTCCCGCACCGTGACCGTGCCATCACGGAGGGTTGGTTCACATCCGCGTTACACGAGAGGAACAACCGGGAAACGGCGGCTTGCGACGCTACGCGGGCACCCACCACCCAGCAATGCGAGGTACACCGCCGTGGCAATCAAGGCCGAGTACATCTGGATCGACGGCACCAAGCCGACCGCGAAGCTCCGTTCCAAGACTCGGGTCCTGCCCAACGCGGACAAGATCCCGACCTGGGGTTTCGACGGCTCCTCGACCAACCAGGCGGAGGGCCACGCCTCGGACCGCGTGCTGGACCCGGTGAAGGTCGTGCCGGACCCGATCCGCGGCGGTGACAACATCCTCGTCCTGTGCGAGGTGCTGGAGACCGACGGCACCCCGCACAAGTCCAACACCCGCGCCCTGCTGCGCGAGGTCGACGAGAAGTACGCGGCCCAGGAGTCGATCTTCGGCATCGAGCAGGAGTACACCTTCTTCAAGGGCTCCCGCCCGCTCGGCTTCCCGGAGGGCGGCTTCCCGGCCCCGCAGGGCGGCTACTACTGCGGCATCGGCGCCGAGGAGGTCTTCGGCCGCGAGATCGTCGAGCTGCACCTGGACCGCTGCATCGACGCCGGCCTGGCGATCTGCGGCATCAACGCCGAGGTCATGCCCGGCCAGTGGGAGTTCCAGATCGGCCCGGTCTCCTCGCTGACCGTCTCGGACGACCTGTGGATCGCCCGCTACCTGCTGTACCGCACCGCCGAGGAGTTCGGCATCGACGCCACCCTGGACGCCAAGCCGGTCAGGGGCGACTGGAACGGCGCGGGTGCGCACACCAACTTCTCCACCAGGGCGATGCGCGAGGGCTACGACGCCATCATCACCGCCTGCGAGTCCCTCGGCGCCTCCCAGGACAAGGTGTTGGAGCACGTCAGCCAGTACGGCGACGACATCCAGTCCCGCCTGACCGGCAAGCACGAGACCGCCCCGTGGAACGTCTACAGCTACGGCGTCTCCAACCGCGGCGCCTCGGTCCGCATCCCGTGGCAGGTCGAGGTGGAGCAGAAGGGCTACATCGAGGACCGTCGCCCGAACGCCAACATCGACCCGTACGTCGTCACCCGCCTCATGATCAACACCTGCTGCGAGGCCCTGGAGAAGGCCGGCCAGGTCTGATCCGCCCCCGCTCCGCACCGGCCGCCGGTCCTCCCGTACGAGGGAGGGCCGGCGGCCGTCGTCGTCGGGCATAATCGCTCGCATGACCGCTTCCGCCCGCCGTGTCCTCGTGCGACGTCTGCACGTGGACCTGGTGCGGGTGTGCGCGGCCGCGTGTTGCCGGTGAGTGTCTCCGTCCTCATCCCGCAGGCAACCCGGCGTAGGAGTGTGTCCGTTCATGTCGCTCGTGTTCCACTGGTTCCTTCCCACCAACGGTGACAGTCGGCAGATCGTCGGGGGTGGTCACGGGTCCACGCCGGGGGTGGCGGGGGCGGACCGGCCGCCGAGCCTGGGGTACCTGGGGCAGGTCGCCCGCAGCGCGGAGCAGTTGGGGTTCGAGGGGGTGCTGACGCCGACCGGGGCGTGGTGCGAGGACGCCTGGCTGACGACGGCGATGCTGACGCAGGTGACGGAGCGGCTGAAGTACCTGGTGGCGTTCCGGCCCGGGCAGATCAGCCCGACGCTGGCCGCGCAGATGGCCGCGACGTACCAACGGCAGTCCGGCGGACGGCTGTTGCTGAACGTGGTGACCGGCGGGGAGTCCGCCGAGCAGCGCGCCTACGGGGACTTCCTGGACAAGGACGCCCGGTACGCGCGGACCGGGGAGTTCCTGGACATCGTCCGGCGGCTGTGGGCGGGCGGGACGGTCGACCACCACGGGCCCCATCTGCGGGTCGAGCGGGCCCGGCTGAACCGGCTGCCGGAGCCGGTGCCGACGGTGTACTTCGGCGGCTCGTCCCCGGCGGCCGGCGAGGTCGCGGCGCAGTCCGCGGACGTCTACCTGACCTGGGGCGAACCGCCCGCCCAGGTGCGGGAGAAGATCCGCTGGATCCGCGAACTCGCCGCCGCCCGCGGGCGGGTGGTGCGGTTCGGGATCCGGCTGCACGTGATCACCCGGGACACCGCCGCGCAGGCCTGGGCGGAGACCGAGCGGCTGCTCGCCGGAATGGACCCGGGGCTCGTGCGCCGGACCCAGCGGGCGCTCGCCGAGAGCGAGTCGGAGGGCCAGCGGCGGATGCTCGCGCTGCACGGCGGATCGGCCGAGCGGCTGGAGGTGTACCCGGGGCTGTGGGCCGGGATCGGCCTGCTGCGCGGCGGCGCCGGGACGGCCCTGGTGGGCAGCCACCGGGAGGTCGCGGACCTGATCACCGAGTACCACGAGCTGGGGATCGACGAGTTCGTGCTGTCGGGCATGCCGCACCTGGAGGAGGCGTACTGGTTCGGCGAGGGCGTGCTGCCGCTGCTGGCCGCCCGCAACCTGTGGCACCGGCCGTGAACCCGCAAACCGCTGGTCAATCCGCCGGGTCGGCCGGAGAATTCACGGCATGACGCTGCCCCTGCTCCTCCTCGACGTGGACGGACCGCTCAACCCCTACGCCGCGCCGACGACCCGGCGGCCGGAGGGGTACGACACCCACCGCCTGCTCCCGACCTGGTGGGCGGACCGGCAGGCGCACTACTCCCACGCGCGGGCGAAGCCGCTGCGGGTGTGGCTGAACCCGGCGCACGGGCCGGAACTGCTCGGCCTGCCGTACGAACTGGTGTGGGCCACCGGCTGGATGGGCGAGGCGAACACCCACATCGGCCCGAACCTCGGACTGCCCGAACTCCCCTACATCCAGTGGACGGACCTGTTCGGGGAGGACCCGGACGGCCTGCACTGGAAGACCCGGGACGTGGTCGCCTGGGCGGACGGCCGCCCGTTCGCCTGGGTGGACGACGAACTGGGCCCGCAGGACACCGCCTGGATAGCCGCCCACCACCCCGCCCCGGCACTCACGTTCCACGTCAACCCCCGAATCGGCCTGCTGGCCGCCGACTTCATGGCCCTGCGCGAATGGGCGGTCGCGGCATGAGGATCGGGACGGTCGAACGGCTGCGGCGCTACCCGGTGAAGTCGCTGCTGGGGGAGGAACTGGCGGCGGTCGGGGTGGACGGGCGCGGCCTGGAGCGGGACCGCGGCCGCGCCCTGCTCGACCTCGACACCGGGAAGGTCGCCAGCGCCAAGAACCCGCGGCTGTGGGCGGGCCTGCTCGGTTACACGGCGGCGACCACGGCGGGCGGCGTGGTGATCACCGGCCCGGACGGGCGGTGCGTGGACGAGGAGGAGCTGTCGGCGGCGCTCGGCCGCAAGGTCGCCCTGATCGCCGAGTGCCCGCCCGGGGCAACGATCGAGCGGGCCGTGCCGGAGGAGGTGCTGGCGCACGGCATCGAGGCCGAAGTCGACGTCACCGTGAACGAGTTGGGCCGGGCCGCGCCGGACGGCGGCTTCTTCGACTTCGCCCCGCTGCACCTGGTCACCACCTCGACGCTGGCCGCGACCGGCGCCGAGGCGGAGCGCTACCGGCCGAACCTGGTGATCCGCACCGAGGGCGAGGGGTACGTCGAGAACGCCTGGGTGGGGCGGGAGTTGGCGATCGGGCCGGTGCTGCGGCTGCGCGTCGTGGTGCCCACGCCGCGCTGCGCCGTCCCGACCCTGCGGCACGGCCCGCTGCCCCGGAGCACGTCCGCCCTGCGCGTCCCGGCCGAGCGGAACCGCCTGGTCCCGTTGGAGGGCATGCCCGCGCTGCCCTGCGCGGGGGTGTACGCGCAGGTGCTGGTGCCCGGCCGGGTCGCGGTGGGGGATGCGATCAGGCTGGACTGAGGAGGGGTCGGGGCGGCGGTCAGGCGGGGTCGGGGCGGTGGCGGGGGTCAGGCTGGGCCGAGGACGGCGGCGAGGGCGTCCAGGAAGCGGTCGGTGGTGGCCTCGTCCCGGACGGCGATCCGCAGCCACTCCTCGCCCAGCCCCGGGAAGGTGTCCCCGCGCCGGACGGCGAAGCCGCGCCCGCGCAGCCGCTCCCGGACGGCCGCCGCCTCCGGCAGCCGTACCAGGGCGAAGGACGCGGCCGGCTCGCCGTACACCCGAAGAGTCGGGAAGGCGGCCAGGCCCTTCAGCAAGTACGTCCGCCACAAGGCCAGTTCGGCGGCGGCTGCCTCCGCCTCGGCCAGCGCGGCCGGGCCGCTGCACGCCTCGGCGGCGGCCAGCGCGGGGGTGGAGACCGGCCAGAGCGGCTGGGCGGCGCCGAGTGCGGCGATCAGTGGCGCGGGCCCGAGGACGTAACCGATCCGCAGTCCGGCCAGGCCCCAGGTCTTGGTGAGGCTGCGCAGGACGACGACCTGGCCGGGCAGGTCCCGGGCCGGGGCGAGGGACTCGCGTTCGCCGGGCACGGTGTCCATGAACGCCTCGTCGACCACCAGGGTGCGTCCGGGGCGGGCGAGTGCGGCGACGGCGTCGGCGGGGTGCAGGACGGAGGTCGGGTTGGTGGGGTTGCCGAGGACGACCAGGTCGGCCTCCTCCGGGACGGCCCCCAGCCGGAACCCGTCCTCGGGGGACAGCAGCACCCGGTGCACCTGGTGTCCGGCGTCCCGCAGAGCCGCCTCTGGTTCGGTGAACTGCGGGTGCACGACGACGATGTGACGTGCCGTCAGGACACGGGCCAGCAGGACGAAGGCCTCCGCCGCCCCCGAGGTGAGCAGCACCTCGTCGGCCGGCCGCCGGTGCCGGGCGGCCACCGCGGCGCGGGCGGCGCCCTGGTCGGGGTAGGCGGCGAGGTCGCCGAGGGTGGCCGCGAGCCGGTCGCGCAGCCAGGCCGGGGGTGTGCCGGTGCGGACGTTGACGGCGAGGTCGACCAGGCCGGACCCGTCGGCGCGCACCTCGGCGTCGCCGTGGTGGCGCAGGTCGGGTTCGGGGGCGGTCACGCGGGGTCTCCTTGCGGGTGGGCGGGCACATCGGGGGCGAGCGGATGAAGGGGCAGCCCCGGGACGCGGTGGACGTCGTACGGGCCCGGCGGCACGCTCAGTGCCGCGCCGTCGCCGAGGGCGACCAGTGCGACGGCGTGCCCGTGCGCGGCCAGGTCAACAGCCAGGTCAACGGCCGCGTCGGCGGCCAGGTCGACGGCCGCCCCGACGGCCGCCCCGGCGCCGTCGTCCGTCGCGATCCGCCTGGTCCCGGGCCGCAGCAGCTCGGCGACCGCCTCGACCGCGCCCGACGCGCCCACGACCGCCGACGCGCGCCGCAGTTCCGCCAGCGCGCGCGGCACCAGCAGGTCGTGCGCGCCGGGCCCGAGCCCGACGACGGCGAGGCGTCCGCGGACCGCCGCCCGGGCGATCGCGACCGTCGCCGCGGCGGACTTCCGTTTGGTGGCGACGAGTTCGCCGCCCGGGGCGCTCGCCAGGGCGGCCGCCTCGGCGACGCTCGCGGTGCCGACGGCGGCGCCGACCAGGTCGGACGGGTTCGGCACCGCCACCGCGGCCAGGGCCGCCGCCGGGTGCTCGTCCACCGGCACCCCGCCGAGGCAGAACGCGGCCCAGCGCACCTCCGGGTGGTCCGCCTTGCCGGCCACCGTCGCCAGCCGGGCGATCGAGGCGCGGGCCAGGCCGTGTTCGGCCAGGGTGTCCGTGATCAGTCGCATCAGCTCGGAGTCCGTGGCGCCGCCGCCCGCGCCG
Organism: Kitasatospora sp. NPDC088861; assembly: GCF_044750105.1. Lineage (NCBI taxonomy): Bacteria > Bacillati > Actinomycetota > Actinomycetes > Kitasatosporales > Streptomycetaceae > Kitasatospora > Kitasatospora sp. NPDC088861. Next base: position 250,224 of record NZ_JBIVJF010000007.1, read on the forward strand.
ACCCCGACGACCAGGGTGCGCGGGTGCACGAGGAGCACGTCCTCCTCGGGGTGGGTGCGGTCGGTGACCCGCAGGACGGGGGCGTCGGCGGGCGCGTCGGGACGGGCGGAGGACGGCAGGGCGGGCAGCGGGTGCGCCAGGTCGCTCTCCAGCCGGACCGGTCGGCCCTCGGCGAGCGCCTGCGCGGCCGCCGAGCCGCGCGGCCCGCGGGTGGACGTCGACGCGTGCCCGGCCAGATGCGCGAAGGGCGGGGCGGTGGCCGGGGGAGGGCCGCTGGCCAGGACGGCCCGGACACCGAGCAGGGCGGCGAGTTCCTCGGCCAGCTCGTCGGCGCCGCTGTCGCGCCCGGTCAGCGGGACGGCGTAGCGCAGGTTCAGGTCCAGGCTGACCAGGCCGGGCCCGCCGGGGCGCAGGTGCGAGCCGTCGATCAACAGCCGCACGGTGGCCGCGACCGGCGCGAGGCAGACCACCAGGTCGTCCCGGCCGAGGGCGTAGTCCAGGGCCTCGGTCGGACCGAAGCAGGCACTGACCACCGCGGTGTGGACGCGGGTGGTCTCGGGCCAGGCGGCGTGGATCTCGTCGGCCAGCAGGCGGCCCGTCCCGTTGAGGGCGACCAGTCCGATCACGTCCCGCTCCTTCACCCAAAGCCCCGCGATCCCCGCGCACGAGCATCCGCGATCCCGCCACAAGGGCCCCCGTGATCCCACCACGCCCGGTCGGAACGGGTCAATCGGGGCGGTTGTGACGTGGACCGCCGACGGGCGGCAGCTGTTCGTCTGTTCTTCACTTGTCTTGTGCGGTACACGACACGGCGCGATCCTACTGTTCTCGGCGCTCCAACCAGGCAGCCCCGACGCACGGAGGACCCGATGGCCTTCGCACGACTCCGCACCCCCGGAACCACGTCCCCCCGCCGCCCCTCCCGCCGCCCGCTCCGCCGCCCGCTCCGCCGGCCCCTCACCGCCCTCGCCGCCGGGCTCGGCCTCGTCGGCGGCTCGCTCGGCCTGTGGGCCGCCGGCGGCAGCGCGGCCGCCGACACCACGGGCGGGCTGCCCTCGCCCGACCACGTGATCGTCGTGATGATGGAGAACCACGCCTACTCGCAGGTCATCGGCAGCAGCTCCAGCGCGCCGTACATCAACAACACGCTGGTCGCCGGCGGTGCCGCGCTCACCCAGTCCTTCGCGCTCACCCACCCCAGCCAGCCCAACTACTACATGCTGTTCTCCGGCAGCGCGCAGGGCGTCACCGACGACAGCTGCGTCGACGTCGGCGCCCTCCAGCAGCCCAACCTGGGCTCCGAACTGCTCGCCGCCGGCCGGACCTGGGCCAGCTACAACGAGGGCCTGCCCGCCCAGGGCGCCACCGACTGCCGCGTCGACAACTACGCGCAGAAGCACAACCCGTGGTTCGGCTTCGGCAACGTGCCCGCCTCCAGCGCCTACGGCATGGACGCCTTCCCGACCGACTACACCACCCTGCCCAAGGTCTCCTTCGTCATCCCGGACCTGTGCAACGACATGCACGACTGTTCCGTCGGCACCGGTGACGCCTGGCTGCAGACCAACCTCGCCGCCTACGCGGACTGGGCCAAGAGCCACAACAGCCTGCTCGTGGTCACCTTCGACGAGGACAACCGCCTCGCCGGCAACCGCATCCCGACCGTCGTCTACGGCGCCCACGTCACCCCCGGCAGCAGCACCGGCACCACCTACAACCACTACAACGTGCTGCGCACCCTGGAGGACCTCGCCGGGCTGACCACCCACGCGGGCAACGCCGCCAACGCCACCGACATCACCGGCATCTGGAACTGACGCCCGTGTACGTCGCGGACTCCCGCAGCTCCAAGGCCCCCGCCGCCCCGGCCTCCGCAACGGAGCCGCCGGGGCGGCGGGGCGCCGCCCTGCGCGCCGTACCCGGGACGGTGCTCGCCCTCGGCGCCGTCAGCCTGGTCACCGACATCTCCTCCGAGATGGTCACCGCCGTCCTGCCGCTCTACCTGCTCACCGGCCTCGGCCTCTCCCCGCTCGGGTTCGGGCTGCTGGACGGCATCCAGAACGGGTTCAGCGCACTCGTGCGCCTCGCCGGGGGCCACCTCGCCGACCGCCGCGGCCGTGACGGCGCCGCCCGCCACAAGGCCGTCGCGGCCGTCGGCTACGGCCTGTCCGCGCTCTGCAAACCGCTGCTGCTGCTCGTCCACACCGTGCCGCTGATCGGCGCCGTGATCGCCGTCGACCGCACCGGCAAGGGCCTGCGCACCGCGCCCCGGGACGCGATGATCTCGCTCTCCACCGAACCCGCCCACCGCGGACGGGCGTTCGGCGTGCACCGGGCGATGGACACCGCCGGGGCCCTGCTCGGCCCGCTCACCGCCTTCCTCGTGCTGCGCCTGGCGGGCGGGCCGATGCTCGCCGACGGGGGAGAGCGGCACGGCTACAACGCGGTGTTCACGGTCAGCGCGTGCGTCGCCGCCCTCGGCGTGCTGGTCCTGCTGCTGTTCGTGCCGAACCGGCCGTCGACTGGCGAACCGTCAACTACTGCTCCCACGCTGCGCGACAGCCTCACCCTGCTGCGGCTGCCCGGGCTGCGACGGCTCACGCTCTGCGCCGTCCTGCTCGGACTCACCACCGTCAGCGACTCCTTCCTCTACCTCCTCGTCCAGCGCCGGCTCGGCCTCTCCGTCGACCTGTTCCCGCTGCTGCCGCTCGGCACCGCCGCCGCCTTCCTGCTGCTCGCCGTCCCGCTCGGCGCCCTCGCCGACCGGATCGGCCGCCGCCGGCTCTTCCTCGGCGGGCACGTGCTGCTGCTGCTCGCGTACGGGCTGCTGCTCTCGCCGGCCGGCGGCCCGGCGGTGGCCGTCTGCGTCCTCGTGCTGCACGGCGCCTTCTACGCGGCCACCGACGGCGTGCTCGCCGCCGCCGCGGCCGACGCCGTCCCGGCCGGGCAGCGCGGCGCCGGGCTGGCCCTGGTCGGCACCGGGCAGGCGCTCGCCCGGTTCGCCTGCTCGCTGCTGTTCGGCGCGCTGTGGAGCGCGGTCGGCGGCACCGGCGCGCTGGGCTGGTCGGCGGGGGCGCTCGCGCTCTGCGTGCTCGGCGCGGCCGCCGTCCTGCGTGAACCCGCCACCACCACCGTCGAGGAGAGCCCGTGAACCGACTCCAGAACCGGACCAGGGTGATCATCCTCCTGGTCGCCGTCCTGCTGCTCGGCGCCGTCGGCACCGGGGCCGTCCTCCACGCCGCCGACCGCACCGCCCGGCGCGACCAGGCCCAGCCCGGCGGCCCCGCCGTCACCGAGGGCGCCGTCACCCTGCAGAAGCCCTCCGAGGGGCGGAAGCTGGTCTTCCGCAACATGGCCTGGGGCCCGCACCGCGACGAACTCACCGCCGTCCCCGCCGACCGCCCGGACGGTCCGCGCACCGCCTCCGGCGTCCAGTGCCTGCGCTTCTACGCCGCCGCCGGCACCGGCATCTGCCTCCAGGCCCAGCACGGCGCCCTGGAGGACACCTACCGCGCCGTCGTCCTCGACGACCACCTGCGCGAACGGCGCTCCTACCCGGCGGCCGGCATCCCCACCCGCTCCCGGGTCTCCCCGTCCGGGCACCTCGCCGCCTGGACGGTCTTCGTCAGCGGCGACTCCTACGCGGGCACCGACTTTTCCACCCGCACCTCCATCGTCGACGTCCGCGACTGGAATCTCCGGGACAACCTGGAGACCTTCGACGTGATCAAGGACGGCCACCCCTACCAGGCCCACGACATCAACATCTGGGGCGTGACCTTCGCCGACGACAACACCTTCTACGCGACCCTCGCCACCGCCGGCCACACCCACCTCGTCCGCGGCGACCTCGCCGCCCACACCCTCACCACCCTGCACGAGAACGTCGAGTGCCCCTCGCTCTCCCCGGACGGCACCCGCATCGCGTACAAGAAGCGCGTCCCCGGCCTGTCCCCCGACGCCCCCTGGCGCCTGTACGTCCTCGACCTCGCCACCATGACCGAGACGGCCACCGCCGAACAGCGCAACATCGACGACCAGGCCGTCTGGTCGGACACCGGTACCCTCCTCTACGCTCTGCCCGGCGACTACGGCGCCGACCTGTGGACCGTCCCCGCCGACGGCGGCGGTGCCCCCCGGCGGGTCACCCAGGCCGCGGTCGCCCCCGCCTACCTGGGCTGAGGAACTCTCGGCTACGGTCCCTCGTCGAGCACAATGACGTCCTGATCGAACGGGGGAACGACAATCGTGGACGGCATCCCGCCCGAGCGCGCGGTCACCGACTCCTGGCCGGCCCTGCACGGCCGACCCGTCCTGCGGCGCACCGTCGCCGTCGGACTGGTCCTCTGCGTGTCCGTCGCGGCCGCCCTCGTGGTGCGCGGCGTCAACTCGCTCACCGCCGGCCGCGTCGGCCGCGAGACCGACCGCGACCGCGCCGAACTCCTCGCCGGCCTCCACCCCTCCCAGCACCCCGGTGTCGGCCGCTCCTACGTCCCCGTCGGCGCCGTCTACACCCACACCCCCGACGGCGCCCCCATCGCCTACCTGCACTACCGCGTCGCGGGCAAGGACGTCGGCCTCGGCGACTTCCTCCGCGCCTACGACCTCCCGGCCCCCGGCCCCACCGCACCCCTCCCGGCCGACCTCACCGCCGCCCTCGGCGGCGACGGCCCGGCCGAGGCCCCCGAACTCCTCCCGGACCCTGAGCCCACCCCCACCCCCGACGCCACCACCGCGGACCCGGCGCCCCCGGCGCCCCCGGCGCCCCCGGCACCCCCTGGCCTCCAGGCCGCCGACCCCGACGCCGAACCGGACGCCGACGCCGACCCCACCCCGGACCTCGACGACGAAACCCCCGAGCCCACCCCCTCCGTCACCCTCCCCCTGACCCCGACCCCAACGCTCACCCCGACGCCCACCCCCACTCCCTCCCTCACCCCCACCCCGCCCCCCAGCCACCCCCAGACCACCCGCCGCATCTACGTCGCCACCATCCCCGGCGCCGCCCCCGGCGCCGCCGACATCTACATCCGCGCCACCGGCTGAGGCCACAGCCGCAGCCCGCCGGGTGTCGCAGTTCAGGCCACGTCCCGGTCGATGGTGAACGCCATGACGCTCCCCGGCTGGAGCGGGAAGGGCAACTGGATCAGGCCTGCCGTGTTGTTGAACGGAGCGGGGAAGGTGGCCCGGACACTGGCGCCGTGGGCCGCTCCGAGCGCGCTGATCTCCGAGGCGTTCACGCTCAGGCGGGTAGGTTTGAGAGCAGGGTCGATGGTGAGCCGGTACTCGGCATCGGTGACGTGGCGGAACACCTGAGCCTGGATGCGGACCCGGCGATCGTTGCCCACGAACTTGCGTGCCGTGATGCTCAGCTCGACGAGATGGCCCACGGTGACCTGGGCGTCGCGGGGCACCGAGAAGTGGTCGACCCGGGCTCGTCCGCCGGCGACCGTCTCATGCGTCGAGGGCTTGCGTTCCAGGTCCCGGTTGTCCACCCGGACCGCTCCGATGGTGAAGACCTCGGGATCGTCCGGGTCCAGGTTGTCGTCGATCATCCACCGGAGCAGGCACTCCGGCCCGGTGAATCCGTCCAGGCCGGCATCGTCGTTGGAGGCGAGACATGCGATGGTCACCGTTTTGGGGAGGACATCGATCCGGTAGGAGATCCGGAAGCTCTGGTAGAGGTAGTCGGGGTGGGCGTCGCCTGCCGGCGCAGGTGAGAGCAGGCAGTCGTAGCGGTAGGCGGACAGCGCGCCGGAGAACAGCGGATCGCGTACCGGGCCGAGGACGTCCTGCATGCCGCGAAGGACTGCGCTGTCCACCTGCTCCGTGGTCTCCCGCACGGTGAGGGACCCGATGGCCAGGGTCACGGCCGCTGCCGAGACGAAGGCGCCGCCGATGAGGCTGAGAACGGTGGCGACGACCTGCTGGTGGGTCAGCAGCGCGGCCGCCACCACACACGCCAGTCCCGTGGTGAGTGCGAGGATGTTGACGAGCGCCAGGATCTTGCGCAGTTGTCGCTCTCGAGACACGGCCATGCGGCACCCCCGTGGGCGACGTCAGAGCGCCGCGCCGTCTGCGATGATCCGGACGATCCGCTCGGAGACTTCCCCGATCTCCTGCGCCGCACGAACGTTATCGGACTGATGATCCGTCAGGAACACCATGGCGATGGGAGTGGCCGGGTGGAGGACGATGCCCGCATCGTTGACGATGCCGCGCAGGCTGCCGGTCTTGTGCCGCACCGGGACATCGTCGTCCAGTCGGGACGGAATCCTGTCGTTCCTCAGGTAGTTGACCAGATACCGGCGGATCGGCTCCAGATGCGGCGCCCGGTCGATGTGCTCGACCAGCCGCAGCATGTCCTCGGCGGTGGTGGTGTTGGCGCGTCCGAGGGGGCCGAGTTCACGCTCGGAGAATCCTGCCGGGAAGAGGGTCGCGTGCAGCCCGAGTGTCTTGATCGTGGAGTCGATCCGGTCCTGCCCCAACACCGCGCGAAGGTGCTCGGCCGCTGGATTGTCACTGGTCACCAGGGTGAAACCGCACAACTCCCGTACGGTGACGGTCGAATCGGGATCGAGGGCCTGGAGCACGCTCGGGTACATGGTGCCGGGAAGGGATCCGATGCGGACCCGGGCGTCCAAGTCGACTTCGCCGCGCTCGGCCCACTCGAAGAGCGCGACCCCCAGGATCATCTTCGCCAGGCTTGCGGCGGGCAGCACGAGGTCCGCATGGTGGGCGACGGTGAGCTGAGGATTGCCGAGTGTCTTGACCAGGACGCTGCGCACACCCGCGTTGGCGCCCTGGGTGAACTCCTCGATCTGTGCGGCGACCGCAGTGCGCACGCCGTCGGAATCGACCATCAGGCCATCCCATTCCTTTCGCGCCAGTTGGTTCAGGCTAACCGTCGTCTACCCGCCTGGGGGCATCTAACGCCACGCGTCAGGGTTGAACCGGTTTGGTCGGAAGCGCAGTTGGTAGGAGTGCGCTCGCCGCTGACGAGCCAGGTCTCCGCCGGTGGGGCTCGGCGGGGCGACGGTGTGTTGGTTGGGGGTGGTGGGGTCAGGTGGGCAGGCCGGGGACGGTGGTGATGGCGACGGGGTGGCCCTGGTAAGGCTCCATGGTGGCGCCGACGTTGGCGAGGTGTGGCGGAGGGCGGCGTCCGGGTTGTGGTCGGTTCGGGTGATGAGGACGTAGTGCATGGCGTGTTCCTTGTCCGGGCCGACGAAGGTGAGTGGGAAGAACAGCCCGATGTTGAGCATCCCGAGCACGGCTGCGCGCCCCCACCAGCGCTCCTTGGGCGCCCTCCTCAAGGCCGCCATGGTCACCTCCGGCGCCCATCACCAACCGGGTCGACCGTCTCTCCACCAAAGGCCTGGTCGAACGCAACCCCTGCCCCGACGACCGCCGCGTCGTGCTGGTCCGCCTCACCCTGGCCGGCAAGGAGCTCATCGACACCGCGCTGGCCGGCCACGTCCGCAACGAGGAGCGCATCCTCGCGGGTCTCGACGCCGAGGAGCGTGCCCAGCTCGACACCCTGCTGCGCAAGCTCCTCGTCGCCCACGGCGACACCGAGCCCCTGCTGGGCTGAGCGCGCCCCCGGCGTCTGCGCCTGAACCGCCGCGCGGTCCGGCGCTTCGGCGTACGTTGGGGGGCCGGGGCGGCCCCGCGGTGACGGTCGGTCCGGACGTGCGCGGGCGGTGTCAGCAGCGGCAGGCGGCCGTAGTGGTCGGGCAGTTCGCGTGTCCGTGGCCTCCCCGGTGGCGTTAACCCGGCGGGAACCGCACCGGAGGAGGAGCCCATGAAGGACAAGACCCCCAGGGACATCGCCGTCGACGACCAGCTGCGGGCGGCAGGGGCGGAGGGCGCCCAGTGGCTCAGTGCCGCCGGGTGGGGGTCGCCGGTGACGGTCCCGGTGCAGAAGGCCGCCAGGTGGCAGCAGGAGACCAGGGCCCGGATGCTGGCGGCGCAGGCGGACGAGTCCTGCACGTGGTGCGTCCACCTGCTCAACGGCGGCCCCCAGCCCGTGGTCGTCCACGCCGAGCACCCGACCCACCTGGTCTGCCGCGCCTGCTCCATCGCCGCCCGCCCCCGCCGCGCCTGCCTGGACTGCGGCGGGCCGGCCGCCTCCGCCTCCCCGGCGGACGGCCGCGAGGACGTCTTCATGGGCCCGGTGGCGATCTACACCCGCCTCCGCTGCGCCACCTGCCACCGCGCCGACCGCCCCGACCGCCCCGACCCCCTGACCGGCACCTTCGGCAACGGCCCGTCCTGAGACGGGCAGGGCCCGAGGGGGGGTCACGGTGACGCGGGGTTCCCGGGGGTCGCCTGGTAGGTGGCTGCGGCGGAGGTGAAGGAGGTGGCCAGGGACGGGGCTCCGGCCCAGTGCAGGTGCAGGTAGGAGGCGTGGACGTGGCTGCCCGCGAAGCCCTCGGTGCGGGGGCCGGTGGGCAGGCGCCAGCCCCAGGCGGGGTGCTCGCCCGCGCCCGGTTCGCAGACCGTCCGGTGGAACTCGTGGCCGCGCACCCGGGTGCCGGTCCGGGCGAGCGGGGAGTCGTGCAGGGCGACGGCCTCCCGGTAGCCGAGGGTGAGCCGTTCGGTCATCCGGGCGCCGGTGTCCAGCACGCCGCACATCGGCAGGCCGTCCAACTCGCGTCCCAGGTAGAGGAGTCCGGCGCATTCGGCGGCGATCGGGCCGCCGCCGGCGGCGAACTCCGCGATGGCCCCGCGCAGCGCCGTGTTGCCGCTCAGCTCCCGGACGTACAGTTCGGGGAAGCCGCCGCCGATCACCAGGCCGGCCGTGCCGTCGGGCAGCGCCGAGGCGTGCAGCGGGTCGAAGGGGACGACCTCGGCGCCTGCGGCGGTGAGGAGTTCGGCGTTCTCGGCGTACGAGAAGGAGAACGCGGCGCCGCCCGCCACCGCGATCCGCGGTGTGCCGGCCACCGGGTCGACCTCGGCCGACGGGTTCCACGGTTCGGCGGTCAACTCCGGGGCCGTCCGGGCGAGTTCGAGCAGGGCGTCCAAGTCGACCGAGGCGGCGACGAGTTCACCCATGTCGGCGACGGCGCGCAGGGCCTCCGCCGAGCGCTCCACGGCCGGGATCAGCCCGAGGTGGCGGGACGGCGTGGCGACCGCCGTGGAGCGGCGCAGCGCGCCCAGCACGGGCACGCCCGAGCCTTCCTCCAGGGCCTCGCGCAGGAGGTGCTCGTGCCGGTCGGAGGCGACCCGGTTGAGGATCACCCCGGCGAGGCGCACCTCCGGGTCCCAGGAGGCGAAGCCGTGCACCAGCGCGGCCACCGACCGGGACTGCGAGGAGCCGTCCACCACCAGGACCACGGGCGCCCGCAGCAGCTTGGCGACGTGCGCGGTGGAGGCCAGCTCCCCCCGCCCGGAGGCCCCGTCGAACAGGCCCATGACCCCCTCGACCACCGCGACGTCCGCCCCCGCCGCGCCGTGCAGGAAGAGCGGGGCGATCCGCTCCGGGCCGCACAGGAAGGCGTCCAGGTTGCGGCCCGGGCGCCCGGCGGCGAGCGCGTGGTAGCCCGGGTCGATGTAGTCGGGGCCGACCTTGTGCGGGGACACCGCCAGCCCGCGCGCGGTGAGCGCCGCGATCAGGCCGGTGGCGACGGTGGTCTTGCCGGCGCCCGAGGAGGGCGCGGCGATGACGAGGCGGGGGATGGCGGCCAACGGCCTGCCGGCAGTGCTCAACGGTCTACCACTCGATACCGCGCTGGCCCTTGCGGCCGGCGTCCATGGGGTGCTTGACCTTGGTCATCTCGGTGACCAGGTCGGCGAATTCGGTCAGCGGCTCGGGTGCGTACCGGCCGGTGACGACGACGTGCTGGCTGCCCGGGCGGTCCTTGAGCACCGACACGACCTCCTCCGGGTCGACCCAGCCCCAGTGCATCGGGTAGGTGAACTCGTCCAGCACGTAGAAGCGGTAGGTCTCGGCCGCCAGGTCGCGCTTGACCTGCTCCCAGCCCTCCTTGGCGGCCGCCTCGCTGTCCATCTCCATCTCGCTGGAGCGCTGGATCCACGACCAGCCGGAGCCCATCTTGTGCCAGTCGACCGTCCCGCCCTCGCCGGAGGCGCCGAGCACGCGCAGCGCGTGCTCCTCGCCGACCTTCCACTTGGCGGACTTCACGAACTGGAACACCCCGACGGGCCAGCCCTGGTTCCAGGCCCGCAGCGCCATGCCGAACGCGGCCGTGGACTTGCCCTTGCCGGGGCCGGTGTGCACGGCGGTGATCGGCTGCGTGCGGCGCTGACGGGTCGTCAGGCCATCGTCGGGGACGCTCTCGGGGACACCCTTGGGCATGTCGGCTCAGGCCGCCTTTCGCATGGTGGTGGCACGGTTCTCGCGCCGGCTGTCCTGCCGGTTCTCGCGGACGAGCGAGGCGACGCCCTCGGGGCGCAGCTCGTCCAGGCTGACGGCGGTGCCGCCGAGCAGCCCGGCCAGGGTGCGGGCGAGGCCGAGTCGGACGGGGCCGGACTCGCAGTCCAGCACCACGCTGGCGGTGCCCTGCGCGGCGAACAGCCCGGCCGCGCGCTGCGACCGGGCGAGCGCGTCCCGCCCGCCGGTGGCCCGGCCGTCGGTCACCACGACCAGCAGCGGGCGGCGGCTCGGGTCGCGCAGCCGCTCCACCCGCAGCACCTCGTGCGCGCGCAGCAGGCCGGCGGCCAGCGGGGTGCGACCGCCGGTGGGCAGCGACTCCAGCCGGGCCGCGCCGACCTCCACGGACGACGTCGGCGGCAGCGCCAGTTCGGCGTCCGCGCCCCGGAAGGTGATCATGCCGATCTTGTCGCGCCGCTGGTAGGCGTCCATCAGCAGGGACAGCACGGCGCCCTTGACGGCGGTCATCCGCTGCCGGGCGGCCATCGAGCCGGAGGCGTCGACGACGAACAGCACCAGGTTGGACTCCCGTCCCTGGCGGACCTGTTCGCGGAAGTCGTCCTTGCGCAGCACCAGCGCCCGGCCGGCCCGCCCGCGTGCCGCCTGGTGCGGTGCGGCGGCCTGCAGGGTGGCGGTCAGGTGCAGCCGGCTGAGCGCACCCTGGGGGCGCCGGGCGCGCACGGTGTGCCCGCCGGTGGTCTCGGCGGGGGAGCGGCGGCCCTGGGCGCCGTGGCCGGTGCCCTGCACGGTGAACAGCTTGGTCCGGTACGGGTCGCCGGCCGCGACCGGCGCCGACTCCCGTGCAGGGGCGGGGTGTTGGGCCGGCACGGGCTGCTGGAGCGGCTCGTCCGGCTCGGCGGCCGATGCCTCCGGACCAGAGGCGGGCTCGGGGGCCCCGCCGCCGTCCGGGCCGCCGCCGGGGCCGCCGTCCGGGCCCGGACCGTCGTCCTCGGGGCCGTCGCCCTCGCCGTCACCCTCAGCCTCTCCTGAGCCCCCGGGCTCCTCGGGCTCCGACGACTCCTCGGGCTCCGATGGCTCCGACGACTCCGAGGGCTCCTGCGGCTGCGCGTGCTCCTCCAGCGTCCGGTCGAGCTGTTCCTCGTCCAGCCCCGGCGCGTCGAAGGGGTTGCGGCGGCGCCGGTGCGGCAGCGCCAGCTGGGCGGCCTTGCGGACGTCCTCCTCCAGCACCTCGGTCCGCCCGTCCCAGGCGGCGAGCGCGACGGCGGTGCGGGCCATCACGATGTCGGCGCGCAGCCCGTCCACCTCGAACGCGGCGCACACGGCGGTGATCTGACGCAGTGCCACATCCGTCAGCTCCACCTTGGGCAGCAACTCCCGCGCGGCGGTGATGCGTTCGGCGAGCGCCTGCTCGTCCGCGGCGAACCGCGCGGCGAAGCCGGCCGGGTCGGCGTCGTAGCCGAGCCGGCGGCGGACCACCTCGGCGCGCTCGGCCGGGTCCCGGGTGGCGGCGATCTCGACGGTCAGGCCGAACCGGTCGAGCAGCTGCGGCCGGAGCTCGCCCTCCTCCGGGTTCATCGTGCCGACCAGCAGGAAGCGGGCGGCGTGCCGCACCGACACGCCCTCGCGCTCGACGTACGAGCGGCCCATCGCGGCGGCGTCCAGCAGCAGGTCCACGACGTGGTCCTGGAGCAGGTTCACCTCGTCGATGTAGAGCACGCCGCGGTGCGCCTTGGCGAGCAGCCCCGGCTCGTACGCCTTGACGCCCTCGGCGAGCGCCCGTTCCAGGTCGAGCGAGCCGACGATCCGGTCCTCGGCCACGCCGACCGGCAACTCGACCAGCTGGGCTGGGCGTTCGGACGCCGAAGGGCGGTCGTGCGGCCCGTCCGGGCACTGCGGGTCCGGAGCGGCCGGGTCGCAGGCGAACCGGCAGCCGTCGACGGCCGCGAGGGTCGGCAACAGGCCGGCCAGCGCGCGCACCATGGTCGACTTCGCGGTGCCCTTCTCGCCGCGCACCAGCACGCCGCCCACGGCCGGCGAGACCGCGTTGAGCAGCAGTCCGAGCCGCAGGTCGGGCATGCCGACGATCGCGGTGAACGGATAGCGGACGTCACTCATGCATACTCCCCAGGTGCCCCGGGCGCCAGGAACGGCAGCGATCCGGCCGCCGGCACCCCGCCCTCGATCAGCTTCCACAGCGCGTCGGTGTCCGCGTGTTCCTCGATCAGGTCGCCCAGCCGGTCCAGCCGGGCCTCGCGCGCCTCGGCGAACGAGGTGTCCGGCGCCGGCACGAACGCCCGGCCCGCCAACGCGGCGACCTCGCGCAGGAGTTCACGGCGGAAGCCGTCGTTCTCCAGCGCGCCGTGCCAGGTGGTGCCCCACACCGGGCCGACCCGGCAGCCGTCCAGGCCGTGCCCGTCGTCATCGGAGAAGAACGGCTCGCCCCCCTCCACGGCCACCACTCCGTGGTGGATCTCGTACCCCTCGACCCGCTGCCCGTACGCCGTGCCGGCCGGCCGCGCCAGCACCTTCTCGGCGCCGAACCGCACGTGCGTCGGCAGCAGGCCCAGGCCCTCGACCGAGCCGGCCCCGGACTCCACCTCGTCCTCGATCCCGCGCGCCAGCATCTGGTAGCCGCCGCACACCCCGAGGACCGGCAGCCCGGCCGCCGCCCGCGCCTTCAGCGCCGGCTCCAGGCCGCGTTCGCGCAGCCAGGCCAGGTCGGCCACGGTGGCCCGGGTGCCGGGCAGCACCACCAGGTCGGCGTCGGCCAGTTCCTCCGGCCGGGTCACCCAGCGCACCAGCACACCGGGCTCCTGCGCCAGCGCGTCCAGGTCGGTGAAGTTCGACAGCCGGGGGAAGCGCACCACGGCCACCCGCAGCACGTCCGCCCCGAGCGGGCCGCGGCCGTCCACCCGGTCCACCACCGTGGACAGGTCCAGCGAGTCCTCGGCGTCCAGCCACAGGCCCGGCAGCATCGGCAGGGTGCCCAGCACCGGACGGCCGGTCAGCCCGTGCAGCATGTCCAGGCCGGGCGCCAGGAGCCGCGCGTCGCCGCGGAACTTGTTGACGAACCAGCCCGCCACGTGCCGCTGGTCCTCCGCCGACAGCAGTGCCAGCGTCCCGTACATCGCCGCGAAGACGCCGCCGCGGTCGATGTCCCCGACCACCACCACCGGCAGCCCGGCGGCCGTCGCCAGGCCCATGTTGGCGATGTCCCGGTCCCGCAGGTTGATCTCGGCGGGCGAACCGGCGCCCTCGCAGACCACCACCTCGTAGCGGCGGCGCATATCCGCCAGGCACTCCAGCGACCGTTCCAGCAGGACGGGCTTGCGTTCGCGGTAGTCCAGCGCGCCCACCTCGGCGACCGGCCGGCCCAGCAGCACCACCTGGCTGCGGCCGTCCGCCCCCGGCTTCAGCAGCACCGGGTTCATCGCCGCCTCCGGCTCCACCCGGGCCGCCTGCGCCTGCATCGCCTGCGCCCGGCCGATCTCGGCGCCGTCGGCGGTGACGAAGGAGTTCAGCGACATGTTCTGCGCCTTGAACGGCGCGACCCGCACCCCCTGCCGGGCCAGCCAGCGGCAGATGCCCGCGGTCACCACACTCTTGCCCGCGTCCGAGGTCGTCCCCGCGACCAGCAGTGCGTTGCTCATGCCCTTCCCCTCCACCGTGTCGTCAGCAAGCGCAGCGCGACGTGCCCCGCGACCGTCGTACCCAGGGCCAGCGCGCCCACCCGCCGGGAGAGCACGCAGGCCCGCTCGATGTCGTCCGCCGTCACCGGCCGCAACTCCGCGCCCAGCACCGGCCGGTGTTCCACCCGCTCCCCGTACTGGAGGGTCCCGCCCAGCCGGACGCCCACCGCGCCCGCGAAGGCCGCCTCCGCCTGGCCCGCGTTCGGGCTCGGGTGCGCCGAACCGTCCCGCCGCCAGACCCGCCAGGCCGTTTTCGGCTGCGGCGCGGCGGCCACCGTGAGCAGAGCCGTCAGCCGGGCGCCCGGCCAGCCCGCCACGTCGTCCAGCCGGGCCGAGGCCCAGCCGAACCGGGCGTACCGCGGCGAGCGGTGGCCGACCATCGCGTCCAGCGTGTTCACCGCGCGGAACGCCAGCAGCCCCGGGGTGCCCGCCAGCGTGCCCCAGACCAGCGCGTTCACCACGGCGTCCGCCGTGTTCTCGGCCACCGACTCGACCACCGCGCGGGCGATCTGAGGCCCGTCCAGCGCGCTCGGGTCCCGCCCGCACAGGTGCGGCAGCCGCTCCCGCGCGGCCGCCAGGTCGCCCGTGGCCAGCGACCGGCCGATGGTGCGCGCCTCCCGGGTCAGCGAGGTGCCGCCCAGCACCGTCCAGGTCGCGGCGGCCGCCAGCGCGGCCCGGCCCAGCGGACGCCGGCCCACCGTACGGTCCAGGGCCACCGCGCCGGCCGCGACCGCGCCGACGCACAGCGCCGTGTACCCGGCGCCGGCCACCCGGTCGTCCTGCCACACCCGCCGCTCCAGCCGGGTCGCCGCACCGCCGAAGACGGCCACCGGGTGGCCGCGCCGGGGGTCGGCGAAGCGGGCGTCCGCGGCGAAGCCCGCGGCGGCGCCGAGCGCGAACGCGGCGGCGCGGGTCAGCGGGCGCACGGCGGGTTCGGCGGAAGGCCGCGTGGGGTCCGGCGGGGCGGGGCAGCCTGCATCGCGTGCGTGTCCTCACTCAGGGTCCGCGCCCTGGATCGACGTACCGGGGGCGAGAGTCTCCTGGCTTCCGGGTCGGACACACCCCCGGGCCTTCCAGCGGCTTCTGACGGTCCGCCGTGGCAATGTTCCGAGCGTGCTCCCCGGTGACAGTGGCGGGACCGCGCCGGACTCGCACCGGCTTCCTCTGCATGCCTCCGTTTGGCCCCAGGATCCCATCACGCGGCCGAACCGGGAGTCAACCGAGGTCACGGAGGGGTTGGTCACACCTCGGAGCCCCGTCGCCACCTCCGATCCGCCCGCCCCGCCCTGCCTGACGCCCGCCCAGCCCGAGGCCCCGCTGTGCCCCGGACGGCCCAGCCCGGTGGCCGCCCGCGCGGCCCCCCGGTGAACTGGTGCCCGGACACCGCCCGGACACCGTCCGGTCCAAGACCAGCAGAGCGGGGAGCGATATGCGTTGGGGAACCGCGGCCGTCGTGGCGGCCGCCGTCGTCGGCGCCGGGGCCGCCGGGGCCGCCGTCCTGGTGATCGGCCGCCGGGCCTCCGAACGGCTGGTCCACCCGGCGAGCGCCGCCCGGGAGTCCGGCCCCGTCCTGGTGCGGAGCCTCGCCGCGGGCCGGATCACCTTCAACCGCCGCCCCGAGAGCCTTCGCCCCGGCCACTGGGCCGTGGAATGGGACGACCACGGCCACGCCGTCGTCGAGGAGGTCCTGCACAGCGACGAGAACGGCGTCACCCGCCGCCTCGTCCGCGCGGACCGGGGCACCCTCACCCCCGGCACCGAGGTCCGCTTCACCCCCCGCGTCCACCTCGGCGACCCCACCGAGGCGCTCGGCCTCCCCTTCACCGACACCGCCGCCGACGGCGAACTCGGCGCCCTCCCCGCCTGGCGCCTCGACGGCAAACGAGGCACCTGGGTGATCCTCGTCCACGGCCCCGGCGCCGACCGGCAGCAGACCCTCCCGGTCCTCCCCGTCCTCGACCGCCTCGCCCTGCCCGCCCTCGCCGTCACCTACCGCGGCGACCAGGGCGCCCCGGCCTCGCCGGACGGGCTCGGCCACTTCGGCGAGACCGAGTGGCGCGACGTCGAGTCGGCGGTACGGCTCGCCCTCGACAGCGGCGCCGGCCGGGTCATCCTGTACGGCTGGTCCCTCGGCGCCACCATGGCCCTCCAGACGGCCTCCCGCTCCGCCTGGGCCCATGCCATCAGCGGCCTCGTCCTGGACTCGCCGGTCCTCGACCTGCCCGCCACCGCCCGCCGCGGCGCCGCCCGGGCCGGCTACACCGGCGCCGCCGCCGAGCTCGGCGCCCTCGCCGCCGAGGGCCGCACCGGCGTCGACCTCGCCGACTTCGGCCGCATCGCCGAGGGCGCCGACCTGCGCGTCCCCACCCTCCTCCTGCACAGCCCCGACGACCAGGTCGCCCCCTTCCGCGCCGCCGAGCGCCTCGCCGCCGCCCGCCCCGGCGTGGTCAGCCTCCGGCCTTTCCCGGGCGCCGACCACGCCACCCTCTGGAACTCCGCCCCCACCCACTACACCGAACTCCTCCGCCGCTGGCTCACCCCCCTTCTCTGAACCCAGCCCCCCCGCGCGAGAAGTCACACCCGCGGGGCCTCCGTACGGAACCCGGACCTCACCTGTCGGCCACGGAGTGTGACCGGTCGGGCGGGTAGCGCGACCGTCGCCGCAAGGGTTGAGCCGTGATGGCATGACCCCGCCACCTGTTTCCGGCCAGGCGGTTTGCCTCTGTTGCCCGATTGTTGCCCGATCTTGGGGAGGTGCCGTCGACGGCCGCCCGTCCGTACAGCCAACCGGATGTGACAGAAGGCCGGTACAAGGGGAAGACTGCTCGACGTGACGTCTCGGAATCCGCGCGACCGTGATGCCCCGCTCCCTCCGACGATCGGTACTGGTGCGACGGTGACCCGTCTCCCCGGTACGGCCCACCGGCCCGCCGCCGGCAAGCCGGGCGGGGCCGGGGTACCCCGCCGACGAGGGCCCGCTGCGGCGCCCGGTCGGGGGAGGGTTCCCGTACCGGAGGGCTTCCCCGCGCCGGCCGAGCTGGCGCCGCTGGCCCGCCGGATGCTGGTGGACGCCGTCCGGATCGCCCGCTGGGCGGGGGACCTGGAAGAGGTCGACAAGCGGGGCGAGCTGCTGCCCGATGACGCCCGTGCGGCGGGTCGGGCGCTGGCCATGACGGTCGGCGCCGCCGCCAAGGCGTGGGGGCAGGCGCTGCTGGTCGGCCTGGTGGAGGCCAGGGACGGCGGTGCGGTCCCGGGTTGGCGCCTGCACGCCTGGGAGCACGACGACGAGGCGGTCGTCCGCGGCTGGTCGGCGCTGTTCGACGCCTGGACGCTGCTCGCCCCGGTGCCGCCCGCCGCCCTGCGGGGCGTGTTCGCGGTGCTGGCCGGCCAGGCGGTGGACCAGGCGCCGCAGCTGCTGTCGTTCCTGCACCTGGTGGCCGGTCCGGTGTCGGACGGCGAACTGCTGGAGCTGCTGCGCCGGGGGCTGGACGAGCGCCGGGTGGGTGGCACGGACGGTTCGGGCCTGTCGCCCGTGCCGCACGCCGCCTCGGCGGTCTCGGCGGTCCGCGGCACGTGCCGGGAGCCGCAGATCGACACCCCGCCGTCGCCGGCGGACGTGGCCGCGGTCCTGGACTGGATGCTGGACGGCCTGGCGGCCGTCGGGGCCGTGGTCCGCAGGGACGAGGCCGCCGAGCTGTCGCCGCTGGGCCACTGGGCGGTGCGGGCGAAGCTGGAGGAGATCTGCACGGTCGCGCAGACCGCGGCCGGGCACATCGAGCAGAGCGCCTTCGAGCTGCTGAACGCCTGCGCGGACTACTCGCCGGGCCCGGCGCGGGCCGAGTTCCGCGCCTGGGTGGCGGCCCGTCCGGCCGATCGGGCGGTGGCGGAGCTGCTGGACGCGGCGCAGGGGGACGACGCGCTGGTGCGCGGGCTGGCCTTCGAGGCGCTGCGGGTGGCCGGCGGCCCGGCCGAGCAGGCGGTGCGGGCATCGGTGGACGAGCCGGTGCTGCGCCCGTACGCGCTGTTGTGGCTGGCGGAACGCTCGGACGAGGGCGTTTCGCCGGCGGACGTGCTGGGGGCGGAGGACGCGGCCTGGCTGTGGGTGGACACGGCTGCGGCGGTGCTGGACCACGGCGAGACGGAGCTGCTGGTGGGCCACGTCGAGGGCGCCGCGGCGGGCGATCCGGTGCGGTTGTTCGCCCGGGCCCGGCAGTCGGGGCACCCGCGGGCGGCCTCGGTGCTGACGGCGGTCTCGGGCGTGCACCCGGATCCGGGCGTGGCGCGGGCGGCCCGCCGCTCGGCGTTCAGCGTGCACACCGGCGGCGCGTAGCAGCGCCCGTCGAAGAACGAGCGCGACGAGGAGAAGAGCGGGCACGACGAAGAGGGGCCCGGATCCGACTGGATCCGGGCCCCTCTCGCGTACGGGAACGACTCAGCCGAGGCGGGACTCCGCCCGCCTGGCGCGGACGTCGCCGACCTTCTGTCCGACCTTGCGCCGGATGACCAGCAGCGGGGCCATCGCGGCGAGCGTGATCTGGGCGAAGGCGCCGACGTGCATCAGGGCGTCGCCGCCGGGCAGGCCGGTCGCCCAGGCCGCGAGGCAGCCGATCGAGACGACGATCCAGCACAGCGTGGCGGTGGCCAGCAGCCCCTGGGGCTTGGGGTACTCGATCCGGCTGACCATGAGGTACGCGGCGCCGAAGATGGCGAGCAGACCGGGCAGGAACGGCGGGTCGAGCAGCACGATGGCGATGACCGTCATCGCGCCCATCGGGCAGGGCATGCCCTGGAACACCCCGGGCCGCATCTTGACGGCGGAGAAGCGGGCGAGCCGCAGGACGACCGCGAGCAGGACGGTGATCGCGATGAGCGCCGAGAGCTTGCTGTTGGAGCCCTGCGAGACCATGCCCCAGACGGCGACGAAGTAGGCCGGCGCGATGCCGAAGCTGATCAGGTCGGCCAGGTTGTCCAGTTCCGCTCCGAGGGCGGAGGAGCGGAGCTTGCGCGCCACCAGCCCGTCGAAGAGGTCGCACATGGAGCCGATGAGCAGCAGCGTGACCGCGGTGGCGGCGCTGTGCCGGTCGGGTGCGGCGTCCGGGTTGGTGATGTGCGGGACCAGGACCCCGGTGGTGATCGAGTAGATCGCCAGGAAGCCGCAGACGGCGTTCCCCAGGGTCAGGAAGTCGGCGGTGGACAGGTGCTGGGGAGAGCGCGGGGCGCGCAGCTCGCGGTCGCGGGCCCAGCGGCGACGGCGCAGGGCCGTCTCCTCGTCGTCCAGGCCGACGATTGTCTCAGGATCAGTCACGGTCAAGGCGCGTCACCCCGGCTGTGGTCTTCTGGCCGACCTCGACGCCGACCTCGACGCCGGCCGGCAGGTAGGTGTCGACCCGGGAGCCGAACCGGATCAGACCGATCCGGTCGCCCTGCTCGACCTTGGTACCGGCGGCGACGTACGGCACGATGCGACGGGCCACGGCCCCCGCGATCTGCACCATCTCGATGTCGCCGAGCTCGGTGTCGAAGTGCCAGACGACCCGCTCGTTCTGGTCGCTGTCCTTGTTGAACGCGGGGACGAAGCCGCCCGCGACGTGCTCGACCGACGTCACCGTGCCGGGCAGGGGCGCGCGGTTGACGTGGACGTTGAGCGGGCTCATGAAGATCGCGACCCGGGTGCGGCCGTCCGGCCAGGCGTCGATGCTCTGCACCACGCCGTCGGCGGGGGAGATCACTCTGCCCGCGCCGATCTCACGCTCGGGGTCGCGAAAGAACCACAGCATGCCCGCGCCGAGCGCACAGGCGGGTACCGCTGCCAGGGCCCACTTGCCGCTGCGCCGGGTGAGGGCGGTGGTCACGGCGGCCGTGGCGAGGGTGGGGACGAACCAGGGGGTGGCTCCGCGCGCGATGGTCACGCGGGGTCGCCGACCGGCCGTCGTGGCTGCGAGGGCATCGCGGTCCGTGACGGAGGTGTGAGGGGACGGGCTGATGGGCATCGAAGACCTTTGTCGCGGGGGATCATGGCCGCTGGACGGGGGCCACCGCGGGATCGGGTAATAGAGGGACGGCTTGCTGTCCCGGTGGATGCTATCGGGAGCACACGGTGGGTGGGCAACCCGCCTGCTCGTTCACGTGTCCGGTGGAAGCGCGTGTGCGCGTCCCACCTCTACGACCGTAGCTCGCCCCGGTCCGGTTCCCAAGGGACCGGACGGGGCTGGTGACACTTGTCTCAACAGGCCTGTCGGCGGAACCCGGTGGGCGGAACGGGCCGTTCGCGGTCGCCGGGGGTGCGGGACACGGCCCGTCGAGGGTGTGCGGAAGCGGCCGCGGGGCGTGTCGCCGCAGCTGTACGCCCTGCGGCCGCTTCCGGAGGGCCGTGCCGGACCCCGGCGGACCAGGCCGGGGCCGTGATGGCACGGCGGGTGGCCGGGACGGGCCCGCACGCCCGTCGACCGGCGGTTCGGAAGGGGTCGTCCAGCCGGCCCGGAGCGCCCCGGGGGCCGCTCGTCGAGCCGGGGTGACCCGGTGCTCACTCCGCGATCCGGTACTCCTCCAGGAGTCGGCGTCCGACGATCATCTTCTGGATCTCCGCAGTTCCTTCACCGATGAGCAGCATCGGGGCCTCGCGGTAGAGCCGCTCGATCTCGTACTCCTTGGAGAAGCCGTAGCCGCCGTGGATGCGGAACGCGTCCTCGACGACCTCCTTGCAGTACTCGGAGGCGAGGTACTTGGCCATGCCGGCCTCGAGGTCGTTGCGCTCGCCGCCGTCCTTCTTGCGGGCGGCCATGACCATCATCTGGTGGGCGGCCTCGACCTTGGTGGCCATCTCGGCGAGCTTGAACTGGATGGCCTGGTGCTCGGCGATCTTCTTGCCGAAGGTGGAGCGCTGCTGGGCGTAGGAGATGCCGAGTTCGAAGGCGCGGCGGGCGACGCCGCAGCCGCGGGCGGCGACGTTGACGCGGCCGACCTCGACGCCGTCCATCATCTGGTAGAAGCCGCGCCCGGGGACGCCGCCGAGGACGCGGTCGGCCGGGATCCGGACGTCCTGGAGGACCAGTTCGGTGGTGTCGACGCCCTTGTAGCCCATCTTCTCGATCTTCCCGGGCACGGTGAGGCCGGGGACGGTCGGGTTCGGGCCGAATCCGGGGGTCTTCTCGATCAGGAAGGTGGTCATGTTCTTGTACGGGGTGCTGCCGCCCTCGTCGGTCTTGCACAGGACCGCGACGAGGGTGGAGGTGCCGCCGTTGGTGAGCCACATCTTCTGGCCGTTGAGGACGTAGGACTCCCCGTCCTTGACGCCCTTGGTGGAGATGGCCGAAACGTCGGAGCCGAGGCCGGGCTCGGACATCGAGAACGCGCCGCGGATTTCCCCGGCGGCCATCCTCGGCAGGAAGTGGTCCTTCTGCTCCTGGGTGCCGTGGGCGTTGATCATGTGCGCCACGATGAAGTGGGTGTTGACGATGCCGGACACGCTCATCCAGCCGCGGGCGATCTCCTCGACCACCAGGGCGTAGGTGAGCAGCGACTCGCCGAGGCCGCCGTACTCCTCGGGGATGGTGAGGCCGAAGAGGCCGAGCTGCTTCATCCCCTCGACGATGGCGGTCGGGTACTCGTCCTGGTGTTCCAGCTCGGTCGCGACCGGAATGATCTCCTTGTCGACGAAATCCCGCACGGTGGCGAGGATGTCCCGCTGGATCTCGGTGAGGCCGTCGGTCTGTGCCAGGCGTCCCATCGTGCGGCTCCGAAAGGTTTAAGGGGGCGGGGGGGGGGGGATTGCCGGGGGCCCTGCCGGCGTGGCTGCGGCGGCAGGGCCCCCGTTCCGGGTGGGGGCCGGCCGATGACGGCGGCCGGCCCCTCCGGGGTCTCAGGGGATTCGGGGCCCTAGGAGAGGGGAGTCGGGCGGCCGGGCTGCTCGCCGCCGCGCTCCTTGACGTACGTCTCGGTCGGCACCATCACCTTGCGGCGGAAGATGCAGACGACCGTGCCGTCCTGCTTGTACCCCTTGGTCTCGACGTACACGATGCCGCGGTCGTCCTTGGACTTGGACGGCCACTTGTCGAGGACGGTGGTCTCGCCGTAGAGGGTGTCGCCGTGGAAGGTCGGCGCGACGTGCCGCAGCGACTCGATCTCCAGGTTGGCGATGGCCTTGCCGGAGACGTCCGGGACGGACATGCCCAGCAGCAGCGAGTAGACGTAGTTGCCCACCACCACGTTCCTGCCGAAGTCCGTCGTCCGCTCGGCGTAGTTGGTGTCCAGGTGGAGCGGGTGGTGGTTCATGGTGAGCAGGCAGAAGAGGTGGTCGTCGTACTCGGTGACGGTCTTGCCGGGCCAGTGCTTGTAGACCGCGCCGACCTCGAACTCCTCGTAGGTGCGTCCGAACTGCATCGCGTCGGGCCTCAGCTTTCCGGGATCTCGAACTTGGTGGTGCGCTCCAGGCCGGCGGCCCGGCCCTTACCGGCGATGACCAGGGCCATCTTGCGGCTGGCCTCGTCGATCATCTCGTCGCCGAGCATCGCGGAGCCCTTGGCGCCGCCCGCCTCGGAGGTGCACCAGTCGTAGGCGTCGAGGATCAGCTCGGCGTGGTCGTAGTCCTCCTGGGAGGGCGAGAAGATCTCGTTCGCGGCGCCGACCTGGTCGGGGTGGAGCACCCACTTGCCGTCGAAGCCGAGGGCTGCGGCGCGCCGGGCGACCTCGCGGTAGCCCTCCTGGTTGCGGATCTGCAGGTACGGGCCGTCGATCGCCTGGAGGTCGTTGGCGCGGGCGGCCATCAGGATGCGCATCAGGATGTAGTGGTAGGCGTCGGCCGGGTAGCCGGCCGGCTGCTCGCCGACCACCAGGGACTTCATGTTGATGGAGGCCATGAAGTCGGCGGGGCCGAAGATGATGGTCTCCAGCCGGGGCGAGGCCTCGGCGATGGCGTCGACGTTGACCAGGCCCTTGGCGTTCTCGATCTGCGCCTCGATGCCGATCCGGCCGACCTCGAAGCCCATGGTCTTCTCGATCTGGGTGAGCAGCAGGTCGAGCGCCTTGACCTGTTCGGCGTCCTGGACCTTGGGCAGCATGATGCAGTCGAGGTTGGGGCCGGCGCCCTCGACGACGGTGATCACGTCGCGGTAGGTCCAGTGGGTGGTCCAGTCGTTGACCCGGACGACGCGGGTCTTGCCGCCCCAGTCGCCGTTGTTGAGCGCGTCGACGATGTGGTGGCGGGCGCTCTCCTTGGCCAGGGGGGCGCAGGCGTCCTCCAGGTCGAGGAAGACCTGGTCGGCGGGGAGGCCCTGGGCCTTCTCCAGGAAGCGCGGGTTGCTGCCGGGCACGGCGAGGCAGGAGCGGCGCGGGCGCAGTCGGTTGAAGGTGGCGGCGGGCGACGGGTGGGCAGACATGAGGGTGGGTCGGTTCCTTCCCAGTGGTCAGCTGGTGGGCGCGGGTGCGGGCGTCCAGGGCTGGAGCTTGTTGGCGAGCCGGATCTCGTCCACGATCCGGCCGATGATGGTGGTGATGCCGAAGTCCTTCGGGGTGAACACGGCGGCGACGCCGGCGGCCTTGAGGGCCTCGCCGTCCGCTGCCGGGATGATGCCACCCACGATCACCGGGACATCCTGCACCCCGGCCCGGCGCAGCCGGCGCAGGACGTCGGGCACCAGCTCGCAGTGGGCGCCGGAGAGGATCGACAGGCCCACGCAGTGCACGTCCTCCGCGACGGCGGCGGAGACGATCTGCTCGGGGGTCAGCCGGATGCCCTGGTAGACCACCTCGAACCCGGCGTCGCGGGCCCGGACGGCGATCTGCTCGGCGCCGTTGGAGTGCCCGTCCAGGCCGGGCTTGCCGACCAGCAGGCGCAGCTTGCCGGAGCCCAGCTCCTCGGCGGTGGCGGCGACGGCGGCGCGCACCGCGGCCAGTTCCCCGCCGGGTTCGGCGGACACCGCGACCGGGGCGCCGCCGACGCCGGTGGGCGCGCGGTACTCGCCGAAGACCTCGCGCAGGGCGAAGGCCCACTCGCCGGTGGTGACGCCGGCCCGGGCGCAGGCGAGCGTGGCCGGCACCAGGTTGGCGTCGGTGGTCGCGGTGGCCTTGAGCTCGGCCAGCGCGGTCTGGACGGCGGCCTCGTCGCGCTGTCCGCGCCAGGCCTCCAGGGCGGCGAGCACGGACTGCTCGGAGGCCGGGTCGACGACCATGATGGCGGTGTCGAGGTCGGCCGTGAGCGGGCTCTCCTCGGTGGTGTCGAAGCAGTTGACGCCGACGATCCTGTCCTCGCCGGACTCGATCCGGGCCCGCCGGGCGGCGTGCGAGGAGACCAGGTTGGACTTCAGGTAGCCGGACTCCACGGCCGGAATCACCCCGCCCATGGCCAGCACCTTGGCGATCTCCGCCTCGGCGCCGGCCAGCAGGTCGGCGGTCTTGGCCTCGACCACCTCGGAGCCGTTGAAGAGGTCGCCGTACTCCAGCAGGTCCGACTCGTAGGCCAGCACCTGCTGGATCCGCAGCGACCACTGCTGGTCCCAGGGCCGGGGCAGGCCCAGCGCCTCGTTCCAGGCCGGCAGTTGGACGGCGCGGGCGCGGGCGTCCTTGGAGAGGGTGACGGCCAGCATCTCCAGGACGATCCGCTGGACGTTGTTCTCCGGCTGGGCCTCGGTCAGGCCGAGCGAGTTGACCTGGACGCCGTAGCGGAAGCGGCGCTGCTTCGGGTCCTGGACGCCGTAGCGCTCCAGCGTGACCTTCTCCCACAGCTGGGCGAAGGCGCGCATCTTGCACATCTCCTCGACGAAGCGCACGCCGGCGTTGACGAAGAAGGAGATCCGGGCGACCACCTCGCCCATCCGCTCGGCCGGCACCTGGCCGGAGTCGCGGACGGCGTCGAGCACCGAGATGGCGGTGCACATCGCGTAGGCGATCTCCTGGACGGGCGTGGCCCCGGCCTCCTGCAGGTGGTAGCTGCAGATGTTGATCGGGTTCCACTTGGGGATGCGGCCGACGGTGTAGGCGATCATGTCGGTGATCAGGCGCACCGAGGGGCCGGGCGGGAAGACGTGCGTCCCGCGCGAGAGGTACTCCTTGACGATGTCGTTCTGGGTGGTGCCGGTGAGCTTGGCGATGTCGGCGCCCTGCTCCTCGGCGACCACCTGGTAGAGCGCCAGCAGCCACATCGCGGTGGCGTTGATCGTCATGGAGGTGTTGGTCTGTTCGAGCGGGATGCCGTCGAACAGGGTGCGCATATCGCCGACGTGGCCGACCGGGACGCCGACCCGGCCCACCTCGCCGCGGGCGAGGAGGTGGTCGGAGTCGTAGCCGGTCTGGGTCGGCAGGTCGAAGGCGACGGAGAGGCCCGTCTGGCCCTTCGCCAGGTTCCGCCGGTAGAGCGCGTTGGAGTCGCTCGCGGTGGAGTGCCCGGCGTAGGTGCGCATCAGCCAGGGGCGGTCGCGCTTGTGCTGATCGGTCATCGGATCGGCCTCAGACGTTCCGGAAGCGGTTGATCGCCGGCAGGTGCTGCTCGCGCAGCGCGTGGTCGCGCACGCCCAGGCCCTCCTCCGGCGCCAGGCAGAGCACGCCGACCTTGCCCTGGTGCTTGTTGTGGTGCACGTCGAGGGCGGCCTGACCGGTCTCCTCCAGGGAGTAGACCTTGGACAGGGTCGGGTGGATCCGGCCCTTGGCGATCAGGCGGTTGGCCTCGAAGGCCTCGCGGTAGTTGGCGAAGTGCGAGCCGACGATGCGCTTGAGCGACATCCACAGGTAGCGGTTGTCGTACTGGTGCATGAAGCCGGAGGTGGAGGCGCAGGTGACGATGGTGCCGCCCTTGCGGGTGACGTACACCGAGGCGCCGAAGGTCTCCCGGCCCGGGTGCTCGAAGACGATGTCGACGTCCTCGCCGCCGGTGAACTCGCGGATCTTCGCGCCCAGGCGCTTCCACTCGCGCGGGTCCTGGGTGTGCTCGTCCTTCCAGAACCGGTAGCCCTCGGCGGAGCGGTCGATGATCGCCTCGGCGCCCATGGCGCGGCAGATCGCGGCCTTCTGGTCGTTGGAGACCACACAGATCGGGGTGGCGCCGCCGGCCAGCGCGTACTGGGTGGCGTACGAGCCGAGGCCGCCGCTGGCTCCCCAGATCAGCACGTTGTCGCCCTGCTTCATGCCGGCGCCGTTGCGCGAGACCAGCTGGCGGTACGCGGTGGAGTTGACCAGGCCGGGGGAGGCGGCCTCCTCCCAGGTGAGGTGCTTGGGCTTGGGCAGCAGCTGGTTGGTCTTCACCAGGGCGATCTGGGCCAGCCCGCCGAAGTTGGTCTCGAAGCCCCAGATGCGCTGCTCGGGGTCCATCATCGTGTCGTTGTGGCCGTCCGGGGACTCCAGCTCGACGGAGAGGCAGTGCGCGACGACCTCGTCGCCGGGCTTCCAGGCGTTGACGCCGGCGCCGGTGCGCAGCACCACGCCCGCGAGGTCGGAGCCGAGGACGTGGTACGGCAGGTCGTGGCGCTTGGTGAGCGGCGACAGCCGGCCGTAGCGCTCCAGGAAGGAGAAGGTGGAGACCGGCTCGAAGATCGAGCTCCAGACGGTGTTGTAGTTCACCGCGCTGGCCATGACGGCGACCAGCGCCTCGCCGGGGCCCAGCTCGGGCAGGGCGACCTCGTCGAGGTGAAGGGACTTGCGGGGGTCCTTGTCGCGGCTGTCGAGGCCCGCGAACAGCTGCTCCTCGTCCTTGTGGAGCGTCACCGCTCGGTAGGACTCGGGAAGCTTGACGGCGGCGAAGTCCTCCGACGTGGCGTCGTTGCTGAGGATCGCGTCGAGGATTTCCTGCATGGCTGCCTCCGAAGGCGTACCTGTGTGAGGGCACAGGGCGTCTGGGGTAGCCGGGAGCGGACACCGGCTTCGCTGAGGTGGGTGGTGGGTGGTCGGGCTGGGCGCCCGGGGTGGACCGGGCCGAACGCGCACTGCTCCCGGGGTGTGGGAACGCCGGACGACGGCGCGCCGAGGTGGGGAGCCGCGGCGCCGCGACTGGCGAGTAACAAGGTAGTGGCACCCTGTGCCACTCGTAAAGACACCGGGTGTCACGAATTCCGGCGCGCTGGAGCGGCCCCTGAACGCGCTGCGGCGGATATCGAAAGGGCCCGCGTCGACTGCTCGACGCGGGCCCTCGATATCGCCCTGAACTGGCTAAATGATGGGCTCAGGACTCCCTGGCGCCACTCAGTGCGGCCCGGATGCTGTCCACCACCACGTCCAGCGGAGCGTCCGTCCGGGCGACTGTGATGAGTACCTCACCTCCAGGACTGGCACTCAGTGCGCTCTCGGCCAGCACGTCACCGGGAGCCCCATTGGCACCCGGTGCCACCAGGGAGCCGCGGCGTCTGGCACCCGGCGTGCTGGAGGCCCAGAAGGTCCGCCGGATCACCTCGAAGGAGTGGTCCAGCTGCGCCTCCACGTCCCCGCGCCCGCCGGCCCGCAGCCAGCGCCGCAGCACGTGGTTGTGCGCCGCGACGACCGCCGCCGCCGACACCTCGGCCAGCATCGAGTCGTCCTCGCCGCCGCGCTGCCAGCCCGACGGGATGGACTCCCCGGTGTCGAAGCGGCCCAGCAGGTACCGGGTGAACAGCCGCTCGTACCGGGCCACCACGGCGATCTCCCGCTCGCGCAGCGCCGGGACCTGACGGATCAGCTGGTACCGCGCGACCGACACCCCCGGCGTCGAGGCGTACATCCGCAGCACCTCCTTGATGCCGCGGCAGACCACGTCCAGCGGGTGCTCCTCCGGCTCGGCGCTGGCCAGCAGGTCGGCCACCCGGACGAGGGTGTCGTCGTGGTCCGGGAAGATCGCCTCCTCCTTCGACCGGAAGTACCGGAAGAAGGTCCGCCGGGCCACCCCGGCGGCGGCCGCGATCTGGTCGACCGTGGTCTCCTCGTAGCCCTGCGAGGAGAACAGCTCCATCGCGGCCGTGGCCAGGTCCTGACGCATCTGCTGGCGCTGCGCCGCCGCCCGGCGGCTGCCCGGCCCCCCTTCCGGCCCGGTGCCCCCGGTCGAGGAGCCCGTCCGGTCGGCGCCGCGCGGTCCGGCGGAGTGCTGCGGGGTGGCTGACTGAACCCGATCCATGTCCGGAACGCTACACGGCCCCGGCGGTTCGGCCGCGGCCCTTCCCCGACGGACCGGTGCGACCGGGCCGGTGACGGCCGGTCTGGGCCAGCGCGCGGACACCGTCCCCGGGCTCCAGCCCGGTCTGGCCGGGCCGGACCCGGTCCCGGGCGGCGCCGCCTCGCGCGCGGCGGCGCCCCCGGCAGCCGGCGTGGTCACCGGCGCGCGTGGTCGCGGAAGCCGCGGCCGGTCTTGCGGCCCAGGCAGCCGGCGGCGACCAGGTGCTCCAGCAGCGGCGCGGCGGCCAGGCCCGGTTCGCGGAACTCCTGGTGCAGCACCTGCTCGATGGTCAGCGAGACGTCCAGGCCGACCACGTCCAACAGCTCGAACGGGCCCATCGGGTAGCCGCAGCCCAGCTTCATCGCGGTGTCGATGTCGTCCACCGTCGCGTAGTGCTCCTGGAGCATCCGCACCGCGTCGTTCAGGTAGGGGAAGAGCAGCGCGTTGACGATGAAGCCGGCCCGGTCGCCGCACTCCACCGGGTGCTTGCGGACCTCGGCGGTCAGCTCCAGCACGGTCGCGGTGACGTCCGGCGCGGTCAGCACGGTGGAGACCACCTCGACCAGCTTCATGGCCGGCGCCGGGTTGAAGAAGTGCATGCCGATCACGTCCTGCGGCCGCGAGGTGGCCGTCGCGCAGCTGATCACCGGCAGCGAGGAGGTGGTGGTGGCGAGCACCGCTCCCGGCCTGACGATCTTGTCCAGGGTGGCGAACAGCTCGCGCTTGACCGCCAGGTCCTCGGCCACCGCCTCGATCACCAGGTCCACCTCGGCCAGCTCGGCGTACTGGCCGACCGGGGTGACCAGCGCCAGCGCGGCGTCCCGCGCCTGCGCGCTCAGCCGGCCCCGGTCGACCGCGCGCGCCAGCGACTTCGCCAGCTGCGCCTTGGCCCGGTCGGCCTTCTCCTGGCTGCGGGCGGCCAGCAGCACCGGGCGGCCGGCCTTGGCGAAGACCTCGGCGATGCCGGTCGCCATGGTGCCCGAGCCGCAGACGCCGACCGCGCGGACCTCCCGGCCCGCCACCGCGGCCCGCGCCGGGCCGGCCGCCGCGTCGACGGCCCTGGACGAGCCGGGCGCCTCGTAGGTGTAGAAGCCGCGGCCGGACTTGCGGCCCAGCAGCCCGGCCGCGACCAGCTGGCCGAGGATCGGGGCGGGCGCGTGCAGGCGGTCCCGGGACTGCTCGTACATCGCCTCCAGGACGGTCCGCGCGGTGTCCACGCCGATCAGGTCGAGCAGCGCCAGCGGGCCCATCGGCAGGCCGCAGCCGAGCCGCATCGCGGCGTCGATGTCCTCCCTGGAGGCGTACTTGGACTCGTACATCGCGGCGGCTTGGTTCAGGTACGCGAACAGCAGGCCGTTGACGACGAAGCCGGCCCGGTCGCCGGCCGCCACCGGCTCCTTGCCGAGGTCCCGGGCGAACGCGGCGGCGTCCTCGGCGACCTGCGGGGAGGTCAGCACCGTGCGGACCACCTCGACCAGCTTCATGCTGTGCACCGGGTTGAAGAAGTGCAGGCCCAGCACCCGCTCCGGGCGGGCGGTCGCGGCGGCGATCCGGGTCACCGAGAGCGCGGTGGTGCCGGTGGCCAGCACCGTCCCCGCCGGGCAGATCCGGTCCAGCTCGGCGAAGAGCTCCCGCTTCAGCTCCAGCTGCTCGGGCACCTCCTCGATCACCAGCTCGGCCCCGGCGGCGGCCGACAGCTCGTGGCCGACCGAGATCAGCGCCAGCAGCGCGGTGCGCTCCCCGGCGGTGATCCGCTCCCGGTCGACCGCGTGCGCGGTCGCCTCCTCGATCCGGGCCAGTGCCCGGGCGGCCGAGTCCTCGGTGGCCTCGATGCCGATCACCCGGCGGCCGCTCCTGGCGACGGCCACCGCGACACCGGCACCCATCGTGCCGAGGCCGACGACGGCGACCGTGGAAAAGGGACGCTCCATCTGTCCTGACTCCTAGTCCTGAAGGGCCCGCGCACGCCCCGGCGGCCGGGCCGCCGCGCCCGCGCGTGCGGCGGGGGCGGCCGCCGCCGGGGGAGGGTCCGCGCGCGGGGCTGGGGAGATGACGGGTTCCGGCACACCGCCGCGGCGGCCGGTCCGCTCCGGCCGAACTGAGGGGTGTGCCGTGGTGCTCAGGCGCTCAAGGGTGAAAGGAAGCGGCTCTGATACGAGGAAGGAGACCCGGCCCGCCGCGGTTCGCGGCGCCGGCCGGTGAATGACGCACCGCGCGCCCGCCGTGGACACGGCGACCGCAGGCCCCCGCCGGTGCGGCTCCCGTAGCCCGGCGGTGGTGCGTCCGGCCACTGTAGCGAAGCTACCCGCGAGTAGGAAGGGGTGCGGGCGTCACAAAAGGCATCGGGACGGCGGGTCAGGCGGGCGGCGGTGGTCCGAACGGGTGAACGGGCGGACAGGCGTCCACGGGGACCACTCGATAGGGGAGTTACCCGGCCGCGACGGGCGGGGCAACATGGGGGCATGACCCTCGGAACCGCCGCCGGCCCCGCCGCGTCCGCCACCGGCTCCACCGGCCCGGCCGGAGGCCTCGGTGGGCACCTCGCCGCCGTCACGCTGCCCCCGTGCGCCGCGCGCGTCGAACAGGCCGAGGCCGCCGTCGACCGGCTGCGCACCGCCGCCGTCGACGCGGTGGCCGTCACCTGGGTGGACAACGCGGGCATCACCCGGGTCAAGGCCGTCCCGCTGGGCGCCCTGGTGCACGCCGCGCAGTGGGGCGTCGGCGCCGCACCCTGCTTCGACGTCTTCCTCGCCGACGACGGCATCACCACCAGCCCGAGCACCGGCGGCCCCACCGGGGACCTGCGGCTCTACCCCGACCTCGACCGGGTCGTCCCGCTGGCCGCCCAGCCCGGCTGGGCCTGGGCCCCGGGGGACCGGCACACCCAGGCCGGCACCCCGCACCCCGGCTGCCAGCGGCTGTTCGCCCGCCGGATGGAGGCCGCCGCCGCCGAGCGCGGGCTGACCCTGCGGGCCGGCATCGAGGTCGAGTGGGTGGTCGCCCTCGCCGGCGGCCCGCAGGACGAGCCGCAGTACCCGACGCACGGCCCCGCGTACGGGATGCACCGGCTCACCGACCTCACCGACTACCTGCGGGACGTCCTGCGCGCCCTCGGCGAGCAGGGGCTGACCGTCCTGCAGATCCACCCCGAGTACGCCCCGGGCCAGTTCGAGGTCTCGGTGGCCCCCGAGGGCCCGGTCGGCGCCGCCGACACCTCCGTCCTGGTCCGGCACACCGTGCGGGCCGTCTCCGCCCGGCACGGCCTGCGGGTCTCCTTCGCCCCCGTGGTCGAGCCCGGCGCGGTCGGCAACGGCGGGCACCTGCACCTGAGCCTCTGGCGGGACGGCCACAACCTCGGCCACGGCGGCCCCGGCCCGCACGGCCTGACCGCCGAGGCCGAGGGCTTCCTCGCCGGGGTGCTCGGCGCGCTGCCCGAACTCCTGGTGCTGGGCTGCTCCAGCCCGGCCGGCTACCTGCGGCTGGTGCCCTCGCACTGGGCCGGCGCCTACCAGTGCTGGGGCCTGGAGAACCGCGAGGCCGCGCTGCGCCTGGTGACGGGCTCCACGGGGGAGCGGGCCGCCGCCGCCAACGCCGAGGTCAAGTGCTTCGACGCCAGCGCCAATCCGTACCTGGCGGTCGGCGCGGTGCTCGCCGCCGGTCTCGTCGGTCTCGACCGACACCTCTCGCTGCCACCGGAGTTCACCGGGGACCCGGCCGCCGCCGAGCCCGGCTCGGTGCCCCGGCTGCCGACCGGCCCGGCGGAGGCGCTGGCCGCGTTCGAGCGATCGGCGGTGCTGCGCGAGGCGCTCGGCGGGCCGCTGTACGAGGCGGTGCTGGCGGTGCGCCGGGCCGAGGGCGAGCAGTACGCCGTCGCCACCCCCGAGCAGCTGGTCGCCGCCACCCGCTGGCGGTACTGACCGGTGCCCGCCGGGGCCCTGGCGTTGCCCGGGCTGGTCGACCACCACTGCCACAGCGTGGTGGCGGCCGACCTCGCCGACGACACCCTGGCCGGGCTGCTCACCGAGTCCGACCGACCGCCCGCGCCCGGCTGTTCGCCCTTCGACAGCGCGCTCGGCCTGGCCGTCCGGCGCTGGTGCCCGCCCGCCCTCGGCCTGCCCGCGCACGCCCCGGCCGCCGACTACCTGGCCCGGCGGCGCGAGCTGGGCGGCGCCGAGGCCACCCGCCGGCTGCTGGCCGCCGCCGGGCTGGACACCTGCCTGGTGGACACCGGGCTGACCACCGCCGCGGGCCTTCCGCTGCTGCCGCTAGGCGAACTGGCCGCGGCCGCCGGGGCGGTGGTGCACGAGGTGGTCCGGCTGGAGTCGGTGGCCGAGGCGGTGGCGGGCCCGGCCGAGTCCTGGCCGCAGGCCGTCGGGGAGGCGCTGGCGGCCGCCGCCGCGGGTGCGGTCGCGGTCAAGTCGGTGCTCGCCTACCGGCACGGCCTGGCCGCCCCCGCCGAACGGCCCGCGCGGGCGGCCGTGGTGGCCGCGGCCGGCGCCTGGCTGCGCGGCGGGCGGGGCCGGCTGGCCGACCCGGTGCTGCTGCACCACCTGCTCTGGACGGCCGTGGACGTCTGCGCCGGGCTGGGCCTGCCGCTCCAACTCCACACCGGCTTCGGCGATCCCGACCTCACCCTGCACCGGGCCGATCCGTCGCTGCTGACCGGTTTCGTGCGCGCGGCCGAGCCGAGCGGCGTCCCGCTGGTGCTGCTGCACTGCTACCCGTACCACCGCCAGGCCGGGTGGCTGGCCCAGGCCTTCCCGACGGTGTACACCGACCTCGGGCTGACCGCCTCCTACACCGGCCCGCGGGTGGCGGCGGTGCTGGGCGAGATGCTGGAACTGGCGCCGTTCGGCAAGCTGTTGTTCTCCACCGACGCGTACGGGCTGCCCGAGTTGTACCTGGTGGGCGCCGCCCAGTTCCGGTACGGACTGGGGGCGGTGCTGGCCGACTGGCAGGCGGGTGGCGCCTGTTCGGCGGCGGACGCGCGGCGGCTGGCCCGGCTGGTCGCCGCGGACAACGCCCGCGCGCTGTACTCACTGCCCGGCGCACCGTAGCACGTCGGCGAACCGTCACTTTTTAACACTCTTCAACTCTGTTGACGTGTTGGGCCTCCGGACTCCTCGGTTCCGATGTTGGCCAACATGTGACGATTAGATGACTACCTCTTGCGCTTATCAGCGAATATTCATTAGCGTCCCGATCATTCCAGGCGCACCTGCCACACCGCAGCTGCCGCATGACGACTCGGGAGGGCCAACCCCTATGAGAGTTCCTCGGATCAGCCGGACCCGGTTCGCGGCGGTGGGCCTCGTGCTCGCCACCGCCGGCGCCCTCGCGCTCCCGGCCGGCACCGCCGTCGCGGCCCCCTCGGCGGGCTCGACGACCGGTCCGCTGCTCAGCTACGTCGTCAACACCAAGGCCAACCACGGCCAGGTGCAGAAGGTCGAGAAGGCGATCACCGCCCTCGGCGGCTCGGTGGTGTACTCGTACGAGCAGATCGGCGTCGTCATCGCCCGCTCGGACGACACCGCGTTCGCGCAGAAGCTGCGTCAGGCCAAGGGCGTCGACTCCGTCGGCGCCAGCCGCACCAAGGGCATCACCGCCGCCGACCAGGCCAAGGCCGAGGTCGCCGCCGAGCCCGCCGGCGCGCCCGCCGCCGGTCAGGAGCCGTACGAGGCCAACCAGTGGGACATGCGTCAGATCGGTGTCGACAAGGCGCACAAGCTCTCGCTCGGCAACCGCAACGTCACCGTCGGTGTGCTGGACTCCGGCATCGACGCGACGCACGAGGACCTGGCCGCCAACGTGGACGCCTCGCAGTCGGTCTCCTGCATCGACGGCGGCAAGCCGAACACCGACTGGAAGTCCTGGCAGCCCACCACCAGCGACCACGGCACCCACGTGGCCGGCACGATCGGCGCCGCCAAGAACGGCAAGGGCGTCGTCGGCATCGCCCCGAACGTGAAGCTGGCCGCGGTCAAGGTCGTCGACGACGGCGGGTTCATCTACCCGGAGTACGCGATCTGCGGCTTCGTGTGGGCCGGTGAGCACCAGTTCAAGGTGACCAACAACAGCTACTACGTCGACCCGTGGATGTTCAACTGCCCGAACGACAAGGACCAGGCCGCGATCAGCGCCGCCGTCCGCAAGGCGGTCTCGTTCTCGCAGCGCAAGGGCGTCCTCAACGTCGCCGCGGCGGGCAACGAGAACATCGACCTGGCGCACAAGACCGTTGACGTCGCCAGCCCGGACGACACCACCAAGGTGACCCGCCCGGTCACCAACGACTGCCTGTCGCTGCCGACCGAGCTGCCCGGCGTCATCGCCGTCTCCTCGGTGGGCGTCAAGGGCGACAAGGCGTACTACTCCAGCTACGGCAAGGGCGTCGTGACCGTCGCCGCGCCGGGTGGCGACGCCCGCTACCAGATCCCGGACACCCCGGACAAGAACGGCCGGATCCTCTCCACCATCCCGGGCAACAAGTACGGCTACATGCAGGGCACCTCGATGGCCACCCCGCACGTCGTCGGCGTGGTCGCGCTGCTCGCCAGCACCTTCCCGTGGGCCAACCCGGACGAGCTGACCGAGCTGCTCACCAACCAGGCGGAGTCGCACCCCTGCCCGACCGGCGAGTACAACCCGGGCGGCACCGGCGCGTACAAGGCCACCTGCGAGGGCGGCGCGGACGACAACGGCTTCTACGGCGCGGGCATCATCAACGCCGAGAAGGCGGTCCAGTGGTGGCGCTGACGCGCTGACCACGGCGACACCTGAACACTGAGCCGGGGAGCGGGCCCATCCGGGTCCGCTCCCCGGTCGTTTCCTGCCCGGGCCCCGCCCGGCCGACCTCTCCGGGCGAGCCCCGGCCCGCTCACTCGACGTGCTGGTCCCAGCCGGTCTCCACCGACGGCTTGCCGTGCAGGTCCGGGACTTCCTGGAGCCAGGCGGGCCGGCCGGCCCGGGTCCGGGCCTCCCGGCGGCGTTCGGCCTCGCGCAGCTGCTCGGGGGTGGCGAAGCCCTCCGGGAGCCACTGCGCGGAGAGCACCACCCGGGCGGCCAGGTGGGACACGTAGGCGTGCCGGACGGCGGCCGCCGAGTCGAAGCCGGGCTCGTCGGCCAGCCACTCGTCCGGGACGAGCGCCAGCACTTCCTCCAGCAGGCCGACGGTGACCAGCGGGCCGAGCTCCTCGTCGGCCAGCCGGACGTCCGGGGCCGAGCCGCCCAGCGCGTGCGCGCTGAGGTCGTAGCGCCTGCCGACCGCCGCCTCGGCGGTGGTCCAGCGGTGGTGGAAGATCAGCGCGGCGCCGTTGTCGATCAGCCAGAGCCGTCCGTGCCAGACCACCAGGTTGGGGTTGTGGACGGTGCGGTCGACGTTGCCGGTGAGGGCGTCCAGCCAGACCACCCGCCCGGCCTCGGCGGAGTCCACCGGGATCATGCCCGGCCGGTAGTCCCGCGCGCCGGGCAGCAGGTCCATCCCGAGGTTGAGGCCGCCGCTGGCCTTGAGCATGTCCTGGATCTCGGTGTCGGGCTCGTCCGCGGCGACGGCCGGATCGAAGTCCACCAGCCGCAGCTCGGGGACGCGCAGGCCGAGCCGCCGGGCCAGCTCGCCGACGATCACCTCCGCGACCAGCGCCTTGCGGCCCTGCGCGGCGCCGGTGAACTTGACCACGTAGGTTCCCAGGTCGTCGGTCTCCACCACACCGGGGACGGAGCCGCCGGACCGCAGCGGGTCGACGTAGCGCACTGCTGTCACCAGATCGAGCACACCGGCCACCCTATCCCGCCGCCCCGCCACCGCAGCGGCCCGTCCGGTCGGCCTCCGCCCCCGGCGCTGTGATTGGCTTGCCGGTGAGAATCGGAAGACCACCGGACGAGGAGAGCAAGGCCATGGGACAGGTGCAGGCCACCACCGAGCGGGACTACGACGCCGCCCCCGAGCGGGTGTACGAGGCGCTGGCCGACTACCGGGTGACCCGTCCGAAGCTGCTGCCCCCGCAGTACAGCGAGTACGAGGTCCGGGTCGGCGGCACCGGCGCCGGCACCCAGGTGCACTGGAAGCTCCAGGCCACCGAGAAGCGCGTGCGGGACTGCCTGTTCACCGTCTCGGCGCCCTCGCCCGACCAACTGGTGGAGAAGGACGCCAACTCCAGCATGGTGATCACCTGGACCGTCTCGGCGGCCGGTGAGGGCCGGTCGAAGGTCGTCGTCTCGGCCACCTGGCAGGGCGCGAGCGGCATCGGCGGCTTCTTCGAGCGCACCTTCGCCCCGAAGGGCCTGAACCGGATCCACGACCAGGTGCTGGCCAACCTGGCCGCCGAGGTCCGCTGAGTCCGCGAGCTCACTGAGTCCGCGAGCTCACTGAGTCCGCGAGCTCACTGAGTCCGCCGAGCTCACTGAGCTCGCCGAGTTCGTCGAGTTCGCCTTTCCCGCGGCAATTCGCCCGGGAATTCGAGCGGCCCGCCCACCCGTACGAGCGGAAAGCCGTACGGGTGGACGGCCCGCCACCTCCGGGTGACGAGGGCCGCCCGGCGCGGGGGAGCCACCCTAGGCTCGCCGCCGTGCATATGACGATCCTTCACATTTCACAGCCCGTGGACGGCGGAGTCGCCCGCGTCGTC
This sequence comes from Kitasatospora sp. NPDC088861, assembly GCF_044750105.1. Lineage (NCBI taxonomy): Bacteria > Bacillati > Actinomycetota > Actinomycetes > Kitasatosporales > Streptomycetaceae > Kitasatospora > Kitasatospora sp. NPDC088861. The sequence goes on from NZ_JBIVJF010000007.1 coordinate 286,992, forward strand.
GCCGATCTGGTCCGGGGGCAGCGCGAGGCCGGTCACCGGGTGCTGGTCGCCTGCCCGGGCGGCGGCCGGCTGGCCGAGGAGGCCGCCGCCGTGGGCGCGCTGGTCCATGACTGGCCCGCCGGGCGCTCGCCGGGCCCGGGCACCGCCGCCGAGGCGTGGCGGCTGCGCCGGATCGTCCGGGCGGCCGCGCCCGACGTGGTCCACCTGCACAGCGCCAAGGCCGGGCTGGCCGGCCGGCTGGCGGTGCGCGGCGCGGTGCCGACCGTCTTCCAGCCGCACGCCTGGTCCTTCGCCGCCGTCGAGGGCCCGCTGGCCACCGCCACCCTGCACTGGGAGCGCTTCGCCGGCCGCTGGGCGCACCGCCTGCTCTGCGTCAGCGTCCAGGAGCGGGCCGACGGCGTCGCCGCCGGGGTGAGCGCGGACTGGGCGGTGGTGCCCAACGGCGTGGACGTGCGCCACTACGCACCCGCGGACCGCCGGGCGGCCCGGATCGCGCTGGGCCTGGACCTGGACGCCCCGCTCGCGGTCTGCGTCGGCCGGCTGTGCCGCCAGAAAGGCCAGGACGTACTGCTGGCGGCCTGGCCGGAGGTGCTGCGCGCGGTGCCGCAGGCCCGGCTGGCGCTGGTCGGCGGCGGCCCCGAGGAGAACCGGCTGGCGGACCTGGTCCGGGAGTCGGCCGAGCCGTCCCGGGTCCGGCTGGTCGGGGACGTGCCGGACCCGAGGCCGTGGCTGGCGGCGGCCGACCTGGTGGTGCTGCCCTCGCGCTGGGAGGGCATGGCGCTGGCCCCGCTGGAGGCGATGGCGGTGGCCCGTCCGGTGCTGTTGACCGACGTGCCGGGCGCCCGGGAGTGCCTGCCCCAGGCCGAGCGGGGGCGGGCGGTGGTGCCGCCCGAGGACGTGACCGCGCTCGCCACCCGAATGGCGGAAGCGCTGTCCGATTCGATCGAGTGTGAGCGACGCGGGGCGAGGCTGCGCGATCACGTGGTCGCCCGGCACGACGTCCGCACGGTGGTCGAACAGGTGGACGCGCTGTACCGCCATCTGCTGGGTGCCGGTCCGGCGGCCGGGCGGCGCCGGGCCCGTGTCCCAGAGCGGATCTGATCGTTTCACATGCCGTGAATGCCCGCCGATCCGGCGCCGTCGTATTCGCACCCTCAACCGGATAGGGACGAGGCGTCAAATCCGAAATACCTATTAATGGGCGGCTGGAATGAAACGGCAAGTCAACTTCCAGCCTACGCAGCCAGGTTATGTATTGTCGGATTTCGCCTGCTTCGTTTCGATTTCACGCCGGGAATTCGCGACTGAGCCCTTCATGGTCGCGCCTCGCGCGGCCGGGCCCGGTGCGAGAGGACCGAAAGCCGCCAGCGGTAGCAGGTGCTGTCAGGACCGCGCCCACCGGGCCGGGACGGCCGCTCCGCGCCATCCGGTGCCGGGGCGCCGTCACCCCGGGCACACAGCAGGGGAGTTCGTGCGCTGATGACTATTGACCACGACAGCGTGCCGCGATCCGGTCGGTCCCTGTCCGGCCCGCGGCGGCCCGGCACCGGGCTGCTCGACCGCCCGGCCGGATCCGCCCAGACCCGGACGGTTCCGCCGCCCCGCCGGCACCGCGGGGCGGTCCGATCCCGGCTCGCCCTGCCGCTCGCGCTGGTCCAGGTCGACGCGATCGCGCTGTGCACCGCCACCGGCCTCGCCAACCGGGCCGTCGACCCGGCCGTCCCGCTCGCGCCGCTGCTCGGTGCCGCCGCCGTCCTGCCCCTGCTGCTCGTGCTCAACCTGGTCGGCGGCCTCTACCGCACCCGGCTCACCCTCTCCGTCCTGGACGAACTGCCCGCGCTGGCCGTCCGGGCCGTCGTCGCCACCGCCTTCGCCGTCACCCTGGCCGGTTGCCTGGACGGCCGCTGGCCCGACTGCGGCCCGGCCACCCCGGCCCGGCTCACCGTCCTGCTCGGCGTCCAACTGCTGATCGCCGCCGTCGGCCGCGCCGTGCTCTACCACCTGGTCCGGCGGATCCGCCGCAGCCGCCCCAACCCCGTCCTGGTGCTCGGCGCCGGCCGGCTCGGCCGCCGGGTCGCCGCCGCCCTCAGCGAGCGCGGCGAGTACGGGATGCGCCCGGTCGGCTTCCTCGACGCCGACCCGCCGCTGCTCGCCGGCGACACCGACCTGCCCGTCCTCGGCGGCCGCGAGGTACTGGAGCGCGAGGTCCGCCGGCACCGGATCCACCACGTGGTCGCCACCGCCGGCGCCGCCGACGAGGCCGAGACCGCCGCCGCCCTGCGCGACGCCGCCCGGCTCGGCTGCCAGGTCTGGCTGGTGCCCGCGCTGCGAGAGCACGGCTCGCTGCCCGCCGGCCCGCTGGCCGGAGCCGACCACCTGTGGGGCTTCCCCTGCCTGCGGGTCGGCAGCCCGGCGATGCGCCGCCCCGGCTGGGCCGCCAAGCGCGCCTTGGACGTCACCGCCGCCGGGCTCGGCCTGCTGCTGCTCGCCCCCGTCCTGGTGCTCTGCGCGCTGGCCGTCCGCTTCGACACCGGCCCCGGCGTGCTCTTCCGCCAGCAGCGCACCGGGCTCGACGGCAAGGTCTTCACCGTCCTCAAGTTCCGCACCCTGCGCCCGAGCAACGAACACGAGTCGGCGACCCGCTGGAACATCTCCCAGGACCACCGGATGGGCGCCGTCGGCCGACTGCTGCGCCGCAGCTCGCTGGACGAGCTGCCGCAGCTGTGGAACGTGCTGTGCGGAGACATGAGCCTGGTCGGCCCGCGCCCGGAACGCCCCTACTTCGTCATGCGGTTCGGCCAGGCCTACCCCGAGTACGCCGACCGCCACCGCGTCCCGGTCGGCCTGACCGGCCTCGCCCAGGTCAACGGCCTGCGCGGGGACACCTCGATCGAGGACCGGGCCCGGTTCGACAACCGCTACATCGAGAGCTGGAGCCTCTGGCAGGACGTCAAGATCCTGTGCCGCACCGCGGTCCTGCTGCTCCACCCGGACGGGAGCTGACCCGCGTGGCCCTGACCCTTCCCGCCGTCCCGCGGCTCGCGTTACGCAAGGCGCTGCCCGCGCTCGCGGACCGGCCCAGCCCGCTCGCCGCGGCGACCGTCCTGCTGGTCTGCGTGCCCACCGGTGAGAAGGACGTCGCCGCCGCCGTCCACGTCACCGCCGCCGACGTGGCCTCGCTGGCCCTGGTCGCCCTCACCGCGCTCAACCTGCTGCGCGGGCGGCTGCCCGCCGTCAGCCGCGCCACCTGCGTGCTGTTCGGCGGCATCGTGGTCGCCGCCGCCGTCGCCACCGTCGGCTCGATCGACCCGGCCACCAGCCTCACCGGCTTCGTCCGGCTCACCCAGGTGTTCGTCCTGGTACCGGCCGGGGTGCTCTGCTCGCTGCGCGACCGCGTCGACCAGCGGCTGGTCCTCGGCTCCTTCGTGCTCGCCGCGCTGATCCAGGGCGTGGTCGGCGCGCACCAGTACCTCACCCGGACCGGCGCCTCCTACACCGGCCAGCCGATCCGGGCCGTCGGCACCTTCGGCGCCCTCGACATCATGGCGATGTCCACGGTCGTCAGCTACGGCCTGCTCGCCGCCCTGGCCCTGGCGCTCGCCGAGCGCCGCCCCGGCGGCGACGTCCGGCTGCGCCGCGCCATGTTCGCGGCCGCCGCCTTCCTGGCCTTCCCGCTCGCCGTCTCGTTCAGCCGCGGCAGCTGGATCGCCACCGCCGCCGCGGCCACCGTGCTGCTGCTGCGCGCCGACGCCCGGCTCGCCGTCCGCGGCGCCGTCCTCGGCCTGGCCGCCGCGGTCGTCCTGGTCGGCGGCCTCGGCCTCGGCGCCTCCGGCGTCACCGAGCGGCTCAGCTCGATCGGCTCCGTCTCCGCCGCCCCCGACCAGTCCGTCTCCGACCGCTACGACCTGTGGTCCACCGCCGGGCGGATCTGGCAGGACCACCCCGTCCACGGCGCCGGCCCCAAGGCCTTCCAGCAACTGCGCGACAGCCACGCCCCGCTGCGGCTCTCCTCCGGCAGCGACGCCGCCGACCCCACCATCGGCTTCCAGCGCGAACCGCTGCTCTCCCCGCACAACATGTACTTCCTGGTGCTCAGCGAGCAGGGTCTGATCGGCATCGTCGCCTACGCCGCGCTCTTCCTCGGTCTGCTGCTCGGCTGCCTGCGCCACTCCCGCGGCCCGGCCCTCGCCGCCCTGGCCCTGCTCACCTGGGTGCTGGTCGACTTCCTGTACGCGGACATCGGTGGCACCACCACCGTGCTGACCTCCGTCGTCCTCGGCCTCGCGGCCCGGGCCTGCGTCGCGGAGGCCGACCCGCGATGACCACCGACCAGCCGGCCCTCGCCTCCGCCGTGCCCGCCCCGCGCGGCGCCGCCGACGGCCCGCCGTCCGGGCCCGACCCGGCCCCCAGGCGCGGCTTCCTCGCCAAGGCCTTCGGCATCACCGCCGTCCTCAGCGCCGCCGGATCCGGCCTCGGCCTGCTGCGCGACCTCCTGCTGGCCCGCTACTTCGGCGCCAACCAGGGCACCGACGCCTTCCTGGTCGCCTGGACCGTCCCGGAGACGGCCGCGCCGCTGCTGATCGAGGACGCCATGTCCTTCCTCATGGTGCCCGCCTTCGCGCTCGCCCTGGTGCTGCGCGAGGAGGACCCGGACGCCCCCGACCCGGTCCGCCAACTGGTCCGCGCCACCCTGCCCTGGCTGCTGCTCGCGCTCAGCGGGCTCGCGCTGGCCGCCGCCCTCGGCGCCCCGCAGCTGGTCGAGCTGCTCGCCCCCGGCCTGGCCAACCCCGGCCTCGCCGTCACCTGCACCCGGATCACCGCGATCACCGTGCTGCCGTTCGGCGTGGCCGGCTACCTCGCCGCCGCGCTGCGCGCCCACCACCGCTTCACCGCGCCGGCCGGCATCTACGTCGCCTACAACGTCGGCATCCTCGCCGTGCTGCTCGGCTGCCAGTCCTTCCTGGGCGTGCGCTCCGCCGCCCTGGGCGTCGCGCTCGGCAGCCTGCTGATGGCCGGCCTGCTGGTCGCCCCGTTCCTGCGCCGGCTGCGCCAGGGTGCGGGCCCGGGATCGCACCCCGGCGCGGGCCGCGCCGGCCGCTCCCGCAAGGCGCTGGTGCTGATGCCGTTCGCCCTGCTGCCGGTGGCCGCGTTCACCCTGACCCGCCAGTCGCAGGTCTTCGTCGAGCGCTACCTCGGCTCGGCGCTGCCGCCCGGTACCATCTCGCACCTCAACTACGCCGCCAAGGTCTCCCAACTGGCCATGACGGCCGGCATCCTGATCTGCACCGTCACCTTCCCGCTGGTCGCCCGGGCGCTGGCGGCCGGGGACCTCGCCGCCGCCCGGGACCGGGTCGAGAAGGACCTCGGCCAGGCCGCGGCGGTCGTCCTGGGCGGCACCGCCTTCCTGATGGCCTGCGCCCCCTCGGTGGTCTCGCTGCTCTTCCAGCGCGGCGCCTTCGGCCCGCAGGACACCGCCGCCACCGCCGCCGTCATCCGGGTCTACAGTTTCGGCCTGCCCGCCCAGGCGCTGATCGGCGTGATGATCCGCCCGTACTTCTCGCTGCGCCCGGTGGTCCGCCGGGCCGACGATCCGGGCACCGAGGACGGCGGCCGCCGGCTGCTGGACTGGTTCCCGGTCGCCGCGATGCTGCTCGGCCTCGGCGTCACCGTCGTGGTCAGCCTGCTCGCCACCCCCCGCTTCGGCGCCCTCGGGCTCGCCGCCGGGAACGCGGCCGGCATCACCGCCACCGCCGCACTGCTGCTGCACGGCCTGGTGCTGCGCGGCATCCCGCTGCGGCTGCGCCGGGTGCTCGGCGGCCACGCCCGGCTGGTGGCCGCCGCCGGCGGCGCCACCGCCCTCGGCGCCGCCGTCGCCGGGCTGGCCGCCGGCCCCCTGCTCTCCACCCTCCTCGGGGGCCTCACCGTGGCGCTGGCCTTCGCCGTCCTCGGCACCGGCCTCGGCGCGCGTGAGGTGCGCGGTCCGGTCCTCGCCGTGGCCCGGGCCCTGAACCCGCCAACCGTCGCCGATGAAGGGAAGCTTCCCCATGGACAATGAACGGGGAACCGTCCGTTCGGCCCAGGCGGGCGTCCGCCGCCAGGCCGTACCGGCCGCAGCCGCACCACGTGGCGACCTCCCGTACACCGACCCCGCCGGGCCGAAGGCGCAGCTGCCCAGGAGCCGCCGCCCGCTCGGCGAACCGTCCGGCCCCGGTTCCTCCTCGCCGTGGATCCTGATGTACCACTCGGTGGCGGTCGAGAAGGAGGACCCGTACCAGCTGACCGTCAGCCCCGAGCGGTTCGCCGAGCAGGTCGCCTGGCTGCACCGGCGCGGGCGGCGCGGCGTCTCCGTGCGCGAGCTGATGCGGGCCCGGGCCGTCGGCCGGGACGGCGGACTGGTCGGGCTGAGCTTCGACGACGGCTACGCGGACTTCGCGCGCCACGCCGTGCCGATCCTCCAGGCGTACGGCTTCACCGCCACCGCGTACGTGGTCGCCGACCTGCTCGGCCAGGACAACGGCTGGGACGCGAAGGGGCCGCGCAAGCAGCTGCTCACCGTCCAGGAGGTCACCGAACTCGCCGCCGCCGGTTGGGAAATCGGCTCGCACGGCCTCGGCCACCAGGCGCTGCCCGGCCTGCCGGCCGATGTCCTGGCGGTGCAGACCCGGGAGAGCCGGCGCCTCCTGGAGGAGGTGGTCGGCGGCCCGGTCACCGGCTTCTGCTATCCGTACGGCGCCGTCGACCTGCCCGCCACCGAGGCCGTGCGCGACGCCGGCTACGACTACGCCTGCGCCATCGCGCACTCCCCGCTCACCGGCCGCTTCGCGCTGCCCCGCTGCTACGTCGGCGACCGCGACGGCGCCTGGCGGCTGCGCGCCAAACGTGGCCGGCAGCGGCTGCGCGACGCCGTCACCGAGCTGCGCCGAAGCCCCCTGGCCGCCCGGCGGGGGGCCCGGCCGTGAGGGTCCTGCACATCGTCACCGGCCTCGCCTCGGGCGGCGCCGAGCGCCAACTCCACCTGCTGCTGAGGCACTTGCCCGCACACCAGCAGTGCGAGGTGGTCGCACTGACCAACCCCGGCACGGTCGCCGCCGCGCTGCGCGCCGACGGGGTGACCGTCCACCACCTCGGCATGCGCGGCAACCGCGACCTGGGCGCGCTGCCCCGGCTGGTCCGGCTGGTCCGCTCCGGCCGCTACGACCTGGTGCACACCCACCTGTACCGGGCGCAGCTGTACGGCCGGCTGGCGGCCCGGCTCGCCGGGGTCCGCACGGTGGTCTCCACCGAGCACTCGCTGCACGCCGGGGTGATCGAGGGCCGCCCGGTCACCCGCGGCGTCAAGGGCCTCTACCTGGCGGCCGAGCGACTCGGCAGCACCACCGTCGCGGTCTCCCGGCAGGTCGCCCAGACGCTGCACTCCTGGGGCGTCCCACCGGCCCGGGTCGAGCTGATCCCCAACGGCATCGACTCCGCCCGCTACCGCCGCCCGGCCGCAGACCGGGCCGCCACCCGCCGCCGGCTGCGGGCCGAACTCGGCCTTCCGGAGGGGAGCTGGGTGGTCGGCGGAGTCGGCCGGCTGGTCCCCGGCAAGCGCTTCGAGGTGCTGCTGGAGGCCCTCGCCGCTCTCGACCCGGCCGCCCGGCTGGTGCTGGTCGGCGCGGGCCCGGAGCGCGCCGCGCTGGAGCACCGGGCCGCCGAACTCGGCGTCTGGGAAAGGCTGGTGCTCACCGGCGAGCGCGACGACGTGCCCGACCTGCTGACCGCCCTGGACGTGCTGGCCGCCCCCTCCACCGCGGAGACCTTCGGCCTCGGCATCCTGGAGGGCCTCGCGGCCGGCCTGCCGGTGCGGCACAGCGCCTGCCCGGCGCTCGACGAACTGCCGCCCAGCGCCGCCCCGCAGGCCCGCCGGATCCCGTCCGAGGGCGCCGCGTACGCCGCCGCGCTGCGCGACCTGCGGCACCTGAACGACCACAACTCCGATCCGCTGCCGCACCCCCCGGCGGTCGGCCACTACGACATCGCCCGGGTCGCCGCAGACCTGGGCGCCCTCTACGACCGGCTGGCCCGCGCTTGACCGCCCGCCGCCGCCGGAACCGCCGTCACATACCCAAGGAGTCACACCCATGACCACACCGCGCCGAAGGGCCCGCCACCTGGTCCGCCGCTGGTGGCCGGTGGCGCTCGCGGTGCCGCTGGGCGCCGCGGCCGGCGCCGGGTACGCCGTCGTCTCGCACCCCTCGTACGCCGCCAGCGCCTACGTCCTCGTGGTGCCGCAGAACCCGGGGGAGGCCGCCACCGCGACCAACTTCGCCCAGGCGTACGGGCGGTTGGCGGGCCAGCCGCAGGTGCTCGCGGTGGCGGCCGCCGAGACCGGCCACACCCGTGCCGAGCTGGAGTCCCTGGTGCACGGGACCACCTCCCCGGACGCCCCGATGATCGAGATCACCGGCACCGGGACGCGCCCCCAGGAGGCGGCCCAGACCGCCGACGCGGTGGCCCGCTCGTTGGTCTCCTTCGCGAACACCAGCAGCAGGGACACCAGCGTCCGGCTGGTGACGCTGGCCCCGGCCGCCGAGCCGGACAAGCCGACCACCCCGTCCGCCACGCTGGACGTCGCGGTCGGTGGCGCGGCCGGGCTGCTGGTGGGGGCCCTGGTGATGATGACCCGCCGCCGGGGCGAGGCCGCCCTGCCGGAGGCCGCCGAGCCCGCCGAGGCCGCCGGGGCCCCGGTGGAGCCGACGACGCCGGCCACCCCCCGCCCGCGCGGCGAGGAGCCGCCCGCCGCCGACCAGGCCGGCAAGACCGGCCAGGCGGAGGAGACCGAGAAGGCCGGGAAGGCGGAAGAGAAGCCCGAGAAGGCGGAAGAGAAGCCCGGGAAGGCCGCTGCCGCGAAGAAGAGCGCCGAGGAGCCCCCGGCCAAGGAGAAGGCCGCGGCCGGGAGCGGGCGATGAGCACTGAGACCCGGCACGCCGGCCTCCCCGCCCAGCCGGCTGCGCCGGGCTGGACCACCGAGCTGCGCCGTGAGGACGACGCTCTGGACACCCTCGCCGAGGAGTGGGACGACCTGGCCGCCCGCTGCCGGACCGCCACCTTCTTCCAGGCCGCCGACTGGCAGCGCTCCTGGTGGCGCCACTACGGCAGCCCGGGCAGCCTGCTGGTGGTGCTCGTCCGCCGGGACGGCCTGCTGGTCGGCGCGGGTGCCTTCAGACGCCGCGGCGGCCCGCTCGGTGGGCTGACCGCCCTGGGCGCCGGGCTGGTCGACTACTCCGACGTGCTGCTCGACGACGACTGCGCCGACCGGGCCGCCGCCGAGTTCGCCGCCGCCCTCCCGCTCACCCGCCCGTGGCACTCCCTGGAGCTGCGCGAGGTGCACCCCGAGGCGGCGGTGCAGCGGGTGTACGAGCACTGGCACGGCCGACGCCGCCGCTACCAGGACTCGCTCTGCCAGTACCTGCCGGCCGTCCCGATGGACCGGCTGCTGAAGCGGGTGCCCGGCAAGACCGCGCAGCGCAGCCGGGTGAAGCTGCGCAAGATCGCCGAGGCCGGGGTGCAGGTCAGCTCGACGCCGGCGGCCGAGGTGCCGGCGGCGCTGGAGGGCCTGCTGCGGCTGCACTTCCTGCAGTGGCAGGAGCGCGGCGTCACCCCGGAGCACCGCACCGAGCGCTTCGCCCGCCACCTGACCGAGTCCACCGTCGGCCTGGTCGCCACCGGCAGGGCGGCCGTCCACCAGTTCCGGCTGAACGGCGAACTGGTCGCGGTGAACCTGCTGCTGCTCTGCCCCTCCTTCGGCGGCCTGTACATGTATGGCGCGCACCCGGTGCTGCGCGAGCGGCTGGACATCGCCGGGCTGCTGTTCAGCGCCGCCCTGGACGAGACGGTCGGCGCGGGCGTCCCGCTGCTCGGCCTGCTGCGCGGCCAGGAGCCGTACAAGCAGCGCTGGCGGCCGGACCAGCTGTCCAACCAGCGCCTGCTGTTCGGTCCGCCCGGGCCGGCGCCGGCGGCCGTCGCCCGGTCCGGCGCGGTGCGCGTCCGCCAGCAGGCGGCGCACGTGCTGCGGACCCGCTTCCCGCGGCTCAAGGAGGCCCTGCTGGCCCGCCGCCGCGGCTGACCGCCCCCGCCCGGGCTCAGCGCCGGGCGGGCGTCCGGGCCGCCGACGGGCTCGCGGACGGGCTCGCCGAGGGGCTTGCCGACGTGGTGGCCGAGGGGCCCGGCGACGGGCTCGCGGACGGGCCGGGCACCACGCTCGGGGCCCCGGGCACGGCCGAGGGCGTGGGCGGGCGCGGCGGGACGATCGGCGGGACGGGGGCCTGGGGCGCCGTCGGCACCACCGCCGGCGCCCCCTTCGACCCGGACATCAGCTGCTTGAACCGGGCGGCGGAGCGCGGGTTGCGGTCGCACTCGAAGAAGCCGTGCGGGCAGTAGTCGGTGACGGTCTGGTAGGCGGTGTCGTGGGTGCGCATCCACTCGACCATCCGCTGCACGAACTCCGGGTTGTCGCCGTTGCGGAACAGCCCCCACTCCGGGTAGGAGACCGGCTTGCCGCGCTTGGCGGCGAACTCCACCTGGTCCTGAAGCCCGTACGGCTCGCGCACGTAGTCGTCGAAGGTGCCCCCGGCGGGCTGGTCGTAGTTGTCCATGCCGATGATGTCGACCACGTCGTCGCCGGGGTAGCACTTGGTCCACGGGATGGCGTCCAGGCCCCGGTTCGGGGTGAAGTCGAAGCGGAACCGCTGCCCCGGCACCGAGCGCATCACGCCGACGATCCGTCGCCAGTACGCCTTCCACGCGGACGGGTCGGGCTTGCAGCGGTGCGTGTAGGTGACGCCGTTCATCTCCCAGCCGAGCGTGAGCACGGTGTCCGCGCCGCCGAGGGACACCAGCCGGTGGGCGAGCCGCAGGAAGTGTCGGTCGAAGTCCCCGCGCGCGCCCTGGGCGAGCAGCTTGGCGACCTCGCCGTCCGGCACGTTCGCCTCGTTGGGCACCAGCATCGGCACGCCGAGGACGAGCGTCCGGGACGGGTCGGCCAGCCGCCACTGCGACCACATGCCGAGCACCATCAGCTCGCCCTCGACGTCGGCCCAGCTGTTGCCCGCCAGGTAGGTGTGGCCGACTTGCAGGTTGGCGTCGCCCAGCCACTGCGCGTACCGGCCGATCTGCGGGATGTAGTCGTCCCAGGAACCGACGAAGGCGCCGAACGGCGGCTCGTGCTTGGGCCGCTGGACGGGCGGGCGGGGGGCGGCGCCGCGCGGCTCGAAGGCGTCCGAGGAGAGGGTGTGCCGTTCGGTCTGGCTGAGCGGCGACCCGGCCGGGACGCTGGCCGTGGCCATCAGCAGCAGGGCGGCGGCGGCCATCGTCAGGCGGCCGATTCGCATGGTCTCTCCTCCGGGCGTCGCGGGGCGGGGGCGCGCTGGACGGACCGTGGCGCTCCGCTCGCCGACAGTAGGCCCGGCGGGCGTCGGAAAAGCCGAATGTCACCCTAAAGTGGGCGGTATTCGAACGCCGTCTGCCGCAACGCCCGGCCGGGCCTCGCCGCGTGTATCAGCTCTGTAACGGTCCGGCCGGGCCCCGGCGCCGGGCCCCGGAGCGGGCGGCGGCCCGGCCTCGGCACCGACGGTGCAGGTGGGCGGGCGGGTGCGCGGGGAGGGCGCGCGCGGCCGGACGCGCGGTCCGAGGGGTGGGGCGGGGGCGATTCCAGGCTGACTCGCGTGCCCGGTGAAAGGTACGCTCCGGCCGTGTCCTGGAAGCCGCTGCGTGTACTGACCCCCCGCTCGATCCTGCCTGCCCTGGCGGTGATGCTGGTCCTTGCGGCCGGTGCGGCGGCGCACGCCAACAAGCCGGTGCCGTTCGGCGACCGGGTGGCGGGGCCGGGCGAGGCGGAGGCCACGCCGGTCAGCACGCAGTCGCTGAGCACGGCCGACCTGGATCTGAAGGTCGGCCCCGGACTGGAGGCCTTCCACCGGCAGAGCGGCGAGCAGGCCTGGTCCTACCGCCGCGAGGGCGCCACCGCGCTGTACCTGTCGATGGCGGGGGACAACGCCATCGTGGTCTGGGACGACGGCCTGGTCACCTCGGTGCGCCCGGGCGACCACGAGGTGCGCTGGCACCGGGCGGTGCCCGGCCTGGCGGACTGGCTGCGCGGCGACGGCGAGCCCGGCGCCGACAAGCGCACCGACGCGCAGCGCAAGGAGCTGGCCCAGGAGCGGGCCGCGGCGGCCCTGCACACCGTCCCGCAGGGCGGCTCTGCCTGGGTGGCCGTGGTGACCCCGAACCTGACCATGGGCCTGCGCGACGCCGACGGTGACCTGCGCTACAACTCCAAGCCGCCCGGCAGCTGCGTCTACGACCCGCTGCGCACGGTCGGCACCGAGTACGCCGTGCTCGTCCCGCGCAGCTGCACCAACAGCGCCGGGCAGGCCGTCTCCGGCGGCATCAACGGGTACCGGCTGGACAGCACCGGCTGGCAGCTGAACACCGGCCCGAGCGCCTCGGTCAAGGCGCTGGACGGCAGCCGGGTGCTGATCACCGACGGCCCGATCGTTCCGGCCCGGGTGTTCGACACCAAGGCGGCCGCCCCCGAGGCGGCCTGCGGCAGCCCGTCCGCGCCGTTCGCGGCGGTCCGTCCGCAGGGCGGCTGCACCGACCCGGCGGCGAGCCCGGCCCAGGACGCCCCGGTGGGTCAGGACGCCCCGGTGGGCGACCAGGTGCCCATGCAGCTCCAGGCGCAGCAGCCTCAGCAGTCCCAGCAGTAACGCCGGACCGCCGGTACCCCTGGGCGGTAGCCCCGGGGGTTCCCGCGCGGCCCGGTAGACTTGCCGTCATGGCTGACTTCTCCGGGCAATAGCGGGCGCGCGGCACCGCCTCGTGCGCTGTGCCGACCACCGACGACGCCCCTTCCCGCTGCCCGGCCCCGGGCCCCGTCCGGCCGCCCGCCCACGTCCCAGGAGTAGTTTCCGCCATGATTTCCGCCAACGCCCTTGAGCTGCGCGCCGGTGCCCGAATCCTGATCGAGTCCGCGAACTTCAAGGTCGCCGCCGGCGACCGGATCGGCCTGGTCGGGCGCAACGGCGCCGGCAAGACCACGCTGACCAAGGTGCTGGCCGGCGAGGGCATGCCGGCCTCGGGCACGGTGACCCGCTCCGGCGAGGTCGGCTACCTCCCGCAGGACCCGCGCACCGGCGACCTGGACGTCCTCGCCAAGGACCGCATCCTCTCCGCCCGCGGCCTCGACACCGTGCTCAAGAAGATGCGCGAGAACGAGGACCGGATGGCCAACGGCCAGGGCGCCACCCGGGACAACGCGATGAAGAAGTACGCGCGCCTGGAGACCGAGTTCCTCACCAAGGGCGGGTACGCCGCCGAGGCCGAGGCCGCCACCATCGCGGCCGCCCTGGGCCTGCCGGACCGCATCCTGAACCAGGAGCTGCACACTCTCTCCGGTGGTCAGCGCCGCCGCGTCGAGCTGGCCCGGATCCTGTTCTCGGACTCCGACGTGCTGCTGCTCGACGAGCCCACCAACCACCTCGACGCCGACTCGATCGTCTGGCTGCGGGACTTCCTGAAGACCTACAAGGGTGGCTTCATCGTCATCTCGCACGACGTCGAGCTGGTCGAGACGGTCGTCAACAAGGTCTTCTACCTGGACGCCAACCGCTCCGCCATCGACGTCTACAACATGGGCTGGAAGCAGTACCAGCAGCAGCGTGAGGACGACGAGAAGCGCCGCAAGCGCGAGCGGGCCAACGCCGAGAAGAAGGCCGCGACCCTCAACTCCCAGGCCGACAAGATGCGGGCCAAGGCGACCAAGACGGTGGCCGCGCAGAACATGGCCCGCCGTGCCGAGAAGCTGCTCTCCGGCCTGGAGCAGGTGCGCCAGAACGACAAGGTCGCCAAGCTGCGCTTCCCGGACCCGGCGCCCTGCGGCAAGACCCCGCTGACGGCCAGCGGGCTCTCCAAGTCCTACGGTTCGCTGGAGATCTTCACCGACGTCGGCCTGGCCATCGACCGCGGTTCGCGGGTCGTCATCCTCGGTTTCAACGGCGCGGGCAAGACCACCCTGCTGCGGATGCTCGCCGGGGTGGAGCAGCCGGACACCGGCGAGGTGATCCCGGGCCACGGCCTGAAGATCGGCTACTACGCCCAGGAGCACGAGACCCTGGACCCGGACCGCACGGTGCTGGAGAACATGCGTTCCTCCGCGCCGGACACCGACCTGGTGCAGATCCGCAAGATCCTCGGTTCCTTCCTGTTCTCCGGCGACGACGTCGACAAGCCGGCCGGGGTGCTCTCCGGCGGTGAGAAGACCCGGCTCGCGCTGGCCTCGCTGGTGGTCTCCAGCGCCAACGTGCTGCTGCTCGACGAGCCCACCAACAACCTCGACCCGGCCAGCCGCGAGGAGATCCTCGGCGCACTGCGGGAGTTCTCCGGCGCGGTCGTGCTGGTCACCCACGACGAGGGCGCCGTGGAGGCGCTCCAGCCGGAGCGGATCATCCTGCTGCCGGACGGGGTCGAGGACCTCTGGAGCCCGGCGTACGCCGATCTGGTCTCGCTGGCCTGACCGGGTGTAGACGCGATCTCCGCTTTTAGGACCAGAAAAACTAGTACTTACGGCGTGTCCGGGAATGAAGAAAGCCTGGATTCCGTTTAAGGACTTCCTGTCGGCCCGCCACTCGATCGTGGTCGGGCCGACACTGCTGATCAGCCCTTTCTCGGCGGATGGCGGAATCCGCCCGGGGGCGCGCACTCTACGTGAGCGCCCTGATGCGCTCGGATCACCACCGCAGGACCACGCATTCCCGACATCGACCTTGCCGAATGGGTGGCCAGGACGCGGTGGATGGGTGATCATGGGAATCTGACCGAGCAACGCTACGAGGAGGCACGGGTGGCCGAGACTCTGAAAAAGGGCAGCCGGGTGACCGGTGCCGCGCGTGAGAAGCTCGCGGCCGATCTCAAGAAGAAGTACGACTCCGGGGCGAGCATTCGCGCTCTCGCGGAGGAGACCGGTCGTTCGTACGGCTTTGTGCACCGGATGCTGAGCGAGTCCGGAGTCATTCTCCGGGGCCGCGGTGGTGCCACGCGTGGCAAGAACAAGGCGACCGCCGGGGCCGGTTCCTGACGGTCCGTCAGCTCATGGCTGAATGGCGCGGCGGCAGGGCGCCGACCGGGGAGACGAGAACCGATCGTCCGCCCTCGGGTCGAGTGGACCGGCCGCCGATCGTCATGTCCGGGGTGTCGTCCGCCCCCGGGCGCGCTCCTTCCGTCGATCTTTCCGGGCCGGCGCCCTGCCGGCGTGCGCCCAGGTTTGTTACTCTCCGGTAGCCAAGCCCCTCGCCACCGGAGGTCCCCGCATGACCGCCCCCGTCACCGACCCGCAGGCCCCGAGCTGGGAGCAGGACGGCGTCCGCCTGGAGATCGACGGCGAGCTCGCCGTCGTCACCCTGTGTCAGCCCAAGCGGCGCAACGCCCAGTCGCCCGCCCTGTGGCGCGCCCTCGCCGCCGCGGGCCGTGACCTGCCCGGCGGCGTCCGGGTGGTCCTGCTGCGTGCGGAGGGCGTCTCCTTCTCGGCGGGCCTGGACCGGGCCATGTTCACCCCCGAGGGCATCCCCGGCGAGCCCACCTTCCTCCAGCTCGCCGGCGCCCCCGACCAGGAGCTCGACGACACCATCGCCTCCTACCAGCAGGCCTTCACCTGGTGGCGCCGCCCCGACCTGGTCTCCATCGCCGCCGTCCAGGGCCATGCCGTCGGCGCCGGCTTCCAGCTCGCCCTCGGCTGTGACCTGCGCGTCGTCGCCGACGACGTCCAGTTCGCCATGAAGGAGACCTCGCTCGGCCTCGTCCCCGACCTGGCCGGCACCAAGCCGCTCACCGAACTCGTCGGCTACGCGCGGGCGCTGGAGATCTGCGTCACCGGCCGCTGGGTCGGCGCCGAGGAGGCCGCCGCCATCGGGCTGGCCAACCTGGCCGTCCCCGGTGCGGAACTGGACGCCGCCGCCCGCGACCTCGCCGCCGCCCTGCTGGGCGCGCCGCGCAACGCCGTCATCGAGACCAAGGCCCTGCTCCAGGGCGCCGCCGGCCGCTCCTTCGACGAGCAGCGCTCGGCCGAACGGGCGGCGCAGGCCCGCCGCCTGCGGGACCTCGCCGGGATCGGCGACTAGCCAGGCTGCGTCGTGTGAACGGGCCCGGCCCGGGGTGTGCTCCCCGGGCCGGGCCCTCGGCGTTCCGGAGGCATCCCGGTGGCCCTCCCGGCGGGCGCGGAACGTGGCGAAATGCCAGAGTTATGGGGATTTGCGATATAGCTGGAGCCGTACGACGGGAGATGCGCCCCCATGCCTGACACTCCGACCCCCGCCACCATGCACAAGAACCCCGGCCACGCCGCGGCCGCCGGCTCCGCCGCCCACGCGCCGTCCTCGCCGTCCTCGGCCTCCGCCGCGACCGACGCCGGCAAGCCGACCGGCGAGCGCGGCCGCACGGCGCTGGCCGTCGGCGTGGTCGAGAAGATCGCCGGGATGGCCGCCCGCGAGGTCAACGGCATCCACGCCCTCGGCTCGGGCCTCGCCCGCACCTTCGGCGCGATGCGCGACCGGGTGCCGGGCGGCAAGTCCGGCGTCGGGCGCGGCATCAAGGCCGAGGTCGGCGAGAAGCAGACCGCCATCGACATCGCCCTGGTCGTCGAGTACGGCGTGGTCATCCCCGAACTCGCCCGCCAGGTACGGGAGAACATCATCGACGCCGTCGAGCGGATGACCGGCCTGGAAGTCGTCGAGGTCAACATCGCGGTCAACGACGTCCACCTCCCCGACGAGCCGGACGTCGAGGAGGAGGAAGAGGAGACGGTCGTCGCGGGGCAGCGGCCCAAACTCAAGTAGCGAGCCCACGAAGCGCCCGGCGGCGGGCGGCAGCGAGGACGAGGAGTAGCGGATGAACCTGGCCATCGTCGGCCTGGTGGTGGGCATGGCCCTCGGCTTCGCCGGGTACTTCGGCGGTTTCGCGGCGTTCCTGCTGGTCGCCGCGCTCGGGCTGGTCGGCTTCGTGGCCGGCCGCCTGCTGGAGGGCGACATCGAGCTGGGCGACCTCGGCGACCTGCTCCGCGGCCGCGACCGGCGCCGTTGATGACGGCTCCCACCACCAGTGCCCGCCGCGAACCCGCAGCCCGGGGCCGACTCCGGATCGCCGACCGCGTCTACGCCCGCATCGCCGCCCGCGCCGCCCGCGAGGCCCTCGCCGACGCCTGGACCGGCCGCACCGTCAAGGGCGCACCGCCCGCCGTCTCGGTGGCCGTGCCCGGCAGCACCGTGACCGTCCGGGTCGCCGTCGCACTGCCCTTCCCCGCCGACCTCGCGGCGCTCGCCCGGGCCGTCCGCGAACGCGTCGCCGCGCAGGTCGCCGGGTTCACCGGGACCAGGGTGTCCGAGGTGGTCGTCGTCGTGGAGCGGCTGGTGACCGGGGGAGTGTCATGAGTGCGGGGGGCGAACCGGTGCCCGGCGAGGAGGCGACGGCGGCCGGGGACGGGCCCCCGCCGGAGAAGGTGCGGCGGCCGCGGGCGCCGCGGGCCGTCGTCGCGGCGCTCGTCGCCACCGTGCTGCTGGTGCTCGCGGGCGCGCTGCTGTACGACGTGGTCGCCGTCCGCGCCGGGTACCCGACCCGCCGGTGGCGCGCCCGGATCGCCGACGAACTGGCCACCCGTCACCTCGACGACCTGTGGGTGCTGGTGGGTGCCGGCACCGCCGTCCTCCTCGGCGGGGTGCTGCTCTGGCTGGCCCTCGCCCCCGGTCTCGGCCGCTGGCTCCCGCTGCGCCCGCACGGCGACACCGGCGCCGCCATCGACCGGGCCGGCATCGGGCACCTGCTCGCCGACCGCGCCGCCGGACTCCAGGGCATCGACGAGCTGCGGATCCGGATCAGCCGCCGGCGCGTCCGGGTCACCCTCATCGGGGCGGCGGACCCGGTGTCGGTCCAGTGCCAACTGCGGGACGAGCTGGCGCGGGTGACGCTGGCCCGGCCGCTGCGCCTCGACGTGCGGGCGGGGCCCGGGGTGGGGGCGGCGGGATGAGGCGGACGGGTGTCAACCGGCTGCTGCTGGGGGTGGTCGGGGCGGTGCTGCTGGCCGTCGGCGTGCTGGTGCTGGCCGGCGGGCTCGACCTGTACCGCCGGCTCGGCGCCGACCCGCCGGGCTGGTGGCCGCTCACCTCCCCGGACCAGCCGGTGCTCAGTGCCCGCTCGCGCACCCGCTGGGCGGATTCGACCTGGTGGTGGCCCACCGTCATCGGCGGGCTGGCCGTGGTGATCGCGGGCACCGCCTGGTGGCTGGTGGCGCAGTTGCGGCGCAGCGGCCCGGCCGGCCTCGTCGTGCCGACGCCAGGTGCCACCGGACTCCGGCTGCGGGTCCGCACCCGGGCGCTGGAAGAGGCGCTGGAGAACGGGACGGCCACGCTCCCCGAAGTCGAGCGCGCGGGCGTACGCCTGGTGCGCGCACCTGGGCACCCGCGGTTGCGGGGCGCTGTCCGGCTCACCCCCGGTGGCGATCCGGCGGCCCTGGTGGAGCACTTCGACACCGGCCCGCGAACCGACGCCCGGACCAGCCTGGGCCTCCCGGAACTCCCCGCCGACCTGCGGATCCGGGTCCTCCAGGCCGCCCGGCCCGAGTCGCGACGGCGCCGAGGGCGGCGCAGGCCCCCGCGGGTGGAGTGAACCGGGGGCGGGCGGAGTCGGACGCCCGCCCCCGTGTGCGTCCTAGAGGGGGCGCAGGGCGCCGCCGTCGACGGGGATCATCACACCGGTCAGGTAGGAGGCGGCGGGGGAGAGCAGGAAGGCCGCGACCTTGCCGAACTCCTCGGGGGTGCCGTAGCGGCCGAGCGGGATGGTCGCGGCGGCCTGGGCGCGGGCGCCGTCCGGGTCGCCGCCCAGGGAGTCCAGCTCGCGCACCCGGTCGGTGTCGATCCGGGCCGGGAGCAGGCCCACCACCCGGATGCCGCGCGGGCCGAGCTCGTCGGCGAGGGACTTGGCGGCCATCGCCAGCCCCGGGCGCAGGCCGTTGGAGATGCCCAGGCCGGGGATCGGCTGGCGCACCGAACCGGAGAGCACGAAGCCGATCACGCCGCCCTCGCCGAGGGCTGCGGCGGCGGCGCGGGCGAGCCGCAGCGCGCCGAGGAAGACCGACTCGAACGCGTCGCGCCAGGCCTCCTCGGGGGCGGTGGCCACCGGGCCGGCCTGGGGGCCGCCGACGCTGATCAGCACGCCGTCGAGCCGGCCGAAGTGCCCGGTCGCCTCGGCGATCAGCCGTTCGGCGGTCGCCGGGTCGGCGTTGTCGGCGGCCAGGCCGTGGGCCGTCCCGGCGCCGCCGATGGCGTCCAGCTCGGCGACGGCGGCGGCCACGGACTCCTTGCCGCGCCCGCTGACCAGCACCCGGGCACCGTCGGCGGCCAGCTCCCGGGCGGCGGCGAAGCCGAGGCCCCGGGTGGCGCCGGTGGCCACGTACACCTTGTCCTTCAGTCCAAGATCCATGGGGCCATCCTGCCGGGTGGCGGGCGCGAGGGGGAGGGCTGGGGGCGGGTGGCGGGGTGGCGTGGCGCCGGGGGCGGTGGAGGGGGCCGGGGTGAGGTGGGGCCGGGGGCGGGCTGGCGTTGACGTCCGGGTCAAGGTCTACCGTCGGTCCCGGCGGCGTGCGGAGGCGGGCCGGGAGAGCGGGTGCGGGGATGCGGATCGGGGAGCTGGCGGAGCGGGCGGGGACGACCACCCGGGCGCTGCGGTACTACGAGCAGCTCGGCCTGCTGCCGGCCCGCCGGGCGGGCAACGGCTACCGGGCGTACGACGAGGAGGACCTGCGGCTGCTGCGGCAGATCCGGACGCTGCAGGACTTCGGGTTCGGCCTGGAGGAGACCCGTCCGTTCGTGGAGTGCCTCCAGGCGGGCCACCCCGAGGGCGACTCCTGCCCGGCCTCGCTGGAGGTGTACCGGCGCAAGCTCGCCGAACTGGACGAGTGCATCACCCGGCTCCAGGACGTCCGGGCCCGGGTGGCCGGGCAGTTCGACCGGGCGGTACGGGCCCGGGACGGGCTGGCGGCCGAGCCCTCCGGACAGCCGCCGCGCTGTGAACTGGCGAACGAATGGGCGAAGGAGTAGACGATGGTGCAGATCCCAGGGGTGCCCGCGGTGACGGACGACACGTTCGCCGCGGAGGTGCTGGCGGCCGAAGGTCCGGTGCTGGTGGACTTCACGGCGGACTGGTGCCCGCCGTGCCGGATGATGGCGCCGGTGCTGGCGGACGTCGCCCGCGAGGAGGCGCACCGGCTGCGGGTGGTCAGCGTGGACGTGGACCGCAATCCGCGCACCCAGGCCGCGTACGGGGTGCTGTCGATGCCGACGCTGATGGTGTTCCGCGGCGGCGAGCCGGTGCGCTCGGTGGTCGGAGCCCGAGCCAAGGCGCGGCTGCTGCGCGAGCTGGAGGACGTGCTGTAGGCGGTTCCCCGGGGCGTTTGCGGGGCCGTCCTTCCGGGCCGGGGCCTCAGGCCGCCGGTACGGCCTCGACCGGCACCTCGGCCTCGGCGGCCTGCTTGGCCCGGTCCTTGGCCTCGCGGCGGGCCAGCACCCCGACCCCGACCGGGATCATCGCGGTGAACAGCCACCACTGGATCGCGTACGCCATGTGCGGGCCGATGTCGGAGTGGTTGGGCTCGGGGATCAGCTCGGGCTGGTCGGCGGGGGCCGGGGTGGTGGCGGTGAGCTCCAGGTAGCCGCCGAGCACGGTGGTGACGCCGGTCTCCTTGGCCTGCTGCTCGGTGTTGATCAGGTTGAACTGCCGGTCGGGCAGGCCGGCGCGGTCCTTGATACCGCTGCTGCCCGTGGTCTCGTCGGCGCGCATCCGACCGGTGAGGGAGACCTCGCCGGTCGGGGCGGCCGGGACCGTCGGGTAGGCGGTGGCGCCGCCGTCGCCGGCCACCCAGCCGCGGTTGACCAGGACGCTGCCCCTGCCGTCGGAGAGCTTGAGCGGGGTGATGACGAAGTAGCCGATCGTGTCCCCGCTGGAGTCGGTCCGCTTGCGGACGACGAACTCGTGCGCCGTGTCGTACTGCCCGGTGGCCGTCACCGGGTGCCAGATGAGGTCCTTGGGCACCGCGAAGCCGGGGGTCGACGACACCGTGTCGAACGGCACCGGGGCGACGGTGAGGGCCTTGCCGATCAGGTCGTTCCGGGCCACCCGCGCCTCGTGGCGGTGCAGCTGCCAGAAGCCCAGCTCGATCGTCGCGGGGATCAGCAGCAGCGCGATCAGCATGGTGATCAGCCACTGGCGGGTCAGCAGAAAACGGTACACATGGGCACGGTACGCCGACCTCACATCCGGCTCACGCACCGGGGTGCGGCGCGACTTCGCGGAGCAGTTGGAGGAAGGCGTCCTCGCCGACCACCGGCGTGCCGACCTCGCGGGCCCGGCGGGCCTTGCCGCTCCAGCTGTTCGGCTCGTTGGTGACCAGCAGGCTGGTGAGCCGGCTCACCGAGGTGGCGATGTGCAGGCCGGCCTCGGCGGCGCGGTCCTCCAGCAGCTCCCGGTCGGTGGCGGTGTCGCCGGTGAAGGCCACCCGCATACCCTGCACCAGCGGCTTGCCGTCCTCCCAGCGTCCGGGGTTGGGGTACGGGCAGGGCGGGCGCTTCTTGGCCTGGCGGTAGGCGGCGCCGGTCCAGGAGGCGCGGCCGGGCGTGGCGGGCTCGTCCTCGCCGAGGTCGGTGACCGCCACGCAGGCCTGCACCGGCAGCGGGACGCCGCCCTGGCGCGCCAGGTGCAGGCTGGGGCGGAACGCCTCGGCGAGCACCCGGGCGTCGTCCAGGGCGTTGTGCGCGTGCTGCTGGCGGACGCCGAAGTGGGCGGCGAGCGAGGACAGCTTGCCGTTGGGCAGCGGCAGCCGCAGGTCGCGGGAGAGCACCATGGTGCAGATCCGCTGCTCGACCGGGGCGCGCAGGCCGGCCCGGGAGAACTCGCGCGAGATCATGTTCCAGTCGAAGAGCGCGTTGTGGGCGACCAGGACCCGGCCGTTCAGCCGGTCGGCGAACTCGTCGGCGATCTGCGGGAAGGTCGGGGCGCCCGAGAGCAGCTCCGCCGTGAGGCCGTGGATCCAGACCGGCCCCGGGTCCCGCTGGGGGTTGACCAGGGTGTACCAGTGGTCGGTGACCTCGCCGTCCGGGTCCAGCTGGTAGACGCCCGCCGAGATGACGCGGTCCGAGCGGCCGAGGCCGGTGGTCTCGACGTCGACCACCGCGAAGCCCTCGGCGGGGGCGGCGGTGCGCTGGGCGGGGACCGGGACGGTCCGCGGCGCGCCGTACGTCTCGGGCTGGATCGGTTGCATGGTCCAACAGGATAAGCGCCGCCGGGCCCGTGTCCGGTCGAAATGTTCCGGCCGAGCGACCGGAATAGAGTATTCCGCATAGGCGTCGCCTATCCGGTCGACGCCATCCACCGGCTGTCGACACCCTCCGACGGCCGACTCCGTAAGGACGAACTCCCATGCGCGCCACCGTGATCCACGGCCCCAATGACATCCGGATCGAAGAGGTCCCGGACCCGGTGATCCAGCACCCGACGGACGTCGTGGTGCGGGTGGTGAACGCCTGCATCTGCGGCAGCGACCTGTGGGCGTACCGCGGGGTGGCCCAGCGGGTGGCCGGGCAGCGGATCGGGCACGAGTTCCTGGGCGTGGTCGAGGAGGCGGGCGCCGAGGTGCGCGGCTTCGCGCCGGGCGACCTGGTGGTGGCGCCGTTCGTCTGGTCGGACGGCAGCTGCGACTTCTGCCGGGAGGGCCTGCAGACCTCCTGCCCGCACGGCGGGTTCTGGGGCCAGGTCGGCTCCGACGGCGGCCAGGGCGAGGCGGTGCGGGTGCCGTTCGCGGACGGCACGCTGGTGAAGCTGCCGAAGGAGGCCGCGGGCGACGAGAAGCTGCTGCCGGGGCTGCTGGCGCTGTCCGACGTGATGGCCACCGGGCACCACGCCGCCGTGTCGGCCCGGGTGCGCCCGGGCGTGACGGTCGCCGTGGTCGGCGACGGCGCGGTGGGCCTGTGCGGCGTGCTGGCGGCGCACCGGCTGGGCGCGGACCGCATCATCGCGCTGGGCCGGCACACCGCCCGCACCGACCTGGCCCGGCGCTTCGGCGCGACCGACGTGGTGGCCGAGCGCGGCGAGGCCGCGATCGAGGCGGTCAAGGAGCTGACCGGCGGCCAGGGCGCGCACGCTGTCCTGGAGGCCGTCGGGACCGAGGAGTCGATGCGCACGGCCGTCTCGATCGCCCGGGACGGCGGCGCGGTGGGCTACGTCGGCGTTCCGCACGGCGGCAGTGCGGGCGTCGACATCGGTCAGATGTTCGGCCGAAACGTTTCGCTCAATGGCGGCGTCGCCCCGGCCCGTGCCTACATCCCCGACCTGCTGCCGGACGTCCTCTCCGGGGCCATCGAGCCCGGTCTGGTGTTCGACCGCACGGTGGGCCTGGACGGTGTCCCGGACGGCTACCGGGCAATGGACGACCGCTCGGCGCTGAAGGTCCGGATCGCCTTCTGACGATGCGTCAGAAGGGGCGGTACTGCTGGACGGTGCCGCCCCTTCGGCATGTGGCGGCGGTGTTGTGAAGTGGCGTGAGTGGTGGTTTTCGGCCAATTGGATAGTGCGAGAGGGTGAACGACTGGCTGATCGCGGTCAACCCCTTTCGGGGCGGGCGCGACGCTCCTAGCATTGCGCGGCGCGCACACGGATTGTGACGCCCCTCACGTCCGATCGTTCCCCGTGTGCGACCGCTACGCCGAAGGAGTGAGGAGAGACAGAGTGGATTCGCCGCCGATCACCACTACCCCTACGGAAGTCCAACTCATCGATGAGAGCGAGGAGTTCCGTACCCTGAGGCGCTCGTTCCGGAGCTTCGCCTTCCCGGTCACCATCGGCTTCGTGCTCTGGTACCTGCTCTACGTGCTGCTCTCCTGCTACGCGCCCGGCCTGATGGGTGCCAAGGTCGTCGGGCACATCAACGTGGCCCTGGTGCTGGGGCTGCTGCAGTTCGTCACCACCTTCGCCATCGCCGCCTGGTACGCCCGCTACGCCGACCGGCGGATCGACCCGACCGCCGCCGCGATCCGCGAGGCCCACGGCGCCGTCGTCCACGCTCCCCGGGAGTCCGCCGAATGAGCCTGCTCGCCAGCTCCGCCACGGAGCACCGCGGCATCACGATGACCCTCTTCGGGCTGTTCGTGCTGGCCACCCTCGCGATCACCGTCTGGGCCGGGCGGCAGACCAAGGACGCGGCCGACTTCTACGCCGGTGGCCGCGGCTTCACCGGATTCCAGAACGGCCTGGCCATCTCCGGCGACTACATGTCCGCCGCGTCCTTCCTCGGCATCGCCGGCGCCATCGCGCTCTCCGGCTACGACGGCTTCCTCTACTCGATCGGCTTCCTGGTCGCCTGGCTGGTCGCGCTGCTGCTGATCGCCGAACCGCTGCGCAACTCCGGCCGCTTCACCATGGCGGACGTCCTCGCGTTCCGGATGCGCCAGCGCCCGGTGCGCACCGCGGCGGGCGTCTCCACCATCGTGGTGTCGATCTTCTACCTGCTCGCCCAGATGGTCGGCGCCGGGACGCTGGTCGCCCTGCTGCTGGGGGTCAACGGGGACGCCGCCAAGCGCTGGACCATCGTCGCGGTCGGCGCGCTGATGGTCGTCTACGTGGTGATAGGGGGCATGAAGGGCACCACCTGGGTGCAGATCGTCAAGGCCGTGCTGCTGATCGCCGGCACCGCGCTGATGACCGTCCTGGTGCTCGCCAAGTACCACTTCAACCCCTCGGAACTGCTCGGCGCCGCCGCCAGTGCGAGCGGCAAGGGCGCGGCCTTCCTCGAACCGGGGCTGAAGTACGGGGCCAGCGACACCAGCAAACTCGACTTCATCAGCCTCGGGATCGCGCTGGTGCTCGGCACCGCCGGCCTGCCGCACATCCTGGTCCGCTTCTACACCGTGCCCACCGCCAAGGCGGCCCGGAAGTCGGTGCTCTGGGCGATCGGCATCATCGGCGTCTTCTACCTGATGACCCTGGCGCTCGGCTTCGGCGCGGCGGCGCTGGTCGGCCCCAAGGCGATCAAGGCGGCCAACGCCTCCGGCAACACGGCGGCCCCGCAGCTGGCCGAGGTGCTCGGCGGAGGCTCCGGCACCACCGGCGGCGCGATCCTGCTCGCGGTGATCTCCGCCGTCGCCTTCGCCACCATCCTGGCCGTGGTCGCCGGACTCACCCTGGCGTCCTCCGCCTCCTTCGCGCACGACCTGTACGCCAACGTGATCCGGCGCGGCAAGGCCACCGAGAAGCAGGAGGTGCTCTCGGCGAAGTGGGCCGCCGTCGCGATCGGCGCGGTGGCCATCGTGCTCAGCCTCTTCGCGGGCAAGCTCAACACCGCCGCCCTGGTCGCCCTGGCCTTCGCGGTGGCCGCCTCGGCGAACCTGCCCACCCTGCTCTACTCGCTGTTCTGGAAGCGCTTCACCACCTCCGGCGCGGTCAGCTCGGTCTACGCCGGCCTGATCAGCTCGGTCGTGCTGGTGGTCTTCTCCCCGGTGGTCTCCGGCGCGAAGACCTCGCTGTTCCCGGACACCGACTTCCACTGGTTCCCGCTGGAGAACCCGGGCCTGGTCTCCATCCCGATCGGCTTCCTGGCCGGGTGGATCGCCACCCTGCTCTCCAAGGACCGACCCGACCCGGCGAAGTACGCTGAACTGGAGGTCCGGGCGCTGACCGGGCTGGGCGCCCACTGACCGGGCGCCCACTCACCGACCGGCGATGACTATGCTGGCCCGGCCCGCCTTGACGGTGGCCGGGCCGGCCGCATTCTCGGGAAGGGACGCACGTGCTGCTCGACACCTTCGGACGCCAGGCCGTCGACCTGCGGGTATCTCTGACCGACCGGTGCAACCTCCGTTGCACCTACTGCATGCCGGAAGAGGGCCTGCGCTGGCTGGCCAAGCCCGAGCTGCTGACCGACGAGGAGATCGTCCGGCTGGTCACCCTCGCGGTGCGCGACCTGGGCGTCCGGGAGGTCCGCTTCACCGGCGGCGAGCCGCTGCTGCGCCCCGGCCTGGTCGCCATCGTCGCCGCCTGCTCGGAGCTGGAGCCGCGCCCCGAGCTGTCCCTCACCACCAACGGCATCGGGCTGGCCCGTACCGCGACGGCGCTGCGCGAGGCCGGGCTCGACCGGGTCAACGTCTCGCTGGACACCCTCGACCCCGAGGTGTTCCACACCCTCACCCGCCGCCACCGCCACCAGGACGTGCTGGCCGGGCTGGCCGCCGCCGAGGCCGCCGGGCTGACGCCGGTCAAGCTGAACGCGGTGCTGATGCGCGGGGTCAACGGCCACGAGGCTCCCGACCTGCTGGCCTGGTGCCTGGAGCACGGCTACGAGCTGCGCTTCATCGAGCAG
This sequence comes from Kitasatospora sp. NPDC088861, assembly GCF_044750105.1. Lineage (NCBI taxonomy): Bacteria > Bacillati > Actinomycetota > Actinomycetes > Kitasatosporales > Streptomycetaceae > Kitasatospora > Kitasatospora sp. NPDC088861. The sequence continues at coordinate 313,414 of NZ_JBIVJF010000007.1, forward strand.
ATGCCGCTGGACGCCCAGCACGGCTGGGACCGCTCCGCGATGGTCACCGCCGAGGAGATCCTCGACCTGCTCGGTGCGCGGTTCACGCTCACCCCGGAGCCGTCCGCCCGCCGGGGCGCGGCGCCCGCCGAACGCTGGCTGGTGGACGGCGGCCCGGCCCGGGTCGGCGTGATCGCCTCCGTCACCCGCCCGTTCTGCCGGGCCTGCGACCGGACCCGGCTGACCGCCGACGGGCAGGTGCGCAACTGCCTGTTCGCGACCGGGGAGACGGACCTGCGCACCGCCCTGCGCTCGGGCGCGGACGACACCGAGCTGGGCGCGCTGTGGCGGGCGGCGATGTGGGGCAAGAAGGCCGGGGCCGGGATCGACGACCCGGAGTTCCACCAGCCCGAGCGGCCGATGTCGGCGATCGGCGGCTAGCGGGTCCCGCGAGGTCAGGGCGACTCGGCCGACTCGGACGACCCGGACGGCTAGGACGTCTCCGGGGTCCAGTCGGCGAAGGCGACGACCTCCTTGAGGAAGCCGCGCACGCCGAGGAACTGGGACAGGTGCTCGCGGTGCTCGTCGCAGGCGAGCCAGGTCTTGCGGCGGTCCGGGGTGTGCAGCTTGGGGTTGTTCCACACCAGCACCCAACGGGCGTCCGCCCGGCAGCCCTTGGCGGAGCAGATCGGCGTCTGCGGGGTGTCCATCGGGCCGTCCTCAGCGCTAGGCGGGTGGTCTGCACCGCCAGTGTTTCACGCGCTCCGCGCGGCCCGGAGGGAGCCCGCCCGGATCCGGGCATGGCGACGCCGGGCAGCCACGGGGGGAGCCGCCCGGCGTCGGTCCGTCGCTCCGACGGGGGATGCGGAGCGCGTACGCAGTATGTCACGCCAGGGGCCTCGGATGGGGAGGTCTTGCATGATTAATCTGAGCTTCTTCTGAGCTTTCTTCGAGCCGGATTTTCTCGAAACGTCTCGAAACGGACGGTCAGTTCGGGCCCTGTGAAGGATCGGTGGCAGCGGGCTTTGCCCCTCCTGTACCGGGGGGCCCGTCCGCCCCACCCCTCCCACCCGTCCCACCGGGACCGAGCATCAGCGGGGTGTCCAGCGGGATGTCGAAGGTGCTCGGCAGCCCCGGCGCCCGCTCCCGGCCCGCGTTGGCGATCAGGACGGCGAAGTACGGCAGCAGTACGGCGCCGGCCAGCGCCGCGAACGCCAGCCACCGCTGGACGTCCCACAGCACCACGGCGAGCAGCACGCAGACCGTCCGGAGCAGCATCGAGACCACGTAGCGGCGCTGCCGCCCGCGGACGTCCTCGGTGAGGCTGCTCCGCGCTCCCGTGATCCGGTGGACCTGCCCACCGTCGGCGCTCTTGCCCATGTCCTACCGCCCTCGTCCACGCTCCCGCGCGACTCGCCGCGCGGCCTCCTCACGGTACGCCTGGGCAGCGGGGACGACGAGACCGGGTGGGGCGGACCCACCCGGTCGGGTGTGCGAGGGGACTGTCCGGCCGATCGGGACGGCCGATCGGAACGGGTAGTCGGAACGGCGGGGCGAGGGGCCTCACGACCGCCGGGAGAGGAACTGCGGCGGGACGGCGTCGGTGAGCCAGACGCCGTTGTCGCTGATCCGGAACTCGTGGCCGGCCGCCGCCATCGCGGCCGCGTTCACGGTGAGCACCACCGGGCGGCCGTGCCGGGCGCCGACCCGCACCGCGGTCTCGGTGTCCGCGGACAGGTGGACGTCCTGCCTGGCCATCGGGCGCAGGCCCTCCCGGAAGATCGACGCCAGGTGGCGGTCGGCGGTGCCGTGGTAGAGCACCGGTGGCGGCACGGTGGCGGCCAGGCCGAGGTCGACCGCCACCGTGTGGCCCTGGTTGGCGCGGATCGAGAGACCGTCCGCGGAGTAGCCGAAGCGGCGCTTGTTGTTGGTCGCCACCACGTGGTCCAGATCGGCCCTGGTCAGCCGGTTGCCCTTGGCCGCGAGGGCGGTGAGGAGCACGTCGATCCGGATCCAGCCGGACTCGTCCAGCGTGACGCCCACCCGCTCCGGCTCGTGCCGCAGGATGCGCGACAGCATCTTGCTCGTCTTGACCAGCCGCTTCTCGTCCATCATGTCTCTCGTATCCCCCCGTTGGTCAGTGGCTATGAGGCCTGGCTGACCGAACTCATGTTGAAGTCCGCGACACGCACGGGTGGCATCGCGGTGCGGGTGAAGTAGTCGCTCCACTCGCGGGGCAGGCAGCGCTCGGTGCGGCCCGCCTCGGTGATCCGATCCAGCAGGTCCACCGGGGACTCGTTGAACCGGAAGTTGTTGACCGCGCCGACGACTTCGCCGTTCTCGACCAGGTAGACGCCGTCCCGGGTCAGGCCGGTGAGCAGCATCGTCGCCGGGTCCACCTCGCGGATGTACCAGAGGCAGGTGAGCAGCAGGCCGCGCTCGGTGCGGGCGATCATCTCGTCCAAGGTCGGCGCGCTGTCCTGCTCGGCCGTCTCCAGCACCAGGTTGTCGCCGAACGGGCGCAGCGGCAGGCCGGTGAGGCCGGCGGAGTGGCGACTGGTGACCAGGTCGGTCAGCACGCCCTCGCGGATCCACTCGGTGGCGTCGATCGGCAGGCCGTTGTCGAAGACCGAGATGTCCCCGCCGGTCGAGTGCGCGAGGACGAACGGCGCCGACTCCAGGCCGGGTTCGGCCGGGTCCGTGCGCAGCGTGAGCGGCAGCCCGGCGAGCTTGTCGCCGATCCGGGTGCCGCCGCCGGGCTTGGAGAAGACGGTGCGGCCCTCGTGGGCGTCGCGGCCGACGGCGGACCAGGCGAGGCAGAGCATCAGGTCGGCGACGGCCGAGGGCGGCAGCAGCGTCTCGTACCGGCCGGCGGGCAGGTCCACCTTGCGGGCGCCCCAGCCGAGGCGCTTGGTCAGCTCGGTGTGCAGGGCGGTGACGTCCACGTCGGAGAAGTCCCGGGTGGCGGCGCCGGCCCAGGCGGAGCCGGACAGGTCGGTGGTCTTGGCGTTGATCTCGACCATGCCGGTCGGCTGGTCGTGGCGCAGCCGCAGGCCGGTGGAGGTGCCCAGGTAGCTGCTGACCACCTCGTGCCGGGCGAAGCCGTACAGCAGTTCGCCCTGCGCGGCGGCCCGGGCGAAGGCCTCGCCGAGGGCCGGGCCGAAGGCGTCGAACACCGCGATCGAGGTCTCGGCGGGCGGCCGGGTGAAGTCCGGGGAGGACGGCCGGTCGGCCACCAGCGGCTGGGCGTCCTCGGCCGGGCCGGCCGCGCGGGCGGCCTCCTCGGCGGCGCGGACCAGGCCCTCCACCTCGTCCGGGGTGACGGCCTCGCGGGAGACCACGCCGGAGGCGGTGCCGTCGGCCCCGGCCACGGTGGCGATCACGGTGAGGCGGCGGCCGCGGGTGACGCCGTTGGTGGTCAGCGAGTTGCCGGCCCAGCGCAGGTTGGCGGTGGACTCCTCGTCGGCGATCACCACGCAGCCGTCGGCGCGGGCGAGGCCGAGTGCCAGCTCGACCAGTTCGTGGGGCTGCATCGCGGTCATCAGTGACCCGCCTCCTGCTGGGTGTTGAGCACGTTGACGTTGCGGAACAGCGCCGACGGGCAGCCGTGGCTGACCGCCGCGATCTGGCCGGGCTGCGCCTTGCCGCAGTTGAAGGCGCCGCCGAGGACGTAGGTCTGCGGGCCGCCGACCGCCGTCATCGAGCCCCAGAAGTCGGTGGTGGTCGCCTGGTAGGCGAAGTCCTTGACCTGGCCGGCGAGTTCGCCGTTCCTGATGGCGTAGGCGCGCTGGCCGGTGAACTGGAAGTTGTAGCGCTGCATGTCGATCGACCAGGAGCGGTCGCCGACGATGTACAGGCCGTTCTCCACCCCGGCGAACAGGCCCTCGGTGTCCGGGCCGTCGGCGGCGGGCTGGAGCGAGACGTTGGCCATCCGCTGCACCGGCACGTGCGCCGGGGAGTCCGCGAAGGCACAGCCGTTGGAACGCTCGAAGCCCTTCAGCTCGGCCATGCCGCGGTCGAGTTGGTACCCGACCAGGGTGCCGTCCTTGACCAGGTCCCAGGACTGGGTGGCGACGCCCTCGTCGTCGTAGCCGATCGTGGACAGGCCGTGCTCGGCGGTGCGGTCGCCGGTGACGTGCATCAGCTCGGAGCCGTACCTGAGCGAGCCGAGCTGGTCGAAGGTGGCGAAGGAGGTGCCGGCGTAGGCGGCCTCGTAGCCGAGGGCGCGGTCCAGCTCGGTGGCGTGGCCGATCGACTCGTGGATGGTCAGCCAGAGGTTGGACGGGTCGATGACCAGGTCGTAGCGGCCGGCCCGGACGCTCGGCGCCTTCATCTTCTCGGCCAGCAGGGTGGGCAGTTCGGCGAGTTCGGCGTCCCAGTCCCAGCCCGTTGCGGGCAGGCCCCGGCCGTCGGGGGACGGCCCCCGGACCCCCGTGAGGTACTCGAAGCCACGCCCGACCGGCGGGGCCAGCGTGCGCATCGAGTCGAAGGCCCCGGTGCGCTCGTCCACCGAGGTGGCCTCCAGCGTGGGGTGCAGCCGGATCCGCTGCTGGGTGGTGACGGTGCCCGCGGTGTCCGCGTAGAACTTGTTCTCCTGGACGGTCAGCAGGCTCGCCTGGACGTGCGAGACGCCCTCGGCGGCCAGCAGCCGCGAACTCCACTCGGCGAGCAGCGCGGTCTTCTCCGCGTCCGGCACCTCGAAGGGGTTCACCTCGTACGAGGAGACCCAGGTGACGTCCCGGTACACCGGCTCGTCGGCCAGCTCGACCCGCTCGGCGGAGCCGGCGGCCCGGCTGATCCCGCCGGACAGGCGGGCCACCGCGACGGCCTGCTCGGCGACCCGCGCCGCCGCGTCGGTGGTGAGGTCCACCCCGGCGGCGAAGCCCCAGGCGCCGTCCAGCAGCACCCGGACGGCGAAGCCGAGTTGCACGCTGTCGGAGGTGCCGGCCGGGCGGGCGTCGCGCAGCCGCCAGGAGGCGCTGCGGACCCGCTCCAGACGGAAGTCGGCGTGGGCGGCGCCGAGTTCGCGCGCCCGGGTGAGGGCGGCGTCGGCGAGGGTGCGCAGCGGGAAGGCGAGGAACAGCGGGTCGACGGCGCGCCCGTGCGGGGCGCCGACGCTGTCGGCCGGAGGGATCGGAGGCAATCGTGCTCCCTGGTCGCGGAGGGTGGCGGTGCGGCGCCGCACAGGGGCGCCCGCACCGCATCATGGCCGGTCCAGGGGGTTTCGGCCAGCGCATTTCGGCCGGTGCGCCGCCGTGGTGGCCGGTCGGTCAGCCGACGATCTCCCACCAGCCGTCCAGCTCCGGCGGGTTGTCCACGTCGACCCGCTCGCCGGGGCGCGGCACGGCCAGCGGGACGGCCTGCGCCTTGGCCTCGACCAGCAGTCGCTCGATCGGCTCGGCCCACGGGTGCAGGCCCAGGTTGAAGGTGCACCAGTGCACCGGCACCAGCAGGCCCGCCTGGAGGTCGCGGTGGGCGCGCACGGCGTCCTCGGGGGTCATGTGGATGTCGGCCCAGGCGGCGTCGTAGGCGCCGATCTGCACCAGCGCGGCGTCGAAGGGGCCGTGGCGGTCGCCGATCCGGGCGTAGCCCTCGAAGTAGCCGGAGTCACCGGTGTAGAAGACCTTGCGGTCGGGGCCGGCGATCACCCAGGAGCCCCACAGGGTGGTGTTGCGGGTCAGGCCGCGGCCGGAGAAGTGGTGCGCCGAGGTGAGGGTGAGCACCAGGTCGCCGAGGGTGCAGGTCTCGTCCCAGTCCAGTTCGATGATGCGGTGCTCCGGGACGCCCCAGCGGCGCAGGTGGCCGCCGATGCCCAGCGGCACCGCGAACGGCGCGGACTGGCTGCGCACCAGGCGCTTGACCGTCGCCATGTCCAGGTGGTCGTAGTGGTCGTGCGAGATCAGCACGGCGTCGACCTGCGGCAGCTCCTCCAGTTCCACCGGCACCGGGTGCAGCCGCTTGGGGCCGACGTGCGCGGCGGGGGAGCAGCGCTCGCTCCAGATCGGGTCGAGCAGCACCCGGGAGCCCTCGATCTCCACCAGCGCGGAGGCGTGCCCGTACCAGGTGATCGCCACGCCCTCGGCGGCCGGGCCGGGGCCGCCGGCGGGGCGGACGGTCGGCACGGGGTGGGCGGGGACGCGGCCCTCGCGGTCGAACAGCATCCGGCGGATGGTGCCGCGGTCGATGTCCGGGGCGGTGGTGGCCCGGGCCAGGGTGGAGGGGGCGTTGTGGAAGACGCCGTCGCGGTACTGCGGCGAGTCGCGCACCCGCTCCTCGTGCTCGCCGTCCGGCCGTCGGCCGAACGCCGCCGGCAGGTCGCGCAGCGACCAGGCGGCCGCTCCCAGGCCGGCCGCGAGGGCGGTCAGGGCCAGCAGCCGTCCGTTTCGGTGGGTGCTCCTGGGCCGTGCCTTGGTCATGCGCCCTGCCTTCGTTCCTCGCGGGACCCTTCGGGGATCGGTACGGCCGGTCCCGGGTCGGCCCGCACCACGGGGGCAACGGGTGCGCGGGGCCGTGTTGTTCCCGTACGGCGGCGTCGGCTCGGCTCCGGCGGTGGTTCGGTCAGGGCGGCTGAGCAGGTGCGGGGCGCTGCGGGTACGGATTGTCGGATTGCGACAGTTCCTCCGGTGCGGCGCTGTGGGAGCCCGATGCGCCGACACCGCCGACCGCCCGATAGCGTCACACTGCGTACGCGTTCCGACGTACGTCCGCACACACGGAGAGAGGTGGATCGTTGAGCCGCTCGGTTCTCGTCACCGGAGGAAACCGGGGCATCGGCCTCGCGATCGCCCAGGCCTTCGCCGAGGCGGGTGACAAGGTCGCCATCACCAGCCGCTCGGGCGAGGTGCCCGAGGCCCTGGAGAAGTACGACGTCCTCGCGGTGCGCTGCGACATCACGGACGCCGCGCAGGTCGACGCCGCCTTCACCGAGATCGAGGAGAAGCACGGCGCGGTCCAGGTGCTGGTCGCCAACGCGGGCATCACCAACGACACCCTGCTGCTGCGCATGTCCGAGGAGGACTTCACCTCCGTCCTGGACACCAACCTGACCGGCGCCTTCCGGGTGGTCAAGCGCGCCTCGAAGCTGATGATGCGGGCCCGCAAGGGCCGCGTCGTGCTGATCTCGTCCGTGGTGGGCCTGTCCGGTTCGCCGGGCCAGTCGAACTACGCCGCGTCCAAGGCGGGCCTGGTCGGCTTCGCCCGGTCGCTGGCGCGTGAGCTGGGCCCGCGCAACATCACCGTCAACGTGGTCGCCCCCGGCTTCGTCGACACCGACATGACCGCTGTGCTCAGCGACGAGCGCCGCGCGGAGATCGTCTCGGGCGTGCCGCTGGGCCGCTACGCGTCGCCCGCCGAGGTCGCGTCCACCGTGCGGTTCCTCGGTTCGGACGAGGCCGCGTACATCACCGGAGCCGTCATTCCCGTCGACGGCGGATTGGGCATGGGTCACTGAGCATGACTGGAATCCTTGAGGGCAAGCGCATCCTGATCACGGGTGTGCTGATGGAGTCCTCCATCGCCTTCCACGCCGCCAAGCTGGCCCAGGAGCAGGGTGCGGAGATCATCCTCACCGCGTTCCCGCGCCCGAGCCTGACCGAGCGGATCGCCAAGAAGCTGCCGAAGCCGGTCACCGTGCTGCCGCTGGACGTCTCCAGCGAGGAGGAGCTGGCGGGCATCGCCGACACGGTCCGCGAGCACCTGCCGACCCTGGACGGCATCGTCCACTCGATCGGCTTCGCCCCGCAGGACGCCCTGGGCGGCAACTTCCTGGACACCCCGTGGGAGTCCGTGGCCACCGCGATGAACGTCTCGGCCTTCTCGCTGAAGTCGCTGACCATGGCGCTGCTGCCGCTGATGCAGGACGGCGGCTCGGTCGTCGGCCTCACCTTCGACGCGCAGTTCGCCTGGCCGCAGTACGACTGGATGGGCCCGGCCAAGGCCGCCCTGGAGTCGACCAACCGCTACCTGGCGCGCTACCTGGGCGAGCGGGACATCCGCTGCAACCTGATCTCGGCCGGCCCGCTCGGCTCGATGGCCGCCAAGTCCATCCCGGGCTTCGGCGACCTCGCGGACACCTGGAACCACCGTTCCCCGCTGAAGTGGGACCTGACCGACCCGGAGCCGGCCGGCCGCGGCATCGTCGCGCTGCTCTCGGACTGGTTCCCGAAGACCACCGGCGAGATCATCCACGTCGACGGCGGGCTGCACGCCATCGGCGCCTGACCGCTTCGCCGCACACCGCTGCCCGGCACCCTCGTGGGGGGTGCCGGGCAGCGGCGTTCCAGGACGTTCCAGGGCGTTCGGGGGTGCCTCAGGCGTCGGCGGGGGTGCACGCGCCGATGGCGCGGCCGGCCTCGACGGAGGCGCGCTGGGCGTCGCCGGCCCGGATGGCGTCGAGGATGGTGGCGTGGCCGATGTAGCGCTCGGCGATCAGCTCGGGGCCGACGTCGTGCCGCAGGTGGGCGCGGGTGACCTCGCCGAGGTCGGCGTAGACGGCGGCCAGCACGTCGTTGTGGGCGGCGGCGACGACGGCCTGGTGGAACGCGGCGTCGGCCTGGATGAAGTCCTCGGCGTCGCCGGAGTGCCAGGCGCTCTCGCGGCGGCCCAGCGCGGCGTCCAGCAGGCCGAGGTCGCGGTCGGTGCGGCGGGCCGCGGCGAGGCCGGCCGCAGAGGTCTCCAGGGCGGCCCGCAGCTCGGCGACCTGCGCCTGGTCGGCGTCGGCGAAGCGGCGGTGCATGACCCCGGCCAGCTCGCTGGTGGCGAGCACGTAGGTGCCGGAGCCCTGGCGGATGTCGAGCAGCCCGTTGTGGGCGAGGGCGCGGACGGCCTCGCGGACGGTGTTGCGGGCGACGCCGAGCTGTTCGACGAGTGCGGCCTCGGTGGGGATGCGTGAGCCGACGGGCCACTCTCCGGAGGTGATCTGGGCGCGCAGCTGCGCGATCACCTGGTCGGACAGCGGGGTGCGCCTCGGCGAGGACAGCGCCACGGGTACTCCTTGCGGCTACGGTTCGATGGACGGGGCCGGCGGGTGGGAGGGCCGGCGTCCGGTGGGGGAGCGGGTCGGCACATCATGCCAATTCGAAGGTGCGCCAATTCATCCCATCATTCTATGATGGTGCCCATGCCTCCCGCAGCAGACACCACCGCCTCCCCACGAACCGAGGCCCGGCCGCAGACCGAGCGGCCCTCCACGCCCTCCTCCGGCAAGTACCTGGGCTGGCTGTTCGCCATCGCGATCGCCGCCGCCGCCTTCAACCTGCGCCCCGTGGTCACCAGCCTCGGGCCGCTGCTCGACCAGGTCCGCGCCGACCTCGGGATGAACCCGACGCTCGCCGGGCTGCTCACCGCCGTCCCGTCGCTCTGCTTCGGCCTGTTCGGCTTCGCCGCGCCCTCGATGGCCCGGCGGATCGGCCCGATCGCCGTGATCACCGCCGGCATGGGCGCGATCACCCTGGGCGTGCTCTCCCGCTCCTTCGCCGGCGGCACCGCGGTGTTCCTGCTGCTGACGGCGCTCGCGCTGGCCGGTGTGGCGGTCTCCAACGTGCTGATCCCGGTGGTGATCAAGCGCTACTTCCCGGACAAGGTCGGTCCGATGATCGGCCTGTACTCGATGGCGCTGTCGGCCGGCACCGCGCTGGCCGCCGCCGTCACCGTGCCGATGACCAGCGCGCTCGGCGGCGACTGGCGCTACGGCCTGGGCGTCTGGGCCGGTCTCGCCGCGCTGGCCCTGCTGCTCTGGCTCCCGGTGCTGCTGACCAAGCGCGAGCGCGGCGAGCGCGCGGGCGGGGCGGCCGCCGCCAGGCTGCCGATCACCCGCAGCCGGACGGCCTGGGCGATGGCCTGCTTCTTCGGCCTCCAGGCCACCGGCGCCTACGTGGTGATGGGCTGGCTGCCGAAGATCTTCCAGGACGCCGGCGTCGACAAGGGCACCTCCGGGGTGCTGCTCGCGGTGACCATGGTGATCGGCGTGCCGGTCTCCTTCGTGCTGCCCAACCTGGCCGCCCGCCGCGGCGACCAGCGGCTGTTCGTCGTCGTGCTGGCCGCCTGCGGCATCGCCGGGTACGCCGGGCTGGCGCTGGCCCCGGCCGGCGCGTCGTGGCTCTGGGCGGTCCTGGTGGGCCTGTCCAACTGCGCCTTCCCGCTGGTGCTGACGATGATCGGGCTGCGTGCCCGCACCGCCGGCGGGGTCGCCCAGCTCTCCGCCTTCGCCCAGGGCGTCGGCTACCTGATCTCCATCCCCGGCCCGATCCTGATCGGCCGGATCTACCAGATGACCGGCGAGTGGTACGGCCCGCTGGGCTTCCTGGCGCTGCTGCTGGTGCCGCAGATGCTGTTCGGCCTGCGGGCCGCGATGGCCCGGCACATCGAGGACGAAGCGGTCCACCCCGTGGCGCAGGTCAAGGCCTGACCAAGGGACGGCCAACCCCGAGGGGTCGGTGACCGACGGGCGTGTTCGGGGTGGAAGAATCCCGGACATGCCCGTTCTCGATCCCAACCCGACCGACGGCCGCAAGCAGCTCGGCCAGATCGCCCTGGCGATCGCCGGCATCGTGGTGCTGGTGGCGATCATCGCCTCCGTCGCCGCCGCCATAGGCTGATCCGGTCCATCCCCCCCCCCGCGTAGCACCGCCGTTCACCGGCCACCCCCGTTTATCGGAAGGCCGGACGAACGGCGGATGATGACACCCGCCACCCCTGCGAGTGGCGGCATCCGGGAGCACCGCGCCCCGGAGCGGCTTTTCTGCCAAGCTTGCTGGGTATGAGCGCCGACACGTCCCGCAGGATCATCGTTCTCCGCCATGCCAAGGCCGACTGGCCCAACGGCGTGGACGACCACGAGCGGCCGCTGGCCGACCGGGGCCGTCACCAGGCCCCGGACGCCGGCCGCTGGCTGGTCGACTCCGGCATCAACCCCGAGTACGTGCTCTGCTCCACCGCGCTGCGCACCCGCGAGACGTGGAAGCTGGCGGCGCACGAGCTGCCGAAGCGGGCCCGCAAGACCGTGTACGAGGACCGCATCTACGAGGCCAGCCCCGGCGAGATCATCGCCGTCCTCCAGGAGACCCCGGAGGAGTACGCGGACGTGGTGCTGGTCGGGCACAACCCCGGCGTGCTGGGCCTGACCCAGGTGCTGGCCGGGGACGCGGGCGACCGGGACGCGCTGGAGCGGCTGCGGCTCGGCGGCTTCCCGACGGCGGCGATCGCGGTGCTCAGCTTCAGCGGCTCGTGGAAGGGCGTCGAGCCGGGCGCGGCCGCGCTGGTCTCGTACTACACGCCGCAGGACTGACCCGGTACGGAGCTCCGAGTTCCGTACGGGCTCCGGGGTTCCGGGCTTCGATGACGACGAGGGGCGGGGGGGGCCCGGGGGCCCGCCCCCCCGGGGGGGGGGGGGGGGGGGCGGGGGGCGGGGGGGGGGCCCCCCCGCCGCCGCCCCCCCCCCCCCCCCGGGGGTGGGCCCCCCGGGCAACACCCGGTGC
>NZ_JBIVJF010000008.1:0-118228 GCF_044750105.1 Kitasatospora sp. NPDC088861
CCCCCCCCCCCCCCCCCCCCCCCCCCCCCCCCCCCCCCCCCCCCCCCCCCCCCCAGCCCCCCCCCCGCCCCCCCCCCCCCCCCGGGGGGGGGGGCCCGGCCCCCCGCGGCCACGGCGAGTCGCCCGGCGGGCTGCCCGGTGAGCTACTCGGTGGGCTCCAGGCCGGCCCGGATCAGCCCGTAGGTGTAGGCGTCCTCCAGCGCCAGCCAGGAGGCGGCCACCACGTTGTCGGCCACCCCGACGGTCGACCAGGTGGACGTGCCGTCGGTGGACTCGATCAGCACCCGGGTCTTGGAGCCGGTGCCGTGCTGGCCCTCCAGGATGCGGACCTTGTAGTCCACCAGCTCGAACCGGGCCAGCGGCGGGTAGATCCCCTCCAGCGCGGTGCGCAGCGCCTGGTCCAGCGCGTTCACCGGGCCGTTGCCCTCGCCGGTGGCGATCCGGCGCTCCCCCTTCGCCCACAGCTTCACCGTCGCCTCGTTGCCGGTGAACCCGTTCGGGCCCTGCTCGCTGATGGTCCGCCAGGACTCCAGGGTGTAGAAGCGGTCCCGGCCGCCGCGCACCTCGTCGCGCAGCAGCAGCTCGAAGGAGGCGTCGGCGGACTCGTAGGTGTAGCCGAGGTTCTCCTGCTCCTTCACCTTGGCCACCACCCGGCCGGCCAGGTCCCGGTCGGTGGACAGGTCGTAGCCGAGCTCCTTGCCCTTGAGCTCGACCGAGGCGCGGCCCGCCATGTCGGAGACCAGCATCCGCATGGTGTTGCCGACCCGCTCCGGGTCGATGTGCTGGTACAGGTCCGGGTCGACCTTGATCGCGGAGGCGTGCAGGCCCGCCTTGTGCGCGAAGGCCGAGTAGCCGACGTACGGCTGGTGGGTGGAGGGGGTCAGGTTGACCACCTCGGCGATCGCGTGCGACAGCCTGGTCATCTCGGCGAGCCGGCCCTCGGGGAGCACCCGCCGGTCGTACTTGATCTCCAGCGCGCCGACCACCGGGAACAGGTTGGCGTTGCCGACCCGCTCGCCGTAGCCGTTGGCGGTGCACTGGACGTGGGTGGCGCCGGCGTCCACCGCGGCCAGCGTGTTGGCCACCGCGCAGCCGGTGTCGTCCTGGGCGTGGATGCCCAACCGGGCGCCGGTGACGGCGAGGACGTCGGCGACGGTCTCCCGCACGCCGGCCGGCAGCATCCCGCCGTTGGTGTCGCACAGCACCACCACGTCCGCCCCTGCCTGGTGCGCGGTGCGGACCACGGCCAGCGCGTACTCGCGGTTCGCCTGGTAGCCGTCGAAGAAGTGCTCGCAGTCGATGAACACCCGCCGCCCCTGCGCGCGCAGGAACTCGACGCTGTCCCGGACCATCTCCAGGTTCTCGTCCAGGGTGGTGCGCAGCGCCAGCTCCACGTGCCGGTCGTGCGCCTTGGCGACGAGGGTGACGACCGGGGCGCCCGAGGCGACCAGCGCGGCCAGCTGCGGGTCCTCCGCGGCCTTGCCGCCGGCCCGGCGGGTGGCGCCGAAGGCGACCAGCCGGGCGTGCCGGAGGTCCAGTTCGGCGGCGGCCCGGGCGAAGAACTCGGTGTCGCGCGGGTTGGCCCCCGGCCAGCCGCCCTCGATGAAGCCCACTCCGAACTCGTCCAGGTACCGCGCGATGGCCAGCTTGTCCGCCACCGTCAGGTTGATGCCCTCCCGCTGCGCGCCGTCGCGCAGGGTGGTGTCGAACACGTGGAAACTGTCGTCGGTACGGCTGACCTCGGTCATGACCCCTGGTTCTCCGTTCGGGGAGGTTCGTACTGCTCTGCCGGATTGCGAGTCCCGGCTCCACTGTCCAGCATCCCGCGCGCGGCTCCGGTGTCCCCGAGCCCCTTGTGGGGGCTCCCGGCCGGTCCGGAGGCTGTGTTGATCGGGGCGATGCCCGAAAAACGAAAAAACCCCTCGCGGGTGCGAGAGGTCTGCGCGCGGGTCTGGACGCTGGTGGTCGCTCCGCATCGGGTCCTGCGGGAGCGGTCACTGCGGACCGGCGCGCCTGCTGTTAATAATCAGCGACAGCGAGGACACGTTCGCAGTCTGGCACACGTCCCGGCATCCGGCCCGCCCGTCTCGCGATGCGAAACGGGCCAGGCCGGAGCGGGTGCCGCCTCAGACGATCTTGTGCAGCCAGCCGTGGGTGTCGGGGGTCTGGCCGCCCTGGATGGCCAGCAGGGCCCGGCGCAGCTTCATCGTGGTCGGGCCGGGCTCGCCGGTGCCGACCGTCCAGTCGGCGGCGGCCGACTTGACCGAGCCGACCGGGGTGATGACGGCGGCGGTGCCGCAGGCGAACACCTCGGTGAGGGTGCCGTCCGCGTTGGCCTGCTGCCACTCGTCGGTGGAGATCCTCCGCTCCTCGACGGCGTAGCCGAGGTCGGTGGCGAGCTGGAGCAGCGAGTCGCGGGTGATGCCGGGCAGCAGGGCGCCGGACAGCTCGGGGGTGACGATCTTCGCGTCCTTGCCCTCGCCGAAGACGAAGTACAGGTTCATGCCGCCCATCTCCTCGATCCACCGGTGCTCGGCGGCGTCGAGCCAGACGACCTGGTCGCAGCCCTTCTCGGCGGCCTGGGCCTGGGCGATCAGCGAAGCGGCGTAGTTGCCGGCGCACTTGGCGGCGCCGGTGCCGCCGGGCGCGGCCCGGACGTACTCCTTGGACAGCCACACCGAGACCGGCTTGACGCCGCCCGGGAAGTAGGCGCCGGCCGGCGAGGCGATGATCATGAACAGGTAGGAGTTCGCCGGGCGGACACCCAGACCGACCTCGGTGGCGAACATGAACGGACGCAGGTACAGGCTCTGCTCGGGCTCGTTCGGCACCCACGCCTGGTCCTGCTGGACCAGCAGCTCGACGGCCTCGACGAAGGTCTCCACCGGCAGCTCCGGCATCGCCAGCCGGCGGGCCGAGGCCTGGAAGCGGGCCGCGTTGGCCTCCGGGCGGAAGCTCGCGATGGAGCCGTCGGCCTGGCGGTAGGCCTTGAGGCCCTCGAAGATCGACTGGCCGTAGTGCAGGGTCATGTTCGCCGGGTCGACCTCCAGCGGCGCGTACGGCGCCAGCTGGGCGTCGTGCCAGCCCACGCCCTCGGTCCAGCGGATGGTGACCATGTGGTCGGTGAAGACCCGGCCGAAGCCGGGGTTGGTCAGCCGGGCCTCGCGCTCCGCGGTGGGCAGCGGGTGGGCGGAAGGCTTGAGGTCGAACGTGATGGGCGCCTGGGTGGGCGTGCTCATGGCTGTTTCCTTCACCGTGGGGTAGGTCCGGGCCGCCACCGCCGGGTGCCCGCCGCGGCCAACCAGCACCGGAACGAACGCACAACGGCACGACCCACTGTCGATACTCGCATCCAGAGGGCCGTGCCGAACAGCTGCCCGCTCCTTGGGGAGCTGCAAGCTGCGGTTATGTGGTGCGGCCCGCCGGGCCGCGACCGTTGTCGGCCCCGGCCCGTGGGCCGGAGTCCGTCAAGCGGATCCGGCCCGTCAGCCGGCTACTCGGGTGACCAGCGCGTCGCCGACCTCGGAGGTGCTGCGGGTGCCGGTGCGCTCGGCCAGGTCCGCCGCGACGGCGGCCTCCACCCGGGCGGCCTCGGCGGCGAAGCCCAGGTGCTCCAGCAGCATGGCGACCGACAGCACGGTGGCCGTCGGGTCGGCCTTGCCCTGGCCCGCGATGTCCGGCGCCGAACCGTGCACCGGCTCGAACATCGACGGGAACTCGCCGCCCGGGTTGATGTTGCCGCTCGCGGCCAGGCCGATCCCGCCGGTGACGGCGGCGGCCAGGTCGGTCAGGATGTCGCCGAACAGGTTGTCGGTGACGATGACGTCGAAACGCTCCGGCTGGGTGACGAAGAAGATCGTCGCCGCGTCGACGTGCAGGTAGTCGGTGGTGACCTCCGGGAACTCCCGGCCGACCTCCGCGAAGATCCGCGACCACAGGTGCCCGGCGTGCACCAGCACGTTGTTCTTGTGCACCAGCGTCAGCTTCTTGCGCGGACGCGCCTGGGCCCGGCGGTAGGCGTCGCGCACCACGCGCTCGATGCCGAACGCGGTGTTCAGGCTGACCTCGGTGGCCACCTCCTGCGGCGTCCCGGTGCGCAGCGAGCCGCCGTTGCCGACGTACGGGCCCTCGGTGCCCTCGCGGACCACCACGAAGTCGATGGCTCGTCGTGTCGGAGACGCGCCGTCGGACTCAGTGCCGGCCAGCGGGGACTTCACCCCGGGGAACAGGCGGCCCGGACGCAGGTTGATGTGGTGGTCGAAGGCGAACCGCAGCTTCAGCAGCAGCCCCCGCTCCAGCACGCCCGACGGCACGCTCGGGTCGCCGATGGCGCCCAGCAGGATCGCGTCGTGCGACTTCAGCTCGGCCAGCACGCTGTCCGGCAGGGTCTCCCCGGTCCGGTGGTAGCGCCGGGCGCCGAGGTCGTACTCGGTGGTCTCCAGCTTCACCTCGGCGGGAAGCACGGCACCCAGGACCTTGAGACCTTCGGCCACCACTTCCTGGCCGATGCCGTCACCCGGGACAACTGCGAGACGAATCGTGCGAGACATGCTCGGACCCTACTCCGGTGTCCCAGGGGCTGACACCCGGCGTCCACCATCCGGACGTCCGGGCATGGAACGTCGTCTGACGGGCGGAGAAGACCAGGCCACCGAGGAGCAGCTCGGTGTGGGGCGGGAGATCCCGTAGCCGATCCAGGTCGTCCGCGGTGTAGCCGGTAGCCGGAGGGCGCAGCCACCCCGGCATCGCAAGGTCGGGTTCCCTTCCCACGGGGGCACCATCGCAGGCCGATCCGCCGGGCTGCCACCTCATCACCCCTACGAGGGAGCGCGGGGGGCCTGATCCGCGCGGGGAGCGCGCTTAGGGTGACGGGGTCCGGCAATCCCTCGCGGAAACGGGGTCGAGCAGCAATGGGCGTGCGGCGGCGGGAGGTGCTGGTCTGCGGGAGCGCGGCCGGGCTGGCGGCGGGCGGGTACGCGCTCGCGGTAGGGCTGCGCGGGGCGTGGCCGACGGGGGCGGGCGAGGCCGCCCTGCCGTACCACGCCCACCTGTGGGACCTGATGCACGGGCGGGCCGCCGGGGACCTCCTGTTCAACTGGAACAGCGGCTACGGCGTCCCGTTCCTCGCCGACTTCTTCGCCTACCTGATGAACCCGTTCTCCTGGGCGACCGCCCTCCTCCCCCGCGACCAGGGCCGGTTCGCGCTCCTCCTGGTCACCCTCGCCACCATCGGCCTCGGCACCGCCCTGATGGCCCACCTGCTCGGCCGGCTGCACGCCGGCCCGCACTGGCTGCGGGCGCTCGCCGCCGTCGGGTACGGGCTCTGCGCCTGGGTGCTCGACGTCGGCGGGGCGGCGCCGATGTGGCTCTGGGGCCTGGTCTCGCTGCCGCTGCTCGGCCTGGCCGCCGACTGGTGCCTGCGCGAGCGGCGCTGGGTGGCCGGCTCGCTGTGCGTCACCCTCGCCTGGGCCGGCAACCTGTACACCGCCGCGCTGGCCACCCTGATGGCCGGGCTGCTGCTGGCCGTCCGCCTGTTCGCCACCCCGCGGCCGTTGCGCCACCGGGTCCGGGTCGCCGGGCGGGCCTTCACCATGGCCACCACCGGCGTCCTGCTCGCCTCGCCCGTGCTGTTCGTCGCCGTCCGGGCCGCGCACGGCGCCCAGCCGGAGTCCCCGGTGCAGCCGCTCGGCCCGTCCGGGCTCGGCGGGCACCTCGCGCAGTTGCTGCCCGCCACCCACGGCGGGCGGCCGCTGCCGGACGTCGCGATCGGCCTGCTGGGGCTGCTGCTGGTGTGCGGGCTGCCGTTCAACCGGCGGGTGCGGGTGCGGGAGCGGGCGGTCTGGTGCGGGGCGCTGGTGCTGGTGGTGCTCAGCTTCGTCTGGACCCCGACCGTGGTGGTCTGGCACGGTCTGGCGATCCCGGCCGGCGGGCCGTACCGGGTCGCGTTCGCGCTCAGCGGCCTGCTGGTGCTGGCCGGTTGGGTGTCGCTGGCGCACCGGCCGGACCGGCTCACCCTGCTGGGCGGCGCCGCCGTGGTCGCGGTGATCGCCGCGCTGGCGGCGGGCCGGCACTCGGTCCGCGCCTCCACCTGGACACTGCTGGCCGTCGGCGGGGTCGTCCTGCTCGCCGCGCTCTGGACCCTCGACCGCCGGCACACCGACCGCCGGACCACCGCCCTGGCGACCTGGGTGCTGGCCGGCGCGGTGCTCGGCAACTCCGTCTGGTCCGGGTACGCGGCGCTCGCCGCCGCCCCGGCCGACACCGCCTCCGCCAGCGCCGTCCGGGCCGGGTACGCGGCGGTGCGCGACGGCGCCGCGTGGCCCCGGGGCCGCAGCGACCCCGGCCCGCACGCCTTCACCACCAACGATCCGCTGCTGCTCGACGGCCAGGGCGGCGGCTACTTCAGCGGCTACCTGCCGACCGTCGCCGCCCTGCTGCTGCACGACCTCGGCGCGGGCTGGACGGCGGGCGGGCGGCAGACCGCCAGCGTCACCGATCCGGTCGGGCAGGCCCTGTTCGCCGTCCGCTCCCACCTCGACGACGGGCCGCCCCCGGCCGGCTTCACCCCCGGGCGGGCCGCCGCACCGCCGCTGGTCACCGTGCTGCCGCCCGGCGCCCGGCCGGACACCTCCTCGGTCTGGTCCCGGCAGGAGTCACTGCTCGGCAGCCGGGTGTACGAGGCCCCGCTGCCCGTCCCGGCCGGCGGCCCGGCGCCCACCCTGCACGGCACCAGCGGCTGGTCGCTGCCCGGCGGCGCCGAGGGCACCGTCCTCACCGCGGCCTGCACCCCCGGCGGCACGGCCTACTTCCACGGCGTCTGGTACCGGGGCACGGTCAGCGGTCTCGGCACCACCTACCGCAGCGACGGCGAACAGCCCACCACCGCCGTCGCGATCCACCGGCTAGGGCCGGTCCCCGCCGACGGGACGGTCCGGGTGACCCTGCGCTCCGACACGGTCGGCCAGATCCCGGCCCGCCCGATCGGCTGCCTGCGGCCCGGCGCCCTGGACGACGCCGTCGCCCGTCTCACCGCCACCGGCGCGACCGGCGTGGCGGCCGGCGGGCACAGCCTCGCCGCGACCCTCCCGGCCGGCTCCACCGGCACCGCGCTGCTGTCCGTCCCGGCCGCCGAGGGCTGGACCTGCGCGGCAGGCGGCGGCCGGTACGTCCCGCCGACGCCCGTCCTGGGCATGATCGGCGTCCCGCTCGGCGCCGGCGCCGACCGCATCGCCTGCTCCTTCCGCCCGCCCGGTCTCACCGAGGGCCTCACCGTCAGCTCCGCCACCGCCGCCGCCCTCGCCCTGGTCGCCGTCTTCACCCGTTTCTCCCGCCGCCCGGCCCGCGCACCCCGCCGCACCCGTCGGCTCGCCGCCCGGGCCGCCCAGGCCACTGACCAGGGCTGAGGCGACCAGGCCTGAAGCAACCGGGACGAACCCTGCCGGGCACGGCAGACGGCCGTCGGCACCACGGAGCCCCGTCACCGAGGCGCGGCACAACGCACGGGGGCGGCCCGCCAGGTCGGCGGGCCGCCCCTCGGGCAGGTGCGGTCAGGGGAGGGTGATCACCTGGCTCCGGTGGGCGGCGGGGTTGAGGTGGTGGAGCAGGAGCAGGCGGGAGGTGTCGCCGGGGGTGCGGTGGATGTCGAGGACGGTGCCGGGCCGGACCGGGGTGGCGAGGGCCGCGGGGCCGCCGAGGCCGGCACGGATGTCGACGGCGGGGTGCAGGACGTCGAGGGCCAGGACGGGGCGGGTGCCGCGCAGGCCGATGGCGGAGTAGGACTCGGCCGGGTCGGGTGTGCCGGGGGCGACGGTGCTGGTCCAGACGCCGTAGTGGACGGTGCTGTGGCCTTCCCGGACGCCCGGGAGCGCGCTCAGCCGGACGGGGAGGACGAGGGCGTCACCGTCCAGCAGGGCGGTGTCGGTATCGCCCCAGTGGCCGTTCAGCGGCTGGACGTCGAGTTCGGCGCCGGTTCGGGCGTCGAGGGCGCGGGAGACCAGGACGTCGCTGCCGCGCAGCCGGTCGGCTTCGAGGATGACGTCGGTGGCGCCGTCGCCGTCGGTGTCCAGGGAGACCCGGACGCCGTAGAGCCCGACCGGGGTGGCGGCCGGGGCCCAGAGCTGGGCGCCCACGTAGAGCAGGTCGGAGCTGGTGGCGGCACCGACGACCCGCAGGTTGGCGGCCCGGTCGCCGGGCTGCTGGACGCAGACGTCCTGCGGGGGGTCGGCCGGCTCGGCTCCGTCGTCGGGCCGGATGCCGGCCCCGGGCCCGACGGCGGCTTCGCTGTCGGGCGGGCAGTCGGCCCAGCGGATGCCTTCGCCGCCGAGGGTGAGGGCGGTGACGAGTCCGGGCCGGTTGCCGGGGGCGGCGCTGCCGCCGAGCATCAGGACGGTGCCGTCCCGGGTGGTGCGGGCGGCGGCGGTGGCGGTGAGGTCGGTGGCCGGGCGCGGGGCGGCGAGGACGGGGACGCGCAGTTGGGGCAGGGCCGGGTCGGTGACGGGGGTGAGCAGGACGCGGCCGGAGAGTTCGGCGCGGTAGCTGCGGGCCTTGCCGTCCTGCACGGTGTCGATGGTGGGGTCGGGGGCCCGGCCCAGTTCCCCGGGGACGGCGAGGGTGACGTGCACCCGCGCGGTGCCGCCGGCCGGGACGTCGACCTGGTCCGGCGTCACCTCGAAGGTGGCGCCGGGCAGTTCGGTGGCCGCCGCGTAGCCGGTGCGGTAGCTCAGCGGCCGGTCCGCGTGGTTGCGCACCTCGATGTCGCGGCCGAGGGCGGTCGGCCCGGCGATCTCGACCGGCCCGTAGGAGACGCCGACGCTGCCTTCGGCAGCTCCGTCGCCGGCCGCGTAGGCGACGACGGGGGTGTGGACGGCCCGGTCGACCTGGGCGCGGCCGGCGCCGGTGCGCTCGGGGCCGTAGACCGGTCCGCCGTGGTCGTCGCCGAGCCAGGTGTCGACGGCGGTGTTCATGAGCGCGGCCTTGAGCTGTTCGACCGGCCAGTCGCGGTGGGCGGCGCGGACGAGGGCGGCGAGGCCGGTGATGTGCGGGGTGGCCATCGAGGTGCCGTCCTCGCGCTGGCCGCCGCTGCCGCTGCCGACGAGGGCGGACCAGATGGTCTCGCCGGGGGCGGCGAGGTCGGGTTTGACGATGCCGGGGACGCCGATGCCGCGGGAGGAGAAGTCGGTGAGGGTGTCGGTGCGGGCGGGCTGGTTCTGGGAGACGGAACCGTGCAGCGGGTTGCCGGGGGCGGCGAGGCGGACCTCGACCGGCCCGGCCGCGGCGGCCTGCCGGAGCCGTTCGCCGTCGGCGTGGGCGAGCAGGGCGGCCGGGATGCGGTCGTTGCCGGAGATCTCGGCGAGGTGGTCGGTGTCGGCGGCGTAGAGGGCGCCGATCGCACCGGCGTCGGCGGCGTGGTCGGCGCGGGGGCCGGAGTTGCAGGCCCGTTCGGAGTCGCGGGTGCGCCAGGTGAGGACGGCGATCTTCCCGGCGAGCCGCTGCCGGTCGGCTTCGCTGTAGGCGGCGCAGCCGTCGGACTGATCGGCGGGCAGGGCGAGTTGGCCGCTGACGTCGGCGCTGGACCAGCCCTGGTAGCGCTCGCTCCAGTGGGCCGGGACGACACCGGCCAGGTCGGCGGGGGCGAGCACGGTGAGGCCGTCGGTGTCGCTGTGCTGGTCGACGGAGGCGGCGACGGTGACGGCCCGGGCGGCGGTGCCGGGGCTGCCGCCGATGCCGTAGACGTCGCCGTCGTTGCCGGCGGCGGCGACCACGACGGTGCCGAGGGCGGCGAGCCGGTCGACGGCGAGGGCGTCGGTGTCGTCGGGGCTGCCGAAGCGGCTGCCGAGGGAGAGGTTGACGACGTCGAGGCGGTCCCCGAGGTCGCCGTCGCCGTTGGGGTCGGCGGCGAGGTCGAGGGCCTGGGCGAGCCGGTCGGTGGAGCCGTCGCAGCCGAAGACCCGGATCGCGTACAACTGGGCGCCGGGGGCGGCGCCGGGGCCGACCTTGAACCCGGCGGGGTCGAGTCCGGGCCGGTAGGGGCCGGTGTACGGGTGGCCGTCGGCGGTGACGCCGTAGCCGGCGGCGGTGCCGGCGACGTGGGTGCCGTGCCCGTTGCGGTCGCAGTCGATCGGATTGTCGCTGGGGTGCGGGACGGGCTGGTGGTGCGGGGAGGACGGGTCGGGGTCGTAGTCGTCGCCGACCAGGTCCTTGCCGCCGATCACCTTGGCGTTGGGGAACAGGTCGGGCGGGGCGGGCTTGCCGCGTTCGACGGAGCGGAAGGCGGCCTCGGTGCCGGGGCCACCGAAGTCGGCGTGGGTGTAGTCGATGCCGCTGTCGATGATCCCGATCCGCACCCCCTGGCCGGTGTTGCCGTCGCCGGTGGCACCGGCCCAGACCTGCGGGGCGCCGATCAGCGGGACGGAGTAGGCGTTGTCCCGCTGCTTGCGGACGATCGGGTGGACGGCCCGGACGCCGGGCAGCGCGCGCAGGGCGGGCAGCCGGTCGGCGGGCGCGTTGACGGCGAGGCCGGTGATCAGGGTGCGGGTGCGGTAGAGCTCGCCGGCGGTGGGCACCGCCCGGTGGACGGCCGCGGCGAGCCGGTCGAGGGCTTCGCCGGCCCTGGCCCGCTGGGCGGCGCCGGCGTCCGAGGCCTCCCGGCGGGCGGCCTCCGGGGAGCGCTGGGCCCGCCGGGCCCCGTCGGCGGCGCGCCGCCAGGCGGGCCCGGCCGGCTCGGTGCCGAGTTCGAGCAGGACGGAGGCCGTTCGGCCGGCCCTCGACGGCTCCGTCGGGGGCCCGCCGGAGGCCGGGGTGGCGGCGAGCGCCGCGCTCCCGGCCAGCAGGGCCAGGGTGAGTCCGATCCGGGTGATGGGTCGGCGGACGGATGGCAGACGCACTGGGCCCTCTTCCCCCGGCAGGGGGACTGATCCGCACACCGTGTCGCTGACGCCCGCCCGCGCGAACGTCGATCACCCTTCCGGGGGCCCCAAATTAGGATGATCGCGCCGACGAGCGCGAGCAACTTCCCTCGGACGGACGCCGGTTGCACTCGACCGGGTGACCTGACGGCAGCCCGAGCGGCCTATTCGGCGGATGAACGGCCGGGCCGGCGGCGGGCCGGCGAAGCCGCGGGGGCGCCGCCCGACAACACCTGACGGACAGACCGCCGACGACGCCCGCCAGCGGTTCCCGTCAGAGGTGCCCGGTCGAGCCGCCGTTGTCGCGGCGGTCCAGCGCCCGCTGCAGGGCGGCGGCGGCGAAGGGGTTCCGTTCGGCGGCCCGGCGACGGCGCGGGGCGCGGACGGGGGTGGCGGCGGGGGTGGGGGTGGCGTGGCGGTCGGCAGTGAGGGGCATACCGGGCTCCTTGGAAGCGGCGCCCCGAAAAGGGCGCGGGAGGGGGAGGGGTACGCGCGGGGGCAGGGATCGCCTGCCCGTGAAGGCGCACGCGGACACGGGCCGAACGCCCTGTCTACAGGGTCGGCACGCCGTATCGCCCTTCCACGGTACGACCGGGCCCGGGCCGTGTCTGCACGAATACTTGGATTTCCTAGTATCTGAGACGGGAGCCACCCGGGGGAACGCAGCGGGGCCCGGACCGCCGGCGAACGGCGGTCCGGGCCCCGGGGGGCGTCGGGCTCAGGCGCCCAGGTCGACCGAGCGGGCGAAGCGGGCGCCGATCTCGGCGGCGATCGCCGACAGCACGTCCTGCGGGATCTGGCTGTCCACGGTGATGGAGGCGAGCGCGCCGCCGCCGTCGCGGGCGACCTGCATGCCGGCGATGTTGATGCCGGCGTCGCCGAGGTGGCGGCCGAGCACGCCGACCACGCCGGGGCGGTCCTCGTACTTGAAGAAGGCCATGTGGTCGGTGAGCGCGACGTCCACGTCGAAGGCGTCCACGCCGACGATCTTCTGGGTCTGCTTCGGGCCGGCCAGGGTGCCGGAGATGGCGATCTCCTCGCCGTTCGCGAGCGTGCCGCGGACGGTGATCACGTTGCGGTGCTCGGCGCTCTCGCTGGAGGTGGTCAGGCGGACCTCGACGCCGCGCTCCTGGGCGAACAGCGGGGCGTTGACGTAGGACACCGTCTCCGCCACCACGTCCTCGAACACGCCCTTCAGCGCGGACAGTTCGAGCACCTTCACGTCGTGCTGGGTGATCTCGCCGCGGACCTCGACGTCGAGCCGGACGGCGACCTCGCCGGCCAGCGCGGTGAAGATCCGGCCGAGCTTCTCGGCCAGCGGCAGGCCCGGGCGCACGTCCTCGGCGATCACGCCGCCCTGGACGTTGACGGCGTCCGGCACCAGTTCGCCGGCCAGCGCCAGGCGCACCGACTTGGCGACGGCGATGCCGGCCTTCTCCTGCGCCTCGTCGGTGGAGGCGCCCAGGTGCGGGGTGGCGACCACGTTGTCGAAGCCGAACAGCGGGGAGTCGGTGCACGGCTCCTTGGCGTACACGTCCAGGCCGGCGCCGGCCACCCGGCCGTCGCGCAGGGCGTTGGCGAGCGCCTCCTCGTCCACGATGCCGCCGCGGGCGGCGTTGACGATGCGCACGGTCGGCTTGACCTTGTGCAGCGCCTCGTCGCCGATCAGGCCGATGGTCTCGGGGGTCTTGGGGAGGTGGACGGTGATGAAGTCCGAGACCTCCAGCAGCTCCTCCAGGGTGACCAGCTTGACGCCCATCTGGGCGGCGCGGGCGGCCTGGATGTAGGGGTCGTACGCGACGATCTTCATGCCGAACGCGGACATCCGCTGGGCGACCAGGACGCCGATCCGGCCGAGGCCGACGACGCCGAGGGTCTTCTCGCTCAGCTCGACGCCGGTGTACTTGTTGCGCTTCCACTCGCCCTGCTTGAGCGCGGCGTTGGCCGGCGCGATGTTGCGGGCGACGGAGATCAGCAGGCCGCAGGCGAGTTCGGCGGCGGTGACGATGTTGGAGGTCGGCGCGTTCACGACCATCACGCCGGCCTTGGTGGCGGCGGCGACGTCCACGTTGTCCAGGCCGACCCCGGCCCGGGCGACCACCTTGAGCTTGCGGGCGACGGCCAGCGCCTCCGCGTCGACCTTGGTGGCGGAGCGGATCAGGATCGCGTCGACGTCGGCGATCGCGCCGAGCAGCTCGGTGCGGTCGGCGCCGTTGCAGTGGCGGATCTCGAAGTCGGGGCCGAGGGCGTCGACGGTGGCGGGCGACAGCTCTTCGGCGATCAGGACGACGGCGGTTTTGGATGTCACAGTGCTCACGACAGTGTGTCCTTAACTCTGCGGTTCTCCCCGGCACGTGGGTGGCGTGGACGGCGGGGGGAAGGTGGCATGCCGCGTAGGTAGACGCACGACGCTGTGGGCCTGACGCGCACTCGGAGTGTATCGACGGGCTGGGTACCAGGCTGCTCCCGTCCGGCGAAATCACCCGGACGAGAGCAGCCTACTTGTACAAGGAAGTTACAAAATCGGGCAGAGCCCGAGGCCGGTTCAGGCCTTGTCGTCGACCCAGCTCATCAGCGAGCGCAGCTTCTTGCCGGTGGTCTCCAGCAGGTGGTCCTCGTCGGCCTTCTTGTACTCGTTGTACTTGGGCAGACCGGCCTTGTACTCGGCGATCCAGGTGTTGGCGAAGGTGCCGTCCTGGATCTCGGCGAGGACCTTCCGCATCTCGGCCTTGGTGGCGTCGGTGATGATCCGCGGGCCGGTGACGTAGTCGCCCCACTCGGCGGTCTCGGAGACCGACCAGCGCATCTTCTCCAGGCCGCCCTCGTACATCAGGTCGACGATGAGCTTCAGCTCGTGCAGGCACTCGAAGTAGGCGATCTCCGGCTGGTAACCGGCCTCGACCAGGGTCTCGAAACCGGCCTTCACCAGGGCGGCGGTGCCACCGCAGAGGACGGCCTGCTCACCGAACAGGTCGGTCTCGGTCTCCTCGGTGAAGGTGGTCTTGATGACGCCGGCCTTGGTGGCGCCCAGGCCCTTGGCGTAGGACAGCGCCAGGTCGAAGGCCTTGCCGGAGGCGTCCTGCTCGACGGCGACGATCGCGGGGACGCCGCGGCCCTCCTCGTACTGGCGGCGGACCAGGTGGCCCGGGCCCTTCGGGGCGACCATGCAGACGTCGACGTCCGCCGGGGGCTTGATGAAGCCGAAGCGGATGTTCAGGCCGTGGCCGAAGAACAGGGCGTCGCCGGCCTTCAGGTGCGGGGCGATGTCGGCCTCGTAGACGTCGGCCTGGATCGGGTCCGGCACCAGGATCATGATGACGTCGGCCTCGGCCGCGGCCTCGGCCGGGGTGACGACGCGCAGGCCGGCCTCCTCCGCCTTGGCACGGGACTTGGACTCCGGCTTCAGGCCGACCCGGACGTCGGCGCCGGAGTCGCGCAGGGACAGCGCGTGGGCGTGGCCCTGGCTGCCGTAGCCGATGACCGCGACCTTGCGGCCCTGGATGATGGACAGGTCGGCGTCGTCTTCGTAGAACAGCTCGGCCACGGGGGCACATCTCCTTGCGTGATGGTTGCCGGGTACGCGCTCTCTACGGTAGGCGTACCGGCGGGGGTGTGGGGCGGTGCTTCAGGGTGTGAGACGGTCGGCGTCTCGGGGGTGCTCAGGCGCTGCGGTCGAGGGCGCGCAACGAGCGGTCCGTGATCGAACGGGCGCCGCGCCCGATGGCGACCAGGCCGGACTGGACCAACTCCTTGATGCCGTAAGGCTCCAGCATCCGGAGCATGGCCTCCAGCTTGTCCGAGCTTCCGGTGGCCTCGATGGTCACCGCGTCCGGGGACACGTCGACGGTCTTGGCACGGAACAGCTGGACGATCTCGACGATCTGCGACCGGGTCTCGTTGTCGGCGCGGACCTTCACCAGGACCAGTTCCCGCTGGATCGCAGCGGATTGGTCGAGTTCGACGATCTTTATCACGTTCACGAGCTTGTTGAGCTGCTTGGTGACCTGTTCCAGCGGGAGGTCCTCGACGTTGACCACGATGGTCATCCGGGACACGTCCGGATGCTCGGTCGGGCCGACGGCGAGGGAGTCGATGTTGAAGCCCCGACGGGAGAACAGGGCGGCGATGCGGGCGAGCACGCCGGGCTTGTTCTCGACCAGGACGGAGAGGGTGTGCTTGGACATGGGGTTCCTCAGGCGCTCTGGAGTTGAAGGGGGGCGTTAGTCGAGGTCGTCGCCGAAGTCGGGGCGGATGCCCTTGGCGAACTGGATCTCGTCGTTGCTGGTACCGGCCGCGACCATCGGCCAGACCATGGCGTCCTGGTGGACGATGAAGTCGATGACGACCGGGCGGTCGTTGATCTCCATGGCCTGCTTGATGACGGCGTCCAGGTCCTCGGGGCGCTCGCAGCGCAGGCCGACGCAGCCCATCGCCTCGGCCAGGAGCACGAAGTCGGGGATCCGGGTGCCCTGGGCCGGCGGCGCGATGCCGTCGTGGTCGGGGCCGGCGTGCAGCACGGTGTTGGAGTAGCGCTGGTTGTAGAACAGCGTCTGCCACTGGCGGACCATGCCGAGCGAGCCGTTGTTGATGACCGCGACCTTGATCGGGATGTCGTTCAGGGCGCAGGTGGCCAGTTCCTGGTTGGTCATCTGGAAGCAGCCGTCGCCGTCGATCGCCCAGACCGGGGTGTCCGGTCGGCCGGCCTTGGCGCCCATCGCGGCCGGGACGGCGTAGCCCATGGTGCCCGCGCCGCCCGAGTTGAGCCAGGTGCCCGGCTTCTCGAACCGGATGAACTGCGAACTCCACATCTGGTGCTGGCCGACGCCGGCGGCGTAGATCGCCTCCGGGCCGACCAGTCGGCCGATCCGTTCGATGACCTGCTGCGGGGAGAGCCGGCCGGCCGGGGCCGGTTCGTAGCCCAGCGGGTAGGTCTTCTTCCACTCGTCGAGCTTCTCCCACCACTGCGAGTAGTCGCCCTTGTGCCCGGCGTCGAACTCGGCCTGGACGGCCACGATCAGATCGGCCAGCACCTCGCGGGCGTCGCCGACGATCGGCACGTCGGCGGGGCGGTTCTTGCCGATCTCGGCCGGGTCGATGTCCGCGTGGACGACCTTGGCGTGCGGGGCGAAGCTGTCCAGCTTGCCGGTGACGCGGTCGTCGAAGCGGGCGCCGAGGGTGAAGAGCAGGTCGGTCTTCTGGAGTGCGGTGACGGCCGGGACGGAACCGTGCATGCCGGGCATGCCCAGGTGCTGCGGGTGGCTGTCGGGGAAGGCACCGAGCGCCATCAGGGTGGTGACCACGGGGGCGCCGGTCAGCTCGGCGAGGATCCGCAGCTCGGCGGTGGCCTGCGCCTTGATCACGCCGCCGCCGACGTACAGCACCGGGCGCTTGGCGCCCACCAGCATCTTCGCGGCCTCGCGGATCTGCTTGGCGTGCGGCTTGGTGACCGGCCGGTAGCCGGGCAGCGAGAGCTCGACCGGCCAGCGGAACGTGGTGGTGGCCTGGAGCGCGTCCTTGGCGATGTCGACGAGGACGGGGCCGGGGCGGCCGGTGGCGGCGATGTGGAACGCCTCGGCGATCACCCGGGGGATCTCGGAGGGGTCGGTGACCAGGTAGTTGTGCTTGGTGATCGGCATCGTGATGCCGCAGATGTCCGCCTCCTGGAAGGCGTCGGTGCCGATCGCCTTGGAGGAGACCTGGCCGGTGATCGCGACCATCGGCACGGAGTCCATGTAGGCGTCGGCGATCGGGGTCACCAGGTTGGTCGCGCCCGGGCCGGAGGTGGCCATGCAGACCCCGACCCGGCCGGTGGCCTGGGCGTAGCCGGTGGCGGCGTGGCCGGCGCCCTGCTCGTGCCGGACCAGGATGTGGCGCACCTTGGCCGAGTCCATCAGCGGGTCGTACGCGGGAAGGATGGCCCCGCCCGGGATGCCGAAGACGGTGTCCGCGCCCACGGCCTCCAGCGAGCGGATGAGCGACTGGGCGCCGGTCATGGTTTCGACGACGTGCTGGGGAGCGGGAGCGTGGGCGGCCGTGGTGTCCCCGCGGCGGGGGGATGCGGCGTGCTCAGTCATCTGCCTGTCTCTTCTCGGAATGTGCCGGCCCGGTGGTTGCGGGCCCCGGTGGTGCGAGGGTGGGGTCCCGGTTGCGGGCCGATCGCCGGCTCTGCCCCAATCGTCCCGCTTCCTCCCCGGGAATCGGGGCGGATCGGGCGGTCGGAGCCAGGGGTCTTGCGGTGGTGGAACAGCGTCAGTGCAACAAAAAACCCCTCGTGCCAAGGGCATGCGAGGGGTGGCGCGTCGGTCTGTCACAAGCGGGGCGTGTGAGCCCGCTCAGCCGACGCGCCCGCCAAGTACGAGAATTCGGGTGCGCATGGCAACGACCCTCCTCCTGTCCGGGGGCGCGTGTCAAGCAGGTGGGATGACCGTCTCGCCATGCGGACCCGGCCCTGGACCGGTCACCGCGCGGCGTTCGGGCAGGTCGGGGGCACCGTGGTGATGCACGACACGCCCCCCGCCGCCCTCCCCGCGGCCACCCGTCCGGGCCTCCGCGGCCAGGTACGCGCGCCGGGCCGAGACCGAGCCGAGCGGCCTGGGCAGCGGGTAGCCCCGGCGCACCAGCGCCCGGCGCAGCCGGGTCTCGTCCAGCGGCGGCGCGAAGGCCGAACCCTGGCCCTGCCGGCAGCCCAGCTCCTGGAGCGCGGCGACCTGGCGGGGCAGGTCCACCCCCTCGGCGCCGGTGACCAGACCGAGGTCGTGGCCGAGCCGCAGGGCGTGCCCGGCGAGCGTGCGGCTGAGCGCGGACTCCCCGAGGTCCTGCACCAGTGTGCGGTCCAGCTTGAGGCCGTCCAGGGGCAGCCGGGCCAGCTCGCCGAGCGAGCCGCTGCCGGCGCCGTAGCCGGCCAGCACGGTGGTCACCCCGAGCCGGCGCAACGCGGCCAGCCGGCGGCCGAGTTCGTCGGCGAGCGAGTCCGGGCCCATCCGGGCCACCTCGATCACCAGCTCGCCGGCCGGCAGTCGGCTGTCGCGCAGCGCCGCGGCCACCGTCTCGTACAGACCGGGCGAGCACAGCCGCTCGGTGGAGAGCCGGACCGCGACCGGGACGGGCGCGGGGCCGCTGCGGCCGCGGCCGGACTGGCCGCGCCGGTTGGCCGCGGCCGTCACCGCCTCCTGGACCAGCCAGCGGGAGAACCGGGTGGCCGCGTCGCCGTGGTCGGCCGAGCGCAGGAACTCGGCCGGGGTGAGCAGCAGGCCGCCCGCCGAGCGCCAGCGGGCCTGCGCCTCGACGCCGGTCACCGCGCCGCTGGCGAGGTCCACCACGGGCTGGTGAAGCAGGGTGAAGCCGCCCTCGCGGACGGCGGCCCGCAGCCGCTCCTCCAGTTCGGTGCGGCGCTCCAGATCGGCCCGCATCGCGGGGTTGTAGAGCACCACCCGGCCCTTGCCCTCGGACTTGGCCCGGTACATCGCGAGGTCGGCGTTGCGCATCAGCTCGTCGGTGGCCGCCCTCGGGTCGGCGGCCGGGCCGCGTTCGGGGGTGCCGAAGGCGATGCCGATGCTGGCGGCGACACCGAGTTCGGCGCCGCCGATCCAGTACGGCTCGGAGAGCGCGACCCGCAGCCGCTCGGCGAGCTCCTGGACCTGGAGCCGGCCGAGCGGGCCGCAGACCAGCGCGGCGAACTCGTCGCCGCCGAACCGGGCGACGGTGTCCCCGCAGCGGACGGCCCCCTGGAGCCGGCGGGCCGCCTGCACCAGCAGTTCGTCGCCCACCTGGTGGCCGGCCGTGTCGTTGACCGCCTTGAAGCCGTCCAGGTCGAGGAAGAGCACCGCGACCCCGGCGCCGCCCTCGCCCTGCTGGCCGCGGGCGCCGAGGGCGGCCCGCAGCCGCTGGGCGAACAGCGCCCGGTTGGGCAGGTCGGTGAGCGGGTCGTGGAAGGCGTTGTGCTGCAACTGGGCCTGGAGTATCACGCGTTCGGTCACGTCCCGGCTGTTGAGGATGAGGCCGTCGCGGTGCCGGCTGACCGTCGACTCGACGTGCAGCCACTCGCCGCCGCCGGAGCTGATCCGGCACTCCACCCGGGCGGACGGCTCGGCGGTGCCCGGGGAGCGGTGGGCGGTGAGCCGGACCCTCGCCAGGTAGCGGCGGACCTCGGCGAGCACCCGGTCCACGTCCTCCGGGTGGACCAGGTCCAGCAGGTTGCCGCCGACCAGTTCCTCCGGGTCCCGCCCGTAGACGCCGAGCGCGGCCGGGGAGACGTAGGAGAGCACGCCGTTGGCACCGGCGATCATGATGACGTCGCTGGAGCCCTGCACCAGGGAGCGGAAGTGCGCCTCCTTGTGGGCGAGTTCCTGGGCGAGCGAGAGGTTGTCGAGCAGCATCACGCCCTGGCGCAGGATGAGCGCCAGGCCGACGGTGCAGGCCGCCGCGGCCACCACCCGGTCCAACTCCCGCCCGCCGAGGGCGTTGTAGAGGATCCCGGCGGTGCACACCGCGGCGGCCGCGTACGGGGTGAGCGCGCTGAAGGTGGTGGCCACCCGGCGGCGCGGCAGGCCTCCGGCCGAGGGGTGCTCGCGCAGCGGGCGGCGCCAGCGCGGCGACCACGGCGCCCAGGCCAGCAGCAGGCTGCCGGAGAACCAGCCGGCGTCCAGCAGTTCGCCCGAGCGGTAGCTGCTGCGCAGCTCCGGGGAGGTGAACAGGGCGTCGCACAGGACGGTGACGGCCAGCGCCACCATCGCGGTGTGCACGGCCGCCCGGTTGCCGTCCCGGCCGCCGAAGCGCAGCCCGACGACCAGGCTGACCAGCAGGATGTCCAGGACCGGGTAGGCCAGGTTGAGGGCCAGCCGCAGCGGCGAGCCGGCCTCGCCGGCGGCGATCCGGCCGAGCGCCAGGCTCCAGCTGAGGGTGAACAGCGAGCCGGCGATCAGCCAGCCGTCGAGCAGCAGGCAGAGCCAGCCGGCGGCCGAGCGCGGGCGCTGGGCGAGCACCAGCACACCGGTGATGGCGAGCGGGGAGAACAGCAGGAAGGCGTACTCGGCGAGCGAGTCCTGCGGCAGCGGGCTGCGGGCGACCAGTTCGTACCAGCCCCAGGTGCCGTTGCCGCAGGCCACCATGAGCGAGGAGAGGCCGAACAGCAGCCAGGCCGGGCGGGCGCGCCCGCCGGCCGTGCAGCCGTACACCAGGCAGGACAGCGCGGCCGCGAGCGCCGCCGCGGCCAGGCCGAAGTCGCCCATGAAGATGGAGAGTTGGAAAGAGCCCCAGCCGGTGGCGGCACCCAGGGCGTAGGCCAGGCAGAGCGCGCCGAGGACGAGGCCGGGCAGCGTCCGGCTCTCCCGGAGCCGGCACAGCGGGCCGCGCCGGCCGGGGGCGGACGCGCCGGCTGCGGCTGCGCCGGGCGTGGACGCGTCGGGCTCGGACGCGTCGGCGGGTGGCACGCCCGGCCGTCCGGCCCCGGGCAGCACCGTATCGGTGGAGCTCACTCGGCCTCTCCCCCTCCGGCCCGGGGCCTGGCGCCCCGGCCACGGGCCACCGGCCGCGCGCCTCTTGGCCGTACGCGGTGGCCTGGCGCCCCGTCAGGACGGAGGCCCAGGGGGTGGGCGGCCTTCCGGTCACCACACCGCACCGATGTTCCCGATCGGGACCCTACACCAAATCCGTCACTCAATGACACATGCACTCAACTTAGAGTAATGGCGACGGGGTGGGGAAATGCACCCGATTCCGGCGGATCGGCCCGGTTGGCGGCGGCGCGCGGCCGGGGGCTCACGCGGCGCGCACGGGAGCACGCGACGGCGCCCGGCCCCGGGCCACCCGGACCGGAGACGGTCGGGGGCCCGGCGCCGGGCGCACGGGTCATCGGGAGGCCCGGGCCGGACACGGCCCAGGTCCTGTCCGGCCTAAGCCGGATCGTCCGGGAACAGCCGCAACCGGTGCGCCAGCGCCGCCGCCTCACCCCGACCGGTGACCGCGAGCTTGCCCAGGATGTTGGAAACGTGCACGCTCGCGGTCTTCGGAGAGATGTACAGCTCCTCCGCGATCTGCCGGTTGCTCCAGCCGCGCGCCAGCAACCGGAGCACGTCCCGCTCACGGGGGGTGAGGCCGAAGGACTCCCCGACGGGCGGGGTCGCGGCCGGCCCGGCGGCCGGGCGCGCGGCCGCCACCGGGGTCAGCGTCAGCCCGGCCCGGTCGGCCAGGCCCGCGACCTCCGCCAGCAGCGGACGGTCGCCCCGGACGGTGGCCAGTTCCCGAGCCTCGCGCAGCAGTTCGGCCCCGGCCTCGCGCCGCCCGGCCAGCACCTCGGCCTCGCCGGCCCGCAGCAGGGCGACCGCCAGCGGGTACGGCAGCCCGGTCGGGCGCAGCGCGGCGACCGCGGCGGCCCACTGCTCCGGGGTGTCGGCGGCCTCGGCGCGGGCCAGTTCGCCCTCCAGCAGCCGGGCCCAGCCGTGGTGCACCGGCGCCCGCGGCCGCAGCCGGGCCGCCCGCGCGGCGATCGCGGCCAGCGCCTCGGTCCGGCCCGCCGCGGCCTCCGGCAGGCCCCGGCTGTCCGCCTCCACCGTGGCGGCCTCGACCAGCAGCGGGTACACGTCGGACTCGTGGCCGAGCCGCCCCTCCTCCGCCAGCGCGGCGAGCAGTTCCTCCCGGGCCTCCATCGGCCGGCCGGCGAGCGCGGCGATCCGCACCGCCAGCCGACTGATCGGCACGCTGTGCTGGAGCTGGCCGACCCGGTTGGCCGACCGGGCCTGCGCCAGCATGGTCGCCGCGCCGGCCAGGTCCCCGCGCAGCAGCGCGAGGTCGCCGCGCATCCGGTCCAGGAACTCGGCGTGGGTGCCGGTCAGGCTGGTCAGCTCGCAGGCGTCGAGCACCTCGGCGGCCTCCCGGATCCGCCCCAGGTCGGTCAGCGCCTCGGCCAGGTTGCCGGTCAGGATGGTGCCGATGTTGCGCAGCAGGCCGTTGCCGTCCGCGTAGACCAGGCCCTCGCGGGCCAGCACCACCGCCTCCTCGGCCCGGCCCACCCCGCGCTGCATGCTGGCCAGGTTGTTGACGCCGCGCAGCAGCAGGTCGGGCACGCCCAGCCGGCGGGCTGCCTCGACCGCCCCGGCCAGTTCGGCCAGCCCGCCGTCGGCGTCGCCGTGCACGTCGTAGCGCAGGCCGCCGAGCGTCATCCGGGCGTGCACCTCGACGGAGTGCGCGCCGACCTCCTGGGCGATCCGGATCGCCCGCTCGGCCAGCTCGATGTGCTCGGGGCCGGGCTTCTTGAGCATCGCCACCCCGGCGCCGAGCGCGAACACCTCGGCCTGGACGGCGGACGGCGGCAGGTGGTCGACCAGCCGGTGCGCGTGGAGGATCTCCTCGTCGTCACCGGAGCGGCGCAGATTGCCCAGCATCCGGGCCCGGTTGATCCGGAACCAGGCCGCGCGCACCGGGTGCACGGCCTCGTCGACCAGCCGCAGCCCCCGCCTGGCGAGGCTCAGGCCGCGCTCGCGGTCGCCGCAGCGCCGGGCCGCGACCACCGCCTCGGCCAGCACGTCGACCAGCTGGATCCGGTCGCAGTCCCCGTCGGCGGTGCTGTGGTCGCAGGAGCCGGGCGGATAGGTCTCGGCCCAGTCGTACGGGCGCAGGGTGTGCGCCAGCACCTCCTCGGAGACCATGTCCCACAGCTCCAGGGCCCGTTCCAGCATGCCCAGTTGCTCGGCGAAGGCGTTGCGGCGGCGGGCCGCCCGGGCGGCGTCCAGGGCGGTCGGCAGGGCGCGGGCCGGGTCGTGCGCGTGGTACCAGTAGTTGGCCAGCCGGGCGGGCAGGGCGTCGCAGGAGACCAGCTGCGGCTTCGCCTCCACGGCGAGCGCGAACTTGCGGTTGATCCGGTGCCGTTCACCGGGCAGCAGGTCGTCCGAGACCGCCTCGCGGACCAGCGCGTGCCGGAAGCGGTAGCCCTCGCCCTCGCCGTCCGGGCGCAGGATGTTGGCGCCGACGGCCGCCCGCAGCGCCTCGATCAGCGCCTCCTCGTCGTCGTGCAGGACGGCCGCCAGCAGGGCGTGCTCGACGTGCGAGCCCCCCTCGGCGGCGATCCGCACCACTCGCTGGGCCTCCTCGTCCAGGCTCTCCACCCGGACCAGCAGGATGTCGCGCAGCGAGTCGGTGAGCCCGGCGCCGCAGCCGTCCTCGAAGGCGGTGGCCAGCTCCTCGACGAAGAACGGATTCCCCTCGGAGCGGCGGTGGATGCGGTCCACCAGCTTCCGGTCGGGGTCGGCGGTGCCGAGGATGCCGGCCAGCTGGGCGGCGACCTCGCCGCGGCCGAACCGCTCCAGCTCCAGCCGCTGGACGGTGCGCAGTCGTTCGAGCTCGGCCAGGAAGGGGCGCAGCGGGTGGCGGCGGTGCAGGTCGTCGGAGCGGTAGGTGGCGACCAGCAGCACCCGGGACCGGTGCAGGGTGCGGACCAGGAAGGCGAGCAGTTCGCGGGTGGAGCGGTCGGACCAGTGCAGGTCCTCGACGGCGAACACGAGGGTACGCTCCGCGCCGAGCCGCTCGAACAGCCTCGCGGTGTGCTCGAACAGCCGGGCCCGGCCGTACTCGTCGTTGGGTTCGCCGTCGGCCTCGCCGAACTCGGGCAGCAGCCGGGCCAGGTGCCCCTCGCTGCCGGCCGCCGCGGCCTCCAGCTCGGCGCCCAGCGAGCGGTGCAGCCGGCGCAGCGCCGCGGCCAGCGGGGCGTACGGCAGGCCCTCGGCGCCGATCTCCAGGCAGCCGCCGAGCGTGGTGACCGCTCCCCCGGCGGCGGCCCGCTGCAGGAACTCCTCCAGCAGCCGGGTCTTGCCGACGCCCGCCTCGCCGCCGATCAGCACGGCCTGCGGGCTGCCGGAGCCCGCCCGGCGCAGCGCGTCGGTCAGTTCGGTGATCTCGCTGCCGCGGCCGACGAAGACGGGACTCACCGATATCTGCTGCATGGAGGCGAGCATGCCATAGCCGGAGGTGGCGGGCCGAGGGGTTATCTCCCCTGGCGAACGCCCGGAGGGGGAGGCGCTCCCCTGCTGCGCCTCCCCCTCCGAAACTCCCTCGGCACCGTCGTGGTGCCGGTCCGTCAGCATTCGCGCTGGCGCGCGGGGCGCCGCTGGAAGCGGGCGGCCACCGGACGCTGCCGCAGGCGGCGTCCCTCCTTGGCCTCCCGGACCAGGCGCTCGT
Organism: Kitasatospora sp. NPDC088861; assembly: GCF_044750105.1. Taxonomy (NCBI): domain Bacteria; kingdom Bacillati; phylum Actinomycetota; class Actinomycetes; order Kitasatosporales; family Streptomycetaceae; genus Kitasatospora; species Kitasatospora sp. NPDC088861. Next base: position 24,072 of record NZ_JBIVJF010000008.1, read on the forward strand.
GCTCGGCGCGGACGGCCAGCTCGTGGGCGTGCTGCTGGATGAGCTCGTACTCGATCACTTTCGGTTCCCCCTGTGGGTTTCACTGCGTTTCGCTGTCGAGTAAGAGCTTCCTCTCCCAGCGGGGGGTGCCGCATCGGAAGCCCTACCGATCTTCCGGGCCCCGGATGCCTTAGATCGGGGCCCGGGAACGACCAAGGCCCGGTCTTACCTCGTTTTAGAGGTGAGACCGGGCCTTAGGCCTTACTTAGAGTGCCTTAGACGCCTTAGACGCCTTAGGACCTCAGGCAAAGACGCCCAGATTCTCTGGGTTGTGCTTACTGCCCCTCGACGGCGAGCCGCTCCAGGATCAGGTCCTTGACGCGGGCCGCGTCGGCCTGGCCGCGGGTGGCCTTCATGACCGCACCGACCAGCGCGCCGACCGCGGCGACCTTGCCGTCACGGATCTTGGCGGCGATCGCCTCGTTCTCGGCGATGGCCTGATCGACGGCCGCACCGAGCGCGGAGTCGTCCGAGACGACGGCCAGGCCGCGCTTCTCGACGACCTCGTCCGGCTCGCCCTCGCCGGCCAGCACGGCCTCGATGACCTGGCGGGCCAGCTTGTCGTTCAGCTTGCCCTCGGCGACCAGCGCGGTGACCCGGGCGACCTGCGCCGGGGTGATCGGCTGCTCGCTCAGCTCGGTGCCGGTCTCGTTGGCCCGGCGGGCCAGCTCGCCCATCCACCACTTGCGGGCCTGGTCGGCCGGGGCGCCGGCGGCGATGGTCTCCTGGATCGGCTCGACGGCGCCGGCGTTCAGCACCGACTGCATGTCCTTGTCGGACAGGCCCCATTCGGCCTGCAGCCGGGCCCGGCGCACCCGCGGCAGCTCGGGCAGGCCTGCGCGCAGCTCCTCGACCCAGGCGCGGGCGGGGGCGATCGGCACCAGGTCCGGCTCGGGGAAGTAGCGGTAGTCCTCGGCGTTGTCCTTGATCCGGCCCGAGGTGGTGCTGCCGTCCTCCTCGTGGAAGTGCCGGGTCTCCTGGATGATCGTGCCGCCGTCGGTCAGCACCGTGGCGTGCCGCTGGATCTCGAACCGGGCGGCCCGCTCCACGCTGCGCAGCGAGTTGACGTTCTTGGTCTCCGAACGGGTGCCGAAGGTCTCGGTGCCGTTGGGGCGCAGCGACAGGTTGACATCGCAGCGCATCTGGCCCTTGTCCATCCGCGCCTCGGAGACGCCCAGCGCCTTGATCAGCTCGCGCAGCTCGGCGACGTACGCCTTGGCGACCTCGGGGGCGCGCTCGCCGGCCCCGACGATCGGCTTGGTGACGATCTCGATCAGCGGGATGCCGGCCCGGTTGTAGTCGAGCAGCGAGTGGGTGGCCCCGTGGATGCGGCCGGTGGCGCCACCGACGTGGCTGGACTTGCCGGTGTCCTCCTCCATGTGGGCGCGCTCGATCTCCACGCGGAAGGTCGAGCCGTCCTCCAGCTGCACGTCGAGGTAGCCGTTGAAGGCGATCGGCTCGTCGTACTGCGAGGTCTGGAAGTTCTTGGGCATGTCCGGGTAGAAGTAGTTCTTCCGCGCGAACCGGCACCACTCGGCGATCTCGCAGTTCAGCGCCAGGCCGATCTTGACGGCCGACTCCACGCCGATCTCGTTGACCACCGGCAGCGAGCCGGGCAGGCCCAGGCAGGTCGGGCAGGTCTGGCTGTTCGGCTCGGCACCCAGTTCGGTCGAGCAACCGCAGAACATCTTGGTCTTGGTGCCCAGCTCGACGTGGACCTCAAGGCCCATCACCGGGTCGTACGACGCGAGAGCGTCCTCGTAGGAGACCAGGTTCATGACGCTCACAGCGTCCCCTTCACTAAAAGACTTGGGAGGTACGGGCCCGGCCGCCGCTCGCGCGGGGCCGGGCCGGGGCGCTCAGCTCAGCCCAGCAGGACGTCGTCGGAGCCGAGCTGGCGCAGCTCGCGCACCAGCAGGGCGGTCCCGGTGATCAGCGCGGCGGCGCCGACCAGGGCGTTGACCAGCTTGAGGGTGTCGCTCTCCTCGCGGGCCTTCCGGACGTCCTTGACGACCGAGACCGCGCCGAAGGCGCTGGTGCCGATGGACAGCCACAGGCCCGGCTTGCTGTGCTTGAAGCCCTTCAGGGACGACGGTGCCTTGAGGGACGACGGGGCCTTGGCCTTCTCGATCCTGCTCACAGTGCCGGTGCCTCCTCCAGCAGGGTGTGCCCCCACTTGTCGTTGAGTGCGGCCTCGACGGCGCCGCCCACCCGGTACAGGCGGTCGTCCGCCATCGCGGGTGCGATGATCTGCAGGCCGACCGGGAGATTGTCCTCCGGGGCCAGACCGCAGGGCAGCGACATGGCCGCGTTGCCCGCGAGGTTCGACGGAATCGTGCAGAGGTCGGCCAGGTACATCGCCATCGGGTCGTCGGCGCGCTCGCCGATCGGGAAGGCGGTGGTCGGCGTGGTCGGCGAGACCAGCACGTCCACGCCCGCGAAGGCGGCGTCGAAGTCGCGCGAGATGAGCGTGCGGACCTTCTGGGCCGAGCCGTAGTAGGCGTCGTAGTAGCCCGAGGAGAGGGCGTAGGTGCCGAGGATGATGCGGCGCTTGACCTCGGGGCCGAAGCCGGCCTCGCGGGTCAGGGCGGTGACGTCCTCGGCCGAGCGGGAGCCGTCGTCGCCGACCCGCAGGCCGTAGCGCATCGCGTCGAAGCGGGCCAGGTTGGACGAGGCCTCGCTGGGCGCGATCAGGTAGTACGCGGGCAGCGCCAGGGTGAAGGACGGGCAGGAGACCTCGACGACCTCGGCGCCCAGCTCGCGCAGCAGCTCCACCGACTCGTTGAAGCGCTCCATCACGCCGGCCTGGTAGCCCTCGCCGGCGAACTCCTTGACCACGCCGATCCGCATGCCGCGCACGTCGCGCAGCTTGGCGGCCTCGACCACGGCCGGGACGGGCGCGTCGATCGAGGTGGAGTCCAGCGGGTCGTGCCCGGCGATGGCCTCGTGCAGCAGCGCCGCGTCCAGCACGGTGCGGGCGCACGGGCCGCCCTGGTCCAGCGAGGACGAGAAGGCGACCAGGCCGTAGCGGGAGACCGAGCCGTAGGTCGGCTTGACGCCGACGGTGCCGGTGACGGCGCCGGGCTGGCGGATCGAGCCGCCGGTGTCGGTGCCGATCGCCAGCGGGGCCTCGAAGGCGGCCAGCGCGGCGGCCGAACCGCCGCCGGAGCCGCCGGGGATGCGGGAGAGGTCCCACGGGTTGCCGGTCGTGCCGTAGGCGGAGTTCTCGGTGGAGGAGCCCATCGCGAACTCGTCCATGTTGGTCTTGCCGAGGATGACCACGCCGGCGTCCTTGAGACGGGTGGTCAGCGTGGCGTCGTACGGCGGGATCCAGCCTTCGAGGATCTTGGAGCCGCAGGTGGTCGGCACGCCCTTGGTGGTGAAGACGTCCTTCAGCGCGAGCGGGACGCCGGCCAGCGGGCCCAGCTCCTCGCCCTTGGCGCGCTTCTCGTCGACGGCCCTGGCGGCGTTCAGCGCGCCCTCGGTGTCGACGTGCAGGAAGGCGTTGACCTTCTTGTCGACGGCGCCGATGCGGTCCAGGTGCGCCTGCGCCACCTCGACGGCGGACACCTCGCCCCTGGCGATGGCGGAGGCCGTCTCAGCGGCGGTGTACTTGATCAACTCGGTCATCTCGGTCAGTCCTCCCCGAGGATCTGCGGCACACGGAAACGCTGCTCCTCGGCGGCGGGGGCGCCGGACAGCGCCTGCTCCGGGGTGAGCGACGGCCGCACCTCGTCCGCGCGCATCACGTTGGTCAGCGGGAGCGGGTGGGAGGTCGGCGGGACGTCCTGTCCGGCGACCTCGGAAACGCGGGCGACCGCGCCGATGATCACGTCGAGCTGCTCGGCGAAGTGGTCCAGCTCTTCGGGCTTCAGCTCAAGACGCGACAGCCGGGCGAGGTGGGCGACCTCCTCGCGCGTGATGCCAGGCATGCAGCGATCCTCAGGGTGAGTTCTGGTGAGGCCCGGCGCCGCGCGCAGGCGGTGCCGGGCCCGGGCAGGAGCAACCGGTCCGGTGCTCCGTCCTCGTGGTCTTTGGACCCCATCCTATGGGGCCCGGCCCGGCCACCGGCCAACGAGTGAGCGAGCGCGCCCGTCACTGCGGCCTGGTGCGGGCCCAACTCTGCGCGCCCGGCGCCTTGATCTCGATCTGCGCGGCCGACACGGGCTGGGGCGCGGGCACGGCCTGGACCGTCTGAACGGCCTGCACGGCCTGCACGGCCTGCGGGAGGGTCGGGGGCAGCACGGGGGGCAGCACCGACGGGAGGGTCGGGGGCAGCACCGGCGCGATGGCCTGCTGGACCACCGGCTGGACGGCCTGCGGCAGCACCGGCTGGACCGGCAGGCCCTGGCCCCCCTGCACCGCGTGGAGGGCCGACGGCAGCCGGCCCGGCGGGGGGACCAGCCGCTCCACCGGCGGGGCGCCGGTGCGGTGCACCCGCAGCCAGGCGGTGGCCTGCTCGGCCGGCAGCGCCGCCGACACCAGCCAGCCCTGGACGGCGTCCACCCCCATGCAGTGCAGCCGCTCCCAGGTCTCGTCGTCCTCGACGCCCTCGGCGACCACGGTCAGGCCCAGCGAGTGGGCGAGCTCCACCGAGCAGCGCACCACCGCCGCGTCGTGGTCGTCGGCGACCATCCGGGAGACGAAGGAACGGTCGATCTTCAGCTCGCCGACCGGCAGGCTGCGCAGCCGCACCAGCGAGGAGTGGCCGGTGCCGAAGTCGTCCAGGGACATCCCGACGCCGTAGCCGCGCAGTTCGGCGAGGGTGTCGGCGGCCCGGCGGGAGTCGTCCAGCAGCAGCCGTTCGGTGATCTCCAGCTGGAGCGCGTGGGCCGGCACCTGGTGGCGGACGAGGTGGCCGGCGACGCGCTGGGCGAAGCCGGGGTTGAGCACGTCGCGCGGGGAGACGTTGACCGCGACCTGCACCTGGAGGCCCTGTTCCCGCCAGTAGGCGAGCTGCCCGACGGCGGCCTCCAGCACGTAGTCGGTGAGCCGGGGCATCAGGCCGCTGGACTCGGCGAGCCCGACGAACTCGTCCGGCGAGACCCGGCCCTGGCCGGGGCGCTCCCAGCGCAGCAGCGCCTCCAGGCCGACCACCCGGCCGTCGAAGGCCACCTTGGGCTGGTAGTGGAGTTGCACCTCGCCGGTCTCCAGCGCCCGCCGCAGGTCGCCGAGCAGCCCTATCCGGTACGGCGTGTCGGCGTCCTGGGTCTCGTCGTACTGCGCGACGCCGCTGCAACCGCGCTGGGCGTGGCCCATCGCCACGTCGGCGCGGCGCAGCAGCGCCTCGGCGTCCTGGGCGTGCTGCGGGTAGACGCAGACGCCGGCGCTGGCCTCCAGCACGAGCAGCAGCCCGTCCAGCCGGATCGGCGCGGCGAGTTCGGCGATCAGCGCCTTGGCGACCCGCTCCAGGCTGTCCGGGCAGTTGATGCCGGGCAGCAGCACGGCGAACTCGTCGCCGCCCATCCGGGCCACCATCGGGCGGCCGCGCCGGTAGTTCCGGGGCAGGCCCGCGAAGACGTCGTCGATGGACTCCCGGGTGGCGCTGCCGGCCGGGCCTCCGGAACGCAGCGCGCGGTGCAGCCGGCGGGCGATGTGCACCAGCAGCCGGTCGCCGGCGGTGTGACCGAGGGTGTCGTTGAGCGATCGGAAGCGATCGAGATCGAGCAGGATGAGACCGACGCTGTAACCTTCCGCGCGCTCCGCGATCGCCTCCTGGGCGGCCATCAACAGGGCCTGACGGTTGGGCAGATCCGTCAGCGGGTCGGTCAGCTGGTCACGGGCGCGGTCGCGGGCGATCCGCCAGGCGGCGACCAGCACCGCCAGCGGCACCGCGAACAGCGGCAGCAGTTCGGGCTCGTACCGGTAGACCAGGACGGCCAGCGGGATGAGCGGCGCGGCGCCGGCCAGCAGCACGCCGAGCAGCAGGACCGCACCTGCCACCCCCTGCGGCGGGCGTGTGGGCGCACCGCCGGTCGTACGATCCATAAGCCCTGTCCTCCGTCGGGCCCGCCCCGTCAGGCCGCCTTACGGTGAGGCACCGTGCCGGTACCGACAGCTGCCGGGCATGGAGCGACCCCGCGGAGCACCGGCTCAGCCGGTGCCCCCACCCCTGCTGACACTCTGTTGCGCTCCAGGGTATGCCGGGGTCCACCCGGTGGGCAGACTTTCGGACAACCGGAAACGCGCCACCGCGCCCGGGTGTCGCACAGTGACACAATGCCCGCTTCCACGGCGCGACACCCGGTGACGTTGCATCAGGACGATAACAAGACGGGCTCGGTCACGCTCCGCTCGGGTCGGCCTCCGGAGCGGCCTCGGCGGGGGCCTCCCCGACCTCGGGCAGGCCGAGGTGGGCACGGGCCGCGGCCGCTCCGTCGGCGAGCAGCACGGCGAAGCCGGCGTCGTCCAGGACCGGCAGTCCGAGCTGAACGGCCTTGTCGTACTTGGACCCGGGGTTGTCACCGGCCACAACAAAATCTGTCTTCTTCGATACCGAACCGGTCACCTTCGCGCCGCGCGAGGTCAGCGCCTCCTTGGCCCCGTCCCGGGTGTGCCCGGCCAGGGTGCCGGTGACCACGACGGTCAGGCCCTCCAGCGGGCGCTCCGCCTCCTCCTCGTCGGCGGGCTCCTCGGTGAAGCGGACGCCGGCCGCGCGCCACTTCTCCAGGATCCCCCGGTGCCACTCCTCCTGGTACCACTCGACGACGGAGCGGGCGATGATCGGCCCGACCCCCTCGACGGCGGCCAGCTCCTCCTCGGTGGCCGAGAAGATCCGGTCGAGGTCCCGGAACTCCCGTGCCAGCTCCTGCGCCGCGACCGGCCCGACGTGCCGGATCGAGAGGCCGTTGAGGAAGCGCCACAGCGGACGTTCCTTCACCCTCTCCAGATTCTCCAGCAGCACGCCCGCCGTCTTCTTGGGCTCGCCCTTCTGGTTCGCGAAGAAGGTGGCCTTCTTCTCCTCGCCGGTGCGGTCGTCCAGCTTGGGCATGCCCGTCTTCTGGTCGCGGACCAGCACCTCGATCGGCAGCAACTGCTCCATCGTCAGGCCGAAGATGTCGCCCTCGTCCCGCACCGGCGCCTCTGCCGGCTCCAGCGGCTGGGTCAGCGCGGTCGCCGCGACATAGCCCAGGCCCTCGATGTCCAGCGAAGAACGGCCGCCCAGGAAGGCGATCCGCTCGCGGATCTGCGCCGGGCAGAACTGCGCGTTGGGGCAGCGCAGATCGATGTCCCCCTCGGACATCGGGCGCAGCTCGGCCCCGCACTCGTGGCAGTGCGAGGGCATCACGAACTCCTGCTCGGTGCCGTCCCGCAGGCTCTCCACCGGGCCGAGGATCTCCGGGATGACGTCACCGGCCTTGCGCAGCACGATGGTGTCGCCGAGCAGCACGCCCTTGGCCTTGACGACCTGCTGGTTGTGCAGCGTCGCGTACTGCACCATCGAGCCGGCCACCTTCACCGGCTCGGCCAGCACCGCGTACGGGGTGGCCCGGCCGGTGCGGCCGATGCCGACCTTGATCGCGGCCAGCTTGCCGGTGACCTCCTCCGGCGGGTACTTCCAGGCGATCGCCCAGCGCGGGGACTTGGAGGTGGAACCGAGCCGCCCCTGCAGGGCGATCTCGTCCACCTTGACCACGACGCCGTCGATCTCGTGCTCGACCGAGTGCCGCTGCTCGCCGAAGTGCTCGATGAACGCCCGCACCTCGTCGAGCGTCCCGACCACCTTGTTGTGCCGGGCCGTCGGCAGGCCCCACGCGCGCAGCAGGTCGTAGGCGTGCGACTGGCAGTCGATGTCGAAGCCGACCCGGGCGCCGATGCCGTGCACCACCATGTGCAGCGGACGGGACGCGGTGACCAGCGGGTCCTTCTGGCGCAGCGAACCGGCGGCGGCGTTGCGGGGGTTGGCGAACAGGTGGACCAGCGCCTGCGGACGCCTGCCCTCCTTCGCGCGCTCCTCGTTCTCCGCCCGGCGGCGCTCGTTCTCCGCCGCCAGCGAGGCGTTCAGCTCCTCGAAGGCCTCCGTCGGCAGGTAGACCTCGCCGCGGATCTCGACCAGCTCGGGCAGGTCGTCGCCGGTGAGCTGCTGCGGGATCTCCTTGATGGTGCGGACGTTGGCGGTGATGTCCTCGCCGACCCGGCCGGTGCCCCGGGTCGCGGCGAGGACCAACTGGCCGCGCTCGTAGGTGAGGTTGACGGCCAGGCCGTCCACCTTGAGCTCGCACAGGTAGTGGTAGTCGATGCCGTCCAGCTCGCGGGCGACCCGGTCCGCCCAGGCCGCCAGCTCCTCGTCGTCCATGGCGTTGTCGAGGCTGAGCAGCCGCTCGCGGTGCTCGACCTTGGTGAAGCCCTCCGCGACGTCGCCGCCGACCTCCTGCGTCGGCGAGTCCGGCGTCACCAGGGCCGGGTGCGCGGCCTCGATCGCCTCCAGCTCGCGCATCAGGACGTCGAACTCGGCGTCGCTGACGACCGGGGCGTCCTGCACGTAGTACCGGGCGCGGTGCTCGGTGATCTCCACGACCAGCTCGGCGTGCCGCCTGCGCACCTCCGCAGGGACGTCCTCCCAGCCCTCGACAGCCACCACCGCAAGCCCTCCTACGTTCTCATTCCGGGTTGTCCACCAGGCTCTGCGCCGCCCGCGCCGCAAGCGACAGCGCCTTGCGCGCGTACGCCGGGGACGCCCCGGCCAGCCCGCAGGTCGGCGTCACCAGCACGCGGCGGCCCAGCAGCTCCGGGGCGAACCCGAGCCTGCGCCACAAGGTCCTGACACCCTGGACACTACCGGCCGGGTCGGACACCGCCTGGTCAGTGGAGGGCACGACACCAGCGAGGATCGCCGTGCCCGCCTCGACCGCCTCGCCCAGGTCGTCGTCCCGCTCGGTCAGCAGTGAGAAGTCCAGCGAGACCCCGGCCACACCGGCCCGGCGCAGCAGCGGGATCGGCACGTCCGGCGCGCAGCAGTGCACGACGACGGGCACGTCCAGGCCACGGATGACCTCGCGCAGCACCTCCTCGGCGACCTGCCGGTCCACCGAGCGCAGCCGCTGGAAGCCGCTGGCGGTCTTCACCGAACCGGCCAGCACGGCGGGCAGCGAGGGCTCGTCGAGCTGGAGGACCAGTTGGGCGCCCGGGACCCGACTGCGGACGTCGGCGAGGTGGCGGCGCAGGCCCTCGGTGAGCGAACCGGCGATGTCCCGGCAGGCGCCGGGGTCGGAGAGCGCCTTCTCGCCGTACTTGAGCTCGATCGAGGCGGCCAGCGTCCACGGCCCGACGGCCTGCAGCTTGAGCGCGCCCTGGTAGCCCTGGGTGAACTCCTCCAGCGCGTCCAGGTCCTCGCGCAGCCAGGAGTGGGCGCGCCGGGTGTCCCGGCCGGGGCGGTCGGCGAAGCGCCAGCCGCTCGGCTCGGTCTGCGCGAACAGCTCGACCAGCAGGCCGGCGCCACGGCCGATCATGTCGGCACCCGGCCCGCGGGCGGGCAGTTCGGGCAGGAACGGCAGCTGCTCCAACGCCCCGGTGGAGGTCTTGGCGGCCTCCCGGGCGTCGGTGCCGGGCAGCGAACCGACGCCGGTGGCGGCGCCGCGCAGGTCGGGGAAGGGCTGTGGGGTGCTCACCCGCCCGAGCCTAGTGCGCGGCGCCGCGCGCGTTTCAGCGCCCCGGGCGGACGGTGATGTCGGTGAGCTCCGCGTCACGGGAGGCGTCGAGGGCGGCGAGGATCGCCTTGGCCACCGACTCGGGGGCGATCCAGCGGTCCTCGTCGTAGGCCTTGCCCTCCTGCTGGTGCACCTTGGCCTGCATCGCGGTGGCGGTGCGGCCCGGGTAGACCGAGGTGACCCGGACGCCGTTCGGGTGCTCCTCCTGGCGCAGCGCGTCGGCCAGCGCCTTGAGGCCGTGCTTGCTCGCCGCGTAGGCCGACCACTCGGCATGGGCGGAGAGCCCGGCCCCGGAGTTGACGAACACCACGTGCCCCTTGACCAGGCGCAGCGAGGGCAGCAGGAGCCGGGTCAGCTCGGCGGGGGCGACCAGGTTGACGTTCAGCGTCTCCTGCCAGGCCTTGACCGACAGGTCGCCGACCGTGCCCAGCTCGACCATGCCCGCGACGTGCAGCACGGAGTCCAGCTCGACGGGCAGCGCCTGGTGGCCGAAGGCCCAGGAGAGCTTGGCCGGGTCGCCGAGGTCCCCGACCAGGGTCTTCGCCCCGGGGAAGCGCTCGCGCAGCTCGGCGGCGCGGCGGGCGTCGCGGGCCAGCAGCCAGAGGTCGTCCCCGCGCTCGGCGAGGCGTTCGGCGAGGACGGCGCCGATGCCGGAGCCGGCGCCGGTGATCAGATGAGTGGCCATGGTGGTGATCCTCTCAGGCCTTGAGCTGCGCGAAGACCTCGGCCGGGGTGTCGGCGAACCGGATCAGCTCGGCGAGCGGGCGGGGCAGGAAGCCCTCGACGTCCATCCGCTCCATCTGCGTGCGCAGGCCCGCGTAGAAGCCCTCGGTGTCCAGGACGATCACCGGCTTGTCGAACATGCCGTGCTTCTTGAGCTCCAGCACCTCGGTCACCTCGTCGAGGGTGCCCAGCCCGCCCACGAGCACGACGATCGCGTCCGCCCGGGCCGCCAGCTCCGCCTTCCGCTCGGCCAGGTCACGGGTCATGACGAGCTCGTCGGCGCCGACGTACCCCTTGTGCTTGAGCATCTCGACCAGCACCCCGACCAGCTTCCCGCCGGCCGCCTTCACCTCGTCGGCCAGCAGCCCCATCAGCCCGGCGTTGGACCCGCCCCACACCAGGGTGTGGCCACCTTCGCCGAGGAGCCGCGCGAACTCGGCGGCGGGGGCGGTGTAGCGGTCGTCGAGCGAGTACGCGGAGCAGAAGACTGTGATGTTCATAGTGCCATCTGGTCTATCACGCCCCGGCGCACTCACTCACCGGCTTTAGGCCTCGGCCAGCCTCCTCCGAGCATCATGCCGTCCTCTCCGGAGGGTGTGCCGGCGGCCGCGGCGAGTTGCCGATTCGGCCTTCGGGCTGCTGAGAGCTGGTAGCAGTCCACCTCCCGGGCCCGGGCAGTCACGTTGTCCCGTGCGAGGAAGCCGCGCAGCCGGCACTGCGAGTATGCCAGGAGCGTTCGATCCGGCCGGGTCGACAGGGTGATCGTCCCCCTTGGCCGGCACTGCTGCTCACGCGCAGGAGGGCAGGAGCCCCCGGCCCGGGTGGGCGTGTCGGTCCGAGAGGACACCCAGGACGGCGACCAGAGCGGCGGCGAGACGGTCCGCGGGGTCGGCGCCGGGCGTGTTCTCGGGCCGGTGGGACGCCAGGCGGGCGGCCAGCCAACCCGGGGACGCCCAGCCCGCCCGGACGGCCATGGTGGTGAACCGGCGCAGCAGGTCGTCCTCCGGGACGGCGCGGGCGGGCTCCTGGAGGTCGGGCGGCAGGTGCTCGGTCATCCGCTCCCAGCCCGTGGGGTCGGGCGGCGGCGGCAGCGGTGCCGGTGCGGGCTGTTCGCTCGCGCGCGGAGTGGTACCCGTCACTACAACAGCAACCATCTTCTTGTCCTGGTAAGGGACTTCCTGGTTGCGTCCGCACGTGCGGAGCGACGAGCCCGCACGTGCGGATTTGTCCGGCTCCGCACGTGCGGACTTCCGTTCGCCGCAGCGCGGCCTCGGCAGCGCCGCAGGTGCGGACTTCACCGACTCCGCACGTGCGGACTTACCGGCGGCGCAGCGGAGTTGCTCCTGCTTGACGCGCCGGGCGTCGGCGCGCAGGACGGCGAGGGCGGCGTCCCAGTCGGGGACGCCGCCCAGGGGCACGGTGACGGCGTAGCCGCGAACCCGGGTGCCGGAGGGGCCGTGGACGAGGGCCATGACCCCGGCCGCCTCGGCGGCCCGGTAGAAGCCGGGGACGGAGTCCTTGGAGACCCGGCAGGCCCGGGAGAACCAGAGGTTGGACGGCGGGCAGTGGAGGTTGGTCCCGTCCGCGTCGGCCTTCTGCGCGGCGTGCATGAGGAAGAGGACGAAGGACGGCCCGAGGGACTTCCAGGGCCCACCGGTCGGGACGCTCTGCATCCACTGCCCGATGCGGACCCGGAACTCGTTGGCGGGCGGGGTGCCGGTGGGGCGGGAGAGGGCGAGGGCTTCGGTGGTGACGGCGACGGGCACGTTCGGCCTTTCGTGGCCGATATGCGAGCCGGAGCGCGTCCGGGCTGGCATACTGGCCGAGGTGTTATGCGCGTGCGCCGGAACCGCCAAGTTTACGGGCGTACGCGGGAATGGCCACCGCCCAACTGGGCGGTGGCCATTGCAGTTTACGCCGACAGATCAGCGGATTTGACGGACAGTCATGAATTCACTGCGGCGAGTGCTCGCGCATGAGTTCGGGATGCACGCTACGCGAGGTAGGCCTGCTGCCACTCCAGCGAGGTCATCGACAGTGCCGCCTCGGCGAGTTGGCGGGCGGACTCGGTCTTGAGGCTGCCGAGACTGCTGTCGATCCACAGGAGTGCTCCGCGATGGTCTCGGGATCCTTCACCCCGGCGATCCACCAGCCCGACCGCTTCGCCCGCTTGAGCATCCCCGCCTCGAAGAGGTACCCGCCGCGCCCTTTGCCTGCCGTTCTCAACCATGGCCGTCCTTCTCCTGTCCCGGATCCATCACCACGTCTCCACCCCGTCCCGCAGATACCGTGAGCCGCCATCCGCGATCGCTCTCACAGCCGCGTTCAGCCGGTTCCGCTGGCGGGTTCGCAGCCGGTCGGCGGCCTCCGGCGCGGACAGGAAGACGGCCTCGGACAGTTCGTCGTCGTGCGGCCGCACCCGCGCGGCCAGGTCGGACGAGAGGGTGCCCGCGTCGAAGATGAACGCGATCTGGTCGTCCCACGGGCCGTGCGGGGCAACCCAGTCCACGACCAGCAGGCGGTGGACCGTGATCTCCAGGCCCAGTTCCTCGCGCAGTTCCCGCACTGCGGCCTCGTCCGGCGACTCATTGGCCTCAGCCATCCCTCCGGGCAGGTCCCAACCCTCCTTGTAGGTCGGGTTGACGGTCAGGATGCGACCAGCCTGGTCGCGCAGGATCACGTCCGCAGAGACGCGCTTGCGAGCCTGCCGGGCATTGCCCTCGGCGAGGTAGGCGTGCCAGGCATCGGTGTCGGTGGGTGCGGGTCTCACGTTGAACCTCCCCGAGGCGACGGGATGATGTCGGCGAGCAGGAGCAGCCGGGCTCTGCGCGCCTCATCGAATCGTGCCAGGTATTCACGCACCGGGCCGTACTCGCGGTACCGCCCGAAGAGTTCACCGAGGCCATCCATCTGATGGACGACTCGGACGGACCCGAGGGTCGGGCTGGTGGTCAGAAGTTCTGTTCCGACGCCGATTGCGGCGTCCAAGTCTCCGCAATCGGCGTGGATGCGTGCGAGGGTGATGCGGCTGAATGTGAGCGAACGCGCGCGGCCTTCTTCCCGTAGGACCACAGCCTGCTCACCGCATCGAAGGGCAAGCTTGGAGCGGCCCAGGTCGCTGAACGCCAACGCGGACTCGCTGGCGAGGGTAGCGTCGTCGAAAGGGCTCAACCACGGATGCTCATCATCAGCTCCAACCGCAAGTGCGGTGTGAGCGTGGTCGAGTGCCCGCGCCGCCGGACCGTGCTGCCGAGAGGCTGCCAACGCTCGGGCCATCATGGCGTTCAGCCGAGCCATGAGGCCTGGCAGATGCGGGCCCTGGCAGGCCATTTCGATGCCGACGGTAGCCCAGTGCACGGCCTCCGCCGAATCGCCGGCCTGGAGGGAAAGGTGGCTGGTGCTGGCTGCTACGTGTGCCATCAACGGCAGATCGCCGGAGGCGCGGGCGAGAGGGAGCGCGCGAGCGAAGTGCCGGGCAGCCAGGTCGTCACGGCCGGAGTCGTGGGCCATCCAGCCGGCCATCTCAGTGAGCGCAGCGGCGGCAGCGAACACCTGCGGGCCGCTCGCAACATCGACCAGACGCGGCGCAACCTTGCCGGAGAGATGGTGAACCACAGCCGAGTACAGGCGTCCACCTCCCGCCTGCCGATCCGCACGGCGAAAGGCATCCACGGTGGCCAGGTCGTCGCCGTCGGCTTCCGGTAAAGCCTGCGCAAGGGGCGAGGGTCCAGGAGTGGCGTCCGGCTCCCATGACCTGCGGGCAAGACCGAGCAGTTGCCCCGGAATGTGGAAGGCGTCGGCGATCTGCTCGAACAACGCCAACTTCTCGACCCTGGCCTTGCCGTTCATGTAGTCGTAAAGCCGTCCCTGGCTGATCTCCACAGCGGCTGCAATCCGCCGGGTACTGATGCCGCGCGCGTTGAGGAGCCGGAATACGGCGCCCATGTCGCGGGTCGCACACGCTCGCAGCAGACGCTCGTCCTGGAGTAGCCCGGCGGCCACTTCACGCACACTTGGCTGAACACCCATGGTCTCGCTCCCCTTACAGCGTGTACTGATCGTAGGTCCACGGTGCCAGCCCTGACTCCGATTTGGAGTCACCGGATCGGAGTCTCCTGCGACCGCAACGTGACCGTTGAATGAGCATCAGCCGCCCTGATCCATCCACGGGAGCGAATCTTGATGTCTCCACTCACCGCTTTGCCGACCAACGTGATCGGCTGCACTGGGGAAACGCTGCTGACTGCCGTCGCTACACCGGATACCGCTCGCTTCACCACACCGGCGACCATCCGCCTGCCGTACCAGGCCGAGTCGGTGGGCGCCGCGCGTCGGTTCGTCGTGGCGAAGCTTCGGGAGTGGGGGTTGGACGATCTGGTGGACGATGCCTCCCTGATCGCCAGCGAGTTGGCCACCAACGCCGTCAGGACCGGCTGTCAGACACGCATGATTGTCGCCGTGCGCCGCCCGAGCGACCGAATCATCCGCATCCTCGTCGGTGACGGCTCTTGCTCGATGCCCGTGATGATCCAGGCCGGGCCCGACGCCACGTCGGGTCGAGGCTTGGCGATGGTCCACCGGCTCACCCAGGGCCGTTGGGGCGCCAGCCCCCGCCCGTTCGGGAAGGTCGTGCACGCCGACCTCCCGACGCCCAAGCCGACCTCTCCGTGAGCCGGCAGCCGCCGGACGACGGTTTCGATCCCGAAGACGCGCCGCCGTCCGTTTCCGACCCCGATCCCGATCCCGATCCCGATCCCGACCGACCGAGTCTGGGCTGCCCTGGGGGTGTCCGCCGCTGCCGGGCTGCACATCGTCGTTGCGGCCCTGATTCTGATCAACCGCGCCCACTGAAACCCCCGCCCGTGCCGCCGGGCCAGCGGCACGGGCGGCAGGCAGTAACCCCACCGGCTCCCGCCGTCCGGCGAAGTGGCAATCCACGGTCGACAGCGGAGGCATCCCCGAGGGCGGTCGCGCGCCCTCGGGGAGCTGCCGCCCGGTATACCCGAGGCGGCTGAGCATCACCCGGCAGGCATCCGCCTGTCGCAACCAACCAGCACACGGAGGTACAGAGATGGGTAAGCGCAGCGGCGGCTCCGGCGACGGCCAGGGCGGCAAGCAGCAGGATGACTCCAACAAGGGCGCCGGACACGGCGGCGGGGGCTCCGACGAAGGCGGCAACAGCAGCGACGGCAAGGCCCCGGCGGAGTGACCGGCGAAACGCACCAGGAGGCGGGCCCCCAGGGGCTCGCCTCCGCGCTGGTGGCCGGCGGCGCACTCTCCTCAGACTGGCTCCCCTCCTTCAACGCGGTACCCCGCGAGCTGTTCGTCCCGGACCGCATCTGGCCGGGCATCGCGGACGGCACCCGCCAGAACCCCGTGCTGTACCGGTCACAGGACCCCGAGGCGTGGCGCAGGGCCGTCTACTCGGACATCCCGCTGACCACCCAGTGGGACGACGGCAACCACCAGGGCGACGGGCTCGGCACCACCCCGAGTTCCTCCAACTCCATGCCGACCATGGTGTTCTCGATGCTCCAGGACCTCGACGTCCGCCCGGGCCACAAGGTGTTGGAGGTCGGAGCCGGCACCGGCTGGAACGCGGGCCTCCTCGCCCACCGCCTGGGCAACCACAACGTGGTGACCGTCGAGTACGACCCTCACGTCGCACGCGGCGCCCGCGAGAACCTGCACCGGGCCGGACTCGCACCGACCGTGATCGAGGGCGACGGACGCCACGGCTGGCCGGACGACACCCCCTACAGCCGGATCATCGCCACCTGCTCCCTGCTGGAGATCCCTCCCGCATGGCTGGAACAGACGGCCCCCGGCGGAATCATCGTCGCCCCGTTCGGCACCGAGTACGGCGGCGAGCAGATCATCCGTCTGACCGTGAACGACGACGGGACCAGCGCGAGCGGCAAGTTCACCCGAGGCTCCGCGTTCATGCGACTCCGCCACCAGCGCACGGACCGGCCGTCGTTCGACGCCTACCTGCACGGGAAGGAGTGGCCAGCACACGGGGTGCGGAGCACCACCAGTCTGTCCCCTCGGGCCACGGGCGGGTGGTTCGAGCAGTTCGTCATCGGATCCGGCGTACCCGGTACGTTCTGGCGGACAGAGCGCTACGACAACGACGCCTACACACTGTGGCTCTACAGCCGCGACACCCTCTCCTGGGCCTCCGCCGACTACGAGCGCGACCGCACGAGGTATGAGGTGTACCAGTCCGGCCCCCGGAACCTCTGGGATGAGCTGGAAGCGGCCTACCAGTGGTGGGCGGACCAGGGCCGCCCCGGGTGCGGGCGGTTCGGCCTGACGGTCACCTTGGAGGGCCAGCACGTCTGGCTGGACTCCCCGGGCAACCCCGTCCCGCAGCACTGAGCGAGCCCGGCCGGCCGCACCGGACGGCCGGGCACTCAGAGCCGGACTACGCCCGGACTGCCGGGCGCTCGGTGCTGGCGATGGTGGCCGAGCCGACCACCCGGGTGCCGTCGTACAGCACCACGGCCTGGCCGGGGGCGATGCCGCGCACCGGGCTGTCCAACTGCACCCGCAGCTCGCCGTCCACGACGGAGGCGGAGACCGGCACCTCCTCGCCGTGGGCGCGCAGTTGGGCGGTGTACCGGCCGTCGGCGAGCGGCTCGGTGCCGCACCAGCGCGGCCGGATCGCGGTGAGCCCGGTGACGTCCAGACCCTCCAGCGGGCCGACCGTGACGGTGTTGTTCACCGGCGAGATGTCGAGGACGTAGCGGGGCTTGCCGTCCGCCGCCGGGCGGCCGATCCGCAGGCCCTTGCGCTGGCCGATGGTGAAGCCGTACGCGCCGTCGTGCTCGCCGAGCTTGGTGCCGTCGGCGTCGAGGATGTCGCCGGTGGCGGTGCCGAGGTGCTTGGCCAGGAAGCCCTGGGTGTCGCCGTCGGCGATGAAGCAGATGTCGTGGCTGTCCGGCTTCTTGGCGACGGCCAGGCCGCGGCGCTCGGCCTCCTCGCGGATGACGTCCTTGGTGGTGTCGCCGAGCGGGAACAGCGAGTGGGCGAGCTGGTCGGCGTCGAGCACGCCGAGGACGTACGACTGGTCCTTCGCCGCGTCGACGGCGCGGTGCAGCTGGCGCTCCCCGGACGGCAGGTCGACGATCCGGGCGTAGTGGCCGGTGCAGACCGCGTCGAAGCCGAGCGCGATCGCCTTGTCGAGCAGCGCGGCGAACTTGATCTTCTCGTTGCAGCGCAGGCAGGGATTGGGAGTGCGGCCGGCCGCGTACTCGGCGACGAAGTCGTCGATGACGTCCTCGCGGAAGCGCTCGGCGAGGTCCCAGACGTAGAACGGGATGCCGATCACGTCGGCCGCCCGCCACGCGTCCCGGGAGTCCTCGATGGTGCAGCAGCCGCGGGCCCCGGTGCGGAAGGACTGCGGATTGGCGGACAGCGCCAGGTGGACGCCCGTCACCTCGTGCCCCGCTTCGACGGCGCGGGCGGCGGCGACGGCGGAGTCGACGCCGCCGGACATCGCCGCGAGCACGCGCAGACGGCCGGTGGACGGAGCGGTCGGGGCACCCGGGAAGTCAGTCATGGTGACTACAAGAGTACGGGGCCGCCGTCCATGCCCGGCCGCCCGGAGGAACTACCGCCGCACCGAGGCCAGCCCCGCGTTGTGGGCCCGCTGGACGGCCGGGGCGAGCGCCTCGACCAGCGCCGTCACGTCCTCGCGCACCGAGGTGTGCCCGAGCGAGAACCGCAGCGAGGCCCGGGCCAGCGCCGGGTCGACGCCCATCGCGAGCAGTACGTGGCTGGGCTGCGGCACCCCGGCCGAGCAGGCCGAGCCGGTGGAGCACTCGATGCCCTGGGCGTCGAGCAGCATCAGCAGCGCGTCGCCCTCGCAGCCGGGGAAGGAGAAGTGCGCGTTGGCGGGCAGCCGCCCCTCGGCGGCCGGGTCGCCGTTGAGCACCGCGGCGGGGACGGTGGCCAGCACGGCGGCGATCAGCTCGTCGCGCAGCGCGCCGAGCACGACCGCGTGCTCCGGCTGGCGCTCGACCGCGAGGGCCGCGGCGGCGGCGAAGCCGGCGGCGGCGGGCGCGTCCAGGGTGCCGGAGCGGACGTCGCGTTCCTGGCCGCCGCCGTGCAGCAGCGGGACGGGCGCGGCGCCGCGCGAGAGCAGCAGCGCGCCGATGCCGAACGGTCCGCCGATCTTGTGTCCGGTGACGGTGAGCGCGGTGAGCCCCGACTCGGCGAAGGAGACCGGGACCTGCCCGAGCGCCTGCACCGCGTCGGCGTGCATCGGGATGCCGTACTCGGCCGCGACGGCGGCGAGTTCGCGCACCGGCTGGACGGTGCCGACCTCGTTGTTGGCCCACATCACGGTGACCAGCGCGACCGAGTACGGGTCCCGCTCGATCGCCTCGCGCAGCGCCTGCGGGTGCACCCGGCCGAGCAGGTCGACCGGCAGGTACTCGACGTCGGCGCCCTCGTGCTCGGAGAGCCAGTGCACCGCGTCCAGCACCGCGTGGTGCTCGACCGGGCTGCACAGCACCCGGGTGCGGGCCGGGTCGGCGTCCCGGCGGGCCCAGTACAGGCCCTTGACGGCGAGGTTGTCGGACTCGGTGCCCCCGCCGGTGAGCACGATCTCGCTCGGGCGGGCGCCCAGCGAGTCGGCCAGCGACTCGCGGGCCTCCTCGACCACCCGGCGGGCCCGGCGGCCGGCCGCGTGCAGGGACGAGGCGTTGCCGACCACCCCCAGGTGCGCCGACATCGCGGCGATCGCCTCGGGCAGCATCGGCGTGGTCGCCGCATGGTCCAGGTATGGCATAACCATCCGATTGTAGAGGGCACTCCCCGGGCCCCGTCCCGGTGTGCGCACCGATCCGGCCACCGGACGTCCACCGGACGACTCCCGGGTGTCGCCCGGGCGGTTCCCGGACCGCGCGCCCACCGGACACCGGTGTCCGGCACCCGTTTGACCCACCGCGCGGGCGAGCGGTTAGCCTGACGAACGCTTCCCGCGGACGGGCCCCGGCCCGGCCCGCGGGCACGGCCCGGGATCACGTCCCACTCTCACTTCCCATCGGCGCGGACAGGAGCGGTGCGCCATGTCGCAGTCGGTCGACCGCGCCCTGACCCTGCTCGGGTCGCTCGGCGACGGGCCGGTCTCCCTGGAGCAGGCCGCGACCAGCATCGGGGTGCACAAGTCCACCGCGCTGCGGCTGCTGCGCACCCTGGAGGAGCACGGCTTCGCGCAGCGCCAGCCCGATCTGCGCTACCGCCTCGGCGGCCGGGTGCTCTCACTGGCCCACCGGGCGCTGGAGGAGATCGACGTCCGGCAGGTCGCCGCGCCGTACCTGGCGGCGCTCAACGCGCGCTGCGGCTACACCGTCCAGCTGGCCGTGCTCCAGGACGGCGAGGTGCTGTACCTGGACGAGGTGGCCGGGAGCTGGGCCGGGCCGGGCACCGCCCGGGCGTCCCGGATCGGGCGGCGGGCGCCGGCCGGCGGGACGGCGATCGGCCGGGTGCTGCTGGCCGGGCTGCCCGAAGACGGCACCCCCGACGAGGAGTTGCCGGCCGAACTGGCGGCGGTGCGGCTGCGGGGCTGGGCGGCGGAGTCGGCCGAGCACCGGGAGCCGGTGACGTGCGTGGCCGCGCCGGTGGCGGGCAGCGGCGGCCGGACGGTCGCGGCCTGCGCGCTGAGCGCCCCGGCGAGCCAGGTGCCGCCGACCGAACTCGCCCGGATGGTGCCGGAACTGCTCTGCACGGCGGAGGCGATCTCGCTCGCGTACGGCGGCTCGCCTACTCCTCGCTGGTGCGAGAACCGTTGCGGTGCCAGGCCCTCGGGGCGCGCCAGCCGTACTTCAGCGCGAGCATCCGCAGCCCGAAGGCGGTGAGCGCGGCGGCGGTGCCGGTGGCGCCGGTCAGCCGGTCGACGCCGATCAGCACCGCCACCAGGGCGGCGCCGACCAGGGCCGGGACGGCGTAGATCTCCCGGTCCCAGCGCAGCAGCGAGGGGATCTCGCCGGCCAGCACGTCGCGGATCACCCCGCCGCCGGCCGCGGTGACCATGCCGAGTGCGACGGCCGACACCGCGCCGAGCCCGTAGTCGTGCGCCTTGGCGGTGCCGGTGACGCAGAACAGGCCGAGGCCGAGGGCGTCCAGGGTCTGCACCGCCCGGTTGATCCGCTCGACCTCGGGGTGCAGGAAGAACACCACCAGCGCGGCGACCAGCGGGGTGATGAAGTACCCGAGGTTGCTGAACGCCGCGACGGGCGTCGCCCCGATCACCAGGTCCCGGATCACGCCGCCCCCGAGCGCGGTGACCTCGGCCAGCACCGCGATGCCGAAGATGTCCATGTTCTTGCGGACGGCGAGCAGCCCCCCGGAGAGGGCGAAGACGAAGATGCCGACGAGGTCCAGCGACTGCTGCACGTCGGAGGGGAAGATCTGCGAGGTCACCGAACAACTATGCCCCGTACGAAACCCTTCCCCCCTCCGCGTACGGCCGCGGTCCGTGGCCCCGCCTCGGACGCGCGGGCCCGGGCGACGACCGCCGCCGGTCCGGACACTCTGCGCAGAGTTGACGTGAACACCAAATTTCGACATATTCGCGAAATACTGCGGGTCGTACGGTATGGAGAATACAATTCGCATTTCCCTCCCGAATTCGATGCACCCTTTGCCCGGGTTGGCTGGTTTGGGAAATTGATCCCGGAAATAACTCATGGACGGGGCCGAATGCCGGTGGTAGTTTCATTTCCATCGAGAGAAGCACTGGGGCTTCGAACATGAACAACCGGAGAGGAGACTTCCGTGCGCTACAACGACTGAAATCCCTGATGCCAATTGCACCGGCATCCCCGATGTCCGAACGTCGACAGTCCGCGCCAATGGCCGGGACATTTAGCTCGGGTAGGTGAATTTCCATGCGTTACAACGACTAATTATATTGCCCGAACCGCGGCAGAGCCCGGTATCGTCGGCGAGAATTGGCGCCGGACCCGGATGCGTCCGGGTCCGGCGCACGCTCTTGGCCCAGCGGGAACATGGGCCTCATAGGCCGTTCAAGAATCCTAGGAATTGTCCATGAAACTCCCGGTCCGCTATGACCCCCTCGACAGCTCCACTCTCGCCGATCCCTATTCGGTCTACGCGGAGCTGCGCGCGTCGGAGCCTGTGCACTGGCACGAGAAGATGCAGAGCTGGGTGCTGACCCGGTACCGCGACTGCCAGATGGTGCTGCAGGACCCCGCGGTGTTCGCGACGGACTGGCGGCGTGCCGGCGAGTCGGTCTCCGAGCCGTGGCTGAGCCTCCAGACCCTCGACCCGCCGGACCACGGCCCGCTCCGCAGCCTCTTCATGAACGCCCTGCGCGCCCAGGACCTGGAGGCCGTCGGCGAGCAGGGCGAGGCCCTCGTCGGGTCGCTGCTCGACGGCCTGGAGGGCAGGGCGGAGTTCGATCTCATGTCGGAGGTCGTCGAGCCGCTCGCCCTGGCGACCATCTCGGAGCTCATGGGCATCGAGCAGCCGGACGTCAGGACCTTCGCCGCGATATCGGATGCCATCGTGCGGAGCATGGACGCCGGATTGGCGCCCGAAACCGCCGGGGACGGAATCGAGACCGGTACGGAACTCAGGAAACTCGGCATCGAGGCGCGCGGCCGACTGAGCGAAATGGTCGAGTCCTGGTTCACGGCCAATCCGCGCCCCGGACTGCTGGCCCATGTCGCCGGCAACCGTGCCGAGGTGGATGTCGCCGATTCCTTCGTCCGGAACACGGTGCGGGTCGTCTTCCAGTCCGGCTACAGCTCGATCGTCGCCGGTGCCGGAAATGCCATGCTGGCGCTGCTGGAGAACCCCGACAAATTCGAGGCGATGCGCGACCCGGCGCTGCTGTCGAGTGGTTTCGACGAACTCATGCGCTACGACGCGTCGGTTCAGGGGACCAGCCGCATCGTCACCGAGCCCGTCGTCGTCGGATCCGTCCAGCTCAAGCGCGGAGACGTCGTCGTGGTGCTTTTCGGCGCGGCAAACCGCGATCCCGAAAAATTCACCCGTCCCGACGAAATCATTCTGGACCGGACACCGAATCAGCACATGGCATTCGGCCGGGGCCCGCACACCTGCGTCGGAAACCTGTTCACCCAGGTGACGCTGCAGGCGCTGATCAAGGCCATTCTGCGGCGCCCCACACGCCTGCGGATGGCCGGGGAGCCACTGCGCCAGCGCACCGCGACCATGCGCTACCTGGCGACGTTGCCGGTCACCTTCCAGGCGGCTGCCGCCACGTGACGAAAACGGATACGACGGCTCCCCCGACCCGGACGAGCGCTGCCCGGCTGGCCCTCGCCAGGGCGGTCCCGCCGGCCGGGCCGGTGCGCGGACTGACGCTGTCCACGTTCCTGACCACCCTCGGGGACGGGCTGTTCGCCACCGTCAGCGTTCTGTTCTTCACCCGGGTGGTGGGTCTGCGGATGGTGGACGTGGGCATCGGGCTCACGGTTGCCAGCCTGGCCGGCCTGCTGGCGGCCCTGCCGATCGGACACCTCTCCGACCGCATCGGGCCGCGGCGGGTCCTGCTCGTCCTCACCGTCGCCGCGGGGCCGGCGGTGCTGTGCTACCTGGCCGTCGGCTCCTTCTGGCCGTTCGCCGTCACGGCGTGCGCGGTGGGCGTCGTGCAGCGGGGCTGCCGCACGGTCCTGCCCGCCCTGGTGTCCCTGATCGCCTCGGCCGAGGAGCGGGTGACCGCGCGCGCACACCAGCAGGTCGTGAGCAACATCGGGATCTCACTCGGCGCGGGAGCCGCCGGCCTGGCCCTGTACCTGGACACCCGGGCCGCGTACGAGGCGATGGTGGTCGTCGCGGCGCTGGCCTACGCGGGGTCGGCCCTCGTACTGAACCGGATGCCCGTACGGCATCCGCCTCCCGCGCACATCGAGAAGCAGCCGCTGGGAGCAGCGCTCAAGGACCTCCGGTACCTGCGGTTCACCGGGCTGAACGCCGTGCTGTCGCTGAACGGCGCCCTCATGGAGATCGCCGTTCCGCTGTGGCTGGTCACCCACACCAAGGCACCCGCCTGGCTGTTCAGCGCCCTGATCGTCCTGAACACGGTCCTGGTGGTGATCTTCCAGGTCCAGGTGAGCTCCAAGGGCAACGACACCACCCCGGGCCTGTGGGGGCGGATCTCCCGCCTCGGCGGGTTCTTCCTCGGCTGCGCCTGCCTGCTGTACGGCGTCGCAGGCTGGGGGAACGCCCTGGTCGCGACCGGCATCCTCGGCCTGGGGATGATCGCCCACACGTGGGGGGAGATGTACCAGGTCTCCGGCGAATGGGGGCTCAGCTTCCAGCTCGCTCCCGAGCACGCCACCGGCCAGTACCAGGGCGTCCTGGCCATCGGCCGCGGAGCCGCCAATGTGGCCGCGCCGGTCGCCCTGGTCGCGGTCGTCGGGGCCGGTCAGTACGGGTGGGTGGCGCTGGCGGCCGTCTTCCTCGCGGCCGGGCTCGCGATGCCTGCGGCGACCCGGCTGCCCACCGGCAAGGGCCCCGACCCTGACGCGTGATCAACACCGCACCGCCCCGACCGGGATGAGGGCCCCGGACGCCACGATGCGCCGCACCGGAACGACCGGCTGATCAAAGCCGGTGTTCCGGTGCGGCGCATCGTTCGCGTGGGCCCACGCCCTACTTCCCCTCGCCCAGCTCGGGGAAGTGGCACGCCACCTCGTGCCCGGTCTTCAGCGCCGTCAGCGGCGGCTCCTGGCCGGCGCAGACGTCCTGGGCCTTCCAGCAGCGGGTGCGGAAGCGGCAGCCGCTGGGCGGGTTGATCGGCGAGGGGACGTCGCCCGTGAGCAGGATCCGCTCGCGGCCGGCCCGCTGGCGCCGGCGCGGGTCGGGCACCGGCACCGCGGACATCAGCGCGTTGGTGTACGGGTGCAGCGGGCTCGCGTAGAGGGAGTCGCGGTCGGCGATCTCGACGATCTTGCCGAGGTACATCACCGCGACCCGGTCCGAGACGTGCCGGACCACCGAGAGGTCGTGCGCGATGATCAGGTAGGTCAGGCCGAGTTCGCGCTGGAGGTCGTCCAGCAGGTTGACCACCTGGGCCTGGATGGAGACGTCCAGGGCGGAGACCGGCTCGTCCGCGATGATCATCTTCGGCCGGAGGGCGAGTGCCCGGGCGATGCCGATGCGCTGGCGCTGGCCGCCGGAGAACTCGTGCGGGTAGCGGTTGTAGTGCTCGGGGCTGAGCCCGCACAGTTCCAGCAGTTCCTGGACGGCCTTCTTGGTGCCACCCTCGGGCTCCACCTTCTGCAACCGGAACGGCGCGCCGACGATGGTGCCGACGGTGTGCCGCGGGTTGAGCGAGGAGTACGGGTCCTGGAAGATCATCTGGATGTCGCGGCGCAGCGGCCGCATCGCGCCGACGCCCAGGTGGGTGATGTCGGTGCCCTCGAACTCGACCTTCCCGCCGGTCGGTTCGTCGAGCCGGGTGACCAGTCGGCCCATCGTCGACTTGCCGCAGCCGGACTCGCCGACGACCCCGAGCGTCTCACCGGCGTTGACGGTGAAGTCGATGCCGTCGACGGCCCGCACCGCACCGGTCTGGCGGCGCAGCAGTCCGCCTCGGATCGGGAAGTGCCGGGTCAGGCCGGTCACCCGGAGCAGCGGCTCGCGGTCGGGGGCGGGCGCGGGCGCGGTGGCCGTGGCCGTGGCCGTGGCTGCCTGAGTGTCCGTCATCGGTTCTCTCCAGAAAGGTGGTACGAGGCCGGGCTCACAGCCGGGGCGCGATCTCTTCGGCGAAGATGCGGTGCCGTTCGGCGGCCGGGAGGTGGCAGGCCGCGTAGTGGCCGGGCGAGGCTTCGGCCAGCACCGGGAGCTCGCTCGCGGAGCGCCCGCCGGTCCGGTCGGCGTACGGGCAGCGCGGGTGGAAGGCGCAGCCGGACGGCACGTTGATCAGGCTGGGCGGGGTGCCCTTGACCGGGACGAGGCGGTCCTGGAGTTCGCGGTCCAGGCGCGGCATGGAGCCCAGCAGGCCCCAGGTGTAGGGGTGTTCGGGCGCGTCGAAGAGGGTCTCGGCGGGGCCGCGCTCGATGCACTTGCCGCCGTACATGACCAGGATGTCGTCGGCCAGTTCGGCGACCACCCCGAGGTCATGGGTGATGATGATGACGGCCGAGCCGAACTCGTCCTGGAGGTCGCGGATGAGGTCCAGGATCTGCGCCTGGACGGTGACGTCGAGGGCGGTGGTGGGCTCGTCGGCGATCAGCAGCGAGGGGTCGTTGACCAGCGCCATGGCGATCATGGCGCGCTGGCGCATGCCGCCGGAGAACTGGTGCGGGTAGTCGTCCACCCGGCGGTCGGGCTGCGGGATGCCGACCCGGTCGAGCATCTCGACCGCGCGGGCCCGGGCCTGCTTCTTGGACGCCTGGGGGTGGTGCACCCGGTACGCCTCGACGATCTGCGCGCCGACGGTGTAGTAGGGGTGCATCGCGGTCAGCGGGTCCTGGAAGATCATCGCCATCTCGCGGCCGCGCAGTTGGCGCACCCGTTCGGGGCCGGCCGCGATCAGGTCCTCGCCGTCCAGCCGGATCTCGCCGGTGATCCGGGCCCGCTTGGTGCGGTGCAGGCCCATGATGCCGAGCGAGGTGACGGACTTGCCGGAGCCGGACTCGCCGACGATGCCGAGGGTGCGGCCCTTGTGCAGGTCGAAGCTGACCCCGTCCACCGAGCGGACCAGGCCGTCGTCGGTGTCGAAGTGGATCCGCAGGTCGCGGACGGAGAGGAAGGGGTCGCCGGACGGTGCCTGGGCGGCGACCGCCTCGGTCTTCTGGAGCTCGGTCACGAGAGCCTCACCCGGGGGTCGACGAGTGCGTACAGGAGGTCGACCACGAGGTTGCAGGCGACGATGAAGAAGGCGGCGAGCAGGGTGACGCCGAGGATCTTGGGCAGGTCGTTGTCGGCGATCGCCTGGACGGCGAAGGCGCCGACGCCCTGGAGCGAGAAGACCTGCTCGGTGATGAGGGCGCCGCCGAGGAGCAGTCCGAGGTCCATGCCGAAGATGGTGATGACGGGTGTCAGCGCGGCGCGCAGTCCGTGCCGGGCGACGACCTTGCGCTCGACCAGGCCCTTGGCCCGGGCGGTGCGGATGTAGTCCTCGCTCATGGTCTCCAGCATTCCGGCGCGGGTGAGCCGGGCGTAGAGCGCGGAGTAGAGGAAGGCCAGCGAGATCCACGGGAGGATCAGGTTGCGGGCCCACATCAGCGGGTCGTCGGCGAAGTCGACGTACTGGAGGTTGTCCAGGATCGGCCACTCGTAGCTGAACAGGGTGAGCAGCACCGCGCCGGTGAAGAAGACCGGCAGCGAGACGCCGGCGAGGGAGATGCCCATGGCGATCCGGTCGAAGACCGAGCGCGGCTTGAGCGCGGAGACGACGCCGGTGGCGACGCCGGAGACCAGCCAGAGCACGGCCGCGCCGACGGCGAGCGAGAGGGTGATCGGGACGCGCTTGATCAGCTCGGGCCAGACCTCCAGGTGGTTCTTGAAGGAGTAGCCGAAGCACGGTACGTGGCAGGTGACCGGGTCCGGGCCGAACTTGTACTCGGCGCCGCTGACCAGGCCCTTGAGGAAGTTCCAGTACTGGGTGTACAGCGGCTGGTCGAACCCGAGGTTCTTCTTGACCGCGGCGATCGCCTCGGGGGAGGGGTTCTTCCCGACGTACTGCGTGGCCAGTTGGTCGGTGGTCTCGCCGGCGATGCGCGGGAGCAGGAAGAAGATCGCGAAGGTGACAGCGCTGACCACCAGCAGCAGCACGACGGCCGCGAAGATCCTGCGGATGATGTAGGCAAACACAGTTGGGCGGCTCCGGCGGCCCGCCGCCGTCCGGGGTCTTCCGGACGGCGGCGGGCGGCCGCTGCCTTCACCTGCCTTCAGGGATGTGGAGCCAGGCTCTTTACTTGGTGGTGCCGATGTTCAGGTAGTCGTACTCACCCGAGAAGCCCGAGGTGGACACCAGGTTGGTGGCGCTGTCCGGGCGGTACAGGAAGACCTTGAAGTAGGTCAGCGGGACGTAGACCGCCTGGTCCATGATCTTCTTGTCGATCTGGCCGTAGATCTTCTCGCGCGCCGACTGGTCGGTGTTGGTGATGGCGTCGTCGAGCAGCTTGTTGACCTCGGGGTCGTTGAGCTGGGCCAGGTTGCTGTTGCCGGAGGCCTTGATGGCGCGGCCGTCGGAGATCTGCTGCAGGAAGCCGTAGCCGGTCGGCCAGTCGGCGCTCCACTGCATCATCATCAGACCGATGTTGTGGTCCTGGGTGAACTGCGGGACACCGGCGGCGTCCGAGAAGTACTTGCCCTGCGCGTACTTCTGGATCTCGACGTTGATGTTGATCTTCTTCAGCGCGGCCTGGATCGCAGTCGCGGCCTGGACCTCCGGGTCGCGCTCGGTGCGGGCGGTGATCACCGTGCTGAACCCGTCGGACTTGCCGCAGGCCTTGAGGGCGTCCTTGGCCTTGGCCTCGTCACCCTTGTTGCCGTTGGTCGCCCAGGTGTTGAAGTCCTGGTGGCCCGGGACGTCCGGCGGGATCACCGTGTTGGCGATCTGGCCGCGGATCGGGCCGCCGAGCGTGGTCTGCACGGAGACCTTGTCGATCGCGTACTGGACGGCCTTGCGGCACTCCAGGTTGTCGAACGGCGCGACCTTGGTGTTGATCGCGACGTACGCCAGGCGACCGCCGTAGGCGTTGTCGGTGTTCGCCTTGAGCTTCTGGTTCTGCAGGATCTGCGCCTGGGTCTGCGGGTCGACGCCGCTGCCGACCAGGTCCACCTGGGCGTTGCCCGCGATCAGGTCCTTGTCGATGGTGGACTGCTCCATGCCCATCCGGACCACGATCTTGTCCGCGAGCTGCTTGCGGATCGGGTCGGTGCTCGGGTCCCAGTTGGTGTTCGGCACCAGGGTGAGCTGCTTGCCGTCCTCGTAGGACTCGAACTTGTAGGCACCCGAGGCGACCACGTGCTTCACGTAGCCGGCGCCGTCGTCCTTGGCCTGCGGGACCGGGACGGTCTGCGGGGAGCCGACCAGGTAGTCGAAGTCCGCGAACGGCTGCTTCAGGTGGAAGACGATGGTCTGGTCGTCCGGCGTCTCGATCGAGTTCAGGCCGCCGGTCTTGTCCTTGTACGGGCCCTGGTACGGGGTCTCGTTGTCGACCAGCAGGTCGTGGAAGTAGGTGGGGCCGTTGGAGTTCACGTCCGGCGCGAAGTTGGAGCGCTCGACGGCGTACTTGACGTCCTTCGAGCTGATCGGGGTGCCGTCGTCGAACTTCAGGCCCGCGCGCAGCTTGTACGTCCAGGTCAGGCCGTCCGCGCTGACCTTGCCCAGGCTCTCGGCGAGGTCCGGGACCAGCTTGTTGCCGTTCGAGCCGGCGCCCGGGGCGAAGGTGGTCAGCGGACGCCCGTACAGGCGCGAGAAGTTGTAGATGTAGGCGTAGTACGTGTTGCCCGGGTCGAAGGAGTCCGGGGCGCCCTTCATCTCGTAGGTGACCGTCCCGCCCTTCTTGTCCGAGGCGTTGACGATGCCCTTGGTGGCGGCGTCGGCACCGCCGCCACCGGCGCTGCTGCCGCTGGCGGAGGAGGACGAGCCGGAGCCCTTGCTGCCGGAGGTGCAGCCGGTCACGATCAGGACCGCGGCGGCTGCCGCCGCGGTCAGGGCGACGGTACGGGACCTGCGCATGGGTGAGATCAACCCCTTGAGGATGGGAAGGAGGGAGGGCCTGACGTTGCGTCAGTTGCTCTTGGGATCGAGGGCGTCACGCAGCCCGTCGCCGAGCAGGTTGAAGGCGAGCACGGTGAGGAAGATCGCCAGACCGGGGACCACCATGTACTGGGGGTCCACCTGGTAGTACTTGATCGCGTCCTGGAGGATCCCGCCCCAGGAGGCCTGCGGCGGCTGGATGCCGACGCCGAGGAAGCTGAGGCCCGCCTCGAAGAGGATGTTGGTCGGGATCAGCAGGGTCGAGTAGACCAGGATCGGACCGACCAGGTTCGGCAGCAGTTCCTTGAACAGGATGAACGGGCCGCGGGCGCCCAGGCTGCGGGCCGCGTGGACGAACTCCCGCTCGCGCAGCGACAGCGTCTGTCCGCGCACGATCCGGCCCATGTAGGGCCAGTTGAAGAAGCCGATCACGAAGATCAGCACCATGATGTGCAGCGGGAGGCCGTGCAGGCCGAACGCGCCGCCCTGCAGCGAGGTCGAGATCGCGATGGCGAAGAGCAGCAGCGGGAAGGCGAGGAAGACGTCCATGACGCGGCTGATCACGGTGTCCACCCAGCCGCCGTAGTAGCCGGCCATGACACCGAGCACGGTGCCGATCGTGTTCGACAACAGGGTCGCGCCGAAGGCGACCAGCAGGGAGACCCAGGAGCCCTCGATCACGCGGGAGAGCAGGTCGCGGCCCTGGAGCGGGTCGACGCCGAGCGGGTGGTCCCAGCTCATCCCGCCCCAGTCACCGAGCGGGATGCCGCCCAGGTTGGCGTCGAGCAGGTCCTGGTTCAGGGCGTCGGGGTCGAGGCCGAACAGGGCCTCGATGGGCTTGGCCAGTACGGCCAGCAGGATCAGCAGGATCACCACGACGCCGCCGGCGACGGCGAGTTTGTCGCGCTTGAAGCGGGTCCAGGCGATCTGGCCGAGGGAGCGGCCCTCGATCTTCTTGGCCGGGCTCGCGGGGGCGGGTGCCTCCGGTTCGTTCCCGGTGGTTGCGATGGGTGCGGTCATGGTCAGTTGGTCCCCTCGCCGACGGTGGCCGGCCCACGGGCGCCGGTCACCGGTTCGGCGGTACGGCTGCGGACGTGCGGAGGTGCTTGGAACGGGTGTTCGCGGCAGTACGTCGTGCACGGGTACTGCCCCAACGCGGGATGGGCTTCGCGTGGTTCTGGCGGTCGGCGTGCGCGTTCACCTTCGTGGGGTTCCCAGTACGCGCGGTGCGTTGCGCAGAACTCTCTGCCATCCGAACTGGCTTGCGCCAGCCCTGACAACCGACAGATGCCCAACTGTGATCTGTGCGCATGCACCTCCTCCGTCTTCGGCATATCCCTCTTCACACGGCTGTAACTGGCATGTCAAGATGATCGACGGTAACGGCCGGAAGTTCGTCCGGAAAGCACCGAAGCCGACCTGATGCAAGATCAAGTCGGCTTCTGGAAAAAGGTTTTGGTTGTCAGCGCCCCGGGTATCCGGGCCACGGCTGCTGCGGCTGCCCGGTCCAGCCCTGCGCGGGCTGCTGCGTGCCGTAGCCGTAGCCCGGCCCCTGCTGCGCGGGGTACGGCGGAGGCGGCACCGGCGGGTACGGGCCGGTCGGCGGCCGCCCCGCCTCCCGATCGAAGAACGGGCGCGCATGGGCCCGCATCCACAGCGCCACCGGGTCGTACTCGTCCGCCATCGCCACCGTGGACACCGCCAGCCCCTCCGGGGCCACCGCGATCGCCCGCTGCATCAGCGCCCGCACGGCCTCCACCGCCGGCGGTGAACTCTCGTACAGCTCCAGGCCGATCGCCAGGTACGGCTCCCCCACGGCCGGCTGCACCCAGGCCCGGCGCAGCGCCCGCACCGCGCGCACCTCACCGGCCTGCCGCTCCAGCAGCGCGAAGAACGGCTGGGCGTTCAGCTGCGGCTCGCTCAGCTTCAACGGCCCGGCCGGCAGCCGCTCCAGGCCCGCGGCGATCCGCCGCAGGTCCGCCCAGGGCACCCCGACCCCGCCGCCGGGCGCGTGCGGGTTGAGCCACAGGCCCCAGCGGGTCCGGTACAGCGAAGCGGCGATCTCCCGCCCGGAGATGACCTCGTGGGCCCGCGCCCAGCCGGACGACGCCAACTGCTCGGACGAGGTGACGGCCGGCGCGTAGCCGTGGCCGCTGATCTCCATGTTCCCGTACTGGGCGTCAGCGCTGCCCGGCGCACCGTGCCACAGCAGCATCCAGACCTGGCCGTCCGCCAGTGCGTGCAGCAGTTGCTCGTACGCCTCGTAGCGCTCCGGCGCGACCTCGCGCAGGGCGCGCTCCAGCGCGCCCGGATCCGCTCCGGGGCGCCCGGCGGGTGCCTGGCCCCAGGGCCCCGGTGCACCGCCCGCTACCGCTCCCGCACTCATGCGCCCACCTCGCCGCGCCTCTTTCCTCAAGCCTGCCGACCCGTCGGCCGTCTGCACGCACCCTATGGCGCGGCACCGGCCACCGCCACGGCGACGTGCCTCCGATACGAACCCCGCTCAACCCCGCGCGTAGAAAGGGAGTACCCGGGTGAGCAGCCACTCGACCACCGGGTCATCGGCGAGATCGAGCAGTACGAGGTGGACGCCCCCCGGCAGCGGCGCGGTTCCCAGCGCGCGGCCGAGCGCCTCGTTCACCGCGCCGGGGTCGGCCGGGGCCGTCTGGTCCAGCTGGACGCCCACGAACATCACGGTCGGCTCGCCCTCGATGCTGGCGAGTGCCCGGCGCGCGGTCAACACTCCGGGCAGAGCGGACAGTTCGGCCCGGCAGGCGGCCAGGAAGTGCTCCGGGTCCTCCCCCGGCACCGGCTCGCGCAGCGCCACCCGGCCACCGGTCGGCGCCTCCGGGCCCTCTCCCTGGTTCTGGTTCTGGTTCTGGTTCCGGCCCTGCTCCTGGTCGGCCAGGCGCTCCTCACGCGGGCCGCGCCGCAGCTCCGCCACACCCTGCGGCGGCACCGGGATGCCCACCGCCGCCTCCGGGTTGACCGCGATGCCCACGCCCAGCGGCAGCCCGCGGGCGAACTCCCAGACCGGCGCCACCGCGAAGGCCATCCCCGGCGCCTGCCGCAGGAACACCTCCTGCGAGGAGAACACCGGCACGTACGGCTCGCCGGCCAGCTCGATGGTCGGCAGGTCCAGCGCGGGCCCCCGCGGGTCGCCGCCGGCCGGCAGCGGGATCCACACCTGGCTGCGGGCCAGCACCTCGATCACCCGCGGCGTCGCACCCGGATCGCCCAGCGCGGCGGTCAGCACCTGCTCCAGCTCGTTGGCCGGCCACCCGCCGCCCGGCGGCGCCGACTCCGGCCCGCCCCACCCCTGCTGCTGCTCCACCGGGTACCCCATGCGCGCCTGATCCGCCCTCTGCCGGTCGGCCGCCCTCTGCTGCGCCGACGCGCAGCAGTCTAGGGCGCACGCCCCGGGGGCGCCGGTTCGCGGTGGCGCGGTGTGACCGGGTCCCCTCTCCCGTCGTCGGCGCGGACGTGCCATGATGTGCGCGTTCGACGGCGCGGCGCGCCGGCGGACCGACAACTCCATACCGGCCGCTCGAACCCGCGCGGGAGAGCCCGGAGTGCCCCGTCAGGCGGCACAGCCGGCGCCGAAGGAGCAACTCCTCCCCGGAATCTCTCAGGCCCCCTTACCGCACGGGTTAGGCACATCTGGAAAGTGGCGCACGGCCCTGTCGCGCGCCCACCCACGGTGCAAGCCACCATGCTGTCCTGGATGCTGGAAACAGCTGCGGGCAGGTGGGCGGTGAAGCTCTCAGGTTCGACGACAGATGGGGAGACCCACGCCGCCGCATGCCCGCGCGCAGGGTCGGCCCCCGAGCGGGTCCGGTTCCGGCGCGTGCACCCATGAGTGCCCAGACCGAGGAGTTCCAGGCCATGTCGTCCCTCCGCCTCACCGCGCTCGACGCGCTGCACCGCGCTCTCGGCGCGACCATGACCGACTTCGCCGGCTGGGACATGCCGCTGCGCTACGGCAGCGAGCGCGAGGAACACCTCGCCGTCCGCACCCGGGCCGGACTGTTCGACCTCTCCCACATGGGCGAGATCACCGTCACCGGCCAGCAGGCCGGCGAGATGCTGGACCACGCGCTGGTCGGCTTCGTCTCCGCGCTGGGCGTGCTGCGCGCCCGCTACACCATGATCTGCGCCGAGGACGGCGGCATCCTGGACGACCTGATCGTCTACCGCCTGCGCGAGGACGCCTTCCTGGTCGTCGCCAACGCCTCCAACGCCCAGCTGGTGCTGGACGAGCTGATCGCCCGCGCCAAGGGCTTCGACGCCGTCGTCACGGACGACCGCGACACCTACGCGCTGATCGCCGTCCAGGGCCCGGAGGCCACCGCGATCCTGGCCGGGACCACCGACGCCGACCTGCCCGGCCTGAAGTACTACGCGATCCTCCCGGCCCAGGTCGCCGGCCGCGACGTGCTGCTCGCCCGGACCGGCTACACCGGCGAGGACGGCTTCGAGATCTTCTGCAACCCGGGCGACGCCGAGGGGGTCTGGCAGGCGCTGACCGCCGCCGGCGAGGGCCGCGGCCTGGTCCCGTGCGGCCTGTCGTGCCGCGACACGCTGCGCCTGGAGGCCGGCATGCCGCTGTACGGGCACGAGCTCTCCACCGACCTGACCCCGTTCGACGCGGGCCTGGGCCGGGTCGTGCGCTTCGACAAGACCACCAACGAGGGCACCTTCGTCGGCCGCAAGGCGCTGGAGAAGGCCGCCGCCGAGGCCGAGGCCAACCCGCCGCGGGTGCTGGTCGGCCTGGTCTCCGAGGGCAAGCGCGTCCCGCGCGCCGAGTACACCGTGGTCTCCGCCGACGGCGCCCCGATCGGCCGGATCACCTCGGGCGCCCCGTCCCCGACCCTGGGCCGGCCGATCGCGATCGCCTACGTGGACGCGGCCCACGCCGCCCCCGGCACCGCCGTCGCGGTGGACGTGCGCGGCAAGCACGAGCCGGTCGAGGTCGTGGCGCTGCCGTTCTACAAGCGCGGCCGCTGAGGCCCCGCCCTCCCCGTAGACCCCGTAGACCCCGTGGACCCGGGCCTGCACCATGCCCGACCCGGGCTTGAGCCACGCCTGATCCACGCCTGATCCAGGTCTGACCCAGGCCTGGCCCAGGCCCGAACCACGCCTGATCCGCGTCGAAGCCGTCCGTGCGGCGGCCCGCTTCGTCGTACCCGCTTCCCATCCTGGAGAATGACGCCATGAGCAACCCCCAGCACCTGCAGTACACCAAGGAGCACGAGTGGCTGACCGCCGTCGAGGGCGGTGTCTCCACGGTCGGCATCACCGCCCACGCGGCCGACGCGCTCGGTGACATCGTCTACGTGCAGCTGCCCGAGGTCGGCGCCGACGTGACCGCGGGCGAGTCCTGTGGCGAGCTGGAGTCCACCAAGTCGGTCAGCGACCTGTTCTCCCCGGTGACCGGGAAGATCGTCGAGATCAACCAGGACGTCCTGGACGACAACAGCCTGGTCAACAGCGCCCCGTTCGAGGGTGGCTGGCTGTTCAAGGTCCAGGTGGAGTCCACCGACGAGCTGCTCAGCGCGGACGAGTACACCGCCTTCATCGGCGGCTGACCCGCTCGTGACGGGGCGGTCGCAGCGCGGCGGCCGCCCCGCCAGGCTCCCCCCCTTCTCCGCTCCCGTCTCTCTCCTCCCGGGAAGACCACACCATGACGGTTCTGAACCAGTCCCTGCACTCCCTCGACCCGGAGATCGCCGCCGCGGTCGACGCCGAGCTGCACCGCCAGCAGACCACCCTGGAGATGATCGCCTCCGAGAACTTCGCCCCGGTGGCGGTCATGGAGGCCCAGGGCTCGGTGCTCACCAACAAGTACGCCGAGGGCTACCCCGGCCGCCGCTACTACGGCGGCTGCGAGCACGTCGACGTGGTCGAGCAGATCGCGATCGACCGCATCAAGGCCCTGTTCGGCGCCGAGCACGCCAACGTCCAGCCGCACTCGGGCGCGCAGGCCAACGCCGCCGCGATGTTCGCGCTGATCAAGCCGGGCGACACCATCCTGGGCCTGGACCTGGCCCACGGCGGTCACCTGACCCACGGCATGAAGATCAACTTCTCCGGCAAGCTCTACAACGTGGCCGCGTACCACGTGGACGAGAAGACCGGCCAGGTCGACATGGCCGAGGTCGAGCGCCTGGCCAAGGAGCACCAGCCGAAGCTGATCATCGCCGGCTGGTCCGCCTACCCGCGCCAGCTGGACTTCGCCGCGTTCCGCCGGGTCGCCGACGAGGTCGGCGCGCTGCTGATGGTGGACATGGCGCACTTCGCCGGCCTGGTCGCCGCCGGCCTGCACCCCAACCCGGTGCCGTACGCGGACGTGGTCACCACCACCACCCACAAGACCCTGGGCGGCCCGCGCGGCGGTGTCATCCTGTCCAAGGCCGAGTACGCCAAGAAGATCAACTCCGCGGTGTTCCCCGGCCAGCAGGGCGGCCCGCTGGAGCACGTGATCGCCGGCAAGGCCGTCGCCTTCAAGGTCGCCGCGTCCGAGGAGTTCAAGGAGCGCCAGCAGCGCACCCTGGAGGGCGCCAAGATCCTCGCCGAGCGCCTGCTCCAGGCCGACGTCGCCGAGGCCGGCGCCTCGGTGCTGTCCGGCGGCACCGACGTGCACCTGGTCCTGGTCGACCTGCGCAACAGCCAGCTCGACGGCCAACAGGCCGAGGACCGCCTGCACGAGGTCGGCATCACGGTCAACCGCAACGCCGTCCCGAACGACCCGCGGCCGCCGATGGTCACCTCCGGCCTGCGCATCGGCACCCCCGCGCTCGCCACCCGCGGCTTCCAGGCCGAGGACTTCCGCGAGGTCGCCGACATCATCGCCGAGGCGCTCAAGCCCGCCTTCGACGAGGACGCCGCCACCGCGCTCAAGGCCCGCGTCACCGCGCTGGCCGAGAAGTACCCGCTCTACCCGAACCTCTGATCACCGCGGTGATCGTTCGGGCGGGGTGACCGGCCTCACCCCGCCACGGCACCTGGGATCCCGGGGCACCGCGCACACTGGACAGTGCGCGCGGTGCCCCGACCCGTGTCGTCCCCCGCCCGCCAGTCCTTCCACGAGACAGACAAGGACGTCCCCCGTGGCCCTCAGCGTCTTCGACCTCTTCTCCATCGGCATCGGCCCGTCGAGCTCCCACACCGTCGGCCCGATGCGTGCCGCCCGGATGTTCGCCCGGCGCCTGCGGTCCGAGGACCTGCTCGCCGAGGTGGCGAGCGTGCGCGCCGAGCTGTACGGCTCGCTGGGCGCCACCGGCCACGGCCACGGCACCCCGAAGGCCGTCCTGCTCGGCCTGGAGAACAACTCCCCCCGCACGGTCGACGTCGACCAGGCGGACAAGGACGTCGAGCGGATCACCACCGAGAAGCGGCTCAACCTCCTCGGCACCCACCCCATCGACTTCGACCCGGGCACCCAGGTGGTCCTGCACCGCCGCCGCTCGCTGCCGTACCACGCCAACGGCATGACCATCTGGGCGTACGCGGCGGACGGCTCCACGCTGCTGGAGAAGACCTACTACTCGGTCGGCGGCGGCTTCGTCGTCGACGAGGACGCCATCGGCGCGGACCGGGTCAAGCCCGACGACACCGCGCTGCGCTACCCCTTCCGCACCGGCGAGGAGCTGCTGCGGCTCACCCGGGAGACCGGGCTGTCGATCTCCGGCCTGATGCTGGAGAACGAGAAGGCCTGGCGCTCCGAGGAGGAGATCCGGACCGGGCTGCTGGAGATCTGGCAGGTCATGCAGGAGTGCGTGCGGGCCGGCATGTCCCGCGAGGGCATCCTGCCCGGTGGCCTCAAGGTCCGCCGCCGCGCCGCCGCCGCCGCCCGCGCGATGCGCGCCGAGGGCATCGGCCCGGCCAACGCGATGGAGTGGGTGACCCTCTACGCGATGGCGGTCAACGAGGAGAACGCCTCCGGCCGCCGGGTGGTCACCGCTCCGACCAACGGCGCGGCCGGGATCATCCCCGCCGTCCTGCACTACTACCTGAACTTCATCCCGGGCGCCGACGAGGACGGCATCGTCCGCTTCCTCCTCGCGGCCGGCGCCATCGGCATGCTCTTCAAGGAGAACGCCTCCATCTCCGGCGCCGAGGTCGGCTGCCAGGGCGAGGTCGGCTCCGCCTGCTCGATGGCCGCCGGCGGCCTCGCCGAGGTCCTCGGCGGCACCCCCGAACAGGTCGAGAACGCCGCCGAGATCGGCATCGAGCACAACCTCGGCCTCACCTGCGACCCGGTCGGCGGGCTCGTCCAGATCCCCTGCATCGAGCGCAACGGCATGGCCTCCGTCAAGGCCGTCACCGCCGCCCGGATGGCCCTGCGCGGCGACGGCCGGCACCACGTCTCGCTCGACAAGGCGATCAAGACGATGAAGGAGACCGGCGCCGACATGAAGATCAAGTACAAGGAGACCTCGCGCGGCGGCCTCGCCGTCAACGTCATCGAGTGCTGATCACACCCGCTGTCGCCTGAGCCCCCGGACCCGTCCGGGGGCTCTCGGCGTCCCGAGGCGTCCCGAGGCGCGTGCTCAGGCCGCGAACGGGCGGACGCGCCGGGCGTCCCGCAACGCCTCCGCCCACCAGGCGAGTTGGTCGAGCATGGCCTTGGCGGCGGCGTCGGCGGCCGGGTCGAGCGGCTTGCCGTCGACGCCGAAGCACTGGGCGGCGCCGTGGAAGCTGACCGTGTTGCGAATCGTCATGGCGTTCAACTCGGCGAGCACCACTCGCAGTTGCTCGACGGCGCGCAGACCGCCGGAGAGGCCGCCGTAGGAGACGAAGCCGACCGGCTTGCCGTGCCACTGGCTGTTGTGCCAGTCGATGGCGTTCTTCAGCGGGGCCGGGAAGCTGTGGTTGTACTCGGGCGTGACGACCACGAAGGCGTCGGCAGCCTCCAGCCGGGGCGTGACGGCAGCGAGCAACTCGGCTGCGCCCGGCTCCAGTTCACCACCGAAGGACGGGAAGGTGGTCGGCAGCGGGGTCTCGACCAGATCGATCAGGTCGGCGGTCATGTCGCCGCGCGCGCCGAGGTGGCCGAGCAGCCAGTCGGCGACGACGGGCGCGAACCGGCCGCTCCGAGTGCTGCCGACGACGACCGCGACCTTCAGGCTCTTCTCCGAAACGTCCTTGGCCATGAACATCCCCCTCCGGGACGATGTGTACAACGTATCTTCCGGATGCAACGTACACATCGGCGCGTACGCCGTCTACTCCCGATACGCCGTACACGCCGGTGGTACGGTGGGAACCCCAGCCGGAAGGAGCCCGCCGTCATGCCCGCCCAGCAGGCCCCCACCGGGGACGACGACCAGACCAAGCCCCAGGCCTCGCTCTGGGAGCGCCTCGCCCGCCCGGCCCCCGCGCCGCGCACCACCCTCACCCCGCAGCGGATCGCCGAGGCCGCGATCGCGATCGCCGACGCCGAAGGCCTCGACGCCGTCACCATGCGCCGACTCGCCACCACCCTCGGCGTCGCCCCGATGGCCGCCTACCGGTACGTCTCCGGCAAGGACGAACTCATCGACCTGATGGTCGACTTCGTCTACGGCGAACTCTCCCTGGACACTCCCTCCAGCGGCTGGCGCGACACCATGCGCACCCTGGCGCTCCACCTGCGCGCCATGAACCTGGCCCACCCGTGGGTCGTCCGCGCCGGCGCCGTCCCCCTCACCCCCAACCAGCTCGCCATCCCCGAACGCGCCTTCGCCGCCCTCGCCGACCACGGCCTGGACGCCGACACCACCATGGCGGTCTTCCGCACCGTCACCGGCTACGTCCACGGCTCCGTCGCCGCCGAGCTCGCCCTGCGCATCCTCCAGCGCGAGCACGGCTGGTCCGACGGTGACGAGACCCGCGCCGGCCTCGCCCCCCGGATGTCCTTCCTGATGGACACCGGCCGCTACCCCACCTACCAGCGCTACCTCCACGAGGCCACCCGCAAGGACGACCCCACCTGGCAGTTCGAGACCGGCCTCGACTGCGTCCTCACCGGCATCGCCACCCACCTCGACATCTGAGCGCGCCTGGACATCCGAGCGCGACCCGGCCCCCAGGTGGAGGAAATTATGTAGACCGGTCTACATTCCAGGTGTGGAATATGTAGACCGGTCTACCTCTTCAGTGCACCCCCACGCACCTCCTGCGCAGGAAGTCGGCCCCGCCGACTTCCTGCGCACCCCAACCCTCCACGAACGCACCCTATGTAGACCGGTCGATATATTTTCTCCGGCCCCGCGCGAACGCGCTATCCAGCCTCGCGCGCAGAAAGTCGGCCCGTCCGACTTCCTACTCCGAGGAGAGCACCCCCGCGATGAGCAGCCGGTACCCGTAGTCCATGTGCTCCTGGTCGAGGAGTTCGGCATGGCGGCGGTGCCAGGCGCCGGATTCGAGGTCGGCGCGCAAGCGGGCGATCGCCGGCCGCACCACTGCGAGCGGCAACTGGGCGAAGGTCGAGCCGGCCGGACGACCGGGTCGAGGTAGAACTCGGGCCGCCGCCAGTAGGCGATCTGGTAACCGTCCGTGAAATCGTGCGGGACGGGGAAGGGCAGCACCGTGTGCGCGTCCAGCGCGTCGACGACCTGGGCCAGCGGCGTGAAGCGGCTCTCCTCCAGCTCCCGGATCTCGGGCAGGTACTCCTCCAGCAGCCA
The DNA here is from genome assembly GCF_044750105.1 of Kitasatospora sp. NPDC088861. Classification (NCBI taxonomy): domain Bacteria; kingdom Bacillati; phylum Actinomycetota; class Actinomycetes; order Kitasatosporales; family Streptomycetaceae; genus Kitasatospora; species Kitasatospora sp. NPDC088861. Next base: position 63,866 of record NZ_JBIVJF010000008.1, read on the forward strand.
TAGTTGCGGACGGTGGGCCGGGTCCCAGGTGAAGACGACCTGCCGCCGGGCGACCCGCCGCAGCTCCGCGAGGCCCCGTTCGGGATCCGGCCAGTGGTGGACGGTCATGACGGCCATCGCCGCATCGAAGGAGCCGTCCGGGAAGGGCAGTCGCTCGGCTCCGGCCTTGACCTTCCGGTGCCCCGGGTGCTGGTCGAGCATGACCTGGGAGGGGTCGACGGCGGTGACGGCGGCGCCCTCGGGCTCGTAGGATCCGGCGCCCGCACCGACGTTCACCACCGACCGGGCCCTCTGGAGGGCGGCACCGATCGGGGCGTGCAGTCGGGGATCGGGCCGGCGGATGGCGCGGTAGCCGACCCCGATGCGGTCGTACGTCGCCTGCGGTCGTACGTCGCCTGCGGTCGGCCGTCCGTGGTCTCCTCCACGCGGTCAAGCCCACCAAGCGGGGCGCCCGGCGGCAAGCGGTTCGGCGCAAGAGCGGGTGAAGCACGGCGTGTCGGCCCGCCGACCGCCGACCGCCGAACGGCATCGGCGATCGGCGATCGGAGGACGGCGCCGGAGGGCGGCATCGGAGGACCGGGCGGCCGGTCGCGAGGCACCGCCGACCAGCGGCACCCGCGCAGGAAGTCGGCCCGTCCGACTTCCTGCGCGTGGGGCCACCCGCAGGTCAGCGACGGCGGGCACCCATGGGCACGGTGAGGACGGCGAGGCCCGCGGCGAGGATGGCGAGGCCGCACCAGGAGGCGGCGGGGAGGCGTTCGCCGAGGACGGCGACGCCGAGGAGGGCGGCGACGGCGGGTTCGGCGAGGGTGAGGGTGGTGGCGGTCTGGGCGGAGGTGCGGCGCAGCCCGTGGCCGAAGAGGCGGTAGGCGAGGAAGGTGGTGATCACCGCGAGGTGGAGCACCACCGCCGCGCCGCGCGGCGAGGCGAGCCACCGCAGGTCGCCGAGGAACAGCACCGGCAGGACGAGCAGCGCGGCCGCGCCGAACATCGCCCCCATCACCCCGGCGGACGGGTGCCCGCGCGAGATGAGCCTCCCGCCGACGAGCGAGTACACGGCGTACGAGAGGCCGGAGAGCGCGGCCAGCGCCACCCCCACGGCGTCCACCGCCGCGCCGTCGCCGGTGAGTTCGGGGCCCAGCACCAGGACGGCGCAGCCGACGACCGCCGTCACCGTGGCACCGGCCCACCGGCCGCTCGGCCGCCCCTGCCGGGTGAGCCAGCCGAGCAGGCCGGCGAAGACGGGGGCACTGCCCAGTGCGATCACGGTGGCCACCGCCACCCCGGCGCGGGTCACCGCCGGGTAGAAGGTGACCGGGTAGCCGACCACCGCGACGGCGCCGACGGCGAGTTGCCACCGCTCCCGGCGGCCACAGGCCCGGGGCAGCGCGCGGGCGCTGCGGGTGGAGAGGAAGAGGAGGAGTCCGCCGAGGACCAGCGCGGCGGCGCCGATGCCCGCCGAAGGGGCGCCGTCGGGTGCGAGGGAGCTGGCCGTCCCGGTGGTGCCCCACAGCAGTGCGGCGACCAGGATCGGGACCGGCCCGCCGAGCGGACTGGTGCGGCGGGCGGTGGGGGTGGTGGTGGGCCGGGTGGGCGCGGGCGTGGAGGTGCGGTTCGGCACAGTCGTGAACTTCCGTCGTCGAAGACCGTCAGGGGAGTTGGTTTCGCACCGGGCGCACACGGCGGCCCCCTGGCGACCGAAGGGGGCCGCAGCAGGGAGCGCGGGGCTCGAGCCACCGGCGTGTGCGCCCGATCAGGCGCTGAGCGGTGGCAGTACGACGTGCCAGTACAGGTCCACGGGCCTGATGCTACCCGGCAGTTCCGGCGTGGTGGGGTGCACGGAGGAATTGGCGGCCGGGCGACGAAGCACCGGAGGCCCGACGGCAAGGATGGTGAATATTCACAGGCAACAGCGTGAACCTATGCAAAATCCAAAGGTGAACTAGGTTACAAACCTTTCAATCCAAGTCACCTGGTTTGCCCACATGCTGAGATCCGTGCGATAGTCGAAGCAGCCCAACGGCGGGCGGCACAGCACGCCGGCCTGGGCGTGGAGACTTCGGCTGGCCCGACCTGGCACGGCCGACGCCCATCGCGCGGCACGCACCCCCTTGGCCGGCGCGATGACTTGCAGGGGCCCCCATCCGCCGGACCACGGCGACTTCGGGGGCCCTGCGCGTTTTCCCGGGAAGACCCGGAAGACCCGGACAGCCGGAAAAGACCCGGACGGCCCGGAAGGCCGAGAAAGACCCGGGAAAGCCCGAAACGGTCAGTGCCGCTCGCGGACCTTCAGCTCGAACCAGACGCCCTTGCCGCGCGGCAGCAGGTCGGCGCCCCAGCGGTCGGCCAGGTCGTCGATGACCCGCAGGCCCCGCCCCCGCTCGGTCACCGGCTTCGGCTCGGCGAGGATCATGCAGGGCAGCGCCCGGGAGGAGTCGCGGACCTCGACGCGGAGCCAGCCCGGCTTGCGGATCACCTGGAGTCCGATGGTGCGTCCGGCGGCGTGCCGGACGGCGTTGGAGACCAGCTCGCTGGTGAGTAACTCACCGGCCTCCAGGTGCTGGTGGAGGTCCCAGGACTCCAGGACCGACAGCACCAGTCGGCGGGCCACCGGGCCGGTCTCCGGCCGGGACGGCAGTCGCACCTCGTTCGGCACGGACTGATCGCTCAGCCTGCCGCAATACATCTCCTCCAGTTCCTCCGAGCTGAGCCGCTCCAGCGCCGCCAGCGCGCCCTGGACATCGATCCACGACGCCTCGGCGACCAATCCGGCCCCGGGAACTGATGACTGATCTGTTTCGCCCCAACCCGCCATGCGGTCCATCATTGCGGAACGCAAGCGGCCGCGTACGGACAATGAGCAAACGATCTCCTCCGAGTCGGCATATGCCGCGTGCAAGGAGACCCCGCGGAGAGTGCCAGGCGGGGGCCTGGAGGGGCCCGGAAGGGGTCGGGAGAGGGTGGGGAGAGGGTGGGGAGAGGGTGGGGAGCAGGCAACCCGGGGCGCGTCCGCCGTCAATCCCGGGTTGCCACGGAACCGCCCCGACCAGGGCGGCTACCGGTCGGCCTACCAGGCGCTCCAGGGCACGTTCCAGCCACTCAGGCCGTTCGCCGGGTCGAGGGTCTCCTTCTTGGTGGAGTTCTTCACGACCACCACGTCGCCGACGAGCGAGCCGGCGTAGAACTTGCCCATCGAGGTGGATTCGCCGCCGCCCTCGACGTCCTTGAGGGCGACGCAGCCGTGGCTGACGTTGTCCTCACCGATGAGCTTGCTCCAGTAATTGCCGTGCAGGTAGGTGCCGCTGTCGGTGAGCCGCATCGAGTGCGGCACCTGGAGGTCGTACGGGGAGCCGCTCATGCCGGGGAGGGTGCTGGACTGCATCCGCACCACGCCCTCCTTGGACATGACGACCATCGTGCCGTTCCAGGTCGGGTGTTCGGGCGAGCCGGAGGTGATGTCGATGTCCGACGGTTTGCCGTCGAGTTCGACGGTCATCCTGTGCGCGGCGGCGTCAACCGTCGAAATCTGAGATCGCCCGATCGTGAAGGGCTCGTCCCGGTCGGTGCCGTACACCCCAGGGGCGATCTCGACGCTCTTGAGGCGGTAGTGCACGGTCACCTTGGTGCCGGACTTCCAGTACTGCTCGGGGCGGAAGTCCAGCCGGCGGTTGCCGAACCAGTGGCCCTTGACCACGGTGCCGTTGTCGGTCTCGAAGGTGATGCCCTTCGCGACGACGTCCTTGTTCTTGACGTCCTTGCTGAAGTTCACCGAGACGATCATGCCGACGCCGTACGTCGCGTTGTTGTCCACGTTGTCGGCGGCCTTGGCGAGGGCCGTCGGCGTCAGCGTGGAGAAGTTGCTGTCCGCGCTGGCGACCACGCCGTTGGCGTCCGCGGCCATCGCGCTGACCTGGTAGGTGCTGCCCACGGCGAGGCCGGCCGACGGGGTCCAGCTGGAGCCGTCGGCGGCGATGGTGCCGGGCACCTCCGCGCCGGTCTTGTCACTGACCTTGACGGTGGTGAGCTTGCCGCCGGTCGCGCCGACCTTGAGCGCGTCGGGCGCGACGTCCACCGTGCCGGGCTTGGGCTCGATGTTCACCACGGCCTGCGACACCTTCGGCGCCGCGCTGCTCGCCGCCGCGGCGCCCGGGGAGGCCGTTCCGGCGGCCGCTCCGGCCCCCAGGTCCGCCTTGGCCGCACTCCCGCCCCCGCTACCGCTCCCGCCACTCCCGCCGCCGCACGCGGCCGTCAGCGCCATCGCGCCGCCCACCAGACCGACGGCCACCACTCTGCGTATCGACCTCAACGTCGATCCCTCTCCCTCAGAAACCCCACGAACCGAACCCCACGAACCGAAACCCGCAGACCGAAACCCCACGACCCGGAACCCCACGACCCGGAACCCCGCACAGAACCCCGCGCACACGACGGGCTCGACCACTACACGCGCCGGCCTCCGGAAAGGTTGCGCCATTCGGGGCCCGGTGCGCTCCGAGAACGCGAACGGCCCGACCCCAACGGGTGAGGATCGGGCCGCTCGTCCGCACCGCGCCGACGAACCGGGACTATCCGGTCAGTCGGCGGGCAGGATCTACCAGTTCGCCCAGGCGATGTTCCAGCCGCCCAGCCCGTTGGAGGGCGCGACGGTCTTCTCCTTGCTGTTCACGACCTTGACCACGTCGCCGATCATCGAGTCGTTGAAGAACTTGCCCGCGACGGAGGTGTCGCTGCCGCCCTTCTCGTCCACCATCGCGACGCAGCCGTGGCTGGCGTTGGTCCTGCCGAACGGATTGGTCGCGTTGGACCAGTAGTTGCCGTGCACGAAGGTGCCGGAGGTGGTCAGCCGCATCGCGTGCGGCACGTCCTGGATGTCGTACTCGCCGCCGAGGCCGACGGTCTGCGAGTTCATCCGGGTGACCTTCTCCTTGGACATGATCACCATCGTCCCGCTCCAGGACGGCGTCGCCTCCGCGCCCATGGTGACCGGCACGGTGGTGCTCTTGCCGCCCCGCTCGATCGTCATCTGGTGCGCCTTGGCGTCGGCGGTGGCGATCTGGGAGCGGCCGATGGTGAACGGCTCGTCCTTGTCCACGTCGCCGTAGACGCCCGGGGCGACCTCGACGCTCTTCAGCCGGTACTTGATGGTGACCTTGGTGTCCGGCTTCCAGTACTCGGCCGGGCGGAAGTCCAGCCGGTTGTCGCCGAACCAGTGGCCCTTCACCTCGGTGCCGTTGTTCGTCTCGAAGGTGATGCCCTTGAGGACGGCGTCCTTGTTCTTGACGGTCTTGCTGAAGTTCACCGAGACGATCATGCCGACGCCGTAGGTGGCGCCGTCGCTGATGTTGTCGTTGGTGGAGACCTTCTTGTCCGGCGTCAGCGTGGTGAACGTCGTGGTGGACGCGGTCACCAGGCCGTCGGCGTCCTTGGCCTGCGCGTTCACCTTGTACGCCATGCCAACGGTGAGCGCGGCGGCGGGCTTCCAGCCGATGCCGTCCGGAGTGATCGCCCCGTCGACCGGCTTGCCGTTCTTGTCGGTCACCTCGACCGTGGTGAGCTTGCCGTTCGAGACGGACACCTGCAACGCGTTGCTCGGTGCGACGTCCTGGGCGCCGTCCTTCGGCTCGACGGCCAGCACCGCGGCGGAGGCCTTCGGCTCTCCCGGCGCGCCCGCCGGGGCCGCCGTCCCGCCCGCACCCGCCGTCGCCGCGGGCGCCGCGTTGTCGCCCCCGCCGCCCGTTCCGCCCTTGTCGTCGCCGCAGGCCGCGGTGAGCAGCAGCACCCCGCCCATGACCAACGCCATCGCACCCCTGCGCCCGTAACGGCTGGTGGTACGTATCGCGGCGTCGGCCGTCTTCCCCGTCTTCACGGTTTCTCCCCTCCCGGTATTCACTCTCTCGACGCGTTGAGTGCCCCCATGAGTTGCACCGGACGCCGATCTTTCGCGCCGGACCAGGGCGCACGCCGGAGCAGGATAGCCGGGCCGTCTGAGCGGGTCCCGGGGGGAGGTGGGTGGATCGGGGGTGAATCGGCGGTGAAGATCGACTACTGCGCGACGGGGCTGGAGGCGGGCCCGGCCGTGGGCCCGGCAACCGGCCCGGCAACCGGCCCGAGGGCGCTGCCCGCCACCCACTGCTCCCACGGCATGTTCCAGCCGTTGAGGCCGTTCTGTGGCGGCACGAAGTCCCCCGCGGAGGCCTTCGCCTCCAGCACGTCGCCCGGGATGGTGTGCTCGAACAGCCAGCCCGCCGGGGAGTCCTTGCTCGCTCCGCCCTTGGCGTCGGCCAGGCCGATGCAGCCGTGGCTGGTGTTGGCGGCGCCGAACACCCCGGGGTCCGCCCAGTAGTTGCCGTGCACGAAGGTGCCGGAGTTGGTCAGCCGCATCGCGTGCGGCACGTCCTTGATGTCGTACTCGTCGCCCATCCCGACGGTCTGCGAGTTCATCCGGGTCACCTTGTACTTCTCCGACACCACCATGACGCCCCGGTAGGTGGAGTGGTCACGGCTGCCGCCGGACACCTTGAGCACCCGCACCACCTTGCCGCCCTGCCCGGCCCGGACGGTCAGGGTGTGCGCGTCCAGGTCGACGGTGGAGACCTGGGCCCGGCCGACGGTGAAGTGCAGGTCCTTGGTCTGGGTCCCGAACTCGCCCGGCGCGCCCTGCACGTCCTTCAGCCGCAGCGCCACCGTCACCTTGGTGCCCGCCGCCCAGTACTGCTGCGGGCGGACGTCCAGCCGCTGGTTGCCGAACCAGTGCGCGGCCACCGGGACGGGCGGGTCGGCGCTCACCTGGACGGCCTTCTCCACCGCCGCCCGGTCCGTGATCGGCCGGCTGAAGCGCAACGACACCGGCATGCCGACACCGACGGTGGAGCCGTCCTCCGGGGTGAAGAAGGCGACGAAGGTGTGCGCCCGGGCCATCGTGGAGAACGCCGAGTGCTGGGCCGCCCGTTGGCCCTGGTCGTCCTCGGCGACGGCGTCCAGGGTGTACGCGGTGCCCAGCGGCAGCGGGCCGTCGGGCGTCCAGGCGGCGCCGTCCGGGGCGATCGTGCCGGGGACCTCGGTGCCCTTGGTGTCGGCCAGCCGGACGGTGACCAGCCGGCCCTGCGCCGCCGTCACCCGGACCGGGCCCTCCGGCGGCACGTCCTGGGCGCCGTCGGCGGGCAGCGCCGTGACGACCGCCCGGGACGGCGGCGGGGGCGGGGTGTGCGCCCCGGGCCCGGCGGCGTCCTGCGCGGGGGCCGCCGGGGAGCCGCCGCACCCCGTCAGGACGGCGAGGCCCCAGGCCACCGCCGCCGCCCGCCGCGCCCACACCCGTCCTCGGCGCCGCATTCCGGGGCCTCCCACTGTCCACGTCCGGTACCGGGAAGGTCCGGTACCGGGAGCCTCCGCCACCGGGGACGCCCGATGCCAGGAACGTCCGGTGGCGGGAACGCCCGATACCGGGAACAACGAGGGCAATCGCGGCGGGGACACGCGCAGCCGCGCGAAATCCCCCCATCCATCGGCCGCCATCCGCCGGTAAGCCCCCGTTCAGCCGCTTCCGATCTGCGCAATCCGGGAAAGAGGAAGTGAACGGGGTCCGGGACACCCCGTCCAGGGAGGGTGCGGCCATGGCGTCAGGGCAGGAGCTGGAAGCCGGAGTGCGGCCGCCCGGCGGGGACACCGCCGAGCCACCGTGGCCCGGCAGCTGGCAGCCGCTCGGCGCCCGCTTCCGGACCGACCAACAGGGCCGCCAGGGAACCAACTTCGCGCTCTGGGCGGCCGGCGCCGAGGCGGTCGACCTCTGCCTGTTCGACGAGGACGGCCGGGAGGCCCGGCACCGCCTCACCGAGCAGGACTTCCAGACCTGGCACGGCTTCCTGCCCGGCGTCCGCCCCGGCAGCCGGTACGGCTTCCGCGTGCACGGCCGGTGGGACCCGTGGACCGGCGCCCGCTGGAACCCGGCGAAGCTGCTGCTCGACCCGTACGCCCGTGCCGTGGACGGCTGTTACACCAGCCACGACGCGGCCTGCGCCGCCGTCCGCAACTGGCCGGAGGCGGACGTCGCCGACACCGTCCGGGACAACCGCGACTCCGCCCGCTACGTGCCCAGATCCGTGGTCGTCCACGATGACGACGACTGGTACGACGACCACCGCCCGAAGACCCCGTGGGCCGAGACGGTGCTCTACGAACTGCACGTGCGCGGCTTCACCATGCGCCACCCCGACATCCCGCCGGAGCTCCGCGGCACCTACGCGGGCCTGGCCCACCCGGCCGCCGTCGCCCACCTGACCCGCCTCGGCGTGACCGCCGTCGAGCTGCTGCCGGTGCACCAGTACGCCAGCGAGGACCACCTCCAGTCGCGCGGCCTGGTCAACTACTGGGGCTACAACACGATCGGCTACTTCGCCCCGCACGCCGGCTACTCGGCGGCCGGCTCGCGCGGTGGCCAGGTCGGCGAGTTCAAGCGGATGGTCCGCGCCCTGCACGCCGCCGGGATCGAGGTGATCCTCGACGTGGTGTTCAACCACACCGCGGAGGGCGCCGAACTCGGCCCGATGCTCTCGCTGCGCGGCATCGACAACACCGCCTACTACCGCCCGGCCCCGCACCGCCCGCGCGGCTACGCCGACTTCACCGGCTGCGGCAACACCCTGGACACCCGCCGCCCGCAGGTGGTCCGGCTGGTCACCGACTCGCTGCGGTACTGGGTCACCGAGATGGGCGTGGACGGCTTCCGCTTCGACCTCGCCGCCGCCCTCGCCCGCGGCACCGACGGGGTCGACATGGACCACCCCTTCCTCGCCGCCGTCTCCCAGGACCCGCTGCTCAGCCGGGTGAAGCTGATCGCCGAGCCCTGGGACGTCGGCCCGGGCGGCTACCAGGTCGGCGGCTTCCCCCCGCTGTGGGCCGAGTGGAACGACAAGTACCGGGACACCGTGCGGGACTTCTGGCGCGGTGCCCGCCCGGACGTGCGCGAGCTGGGCTACCGGCTGTCCGGCTCCTCCGACCTCTACCAGCGCGGCGGCCGCCGCCCGTACGCCTCCGTCAACTACGTGACCGCGCACGACGGTTTCACGCTGCGCGACCTGGTCAGCTACGACCGCAAGCACAACGAGGCCAACGGCGAGGCCAACCGGGACGGCACCGACGACAACCGGTCCTGGAACCACGGCGTCGAGGGCGAGACCACCGACCCGGAGGTGAACGCCCTGCGGCTGCGCCAACTGCGCAACCTGCTGGCCACGCTGCTGCTCTCCACCGGCGTCCCCATGCTCACCGCCGGGGACGAGCTGGGCCGCACCCAGGGCGGCAACAACAACGCCTACTGCCAGGACAACGAGCTCGGCTGGCTGGACTGGTCGCTCCTGGCGGATCCCCGCTGGCGCGGGCTGTGCGAGCTGACCGCCCGGCTGATCCGGCTGCGCCGGGCCCACCCGGTGCTGCGGCAGCGGGCGTTCTTCTCCGGCCGGGCCGCCGCTCCGGGCGGCCAGCCGGACCTCGCCTGGTTCACGCCGCTGGGCAAGGAGATGACCGAGGCCGACTGGTTCGCCCCGACCGCCTGCCTGGGCATGCTGCTGTCCGGCACCGCGATGTCCGAACGGGACGAGGCCGGGCGGCCGACGCTGGACGACAGCTTCCTGCTGCTGCTCAACGCCGGTCACGAACCGGTGCTGTTCACCCTCCCCGGCGAGCCCTGGGCCGCGCCGGAGGAGGCGTACGAGACGGTGGTCGACACCGCCGTCGAGGGCGGCGGCGAGCCCTGTCCGCAGGGCGCGACGCTGCTGGCCGGGCGCTCGCTGCGGCTGCTGCGCGCGCCCGCCGCCACGGCCTGAGCGGCATCGGCCGCGCGTGCGGCGCACTCCGGCCCGTGCGGCCGGCCCCACGCGCCCCGCCGTTCACCCGCGCCCCACCCGTACGGGTGGCCGGTTCTCGCCGAAGGGTTCTGTCAGGGGTGAAAAACCTGATGAGAAATGACGCGACCTCGTCCTACCCTCACGACGATGGCCGAGAACCGACAACACGACGACACCGCGACCGGGCACCGCTCCACGGTCCGCTCCCTCCTGCGCCTGTGGCCCTACGCCCGAGCCGTCCGCCGCCGGTTGGCCACCTCGGTGGCCGCCGCCCTGGTCGCCATGCTGAGCGTCCTCGGCGTCCCGCTGGTCCTCGGCCGGATCGTCGACGGTCCGCTCGCCGAACACGACCTGAGCGGACTCTGGCCGCTGATCGGCCTGCTGCTGGTCCTCGGGCTGGTCGAGGCCGCGCTGTTCTACACCCGCCGGGTGGTCCTGGCCCGCCCGCTGGCCGGGCTGGAGACGGCCATGCGCGGCGACCTCTTCGCCAAGCTCCAGCGGCTGCCGATCTCCTTCCACGAGCGCTGGGGATCCGGCCAGCTGCTCTCCCGGGCCACCGCCGACATGTACACCATGCGGCTGTTTCTGGCCTTCCCGCTGGTCTTCCTGGTCGTCAACTCGGTGATGTTCCTCGCCGGCACGGCGGTGATGTTCACCCAGGACTGGCGGCTCGCCCTGATCATCCTGCTGCCCGCCGTCCCGCTGTTCGTGCTCACCCGGCGGTTCGAGGCCGGCTACTCCGGCGCCTCCCGCCGCGCCCAGGACCAGAACGGCGACCTCGCCACCGTCATCGAGGAGTCCGTCCTCGGCATCCGCATCCTCAAGGCCTTCGGCCGCCACCGCTCGATGGCCGAGCGCTTCCGCGCCCAGGCCCACGACCTGCGCCGCACCGAACTGCGCAAGGCCGGGCTGCTCGCCAACCTCTGGGCGGTCATCGTCGGCCTGCCCGAGATCGCCCTCGGCTGCGCCCTCGCCGCCGGCGCCTACCTGGTCGCCCACGACGAGCTGAGCGCCGGCACCCTGGTCGCCTTCCTCTCCACCGCGCTGGCGCTGCGCTGGCCGGTCGAGTCCCTGGGCTGGCTGCTCGCCTACGCCAACGAGGCCGCCACCGCCACCGACCGCTTCTTCGAGGTGCTGGACGAGCCCGAGACCGCCGACCCGGGCACCGCCGACGGCCTCGGCGGTGCCCCCGACGGCATCCGCTTCACCGGCGTCCGCTTCCGCTACCCCGACGCCCCCGACGACACCCCCGACCTGCTGGCCGGCATCGACCTGCACATCCGCAGCGGCGAGACGATGGCCCTGGTCGGCGCCACCGGCAGCGGCAAGACCACGCTCACCGCGCTGCTCCCCCGCCTGTACGAGGCCACCGCCGGCACCATCACCCTGGACGGCCGGGACATCCGCGACCTCCCCCGGGAGCGGCTGCGCGAGCTGGTCGCGGTCGCCTTCGAGGAGCCCACCCTGTTCTCCGCCACCGTCCGGGAGAACGTCCTGATGGGCGCACCGGGCGCGAACGACCAGCAGCTGCGCGCCGCCCTGGCCACCGCCCAGGCCTCCTTCGTGGACAAGCTCCCGGACGGCGTGGACACCGAGGTCGGCGAGCAGGGCCTGAGCCTGTCCGGCGGCCAGCGCCAGCGCCTCGCCCTGGCCCGTGCGGTGGTCGGCGACCCGGCCTTCCTGGTGCTGGACGACCCGCTCTCCGCCCTCGACGTGCACACCGAGGCCCTGGTCGAACGGGCGCTGCGCCAGGTCCTCGGCGCCACCACCGCCCTGGTGGTCGCCCACCGCCCGAGCACCGTGCTGCTCGCCGACCGGGTCGCGGTGCTCTCCGACGGCCGGATCGAGGCCGTCGGCACCCACCAGGACCTGCTGCGCGACTGCGCGCACTACCGCGAACTGATGTCGGGCGAGTCCGCCCCGATGCCCGAGGCCGTCCTGGTCTCCGAGGGGGGCACCACCCGATGACCACCACCATCTCGCCCGTCGGCCCCGCCGAACGGGAGACCGCCGAACCGGTCGAGGAACAGCTGCCGCCGCCCCCGGCCGACGAGGAGGACATCCCCGTCCCGCCCGGCGCGCCCCGGGCTCTGCTGCGCTCGCTGCTCGGCCCGCACCGGGCCCGGATCGCCGTCGCGATGCTGGTGATCCTCATCCAGCAGGCGGCCCTGCAGTCCGGCCCGCTGCTGGTCGCCATCGCGATGGACCGCGGCATCCCGGCACTGCGCGAGAGCGACAGCGGCCCGCTGATCGCGGTGGTCTGCGCCTACCTGGGCTGCGCGCTGCTCAGCCTGCTGCTGCAGTGGGCGTTCATCAAGATCAGCGCCCGGGTCAACCAGGACATCCTGCTGGAGCTGCGCGGCCGGATCTTCCGGCACGCCCAGCGGCTGAGCCTGGACTTCCACGAGCGCTACACCTCGGGCCGGATCATCTCCCGCGCCACCAGCGACGTGGACGCGCTGCGCGAGCTGCTCTCCGAGGGCCTCCAGGAGCTGCTGACCGTCCTCCTGTCGGTCTGCTACATCTCGGTGCTGCTGCTGGTGCTGGACTGGCGGCTCGGCCTGGTCTCGCTGGCGTCGATCCTGCCGCTGGCGCTGATCGCCCGGTCCTTCCGCAGCCGCTCGCGCCGGGTCTACCGCCGCTCCCGCACCTCGGCCGCCTCACTGATCGTCCGTTTCACCGAGACCATGAACGGCATCCGCCCGGTGCAGGCCTTCCGCCGCGAGAAGGCCAACGACGAGGCCTTCGCCGTGGTCAACCGGCAGTCCGCCACCGCGACGGCGGACGGCCTGCTGGAGATCGCCCGCTACGTCGGCCTCTCCCGCGTCACCGCCAACCTGTGGACCACCGGCGTGGTGCTGCTCGGCGCCTACCTGGTCGCCGACGGCACGGTCGAGCTGGGCGTGCTCACCGCCTTCGTGCTCTACCTGCGCCGGCTCTACGACCCGATCGACCAGCTGGCGATGTTCCTGAACAGCTACCAGTCGGCCGCCGCCGCGCTGGAGAAGATCGCCGGCCTGCTCGCCCACGAGCCGACCGTCGCCGAACCGGCCGCGCCCGCCGAACTGCCGCAGGCCGCCGGCAAGGGGCGCGAGGTCCGCTTCGAGGAGACCCGTTTCGCCTACCGCACCGGCAAGCAGGTGCTGCCGCCGTTCGACCTGGTGATCCCGGCCGGGCAGACGGTGGCGGTGGTCGGCGCGACCGGCGCCGGCAAGTCGACGGTCGCCAAGCTGCTGGCCCGCTTCTACGACCCGACCGACGGCCGGATCCGGCTGGACGGCGTGGACCTGCGCGACCTCGCCACCCCCGAGCTGCGGCGCGGCGTGGTGATGGTGACCCAGGAGTCCTTCCTGTTCTCCGGCACCGTCGCCGAGAACATCGCGATCGGCCGCCCCGGCGCCGGCCGCGAGGAGGTCGAGCAGGCCGCCCGGGACATCGGCGCGTACGAGTTCATCGCGGCGCTCCCGGACGGCTTCGACACCGACGTGCGCAAGCGCGGCGGCCGGATCTCCGCCGGGCAGCGCCAGTTGGTCGCCTTCGCCCGCGCCCTGCTCGCCGACCCGGCGGTGCTGATCCTCGACGAGGCGACCAGCTCGCTGGACGTCCCCGGCGAGCAGGCCGTCCAGCGGGCCATGCGCACGGTGCTGGCCGGCCGGACGGCGGTGATCATCGCGCACCGGCTCTCCACCGTGGAGATCGCCGACCGCGTCCTGGTGATGGACCAGGGCCGGATCGTCGAGGACGGCTCCCCGCAGGAGCTGATCGACGGATCCGGCCGCTTCGCCGCCCTCCACCAGGCCTGGCGGGACAGCCTGGTCTAGGGCCGGTGCTCCCCCCGGCAGGGCCTCAGCGCAGCACCCCCGCGTCCATCCCCGACGACTCGGCGGGCAGGGCCACCAGCCCCAGCTCCGCCGGGGAGGCCAGCCGGGGGTGGGCCGGCAGCACCCGGACGGTGTAGCCGAACGGGCCGGTCCGGCACAGCTCCAGCGAGCCCTCGTAGCGGGTCCGGCCGTCCAGGTCGGACCCGCCGACCGGCTTGAGGGCGAGCACGCAGCCGTCCGAGATGCCGTCCGTCTCGTCCACCCGGCCGGACACCGCCTGCACCTCGACGTCGCCCGGCTCCAGCGCCCCGAGCGTGACCTGCACCCGCAGCGCCAGCGAGCTGCCCAGCTCCTGCGCCTCGTCCGGACAGTCCGCCTCGACGTGCTCGACCCGGACGGCCGGCCAGGCCTCCCGGACCTTCGCCTTCCAGGCCGCCAGCTCCAGGGCGCCGTGGTGCTCCGCCGCCGCCAGCTCCCGCTGGGCCAGCGCCGCCGGGGTGTACAGCCGTTCGACGTACTCGCGGACCATCCGCCCGGCCAGCACCTTGGGGCCGAGGGTGACCAGGGTGTGCCGGACCATGGCGATCCAGCGGTGCGGCAGCCCGTCCGTGCCCCGGTCGTAGAACCGGCCGGCGACCTGGTCCTCGATCAGGTCGTACAGCGCGGCGGCCTCGATGTCGTCGCGGCGCTCGGCCTCGCTGCTCTCCGGGTCGAGCACGCCGTCGGTCTCGTCGGCGGTGGGGATCGCCCAGCCGTTCTGGCCGTCGTACCACTCGTCCCACCAGCCGTCCAGGACGGACAGGTTGAGGCAGCCGTTGAGCGCGGCCTTCATCCCGGAGGTACCGCAGGCCTCCAGCGGGCGCAGCGGGTTGTTCAGCCAGACGTCGCAGCCCGGGTAGAGGTGCCGGGCCATCGCCATGTCGTAGTCCGGCAGGAAGACGATCCGGTGCCGGACGGCCGGGTCGTCGGCGAAGGCGACCATCTGCTGGATCAGCCGCTTGCCGCCGTCGTCGGCCGGGTGGGCCTTGCCGGCGACCACGATCTGCACCGGCCGGACGGGGTGCAGCAGCAGGGCGCGCAGCCGGTCCGGGTCGCGCAGCATCAGGGTGAGCCGCTTGTACGAGGGCACCCGGCGGGCGAAGCCGATGGTGAGCACGTCGGGGTCGAGCACCGAGGAGACCCAGCCGAGTTCGGCCTCGCCGGCGCCGCGCTGGCGCCAGGAGTCGCGCAGTCGGCGGCGGGCCTCGTCGACCAGTTGGGCGCGCAGGCTGCGGCGCAGGTCCCAGATCTCGGTGTTGCCGATCCGCTCCAGGCCGGTCCAGCGCTTGGCGTCGCCGGTGGTCATGGCGTCCTCGGCGCGGTCGGCGCCGATCTCGGCGGCGCCGAGCCGCACGACCGCCGGGTCGATCCAGGTGGCGGCGTGGACGCCGTTGGTGACGGAGGTGATCGGCACCTCGGTGGCGTCGAAGCCGGGCCAGAGGCCGTTGAACATGGAGCGGCTGACCTCGCCGTGCAGGGTGGAGACCCCGTTGGCGCGCTGGGCGAGCCGCAGGCCCATGGCGGCCATGTTGAAGAGCTTCGGGTCCCCGCCGGGCCAGGTCTCGGCGCCGAGCGCGAGCACCGGCTCGACCGGGACGCCCGGCAGCGCGGCGTCGCCGCTGAAGTGGCGGGCGACCAGCTCGCGGTCGAAGCGGTCGATGCCGGCCGGGACGGGTGTGTGGGTGGTGAACAGGGTGCCGGCCCGGACGGACTCCAGGGCGGCGGCGAAGTCCAGGCCGACGCTGTCGGGGCCGGGTGAGCCGGTGGAGACCAGCTCGCGGATCCGTTCGACGCCGAGGAAGCCCGCGTGGCCCTCGTTGGTGTGGAACACCTCGGGGGCGGGGTGCCCGGTGAGCCGGCAGTAGGCGCGGACGGCGCGGACGCCGCCGATGCCGAGCAGCATCTCCTGGAGCAGCCGGTGCTCGCTGCCGCCGCCGTAGAGCCGGTCGGTGACGTCGCGCTCGGCGGGCGAGTTGGCCTCGATGTCGGAGTCGAGGAGCAGCAGCGGGACCCGTCCGACCTGGGCCTTCCAGATGTGCGCGGCCAGGGTGCGGCCGCCGGGCAGGGCGAGGTCGACCCGGCCGGGGGTGCCGTCGTCCTCCCGGAGCAGGCTGACCGCGAGTTCGTCCGGGTCGAGCAGCGGGTAGCGCTCCTGCTGCCAGCCGTCCCGGTTGAGGGACTGCCGGAAGTAGCCGTGCCGGTAGAACAGGCCGACGCCGATGATCGGGACGCCGAGGTCGCTGGCGGCCTTGAGGTGGTCGCCGGCCAGGATGCCGAGCCCGCCGGAGTACTGGGGCAGCGCGGCGGCGATGCCGTACTCGGGCGAGAAGTAGGCGATGGCGGCGGGCAGCGGGGTGGCGCCGGCCTCCTGCTGGGCCTGGTACCAGCGCGGGCCGCTGAGGTACTCGCGCAGGTCGTCGGCGAGGTCGCCGAGTCTGCGCAGGAACCGCCGGTCGGCGGCGAGGGCGGCGAGCCGGGCGGCCGGGACCTCCCCGAGCAGCCGCACCGGGTCCTCGCCGGTCGCGGCCCAGACCTCCGGGTCCACGGACCGGAAGAGGTCCCTGGTCTCGGGGTGCCAGGACCAGCGCAGGTTGAGGGCCAGCTCGTGCAGCGGCTGGAGTTGTTCGGGCAGGACGGTGCGGACGGTGAATCTGCGGATTGCCTTCACGGCGTGAAGCGTAGCCGCGATGTCCGTCATGACAGTGCGTCAAGTGGGCTATTGGGCATCCGTTCGGCCTATTGATGAGATCGCATTCGGCGCATTGGTCTGCACGGGGGGCGCGCGCGGCGCACATTTCCGGGGTCCTGCGCTACCAATGCATGAACACTGCGGAACAGGTCCATTTCCGATGGCTCATCCGCTCAGGACAAAGCCCGAAACTACTGTCGTACCGCTGCAAAAGTCTTGTCCCCGGTGCGAGGATGACTCAAGGTCGTTGATGCTGCGGGGAGTGCGGCGGCGGGTGGCGTCCGCCTTGAAGCAGCACGTCCGAATCCTTTTCGCGTTGATCGTTCCCCTTCTTCTTAGCCCATTCGGCGCTCACCTCGCACCGACGCGTGTCCTCGTACTCGGCCTGCTCGTTCACGGGTCGACCGGGTCGCCCAGGGGCGTGCCCCTGGAGGCGCGCGCCGGGACGCGCGCGGCTCCAGGGCCTCCCGTCGAGGACTCGGCGGGCGCCGGGCAGGTTGCCGGGGACGGCGGCGCGGGCAGGCTTCCGGTCGCACGTCCTCCCCACCCAGCAGTCCTCCCGGTACTCCCCTGGCCCATCCCCGGCCCGCGGGAGCTGCCGCCGATCTCGGGCAGGAGTTTGACATGCACGGCGACACGCGGGACCAGTCCACACCGGTGGCCGACAGCCACGACGCAGCGGTCGCGGAATCCGCCGGACGGATGGATTCTGACACTCGGACGGATCCGGCGATGCCGGCACCGCGGGCCGCCGGGGCGGTCCGCACCGAGCCGGCCGAAGCGGCCCGACAACCCGGGGCCGAGGAGGGCCGGACCGCGGCACCGCGCAGGCGCACCACCACCACGCGCCGCGCCGCCGCCACCGCGAAGGCCCCCGCCGACGCCGCCGGGACCGCCGGGACCACCGCCGAGGGCGCCTCCGGCGCCGCGCCGCGCAAGGCCTCCGCCCGCAAGCCCGCCGCCCGCAAGACGACAGAGAGCGACACCGTGATCGGCCGCATCCCCGTCCTGGACGTCAGCCCCCTCGTCGACTCCGGCCGCCGCCCGGCCAAGGCCGTCGTCGGCGAGACCTTCCTGGTCACCGCGACCGTGTTCCGCGAGGGCCACGACGCCGTCAACGCCAACGTGGTGCTGCGCGACCCGCGCGGCCGCGGCGGCCCGTGGACGCCGATGCGCGAGCTGGCCGAGGGCACCGACCGCTGGGGCGCGCACGTCACCCCGACCGCGCCCGGCCGCTGGTCGTACCTGGTCGAGGCGTGGAGCGACCCGGTCGCCACCTGGCGCCGGACCGCCGCCGTGAAGCTGCCCGCCGGGATCGACACCGCGCTGGTCCTGGAGGACGGCGCCCGGCTGCTGGAGCAGGCCGCGGTCGGCGTGCCGAAGAAGGAGGGCCGCGCGCACGTGCTGGCGGCCGCCGACGCGCTGCGCGACCCCGGCCTGCCGCCGCTGTCCCGGCTGGCCGCCGCGCTCGCCCCCGAGGTGCTGGACCTGCTGGCCCGGTACCCGCTGCGCGAACTGCTCAGCGCCTCCCGCCCGCTGCCGCTCCAGGTGGACCGCGAGCGCGCGCTGTACGGCTCCTGGTACGAGTTCTTCCCCCGCTCGGAGGGCGCGGTGGTGGATCCGAGCGGCGTCGAGCCGCCGCGTTCGGGCACCCTGCGCACCGCCGCCGAGCGGCTGCCGGCCGTCGCCGCGATGGGCTTCGACGTGGTCTACCTGCCGCCGGTGCACCCGATCGGGCGAGCCTTCCGCAAGGGGCCGGACAACGCCCTGACGGCCGGTCCGCACGACGTCGGCTCGCCCTGGGCGATCGGCTCCCCCGAGGGCGGCCACGACGCCGTCCACCCCGACCTCGGCACGATCGAGGACTTCGACCACTTCGTCGCCGAGGCCGAGGCCCTGCGCCTGGAGGTGGCGCTGGACTTCGCCCTCCAGTGCTCCCCCGACCACCCGTGGGTGAACAAGCACCCGGAATGGTTCAGCCACCGCGCGGACGGCACCATCGCGTACGCCGAGAACCCTCCGAAGAAGTACCAGGACATCTATCCGATCAACTTCGACCAGGACATGGACGGAATCGTCAAGGAAACCATCCGGATCCTCCGGTTCTGGATGTCCCACGGCGTTCGGATCTTCCGGGTCGACAACCCGCACACCAAACCGGTGGCGTTCTGGGAGAAGGTGCTCGCCGACATCGCCCGCACCGACCCGGACGTCGTGTTCCTGGCGGAGGCCTTCACCCGGCCCGCGATGATGCACACCCTGGGGAAGATCGGTTTCCACCAGTCGTACACGTACTTCACCTGGCGCACCACCAAGCCGGAACTCACCGAGTACCTCACCGAACTCACCGGTGACGCCGCCGCCTACATGCGGCCCAACTTCTTCGCCAACACCCCGGACATCCTGCACGGCTACCTCCAGCACGGCGGCCGCGCCGCGTTCGCGATCCGCGCCGTGCTCGCCGCCACCCTCGCCCCCAGCTACGGCGTCTACGCCGGCTTCGAGCTGTACGAGGACGAGCCGGCCCACCCCGGCTCCGAGGAGTACCTGCACTCGGAGAAGTACGAGCTGCGCCCGCGCGACTGGACCCGCACCGACTCCCTCGCCCCGCTGCTCACCGTGCTGAACCGGCTGCGCCGGCGCCACCCCGCCCTCCAGCAGCTGCGCAACCTGCGCTTCCACCCCACCGACAACGACCAGGTGCTCGCCTACTCCAAGACCGCGACCACCCCCGAGGGCCTCACCGACCAGGTCGTCACCGTGGTCAACCTCGACCCGCACCACGTCCAGGAGGCCACCGTCACCCTCGACGGCGACGGCCCGTACGCGGTGCACGACGAGCTCACCGGCGCCGTCTACACCTGGGGCCGGCACAACTACGTCCGGCTCGATCCCTCAGCCGAGCCGGCTCACCTCCTCACGGTTCGGAGGAACCCAGCGTGACTGTGAACGAGCCCGTCCCCGACACCTTCCCGGAGACCTCGAAGAAGAACCTGGACCCGGAGTGGTTCAAGCGTGCGGTCTTCTACGAGGTGCTGGTGCGGTCCTTCCAGGACAGCAACGGCGACGGGGTCGGGGACCTGAAGGGGCTCACCACCAAACTCGACTACCTGCAGTGGCTCGGGGTCGACTGCCTCTGGCTCCCGCCGTTCTTCGCCTCGCCGCTGCGCGACGGCGGGTACGACGTGGCCGACTACAAGTCGGTGCTGCCGGAGTTCGGCGACCTCGCCGACTTCATGGAGTTCGTCGACGCCGCGCACGCCCGCGGCATGCGCGTGATCATCGACTTCGTCATGAACCACACCAGCGACCAGCACCCGTGGTTCCAGGCCTCCCGGACGGACCCGGACGGCCCGTACGGCGACTTCTACATGTGGGCCGACGACGACAAGCAGTACCCGGACGCCCGGATCATCTTCGTCGACACCGAGACCTCCAACTGGACCTACGACCCGGTCCGCAAGCAGTACTTCTGGCACCGGTTCTTCTCCCACCAGCCGGACCTCAACTACGACAACCCCCGCGTCCAGCAGGAGATGATCGCCGGACTGCGGTTCTGGCTCGACCTCGGCATCGACGGCTTCCGGCTGGACGCGGTGCCGTACCTGTTCGCCCGCGAGGGCACCAACTGCGAGAACCTGCCGGAGACCCACGAGTTCCTCCAGCGGGTCCGCAAGGAGATCGACGCCGACTACCCCGACACCGTCCTGCTGGCCGAGGCCAACCAGTGGCCCGAGGACGTCGTCGACTACTTCGGCGACTTCACCGCGGGCGGCGACGAGTGCCACATGGCGTTCCACTTCCCGGTGATGCCCCGGATCTTCATGGCCGTGCGGCGGGAGTCCCGCTACCCGGTGTCGGAGATCCTCAGCAAGACCCCGCAGATCCCCGGCGGCTGCCAGTGGGGCATCTTCCTGCGCAACCACGACGAGCTGACCCTGGAGATGGTCACCGACGAGGAGCGCGACTACATGTACGCGGAGTACGCCAAGGACCCCCGGATGCGCGCCAACGTGGGCATCCGCCGCCGGCTCGCCCCGCTGCTGGAGAACGACCGCAACCAGATCGAGCTGTTCACCGCCCTGCTGTTCTCGCTGCCCGGCTCGCCGGTCCTCTACTACGGGGACGAGATCGGCATGGGCGACAACATCTGGCTGGGCGACCGGGACGGCGTGCGCACACCGATGCAGTGGACCCCGGACCGCAACGCGGGTTTCTCCTCCGCCGACCCGGGCAGGCTCAGTCTGCCGCCCATCATGGACCCGGTGTACGGCTACCAGGTGACCAACGTCGAGGCACAGCAGAGCAGTTCGAGTTCGCTGCTGCACTGGACGCGTCGCATGATCGAGATCCGCAAGCTCAATCCGGCGTTCGGCCTCGGTACGTACACCGAACTGCCCTCCAGCAACCCCGCCGTGCTGGCCTTCGTGCGCGAACACGAGGGGGACCTGGTCATGTGCGTGAACAACTTCTCGCGGTTCGCGCAGCCGACCGAGCTGGATCTGCGGCAGTACGGCGGACGGTACCCGGTCGAGCTGATCGGCGGGGTGCGCTTCCCCTCCATCGGCGAGTGGCCCTACCTGCTCACGCTGGCCGGCCACGGCTTCTACTGGTTCCAGCTCCGGCAGCCGCCGCGGCTGAGCGGGACCAGGCGCTCGAAGTAACGATCCGCCACACCCTGCCCCACAGCACCACCAGACCCTCCGGGGGCGCGAGTTGAACCCCTGCGCCCCCGGAGTTCTCTGCACCGCCGCGTACGGAGAACAGCCCAACGGCCACCCACACGAAGGCGTGACACCTGAGCCCCGCTCGCGTGCCGCCGCCGCCGCGCCGCCGAAATCCGGAAGACTGACGGACCCGGCCAGACCCGTCGGGCAGTCCGCCCGCTTCCGGGGAAAGGGAGTCATGTCCGAAACCTCCCGTTCTCAAGCCCATGTGCAGCAGGACGCCCCCGCCGACACCGCCGCGCCGGCGGGCGCGCGGAGCACCGGGGCCCGGAGAACCGCCCTGGGGGTCAGCGAACTCGTCCAGGCCGCGCTGCCGCTGATCGCCGAGTGGCTCCCCACCCAGCGGTGGTACGCCGGAAAGGGACGGCCCATCACCGGCCTCACCCCGATGGTCGGAACCCCGCTCCAGGTCGGCGACCCCGCCCTGCTGCACCTGCTGCTGCGGGTCGAGCACGCCACCACGGCCGGCGCCCCGCACGGCGACATCTACCAACTCCTGCTCGGCATCCGCTCGGAGGGGCCCGCGGACATCGAGCCCAGCGCCGTGCTCGGCCGGCTCAACCAGGGCCCGTACGACGGCGCGGCGCTCTACGACGCCGTCCACGACCCCGAACTCACCGGGCGGCTGCTGGAACACCTCGCCACCGGCGACCGGTTCGGCTCGCTGTCCTTCCGCCGGACCCCCGGCTCCGGGCTCCCCGCCAACCTCCCAGGCCGCGCCTCCACCGCCGAGCAGTCCAACAGCTCGGTCATCTACGGCACCTCGTACATCCTCAAGCTGTTCCGCCGCATCCACCCCGGCACCAACCCCGACCTCGAACTCTCCCTCGCCCTCTCCCGGGCCGGCTCCACCCGGATCCCCCGGGTCGCCGCCTGGTTCGAGAGCCGGCTGGAACGCGCCGAACCCGCCACCCTCGGGCTGCTCCAGCGCTACCTGCCGGACGCCGAGGACGGCTGGGAGCTCGCCCTCGACCAGGTCGGCCGGCTCAAGGGCGACCCCTCCCCCGGCAACTTCGCCATCGAGGCCCACCGGCTCGGCCGGGCCACCGCCGAAGTCCACCGGGTCCTGGCCCGCTCGATGCCGGTCGCCCGGCTCGACCGCGCCCAGACCAGCCGGCTCGCCACCACCATGGCCGACCGGCTGGACAGCGCCGTCGCCGCCGTCCCCGGCCTGCTGCGCTACCGGGCCGCACTGCGCACCGCCTTCCAGCAACTCGCCGACGCCCACCCCGACGGCCTGCCCGTCCAGCGCATCCACGGCGACCTGCACCTCGGACAGGCCATGCGCACCCCGCACGGCTGGGTGCTGCTGGACTTCGAGGGCGAACCCGCCAAGTCCGTCAACGAACGCCGCGAACCCCAGCCCGCGCTGCGCGACGTCGCCGCCATGCTCCGCTCCTTCGACTACGCGGCCGCCCACCTGCTCGCCGGCGGCCCGGTCGATCCGGAACTCGCCCACCTCGCCGCCGCCTGGGCCCAGCGCAACCGCACCGCCTTCTGCGCCGGCTACACCGCCGGCGGCGGCGCCGACCCGGCGGCCTCACCGGAGCTGATGCGGGCCCTGGAGATCGACAAGGCGGTGTACGAGGTCGTGTACGAGGCCCGGCACCGGCCGAGCTGGCTGCCGATCCCGCTCGCCGCGATCAACCGGCTCGCCCTCACCGTCTGACCGCTCCGGCCCGCCCGCACCCCCTGCCCTACCCGCCCCCTGCCCCACCCGCACCCCCGGTTCCGCCGCCCTGGAGTTAGCCCACCCCCCGTCGCAGGAGGACCCAGCCGTGACGCCGCTCGACCCGCCCGGCCGCACCACCCGCCCCGTCCCGGCCACCTTCCTGGCCGGCCCGGACTCGCCCCGGCCCGAGCCCGTCCCGGCCGAGGAGTCCGGGCCGGCCGGCGAACCCGCCCCGACGGAGGAGTCCGTACCAGTCGCGGCGTCCGCACCAGTCGCGGCGTCCGCACCGGTCACGGCCCCGCCCACGGCCTCGCTGCGCCTGCCCGAGGCGCCGCTGCCGCCGTCCGAGGTGGACCGGCTGGTCGGCGGGCAGCACCACGACCCGCACGCCCTGCTCAGCGCGCACCCGGTGCACGGCGGCACCGCGATCCGGGTGCTGCGCCCGTTCGCCGAGCGGGTGGTCGTCGAGACCACCCAGGGCCCGGCCGAACTCACCCATCAGCAGGGCGGGTTGTTCACGGGGCTGGTGGCCGGCGCCGACGCCGTGGACTACCGGCTGCTGGTGACCTACCCCGGCGGCGAGCCGCTGGCCCAGCACGACGGCTACCGCACCCCGCCCACCCTCGGCGAACTCGACCTGCACCTGATCTCCGAAGGCCGGCACGAGCAGCTATGGCAGGCCCTCGGCTCGCACGTGCGCACCGTCGACGGCGTCGCCGGCACCGCCTTCGCGGTCTGGGCGCCGAACGCCGTCGGCGTCCGGCTGATCGGCGACTTCAACCACTGGGACGGCACCGGGCACCCGATGCGCTCGCTCGGCTCGTCCGGCATCTGGGAGCTCTTCGTCCCGGGCCTCGCCGAGGGCGCCGCGTACAAGTACGAGATCCACACCCGGCAGGGCTGGGTGCTCGACAAGGCCGACCCGCTCGCCCGGGCCGCCCAGTGCCCGCCCGCCACCGCCTCGGTGGTCACCTCCTCCGACTACCGCTGGCAGGACGGCGACTGGATGGCCCGCCGGGCCCGCGCCGCACACCACCGGGCGCCGATGTCCGTCTACGAGCTGCACCTGGCCTCCTGGCGGCCCGACCTCACCAGCTACCGCGCCATCGCCGAGGAACTGCCGCGCTACCTCAAGGAGTTGAACTTCACCCACGTGGAGTTCATGCCGGTCATGGAGCACCCCTTCGGCGGCTCCTGGGGCTACCAGGTGTCCGGCTACTACGCCCCCACCGCCCGGCTCGGCAGCCCCGACGACTTCCGCCACCTGGTCGACACCCTGCACCGGCACGGCATCGGCGTGATCGTCGACTGGGTGCCCGCCCACTTCCCCAAGGACGCCTTCGCGCTCGCCCGCTTCGACGGCGAGCCGCTGTACGAGCCGGCCGACCCGCTGCGCGCCGAGCACCCCGACTGGGGAACCCTGGAGTTCGACTACGGCCGCACGGAGGTGCGCAACTTCCTCGTCGCCAACGCGGTCTACTGGTGCGAGGAGTTCCACATCGACGGCCTGCGGGTGGACGCCGTCGCCTCGATGCTCTACCTCGACTACTCCCGCGAGGGCGGCGCCTGGACGCCCAACCAGCACGGCGGCCGGGAGAACCCGGACGCGGCCGCGTTCCTCCAGGAGATGAACGCCACCGTCTACCGGCGCTGCCCCGGCGTGGTCACCATCGCCGAGGAGTCCACCGCCTGGGACGGCGTCACCCGCCCGACCGACGCCGGCGGCCTCGGCTTCGGGCTCAAGTGGAACATGGGCTGGATGCACGACTCGCTGGTCTACATGTCCAAGGAGCCGGTGCACCGCAAGTTCCACCACAACGAGATCACCTTCTCGATGGTGTACGCCTACTCGGAGAACTACGTCCTGCCGATCTCGCACGACGAGGTGGTGCACGGCAAGCAGGCGCTGGTCTCCAAGATGCCCGGCGACTGGTGGCAGCAGCGCGCCAACCACCGCGCCTACCTGGGCTTCATGTGGTCCCACCCGGGCAAGCAACTGCTCTTCATGGGACAGGAGTTCGCCCAGGGAGCTGAATGGGACCACGAGCAGGGCCCGCAGTGGTGGGTGCTCGACGAGCAGTGGCCCGCCCACCAGGACCACCGCGGCGTCCGCCGGCTGGTCCGCGACCTCAACCGGCACTACCTGGACACCCCCGCCCTCTGGGAGCGGGACACCACCCCGGACGGCTTCCGCTGGCTCGACGGCGGCGCCGCCGAGGACAACCTGCTCTCCTTCGTCCGGTACGGGGCCGACGGCTCGCCGCTGGTCGCGGTCTGCAACTTCTCCCCCGTCGTCCGGCACGGCCACCGGGTCGGTCTGCCCGACCTGGACGGCCGCGACCAGCTGTGGGAGGAACTGCTCAACACCGACGCCGAGGCCTACGGCGGCGGCGGCATCGGCAACTCCCACCCGGTCAAGGCCGAACCGACCCCCTGGCACGACCAGCCCCGCTCCGCCGAACTGGTCCTCCCCCCGCTCGCCACCCTCTGGCTCCGCCCGGCCCGCTGAGGGCCTGAGCACCAGAGTGTCTGAGCGCCTGCCCGGCCGGGCAGGCGCTCAGCTCGGCGCCGACACCGGGAAGCCGAGGTCCTCCGCGGCCCTGCCCAGCTCGCGGTCGTAGGTGATGAACTCGGTCAGCTCCGTGCGGAACGGGTCCGCGCTGGCCAGGTGCAACGCGTCCAGCGAGCCGAGGCGCGGAGTGCGGTAGGAGAGCGCCCGGGCGAGCACCGCGCTGCTGAGGTCGACCTGGTGGCTGCCCCGGAGCGCCTGGTCCACGTAGTAGGGGACCTGCTGGTGGGCCAGGCCCGCGCGGAGCAGGGTGCGGGTGATCTCCAGCCGGGCCAGCGCGCTGGTGATCAGCTCGGTCCCGGCGGGCAGCGCCTGCCGCCACGCCCGCACTGCGGCCGTCTCCGGCTCCGGCTTGATGAACTTCAGCAGCGCGCAGGAGTCGAGGTAGATCAACGGTTCCGCTCCCGTTCGCGGTCCTCCACCAGGAGGTCCGAGAGGCTGCCGATCTCCGGCAACAGGTCGAGGGCCAGCTCGGGCATGCCCTCCTCGGCGGGCGGGGTGACCTCGCCGGCCGCGACCATGCGTTCGAGGACCGTCGCCGGGGGTTCCTCCGGCACGAGTCTCAGCACGGGCCGCCCGCGGTCGGTGACGACGATCGTCGCGCCGGCCCGGACCCGCGCGACCGCCTTGGACGGGTTCTGGTTCAGCTCACGCAGTCCCATGGTCTCCATGCCCTCCAATGTAACTACGTCATGTAGGTACATCAAGGGCGGGCGGCGGCGCAAACCCCACGCCCAGGACGTTCAGCCCTTGCCCCGACTCGGCCGCTCTGCTCGCGGACGCCCGTTCGTGGTGCGAAGGTATGGTCGATATGGCCATATTCCGAGACGACGGGACGGAGACACCCACGTGGCGCGCAGCGTGTACGTGACCGGTATCGACCGGGGGGACGGCCGGCAGGCGGTCGAACTCGGGGTCATGGAACTGCTCACCCGCCAGGTGGACCGGGTCGGGGTGTTCCGGCCGCTGGTGCACGCGCACGCGGGGGCGTCTGCCGGCCACCGGGCCGGGTCCGAGCCGGGCTCGGACCACGTGGTGGAGCTGCTGCGCGGCCGGTACCGGATCGACCTGCCGAGTTCCGAGCTGTACGGGCTCAGCTACGAGGAGGCCGCCGCGCTGCAGGCCGCCCGGGGGCAGGACGAGCTGGTCTCCGCCCTGGTCGACCGCTTCCGCGCGCTGGAGC
Organism: Kitasatospora sp. NPDC088861; assembly: GCF_044750105.1. Lineage (NCBI taxonomy): Bacteria > Bacillati > Actinomycetota > Actinomycetes > Kitasatosporales > Streptomycetaceae > Kitasatospora > Kitasatospora sp. NPDC088861. The sequence continues at coordinate 90,405 of NZ_JBIVJF010000008.1, forward strand.
GGCGCTGCCAGGCGGTGCTGGTGCTCGGCACCGACTTCGCCGACACCAACATCCCGGACGAGCTGGCCTTCAACGCCCGGCTGGCCAACGAGTTCGGCGCCGCCGTGCTGCCGGTGGTCGGCGGGCACGCCGAGGACCCGGAGGCCGTCATCGCCGAGGTCCGCAACGCCCACCGGGCGTTCACCGACCTGGGCTGCGAGACCCTGGCGATGATCGCCAACCGGGTCGCCCCGGGCGCCAAGCAGCGGATCCAGCGCAAGCTCACCGAGAAGCTGCCGATCCCCGCCTACGTCATCCCGGAGGAGCCGGCGCTGGCCGCGCCGACCGTCGCCCAGCTGGTCGAGACGACCGGCGCCGAGGTCCTGCTCGGGGACGCCGCCGGCCTGGCCCGGGACGTCCGCGGCTTCGTCTTCGGCGGCGCCATGCTGCCCACCTTCCTGGACGCCCTGACCGAGGGCGCCCTGGTCGTCACCCCCGGGGACCGCGCCGACCTGGTGATCGGCTCGCTGGCCGCGCACGCCGCCGGCGCCCCGCCGATCGCCGGCGTGCTGCTGACGCTCGGCCAGCACCCCGGCCCGAACGTGATGGCGCTGGCCGCCCGACTCGCCCCCGGCACCCCGGTCGCGGTCGTCCCGGAGGGCAGCTGGCCGACCGCCGCGACCCTCACCCACCTGGAGGGCAAGCTCACCGCGGCCAGTCCGCGGAAGGCCGAGATCGCCCTCGGGCTGTTCGAACTGCACGTCGACACGGCCGAGTTGACCAACCTGATCGAGGTCGGCCGGTCCGAGCGCGTCACCCCGATGATGTTCGAGCACGAGCTGCTGGAGCGGGCCCGGGCGAGCCGGCGGCACGTCGTCCTGCCGGAGGGCACCGAGGAACGGGTGCTGCGCGCGGCCGAGATCCTGCTGCGCCGCAACATCTGCGACCTCACCCTGCTCGGCGAGGCCGACGCGGTGCGCCGCAAGGCCGCGAGCCTCGGCATCGACCTCCCGCAGGAGCAGTCGGGCACCGACCGCGCCCAGGTCCGGATCGTCGACCCGACCACCAGCCCGCTGCGCCGCCAGTTCGCCGAGCTGTACGCCCGGCTGCGCGCCCACAAGGGGATGACCGTCGAGCTGGCGCTGGACGTGGTCACCGACGTCTCGTACTTCGGCACCCTGATGGTCCAGGAGGGCATCGCCGACGGCATGGTCTCCGGCGCGGTGCACTCCACCGCCGCGACCATCCGGCCCGCCTTCGAGGTGATCAAGACCTCGCCGGGCGCGGCCATCGTGTCGAGCGTCTTCTTCATGTGCCTGGCCGACAAGGTGCTGGTGTACGGCGACTGCGCGGTCAACCCCGACCCGGACGCCCAGCAGCTGGCCGACATCGCGATCCAGTCCGCCGCCACCGCCGCCCAGTTCGGGGTGGAGCCGCGGGTCGCGATGCTCTCGTACTCGACCGGCACCTCCGGGTCCGGCGCGGACGTCGACAAGGTCCGCAAGGCCACCGAGCTGGTCCGCGAGCTGCGGCCGGACATCCTGGTCGAGGGCCCGATCCAGTACGACGCGGCGGTGGACGCCCACGTCGCGGCCACCAAGCTGCCGGGCTCCGCGGTGGCGGGCCGGGCGACCGTGCTGATCTTCCCGGACCTCAACACCGGCAACAACACCTACAAGGCGGTCCAGCGCTCGGCGGGCGCGGTGGCGGTCGGCCCCGTCCTCCAGGGCCTGCGCAAGCCCGTCAACGACCTCTCGCGCGGCGCGCTGGTCCAGGACATCGTCAACACCGTCGCGATCACCGCCATCCAGGCCCAGGACGAGAAGGAGCCGAAGGCATGAGCGAAGGAACGCGCGTTCTCGTCCTGAACGCCGGCTCCTCGTCGGTGAAGTACCAGCTGATCGACATGCTGGACGGTGCCCGGCTGGCCTCCGGCCTGGTGGAGCGGATCGGCGAGCCCGGCGGGCGGCTGGTGCACACCCCGCACTCGGGCGGGCCGCGCGAGCTGCCGCAGCTCTTCCCGGACCACTCCGCCGCCCTGAAGGCCGTCGCCGAGGAGCTGGCCGCCGACGGCCTCGGGCTGGACTCCCCCGAGCTGGCCGCGATCGGCCACCGGGTGGTGCACGGCGGCAAGCGGTTCACCGAGCCGACCGTGGTCACCGACGACGTGCTCAAGGAGATCCGCCGGCTGATCCCGGTCGCGCCGCTGCACAACCCGGCCAACATCACCGGCATCGAGGTGGCCCGCGCGCTGCGCCCGGACCTCCCCCAGGTGGCCGTCTTCGACACCGCCTTCCACGCCTCGATGCCCGAGTTCTCGGCCCGGTACGCGATCGACAAGGCCGTGGCCGACGAGCACCGGGTGCGCCGCTACGGCTTCCACGGCACCTCGCACCAGTACGTCTCGCGGGCCACCGCCCGGCTGCTCGGCAAGGACCCGGCCGAGGTGAACGTGATCGTGCTGCACCTGGGCAACGGCGCCTCCGCCTCGGCGGTCGCCGGTGGTCGCTGCCTGGACACCTCGATGGGCCTGACCCCGCTGGAGGGCCTGGTCATGGGCACCCGCTCGGGCGACATCGACGCCGGTGTGGTGTTCCACCTGCACCGGGTGGGCGGGCTGTCGATCGACGAGATCGACGACCTGCTCAACCGCCGCAGCGGTCTGCGCGGCCTGTGCGGCGACAACGACATGCGCGAGATCATGCGCCGGGCCGGGGCCGGGGACGCCGACGCGAAGCTCGCCTTCGACGCGTACATCCACCGGCTGCGCAAGTACATCGGCGGCTACTACGCCGTGCTCGGCCGGGTGGACGCGATCGCGTTCACCGCGGGCGTCGGGGAGAACGCGGCGCCGGTGCGCGCGGCGGCCACCGCCGGGCTGGACGAACTGGGCATCGCGGTCGACCCCGAGCTGAACTCGGTGCGCTCCGGCGAGGCCCGGATCATCTCGCCCGCGTACGCCCGGGTGGCGGTCGCCGTGGTGCCCACCGACGAGGAACTGGAGATCGCCCGACAGGCCTTCGCCCTGGTCCACCGGCGGTCCGGGGACTGACCGGACGCCGTCTCGCCCCTCGGGATCCTTCGTTGGCGATTCCTCACGATTCGTGCCGAATGCACCTATAACACGAACGGATAGACTGATCCATATGCGCCGAGCGAAAATTGTCTGCACCCTGGGTCCGGCGACGGACTCCTACGAACAGCTGAAGGCCATCGTCGAGGCGGGCATGAACGTCGCCCGACTGAACATGAGCCACGGCAACCACGCGGACCACGAGGAGCGGTACCGCAAGGTCCGCCAGGTCTCGGAGGACACCGGCAAGGCCATCGGCGTCCTGGCCGACCTCCAGGGTCCCAAGATCCGTCTGGCGACCTTCGCCAACGGCCCGGTGACCGTCGACAACGGCGACGAGTTCACCATCACCACCGAGGACGTCCCCGGTGACCAGCACATCTGCGGCACCACCTACAAGGGCCTGCCCGGCGACGTCAAGCCCGGCGACCCGATCCTGATCAACGACGGCGTCATCGCCCTGGAGGTCGTCAGCGTCGACGGCCCGCGGGTGAAGACCGTGGTGATCGAGGGCGGCGTGCTCTCGAACAACAAGGGCATCAACCTGCCCGGCGCGGCCGTGAACGTGCCCGCCCTGTCCGAGAAGGACAAGGACGACCTGCGCTTCTCGCTGCGCCTGGGCGTCGACATGGTCGCCCTGTCCTTCGTCCGCAACGCGGACGACGTCAAGGACGTCCACGAGGTCATGGACGAGGTCGGCATCCGCGTGCCGGTCATCGCCAAGATCGAGAAGCCGCAGGCCGTCGAGGCCATGGAGGAGATCGTCCTCGCCTTCGACGCCATCATGGTCGCCCGCGGCGACCTGGCCGTCGAGTACCCGCTGGAGCGGGTGCCGCTGGTCCAGAAGCAGCTGATCACGCTGGCCCGCCGCAACGCCAAGCCCGTCATCGTCGCCACCCAGATGATGGAGTCGATGATCCACGCCTCGCGCCCCACCCGCGCCGAGGTCTCCGACGTCGCCAACGCCATCCTGGACGGCACCGACGCGGTCATGCTGTCCGCCGAGTCGAGCGTCGGCAAGTACCCGATCGAGACCGTCCGCACCATGAGCCGGATCGCCGAGAGGGCCGAGGAGGAGCTGCTTTCCCAGGGCCTCCAGCCGCTCAACCCGGGTCGCAAGCCGCGCACCCAGGGCGGCTCGATCGCCCGCGCCGCGTGCGAGCTGGGCGACTTCCTGAACGGCCAGGCGCTGGTCGCGTTCACCAAGTCCGGTGACACCGCCCGCCGCCTGTCCCGCTACCGTTCGCCGATCCCGGTGATCGCGTTCACCCCGGACGTCGCCACCCGCAACCAGCTCTCGCTGAGCTGGGGCGTCGAGGCGCACGTCACCGAGCAGGTCGGGTCCACCGACGCGATGGTCGCCCAGGTCGACCGCGAACTGCTCAGCATGGGCCAGCTCGCCGAGGGCGCGACCGTCATCGTCACCGCCGGCTCGCCCCCCGGCATCCCCGGCAACACCAACATGGTCCAGGTGCACCACCTGGGCACCCGGGGCGAGTAACACCCCGTGGTTCCGACGCCCGTGGGGCGGTCCTCCGGTGGAGGGCCGCCCCACGGGCGTTCTCGCGACGTCGCCGCCGCCGTGGCGCGGCTACCGGTCGCCTACTTGTCGCTGTAGGGCGCGTCGTCGTTGAACAGGCGCATGCCGGGAATGGTCAGCGTGCCGCCGAACTGGCCGGCCTGCTTGGCGGTGACCCCGGTCAGCTCCAGGTCCAGCGGGATCGGGATCGAGCCGATCAGGTCGTACAGCCAGCGCGGCAGGGTGTCCGGGGTGAGGGTGATCTCGCCCAGGTCGATCGGGATCGGCAGGCCGAGCACCTTGGAGAGGTGGCCGGACAGTCGCTCCACGTACATCGTGACCGGGCCCTTGCGCATGGTCGAGGTCGAGCCGGGGGCGCCCTTCACGTGGAAGGTCTTGCCGTTGCCCTGCAACGTCGACATGTCGAGGTTGTCGATGTCGACGCTGTCCACCACGAACTTCAGCACCCGCTTGGTGCCGGTCGGGGTCCGCACGTCGTAGACGCCGTGGAAGGCCGCGCCGTGCAGCGCCAGCCGGCTGGTCGCCAGCGTCCAGTTCTGCTGCGGGACGACGTCCCCGGTGGCGGGCGCGCCGGCGGTCAGGCCGCTGGTGTCCACCGCGCAGTTGGGGTTCGCGCTCGGCGAGGACGCCGGGGTGTCGCCGGCGGCCCCGGACGGGGTGGCGGGGGCCGTACTCGGGCTCGCCTTGCCGCTCGGCTTCCCCGTCGTGCCGCCGGCCGGGCCACCGGCGGCGGAGGCCGTCGCGGCGGGCGAGGCCTGGTCGCCCGCCGGGGTCTGCTCGCCGCTGTCGGCGGCGGGCGGCGGGGTGCCGGGCCGCGCGTCGGCCGGGGCCCCGGCCGTCGGGGCCTGCGGCTGGGCCGGCGTCCCGGTGCGCGGGGCCGGGACGGCCGGCGCGGGGGCCTGGGTGGTGGCCGGCGCGGGGGTGCCGGTCGACTTGGCGCTCGGCGTCGGGCTCGGTGAACCACCCGGGTCCAGCAGGTGGTTGACGCCGCCCAGGACGTCGTCGATCAGCCCGGCCCGGTGGACCGTGTCCGAACCGCCGGGAGCGGCGGAGCGGGCGGCCGGCGGCGTGGTCGCCGGGGTGGTGGCCACGCCGGTCGGGGCGCCGGTCGGCGTCGCGCCGGCGCTCGGCGTACCGGCCGGCGCGGAGGGCTGCTGGGTGGGCGCGGTGGTCGGCGTCTGGGTGGGGATCGCGCTCGGCCCCGTCGAGGGCGCCGTCGAGGGCACGGTGGGGGGCGCCGTGGACGGACCGGGCGGCGGCTCGGGCAGCTCGCTCTTGGGGACGGGCGTCTCCAGCGGTGCGACGTCCGGCACGGTGGCGGGCGCGGTCCCACAGGGCTTGCCCGCCGTCGACTCGGCGACGGCCGGGTTGGGGGTGTACGCGGCGGCCATCAGCAGCGCCGTCGGCACCGCGGCCATCGCCAGCGCGCGGCCTCTCAGCCGGACCCGGACGGGCGTGCGCGGCGCCGCGTGTCGACCGGCGCGCTGCGGTTGGTCCTCCGACGCGCTCACCGCGCCTCCTTCGGGTCCACGGCGGCGGCCTGCTCGTTCGACGCGGCCTGTGCGGGCAGCTTCGCGGTGGGCGCTCCGGCCGCCGCGGGCTCGGTGGCGACGCTCTCGACGACGGCCGCGCTCTCGCCGACGGCGGCCTCGGAGGCCGGTGTCCCAAGTGCGGCGGCCTCAGGAGCAGGGGCCTCGGCGGCGACGCTCGCGGCGACGGCGGTCTTGGCCGCCTTCGGCTCCGGCAGTGGCGCCCAGGACGCCATCAGGCCGCCGCCGATCAGCCCCGGCAGCAGCGCCAGGCCGAACCCGGCCAGGTTGGAGACCGGGATCGAGACCAGCGTCAGCAGCGTGGTGGCGACTCCCGCGAAGACCCGCACGGTCGGCTGGAACCACGCGGTCAGCCCGAGCACGATCAGCAGCACGCCGATGATCAGCGATCCGGCGCCCGCCGTGGTGGCCATGGCCACCGTCATGCCGCCCAACGAGAGCTTGGCGTACGGGAAGTACATGATCGGGACGCCGGCGATCATGGCCAGCAGGCCGCCGTAGTACGGCCGCGTCCGACGGAAGGTACGGAACACCCGGCGCAGCCACTGGACGGGGTTCTCGTGCTCGGCGGGCCGGAATGAGGCAAGGGCGCTGGACACGGTGCAGCTCCTCGATGGTGTGAACGAGGGATGGACGAGACACGGGATCCGGCGACGGCGCACGCGCCACCACCGGTCCCACAGGTGCCGTCGGGGCGGCGGACCGGGCCCGGTCCGCCGCCCGTCAACGGCCTAGTAGCACTCGCCGGTGCCGTCGGTGTGCAGCGCGAGCTTCAGGCCGGGGAGCTTGAAGGTGCCGGCCGAGGTGGCCCAGGCGGTCTGCTGCACGTTGTACAGGTCGGCCTTGTCGGCGGCCTGGGCGAAGCCGGTCGCGCCGGACGGCAGGCCGCCGAGCTTGGACTTCCAGCCCTGGGTGGCCTCGCCCTTGAGGGTCGAGGCGTCCTGGCCGATGTTGATGTTGGTGAACTCGGCGTCCGCGTTCAGCTGGTCGAGGTCGATCAGCAGGTTCTTGGCGTAGACCTGCTTCTTGACGTCGTCGCTGTTGCCCGCCTCCAGGCGAAGGACGATCTTGGGCAGCTTCCACGGCAGGCCGGGGATGACGTTGGGGTCGGTCACCACCGACTGGCAGAGGCCCTTGATGGTCGCCTCGTCGAAGGCCGAGACCGCGACCGGGTGCGGAGTGCCGTTCACCTCGGCGTCGATCGAGCCGAACTGGGCGAAGTTCTTGCCGTGCAGCTCCGGCGTGGTGACCTTGAAGCTCTGGCCGGAGACGCTGAACGAAGCCGCCAGCGCGTTGTTGGCCATGGCGGCGCCGACCATCGCGGTGGCCGCGATGCTCGGCACCATCACCAGTGCGAAGCGCTTCCAGCGGGTCTTGCCGTAGGTCTGGGACATGCGAGTCCTCCTTCTAGGACGTACATCTCCGGCTCCCCGGCGGCGCGCCCGCGCCGGTGGGGGACTGGGATGGGAGAGAGCTACGTCCTCGGTAGCGGAGAGCGCCTTGGGCGTCGTCGGACGCGGGAGCGGCCGGCACACAGCGGCACTCCCGTCCCTCCACCGGCCGCCCTTGCGGGGCGGCGGGCAGGACCGACGACATCGGCGATCACCCCCGAGCGACAACCAGCGACCGCGCAGGGCCGCGCGGCCGGTCGAAGGACAGGAACCGCCGTGGGACCGCGGATACCCCCCTGCCCTCCCTACCGCCGACCGGGGCCGACGGATCACCCGGTGGGGATCCCGTGCTCCACGTGGCCGACCGGATCGGAGGGTGTGGAGTCAGGGACCGGGCGTCGCCGATCGTGCTCGAATCCCGGGCGAAGCACAAGAGGTTCCTTACTGACGGGTAATGCAACACCCGACAGCGTTGATCATGAAATCGACGCGACATGCACCGTGTGTGACGTCTTGAAGGAAACGTGACGAAGAAATCCGCCGGAAACACGAACGAAACACCCGTGGACAGTCACCAGGTGTGACTGTCCACGGGTGTTGTCAAGATTTGGTAAACCTCTGTCCGGTTGACCGGATTGTCGCCAAATCACCCGGCGACACCGCAGGTCATCCGCCGTGCCAGGACCCGCCCGGGACCGACCGGGCCCGAACCGGAGGCGGCGTCAGAACAGCACGCGCGCCAGCGCGGTGCGGGCCGCGGTGACCCGCGGGTCGTCCGGGCCGATCACCTCGAACAGCTCCAGCAGGCGCAGCCGGGCGGCGTCCCGGTCCTCACCGGCGGTCCGGCCGACGGTGTCCACCAGCCGGCCGAAGGCGTCCTCGACGTGACCGCCCACCAGGTCCAGGTCGGCCGCCCGCAGCTGGGCCTCGACGTCCTTCGGGTCGGCCGCGGCCGCGGCGCGGACGGCCTGCGGGTCCACGCTCTCGATCCGCTGCAGCAGTTCGGCCTGGGCGAGGCCCAGCCTGGCCTCGGTGTTGCCCGGCTGGTCGGCCAGCACGTTCCGGTAGGCCTGGACGGCGCCGCCCAGGTCGCCGCTGTCCAGCGCGTCGTGCGCGGCGGCCAGGGCCGGGTCCTCCGGCCGCTGCGGGGCGGCGTCCGACGCCTCGCCCGGGGCCCCGGCGCCGCCGACCACGCCGAAGCGCTGCTCGGCGACCAGGATCAGCTGGTCCAGCACCTTGCGGACGTTGGCCGCGCTCTCGGCGCCCTGGAACAGCGGTACCAACTGGCCGGCCACCACGGCCATCACGGCCGGGATGCCCTGGATGCCGAACTGCTGGGAGATCAGCGGGTTGGCGTCCACGTCGATCTTGGCGAGCACGAACCGGCCGGCGTACTCCTCGGCCAGGCCCTCCAGGATCGGGCTGAGCTGCTTGCAGGGGCCGCACCACTCGGCCCAGAAGTCGATGACGACTGGCACTTCGGTGGAGCGCTGGACGACCTCGGCCTCGAAGGTGTCCTCGGTGACGTCGATGACGAGCGCGTAGGCGGACTGCGCGGGGGCGACCCCGGCCGCTTCGTCGGCGGCCGCCTGGCGGGCCCGCTCGACCCGGGCCTGCTCGGCCTTCTGGGCAGCCTCGCCGGCTGCCTTCACTGCGGCGAGGTCGACCGCACCGCGCAGGGCGGAGCTGTTGAGACGCGAATTCCGTGGCTGCATGGCACCATCCTCCCCCGTCCGCGCCGCCTGCGGGCAACCAACCTCGGGAAAGTCGCCCCGCACGGGCCGCGCGGCGCGGATTCCCGGGCGCGGTGGCCCTCCCCCGGTAGCCTGAACCGTTCGGCGCGGATCCCCACCCGCGCCCGCGCCGCCCCGTCCCACGGGTGCGGTGCCTGGTTGTCACTGCTTTCGCTACGAGTCGTAGCGTAACTGGAGCCGGGGTCCCGGCCGCAAGCCCCATCGGCGGTTCCGCGACGTGACCTGCCCCACTTTCCGGGGCGGCCCGGCTGCCCGAACGGGCGAACAGCCGCTACCGTTACCAGCCCCACCCATGTTACTCACCAGTAGAGCGCAAGGAGGCCCGGTTGCCGGCCCCCCAGCCCCCCGCGAACCCGGACGTCACGGGCCCGGAGACCGCGGACGGCCCCGCCCCCTCGGCGGGTGCCACGACCAGGGCCAAGGGGCGCCCGCGCAGTGCCGCCGCCGACCGCGCCATCCTCGACGCCACCCGCGAGGCCCTCGCCGAACTCGGCTGGGGCGGGCTGACCATGGGCCACGTCGCGACCCGCGCCAAGGTCGCCAAGACCACCCTCTACCGCCGCTGGCCGTCCAAGAACGAACTCGTGGTGGACGCCGTCGCCAGCCTCTTCGACGACCTGGTGATGCCCGACCTCGGCAGCCTGCGGGCCGACATCGAGGCGGTGGTCGCCCAGTTCGCCGACCTGCTGGCCCGCCCCGAGACCCAGGCCGCGCTGCTCGCGCTGTTCGCCGAGGGCACCCGTGACCCGCACCTGCACCGCCGCATCCGGGAGGCCATCGTCGACCCGCAGAAGCGCCTGGTCCGGCAGGGCCGGGCGGCCGCCCAGGCGCGCGGCGAACTCGCCCCGGACGCCGACCCGCGGACGGCCGACGAGGAGATCGACATCATCTTCGACACCATCGCCGGGACGGTAGAGCACCGCGTCCTGGTCAGCGGCGAGCCGATCACCGCCGACTGGACCCGCCGCTTCACCAACCTGCTGCTCGGCCCCTTCCCCAGCCTGCTGGCCGACTAGGCCCTGTCCGGCCGAACGCACGGCGAAGCCGCCCCGCACGGAGAAGCTCCGTAGGGGGCGGCCCACCGGCACGTCCTAGAAGGACGCGTTCTCCCGGTACGTCCCCCACTCCTCGCGCAGCGCGTTGCAGATCTCGCCCAGGGTCGCCTCGGCGCGCACCGCGTCCAGCATCGGCGGGATCATCGACTCGCCCGAGCGCGCGGCCGCCAGCATGGCGTCCAGCCCGGCCCGCACCGCCGCCTCGTCCCGGGCCTCCTTGCGCTCGCGCAGCACCCGCACCTGCTCGCGTTCGACCTCGTGGCTGACCCGCAGGATCTCCAGTTCGGGGGTGACGCTGCGCGGGTGGCAGTTGACGCCGACCACGCGCTTGTCCCCCTTCTCCACCGACTGCTGGTACTGGAAGGCCGCCTCGGCGATCTCGCCGGTGAACCAGCCCTCCTCGATCCCGCGCAGGATGCCGGAGGTGATCGGGCCGATCCCGTGGTCCTCGCGGCCCTTGTCGAGACGGCTCTTGTTCAAGATCTGCTGGAAGATCGCCTCGGCCTGCTGCTCGATCCGGTCGGTGAGCGCCTCGACGTACCAGGAACCGCCCAGCGGGTCGGCCACGTTGGCGACGCCGGTCTCCTCCATCAGCACCTGCTGGGTGCGCAGGGCGATCTCGGCGGCCTGCTCGGACGGCAGTGCCAGGGTCTCGTCCAGGGCGTTGGTGTGCAGCGAGTTGGTGCCGCCGAGCACCGCGGACAGCGCCTCCACGGCGGTGCGGACCACGTTGTTGTAGGGCTGCTGCGCGGTCAGCGAGACGCCGGCGGTCTGGGTGTGGAAGCGCAGCCACTGCGCCTTGTCGGTCTTGGCGCCGAAGCGGTCGCGCATCCAGCGGGCCCAGATCCGGCGCGCGGCGCGGAACTTGGCGATCTCCTCGAAGAAGTCCAGGTGCGCGTCGAAGAAGAAGGACAGGCCGGGCGCGAAGACGTCCACGTCCAGGCCCCGGGACAGGCCCAGCTCGACGTAGGCGAAGCCGTCGGCGAGGGTGTACGCGAGCTCCTGCGCGGCCGTCGCCCCGGCCTCGCGGATGTGGTAGCCGGAGACGGACAGCGGCTTGTACGCGGGAATGCCCTGGGCGCAGTACGCCATCAGGTCGCCGATCAGCCGCAGGTGCGGCTCGGGGGCGAAGAGCCACTCCTTCTGGGCGATGTACTCCTTGAAGATGTCCGTCTGCAGGGTGCCGTTGAGCACCGCCGGGTCGACGCCCTGGCGCTCGGCGGCGACCAGGTACATGCAGAAGATCGGGACGGCCGGGCCGCTGATCGTCATCGAGGTGGTGACCTCGCCGAGCGGGATGCCGTTGAACAGCACCTCCATGTCGGCGGCCGAGTCGATGGCGACGCCGCAGTGGCCCACCTCACCGAGCGACTTGGCGTCGTCGGAGTCGTAGCCCATCAGGGTGGGCATGTCGAAGGCGACCGAGAGGCCCCCGCCGCCCGCCTCCAGGATCATCCGGTAGCGCTCGTTGGTCTGCTGCGCGTTGCCGAAGCCGGCGAACTGGCGGATGGTCCAGGTGCGGCCCCGGTAGCCGGTGGGGTGCAGCCCGCGGGTGAAGGGGTACTCGCCCGGCCAGCCGATCCGCTCGAAGCCCTCGACGGCCTGCCCGGGGGCGGGACCGTACGCCGGCTCGACCTCGTCGCCGGACAGGGTGGTGAAGTCCGCGTCCCGCTTGCGGGCGCTGTCGTACCGCTGCTGCCAGCGCTGCCGTCCGCGCTCGATCTCCTCGGCGTCCATGACCCCGAACTCCGCTCCGTACGGCCGCCACGGCACCGGGGCGGCACAGCTATTAGGACGTCCTACTAATTTACTCGGACGTCCTAGCAGCTGTCGATGGATGCCCGGGTCGAAACGCCGCGGGCCGCCCTCCCGGGGCCCGGAAACGCGCGGTGCCCCTTCCCCCGCGGGGGAAGGGGCACTCGCCGGGGCGTCGGATCAGACGCCGGCGGGCTGGCGGGCGTCCGTGCCGGTCGGGAGCCGCTCGGCGGCCTCGCGGACCACCTTGCGCTCGAAGACGAAGGACGCGAACGGGATGCAGCCGGCGGCCAGGGTCAGGATCATCCGGCCGAGCGGCCACTTCAGCTTCTGCCCGAGCAGGAAGGTCACCACGAAGTACCCGATGTACAGGTAGCCGTGCAGCATCGCGACGTACGTGGTCAGGTCCTCGGCCGCGTCGAAGCCGTACTTCGCGACCATGAAGCCGCAGAACACCAGCAGGGCCACACCGGTCGCAATGGCCAGGGCCCGGTACCAGCCCAGCAGGGGGGTCGCCTTCATACTCTTCATCGCCTCGTTCGGCAGGGATCGACCGGTACGCCCGGATCCGCGCACCGCTCCCACGAGGGTAACCGTCCTCACGGCCGCTCCCGCGCAGCCCCCTCGCCGCGGTCGTCGGTGAAGTCGCCGGCGGCGATCCGCAGCGGCCTGAGCAGTTCGAACACCTGCCGACACTGCTCGGTGTCGTACTCCTCCAGCCCGAACTCCATCGCCATGAGTTCCCGGGTGGCCTCCTCGACCGTCTCGCGGCCGCGGCCGGTGATCGCGGCGAGCACGCCGCGGCCGTCCAGCGGGTTGGGGCGGCGGGCGACCAGGCCCGCCCGCTCCAGCCGGTCGACGGTGTTGGTGACGCTGGTCGGGTGGACCATGAGCCGCTCGCCGATCTTGGACAGCGAGAGCTCGCCGGTCCGGCTGAAGGTCAGCAGCACCAGCGCCTCGTACCGGGCGAAGGTCAGCCCGTACGGCTTGAGCACCGCGTCTACCCGGGAGAGCAGGATCTGGTGGGCTCGCATGATCGAGGTGATCGCCGCCATCGAGGGGACCCCGCCCCAGCGGCGGGTCCAGAGCTCGTCGGCGCGGGCGATCGGGTCGAAGTCGAGGGCTAGGGGCTTGGGCACCTCCTTACCGTACCGGCGGAGGGGGCGGGCGCTACCAGCCGTCCTGATGGTGGACAAGCGCGACGCGTGGCGGGAACCCGCCAAAAGGGCGGCCAGGTCCATACCAGGACATTGCGCCGGTGTGAATGCGGGGCAACGGGACCGGGGCGCGGCGGAGTTGACGGCCGATCGGTCCGCAGCCGCACTATCAGGCCTCGGTTCGGATGGTAACCCGCTGAAAGGCCGGGTGATTCACACCTTTTGTCCGCCCGTTCACAATCCCTCCGGCTGGCGGGACTTGGCCAATTCATGAGCAAGACCTGTCATTTGATTTGCTCGATTGTCATGCTTTCCGCCAACCCCGTCCGGTAGCCACCACCCCCACCCACCGGTGGCGCGCCGCTCGACCGCACGGGGTCCGCACGTCAGCGCCCGTCCCGCCCCTCAGGTGCCGACCCCGGCCCCCGGGACGCGGCGCGACCGCCCACACGCGGTTACCCGGAAGGACTCGTCCGTGAAGCGAAAGCTCGCAGCAGTCGCCGTACTCTCCGCCACCGCCCTGCTCACCGGCGTCGTCCAGGTGAGCACCGCCGCCCAGGCCAGCCCGATCCCCGCGGCGCAGGCGCAGGCCGCCGAGCAGCACGCGGCGGCGCTCGCCCTGGCGGGCGGCCAGTCCGGCCCGCTGGCGAAGGCCCTCGCCCTCGGCGGCCAGGAGCAACTGGTGGCGAAGGACGCCGTGGTGGACCAGGACGGCACCCGGCACCTGCGCTTCGAGCGCACCTACGCCGGCCTGCCGGTGCTCGGCGGCGACCTGGTCGTCCACCAGAGCGCCCGCGGCGCGGTGGAGTCGGTCGACAAGGCGGTCTCCGCGCAGCTGAGCCTGCCGAGCCTGGCCCCGCAGATCCCGGCCGACAAGGCCGCCGCGCAGGCCACCGGCGCCGTCCAGGCCACCGTCGGCGTCGCCGCGGACAAGGACGAGTCCCCGCTGGCGGCCGTGCACCAGACCGGCAAGGCCGAGCTGGTGGTCTGGGCGAGCGACGGCAACCCGCGCCTGGCGTACCGGACCACCGTCGAGGGCGTGCGCGCCGACGGCACCCCCAGCAGCCAGCTGCTGGTCACCGACGCCGCCACCGGCCAGGTGCTGTCCACCCACGAGCAGGTGCAGACCGCCTCCGGCACCGGCAAGGGCGTCTTCGTCGGCAACGTCCCGCTGACCACCACCCAGAGCGGCACCTCGTACCAGCTGAAGGACGCCACGCGCGGCGGCCAGTCGACCGTCAACCTGAAGAACAAGACCTCCGGCACCGGCACGCTGGTCGCCAACTCGACCAACGCCTTCGGCAACGGCCTGGCCTCCAACAGCGAGTCCGCCGCCGTGGACGCCCAGTACGGCGCCGCGGCCACCTGGGACTTCTACAAGAACACCTTCGGCCGCAACGGCATCAAGAACAACGGTGTCGGCGCGACCAGCCGGGTGCACTACGGCTCCAACTACGTGAACGCGTTCTGGAGCGACGCCTGCTTCTGCATGTCCTACGGCGACGGCAGCGGCAACACCCACCCGCTCACCGAGATCGACGTGGCCGGCCACGAGATGAGCCACGGCGTCACCTCCGCCACGGCGAACCTCAACTACTCCGGCGAGTCCGGCGGCCTCAACGAGGCCACCTCCGACATCTTCGGCACGATGGTCGAGTTCTACGCCAACCTGCCCTCCAACCCGCCGAACTACTGGATCGGCGAGTTGATCAACCTGAACGGCGACGGCACCCCGCTGCGCTACATGGACAAGCCCAGCAAGGACGGCGCCTCGGCGGACTCCTGGTACTCGGGCGTCGGCAACCTCGACGTCCACTACTCCTCGGGCATCGCCAACCACTTCTTCTACCTGCTGTCCGAGGGCAGCGG
Organism: Kitasatospora sp. NPDC088861; assembly: GCF_044750105.1. Classification (NCBI taxonomy): domain Bacteria; kingdom Bacillati; phylum Actinomycetota; class Actinomycetes; order Kitasatosporales; family Streptomycetaceae; genus Kitasatospora; species Kitasatospora sp. NPDC088861. The sequence continues at coordinate 105,528 of NZ_JBIVJF010000008.1, forward strand.
CGCGAAGAGCATCAACGGCTTCAGCTACAACAGCCCGACCTCCAACGGCTCGGCCGTCACCGGCATCGGCCGGGACAAGGCCGCGCAGATCTGGTACCGCGCGCTGACCGTCTACTTCACCTCCACCACCAACTACGCGAGTGCCCGCACCGGCACCCTGAAGGCCGCCTCCGACCTGTACGGCGCCACCAGCGCCGAGTACAAGGCGGTCGCGGCCGCGTGGAGCGGCGTCAACGTCAACTGACGCACGGCGCACGGTGACAGGACGTCCGGGGCCCCCGTGGAGGGCGGCCCCGGGCGTCCGCGCACCCCCTCGCACGCCCGCCCCTGCACGCCCGCCCTCCCCCGCGCGTGCCCGACCGCTCCGCTCCCGGGGTGGCGAAGTCCCGCCAGCCGGACGAACCGCCCGTAGCGGGCACTGGGCGGCAGCCGAACCATCCGCACCGACACTGGCGGATCCCGGCCAATCCCTGTCCGTGGTCTGTCATTTCCTGCCATCGATTGTCATGCTTCTGCCCAAGCCCCGTCCGACGCCCGTCACCCCCACCCGTCGACGGATCGTCAGGTACCGCACGGGAGCAGCACGTCCGCGCCCTACCGCCCCACGGCGCCAACCCCGGCGCCCCGGTACGCGGCGCAACCGCGCGCACACGCGGTTTCGTGGAAGGAACCCCCGCACGTGAAGCGAAAGCTGACAGCCGGCGCCATACTCTCCGCCACCGCCCTGCTCGCCGGCGTGATCCAGATCGCCATCGTCCCCGCCGCCCAGGCCGCCGCCCCGTCGCCGGAGCAGCAGCGCGCCGCGCTGCTCGCGGTGGCCGCCGGGCAGAGCAGCCCGGTCGCCCAGGCCCTGGCCCTCGGCGGCCAGGAGCGGCTGGTGGTCAAGGACGTCGTCGCGGACGCCAACGGCGAACGCCACCTGCGCTACGAGCGGACCTACGCCGGCCTGCCGGTGCTCGGCGGCGACCTGGTCGTCCACCAGCGCGCCGACGGCTCGGTGGACTCGGTCGACCGGGCCTTCGACGGCAGCCTGTCGCTGCCGAGCCTGGCCCCGGGCCTCGCCGCCGGGCAGGCGGCCGAGCGGGCCACCGCCGCGGTGCGGGCGACCGTCGGGACGGCCGCCGACGAGGACGAGGCGGCGCTCAGCCGGGTCGACGGCGCGGGCGCGGCCGAGCTGGTGGTGTGGGCGGCCGACGGCGCGCCGCGGCTGGCCCACCGCACGGTGGTCCGCGGCGAGCGGGCCGACGGCACCCCGAGCAGCCAGCAGGTCGTCACCGACGCCGCCACCGGCGAGGTGCTGTCCACCCGCGAGCAGGTGCAGACCGCCTCCGGCACCGGCAAGGGCGTCAACGTCGGCACCGTCACGCTGACCACCACCCAGAGCGGCTCGACCTACTCGCTGAAGGACGCCACCCGCGGCGGCCAGTCCACCACCGACCTCAAGGGCGCCACCTCGGGCAACGGCACGCTGTTCGCCAAGACCAGCAACTCCTGGGGCAACGGCCTGGCCTCCAACCGCGAGTCCGCCGCCGTGGACGCCCAGTACGGCGCCGCGGCCACCTGGGACTACTACAAGAACACCTTCGGCCGCAACGGCATCAAGAACAACGGCGTCGGCGCCGCCAGCCGCGTCCACTACGGCTCCAACTACGTCAACGCGTTCTGGGACGACTCCTGCTTCTGCATGACGTACGGGGACGGCTCCGGCAACACCAACCCGCTGACCGCGATCGACGTCTCCGGCCACGAGATGACCCACGGCGTCACCTCCGCCACGGCGAACCTCAACTACTCCGGCGAGTCCGGCGGCCTCAACGAGGCCACCTCCGACATCTTCGGCACCATGGTCGAGTGGTCGGCCAACCTGCCCGCGGACCCGCCGGACTACCTGATCGGCGAGAAGCTCAACATCTTCGGCAACGGCAAGCCGCTGCGCTACATGGACAAGCCCTCCAAGGACGGCAGCTCCGCGGACTCCTGGTACTCGGGCGTCGGCAACCTCGACGTCCACTACTCCTCGGGCATCGCCAACCACTTCTTCTACCTGCTGTCCGAGGGCAGCGGCGCCAAGGTGGTCAACGGGGTCAGCTACAACAGCCCGACCTCCAACGGCTCGACGGTCACCGGCATCGGCCGGACCAAGGCGGCCGCGATCTGGTACCGCGCGCTGACCGTCTACATGACCTCCACCACCAACTACAAGGCCGCCCGCACGGCGACCCTGAAGGCCGCGACCGACCTGTACGGCGCCACCAGCACCGAGTACAAGACCGTGGCGGCCGCGTGGAGCGGCGTCAACGTCAACTAGTGCGCGCCCCAGCACCCCCCAGCCACCCCCGGTAAGAAACGGCGACAGGCTGCCGCGGCCCTTTGGGAGAGGAGGCCGCGGCAGCCTGTCGACCGTCGCGTGGCGGGCGCGCGTCCCTACGCGGTGGCCGGCTTCAGCTCGCCGCGCTCCTCCTTGGCGAGCATCCGCTCGGCGAAGAAGCCGCCGGTGGGCAGCACCGAGAGGACGAACAGCAGCACGCCGCGCTTGGCGTCCCACTTCTGCGCCTGCCAGGCCTGGATCCAGAAGACGACGTACAGGATGAACAGGATCCCGTGGACCATGCCCATCACCGGGACGCCGTCGAAGGACGTGGTCCGCTTCAGCACGGAGCAGATCAGCAGCAGGATGAACGAGACCCCTTCGGGGCCGGAGACCAGGCGCAGGCGGTGGACGGCGCTGCTGTTCACGATGGGTACCTCAATACGGGGGTCGGAGGCGTACCTGCTTGTGAAGCGACTCACAAGCCTTCCGGCCATTATCACCGAGCACCTGTCCGAAGCCCCGGCCGGGGTGGTCACCGTGCCCGACGTCACAACCACCGTGTCCCGCCCCGGCGCCACGACCGTCGTGTCCGTGTCACAGCTGTGCGCCAGAACCCGGCTCGTCGCGCCGGCCCGTCACCCGCTGCCCCTATCCTGCTGCCCGCGCCCGACGCACCGGGCGCCGTAGACATCGGACGACCGGGGGTAGCGACCACATGTTCAAGCGGGACTGGGACCGAAGGACCTGCGCCAAGCGCGGCCACACCACCTACGCGCCGACCGAGCCCGAGCTGGCCGCCCGGCTGCACGCCGCCACCGCCCTCGGCGACGCCTGGCGCTGCCTGCGCTGCGGCGACTTCGCGCTCGGCACCCCGCACGGCTCCGGCCCGGCGCAGGACGCCCCGCTGGTGCCGCGCGGCAAGGCGCTGCGGGACCTCTTCATCCTGCGCTTCCTCGCCATCGAGCGGGTGCTGCGCGGCCTGCTGATCATCATCGTGGCCTGGGCCGTCTGGAAGTTCTCCAACAGCCAGGACGCCGTGCACCGGGTCTTCGACGAGAACCTGTCGGTCTTCCGGCCGGTCACCGACCACTTCCACTGGGACCTCGAACACTCCCCGATCGTCGACACCATCCGCAAGACCTTCGACTACAGGAAGAGCACCCTGCTGATCGTCGCGGGCGCGCTGCTGGCCTACGCGCTGATCGAGATCGTCGAGGCGGTCGGCCTCTGGCTGGGCAGGCGCTGGGCCGAGTACCTCACCGTCGTGGCCACCGCCGCCTTCCTGCCGTTGGAGGGCTACGAGCTGAGCGAGCACGTCAGCGCCGTGAAGATCGGCACGCTGGTGCTGAACATCGCCGCGGTGCTCTGGATCATGCTGTCCAAGCGGCTGTTCGGGCTGCGCGGCGGCGTGGTGGCCTTCGAGGCAGAGCGCCACTCGGCCTCGCTGCTGGAGGTCGAGGAGGCGGCCGGCGCCGTCCCGCACGCCGCTCGGGGGGCGCACGCGCGGGCGTGACCGGCGCGTTTGTCGCAGACCGGTACCAGTTCCGCCCCCGCCCCTCCCCCCGCACCGGCCGCGCCCGCTAGATTGCGGCCGTGGCACAGTTCAGACTTCAGGGATCCCGAGTACTCGCGGTCGAGTTGGCCGGCGAGGCCGTCAAGGCCAGACACGGCTCGATGGTCGCCTACACCGGCCAGATGAGCTTCAAGAAGCTGACCGGCGGCGGGGACGGCCTGCGCGGCATGGTCGCCCGCCGGCTCACCGGCGAGCAGATGACCGTCATGGAGGTGAAGGGCCAGGGCACCTGCTACTTCGCCGACAAGGCCACCGAGATCAACCTGGTCCGGCTGAACGGCGAGACGCTGTTCGTCGAGGCGGACAACCTGCTCTGCACGGAGGGCTCGCTGCGCACCGGCACCACCTTCACCGGACTCAACGGCATGTCCTCCGGCAACGGCCTCTTCACCACCAAGGTGGAGGGCCACGGCTGGGCCGCCGTCACCTCGAACGGGCCCGCGATCATCCTGCGGGTCGGCCAGGGCCAGCCGCTGCGGGTGGACCCGGGCGCCTACGTGGCGCACACCGGCAGCCTGCACCGCAGTCTGAAGTCGGGCGCGGGCTGGACAACGGTGATCGGCGAGGGCGGCGGCGAGGCCGTCCAGGTGGAGTTCACCGGAGAGGGCCTGGTGTACGTGCAGCCGTCGGAGAAGGTCACCATCGGGGGCGACGTCTGATGGGCTTCACGAAGATCAACGGCAAGATGGTCGAGGCCGTGGTGCTGCCCGGGCAGCGGCTGTTCAGCCAGCGCGGCGCGATGCTCGCGTACACCGGGGACGTCCGCTTCACGCCGAACATCACCGGCGGGCAGGGCGGCGTGATGTCGATGATCGGCCGCCGGGTGGCCAACGAGGACACCCCGCTGATGACCGTCGAGGGCCAGGGCCGGGTGATGTTCGGCCACGGCGGCCACCACGTGCACGTGATCGACCTGGCCGGCGACACCCTGTACGTCGAGGCGGACCGGCTGCTGGCCTTCGAGGGCACGCTGCGCCAGTCCACCATGTTCATGGGCTCGCAGGGCGGGGTGATGGGCATGGTCCGCGGCCAGGTCACCGGCCAGGGCCTGTTCACCACCCAACTGGACGGCAAGGGCTCGGTCGCGGTGATGGCGCACGGCGGCGTCTTCGAGCTGCCGATCGTCCCGGGCCGGCCGGTGCACGTCGACCCGCAGGCGTACGTGGCGCACCGCGGCCAGGTGCAGAACAAGCTGTCCACGGCGCTGGGCTGGCGCGACATGATCGGCCGAGGCTCCGGCGAGGCCTTCCAGCTGGAGCTGTCCGGACAGGGCGCGGTGTACGTCCAGGCGAGCGAGGAGAAGCTCTGATGTCCTACCCGCCGCAGCCGCCGCACGGGCAGTCGCCGTACGACCAGCCGACCCAGCCCGGCTTCGCCGCCCCTCCCCCGCCGGGCTACGCGCCGCCGCCCGCGCAGGGTTACCCCCAGCAGGGCGGGTACCCGCCGCCGCCTCCCCCGCAGCAGCCCCAACAGGCCTACGCCCAGGAGCAGTTCGGCGGCCCGCAGGCCCCGCTGCCGAGCGCGCACGGCGGCTCCGGCCCGGTGGTGCACGACGCGTACAGCCTGCCGGTGAACGACAACGTCAACCCGTACGCCTTCTCGGTCGACCTGAACGGCTCGTACTTCCTCCAGAAGGGCAAGATGGTCGCCTACTACGGCGACATCACCTTCAAGGGCGTCGGCGCCGGCATGCTGGACCGGGCGATCGGCCAGCACTTCAACTCGCCGATGCACGCGGCGGACTGGGTGGTCGCCCAGGGCCGCGGCAAGCTGCTGCTGGCCGACCGGGCCTTCGACCTCAACTCCTACGACCTGGACGACGGCAACCTGACCGTCCGCTCGGGCAACCTGCTGGCCTTCGACCCGTCGCTGCGGCTCAAGCAGTCGATCATCCCGGGCTTCCTGACCCTGATCGGCACCGGGAAGTTCGTCGCCGCCTCCAACGGGCCGGTGCACTTCGTCGAGCCGCCGATCCGGGTGGACCCGCAGGCGCTGGTGGGCTGGGCGGACTGCCCGGCGCCGTGCCACCACTACGACCACGACTACATGCACGGGCTGATCGGCGGCATCCGACGGCTGACCGGGCTGGGCGGGGCCTCCGGCGAGGAGCACCAGTTCGAGTTCATCGGCGCCGGCCAGGTGCTGCTGCAGTCCAGCGAGAAACTGATGGCCGAGCGGTCGGTGGGCCAGGTGGATGCCGAGGCGGGCGTGCCGGTGGGCGGGGTGCCGTCGCAGCCGGCGGCGTCGGGCCACGGCGGGGGCAACCTCAACGTGCCGGGTCTCGGCAATCTGGGCGATCTGGGGCGACGTTTCGGCCTGTAAACTTGTACAAGATTGAACTAAATAGGGTATGCTGAGCCCATGGATACGCACACGATCAACACTGCGGACACCCCTCCGTCGCAGCCCGAGGAGGAGACTCCCTGGCTGACCGCCAGGGAGCAGCGGATGTGGCGCGCCCATCTGGAGGTCGCCAAACTGCTGGAGTACCAGCTCAGCCGTGAACTCCAGCCGCACAACCTGGCGATCAACGACTACGAGATCCTGGTGGTGCTCTCCGAGGCCCCCGACCGCCGGATGCGGATGACCGACCTCGCCACCGCCACCCTCCAGTCCAAGAGCCGGCTCTCGCACCAGATCACCCGGATGGAGAACGCCGGCCTGGTGCTGCGCCAGGAGTGTCCCGGCGACCGCCGCGGCCTCTACGCCCACCTCACCGAGCACGGCTGGGAGACCATGCAGCGGGTCGCCCCCGACCACGTGCGCAGCGTCCGGGCCCACTTCATCGACCGCTTCACCCAGGAGCAGCTCGACGCCATGTACGAGGCCCTCGCCCCGGTCGCCGAACACCTCCGCGGCCTCCGCGGCCGCGCCTGACGCGCCGCCCCCCCCCGGCACACCGGGGCCGGCCCCGCCAGGGGCCGGCCCCGCGCCGTCCTCAGCCCCGGGTGAGGCCGGCCACGAGTTCGTCGGCCGCGCCGTACGGGTCCAGTTCGCCCGCCACCACCCGCTCGGCCAGGCCGGCCAGGTGGCGGTCCCCGCGCAGGTCGCCGATCCGGGTGCGCAGTTCGGCCAACGCGATCGCCTCGATCTCGTCGGAGGCCCGACGGCGGCGGCGCGCCGCCAGTTCGCCGTGCTCCTCCAGCCAGGCGCGGTGCTTCTCCAGCGCCTCGACCAGCTCGTCGACGCCCTCGCCGCGGGCGGCGACGGTCTTGACGATCGGCGGGCGCCAGTCCCCCGCCCCGCGGGCCTCGCCGAGGCCGAGCATGTGGTTGAGCTCGCGCGCGGTGGCGTCGGCGCCGTCCCGGTCGGCCTTGTTGACCACGAAAACGTCGCCGATCTCCAGGATCCCGGCCTTGGCGGCCTGGATGCCGTCGCCCATGCCGGGGGCGAGCAGCACCACGGTGGTGTCGGCCTGGGCGGCGATCTCCACCTCGGACTGGCCCACCCCGACGGTCTCGACCAGGATCACGTCGCAGCCGGCCGCGTCCAGCACCCGCAGGGCCTGCGGCGCCGTCCAGGACAGCCCGCCGAGGTGGCCGCGGGTGGCCATCGAGCGGATGAACACCTCGGGGTCGGTGGCGTGGTCCTGCATCCGGACCCGGTCGCCGAGCAGCGCCCCGCCGGAGAACGGCGAGGACGGGTCGACGGCCAGCACCCCGACCCGCTTGCCGAGCCGCCGGTAGGCGGAGACCAGCGCCGAGGTGGAGGTGGACTTGCCGACCCCGGGCGAGCCGGTCAGGCCCACCGTGTAGGCCTGACCGGTGTACGGCGCGAGCGCGGCCATCGCCTCGCGCAGTTGCGGGGCGGCGTTCTCGACCAGCGTGATCAGCCGGGCGACCGCCCGCGGCCGGCCCGCCCGGGCCTGTTCGACCAGCGTGGCGACATCGATCATCGGGAGCTCCTCGCGCGGATGCCTTCGGGGCTGCGGCGCCGCTCGTGGCGGTCCGCAGCCCCGAAGGCATGTCAGCTGATCAGGCCTTCGGGCTGGCGTCCTTGGGGACGCGCACGATCAGGGCGTCGCCCTGGCCGCCGCCGCCGCACAGCGCGGCCGCGCCGACCCCGCCGCCGCGCCGCTGGAGCTCCAGCGCCAGGTGCAGCACCACGCGGGCGCCGGACATCCCGATCGGGTGGCCGAGCGCGATCGCGCCGCCGTTGACGTTGACGATGTCCGAGGAGACGCCCAGGTCCTTGGTCGACTGGTGGGCGACGGCCGCGAACGCCTCGTTGATCTCGATCAGGTCGAGGTCGGAGACCTCCAGGCCCTCCTTGGCCAGCGCGTGCTTGATCGCGTTGGACGGCTGCGACTGCAGCGAGTTGTCCGGGCCCGCCACGTTGCCGTGCGCGCCGATCTCGGCGATCCAGCTCAGACCCAGCTCCTCGGCCTTGGCCTTGCTCATCACGACCACCGCGGCGGCGCCGTCGGAGATCTGCGAGGAGGTGCCGGCCGTGATCGTGCCGTCCTTGGCGAACGCCGGACGCAGCTTGGCCAGGCCCTCGACGGTGGTGTCCGCGCGGATGCCCTCGTCCTGGCCGAACAGCACCGGCTCGCCCTTGCGCTGCGGGATCGCGACCGGGGTGATCTCGGCGTCGAAGACACCGTCGGCCTGCGCCTTGGCGGCCCGCTGGTGGGAGGCCGCGGCGATCTCGTCCTGCACCTCGCGGGCGATGCCCAGCCGGGTGTTGTGCTTCTCGGTCGACTCGCCCATCGGGATGTTCTCGTAGGCGTCGGTGAGGCCGTCGTGGGCCATCGAGTCGAGCATCCCGATCGCGCCGTACTTGTAGCCCTCGCGGGACTTCGGCAGCAGGTGCGGGGCGTTGGTCATCGACTCCTGGCCGCCGGCCACCACGACGTCGAACTCGCCGGCCCGGATCAGCTGGTCGGCCAGCGCGATGGCGTCCAGGCCGGAGAGGCAGACCTTGTTGATGGTGAGCGCCGGGACGCTCATCGGGATGCCGGCCCGGACGGCGGCCTGGCGGGCCGGGATCTGGCCGGCGCCGGCCTGCAGCACCTGGCCCATGATCACGTACTGGACCTGCTCACCCGTGATGCCGGCCCGCTCCAGCGCGGCCTTGATCGCGAAGCCGCCGAGGTCGGCACCGGAGAAGCCCTTGAGGGAACCGAGCAGGCGACCCATCGGGGTCCGCGCACCGGCAACGATCACAGAGGTGGTGTTGGTCATGGGACGAGCCCCTTCGCACGTCGTGGCCAGGTGAGGATGCGCTCAATGTACTGACCCGTTACCCGCCCGTCACCGGAGCGACGGTGTGATCGAGCGCACTGGCACCTTCCAGTCAACACCGTGTCAACGCGGCCCGGGTGAACCCCGGCGTCCGCCCCGGGTGAGCCCCCGGTGTGCGGCCCGAGTGGACCTCCGGCGTGTGAGCAGACTCGCACGTCCGGCGCTGGCGCCGGTCAGCGGCGATGCGCTGCACTGGTGCCACCTGGTTCCCGAGGTACCCAACCCGCCCCCGGAGGTCGCCGTGCTGACCCGTATCGACCACATCGGCATCGCCTGCCGCGACCTCGACAAGACGGTCGAGTTCTACCGCGCCACCTACGGCTTCGAGGTGTTCCACACCGAGGTCAACGAGGAGCAGGGCGTCCGCGAGGCCATGCTCAAGATCAACGACACCGGCGACGGCGGCGCCTCCTACCTCCAGCTGCTGGAGCCCACCCGGCCCGACTCGACCGTCGCCAAGTGGCTGGAGAAGAACGGCGAGGGCGTGCACCACATCGCCTTCGGCACCGCCGACGTGGACGGCGACGCCGAGGCCGTCCGGGCCAAGGGCGTGCGGGTCCTCTACGACGAGCCCCGGATCGGCTCGATGGGTTCGCGGATCACCTTCCTGCACCCCAAGGACTGCGGCGGCGTCCTGACCGAGCTGGTCACCTCCGCCGAACCGGGCGTCCACGACGCCCACTGACCCCCGCCAGGTGCCGCCCACGACCGGGCGGCACCCCCGAATCGCCGGTCATGACCCGTCAGTAACCTCGTCCGACAGCCGGAAAACCACCACGCGGCCATTCCCCCGCGGTGCGCTCCCACTACAATGCCCAGGTGCGCGAAGGCTCCGGGGGACGGAGGCGACGGGCACGGCCGATGACAGGCCCGTCCGCCCAGCGGTGGCCGGCCCGTCGCAGGGGAGTCCACAACGCGGGCACGGCTGAACAGTCGCAACACTGATCTGTCACCATTCTCCACAAGGCAAGAGTTCGCCCAGGAGTCCACCCGGACGGGGGAACGCGGCATCACCGCGCTTCCACGCCCAGGGCTCCGACGACCGCGGCGGGCGGCCCCGGATTGACCGGCGGGCCGTCCACCGGCTGCGGATGCAAGGAGCCAGTCGGACCAGTACCCGGACAACGGGTGCCCTGGACCGGCCGGGTCGAGGACGCGACCAGGAGATGGATGGGACCGCGGAGTGCGGGGCAACGACCGCTACGAGGTTGACGATCACCTCTCCCAGTTCGAGGCCGAGATGGGTCGGACTCGAAAGGAGCGGGACAAGGCAGTCGAGCATGCCGAGGACCTCGCCTACCAGGTGGAGGTGCTCCGGGCCAAGCTGCACGAGTCCCGCCGCATGCTCGCCCAGCCGCGCGCCTTCGACGCCGTCTCCGGCCAGGCCGAGCAGATGCTCCGCACTGCCGAGATGCAGGCCCAGCAGCTGCGCGCCGACGCCGAGCGCCAGCTGCGCGACTCCCAGGCCGCCACCCAGCGGATCATGGCCGAGGCCGCCGAGCGCACCGCCCGACTGGAGGCCGAGCTCACCGCCCGCCGCCGCCAGCTGGAGGACGAGCTCACCGAGCTGCGCCGCACCGCCGAGCAGCACGTCAACGGCTGGGCCGAGCAGACCAGGACCGGCTCCGAGCAGGAGGCCCAGCGCCTGCTCCAGGACGCCCGCGCCGAGGCCGAGCGCATGGTCGCCGCCGCCCGCGCGGAGGCCGTCGCGCTCTCCGACCAGGCCCGCGCCCAGACCGCCGCCGACGTCGACGCCGCCCGCGGCGAGGCCCAGGCCGCCGCCGAGGCCGCCCTCCAGCGGGCCCAGAGCGACGCCGAGCGCCTGCTGCGCGCCGCCTCCGAGCACGCCCAGCAGGCCGGCGCCCAGGCCGCCGCCGACGTGGACGCCGCCCGCGGCGAGGCCCAGCAGCAGCTGGCCGCCGCGCACGCCGCCGCCGAGCAGCAGCTCGCCGTCGCGAAGGCCGAGATCGGCCGGCTCAAGGAGCAGGCCTCCGCCGAGCAGATCCGGGCCGAGCAGCAGCTCGCCCACGCCCAGGCCGAGATAGAGCGGCTGCGTGCCGAGGCGATCGCCGAGGCCGAACGCACCCGCCGCGAGTCCGCCGAGCTGCGGGCCCAGGCCGAACAGGCCGCCGAACAGCTCCAGGCCGACGCCGAGGCCGCCGCCGAACGCAAGGCCGCCGACGGCGAGGCCGCCAACGAGCAGCGCTCGCAGACCGCCCGTGCCGAGGTCGCCCGGATGGTCGCCCACGCCACCAAGGAGGCCGAGGCGATCCGCGCCGAGGCCACCACCAAGCAGGCCGAGGCGGAGGCCGCCAAGGCCGCCGCCGCCGAGGAGAGCGAACGGCTGCGGGCCACCGCCGAATCGGTGGCCGGCGAGCTGCGCGCCGAGGCCGAGGCCGCGATCGCCGAACTGCGCGCCCAGGCCGACCGGGAGGTCGCCGAACTCCGCGCCCACGCCGAGGCCGAGGCCCAGCGGCTGCGCCACGCGGCCGAGGAGGAGGGCCAGGCGGCCGGCGCCAAGGAAGCCACCGTCCACCTCGCCAAGGCCGCCAAGACCGCCGAGGAGGTGCTCGGCCAGGCCGACCAGGACGCCGAGACCGCCCGCACCGAGGCCGCCACCGAGGCCGAGCGGATCCGCACCGAGGCCGCCGCCGAGGCGCAGCGCCTGCGCGAGCAGGCCCAGGCCGCCGTCGAGCAGGCCCAGAACGCCGCGCTCGACGACGCCGCCGCGATCCGCGAGCGGATCGAGCAGATGCAGGACGAGGCGGCCCGCCTGCGGGCCGAGGCCGAGGAGCTGCGCGCCCAGGCCGCCGCCGAGGCCGACCGGGTGCGCGGCGAGGCCCGCCGCCAGGCCGTCGTGCAGATCGAGGAGTCGGCGAAGAACGCCGAGGAACTGCTCACCAGGGCCAAGGCCGACGCCGACGAGCTGCGCGCGGGCGCCGCCGGGGAGATCGAGCGGCTGCGCGCGCAGGCCCAGGAACAGGCCGCCGAGACCCAGGGCCGGGCCGAGCAGACCCTCGCCCGGGCCCGCACCGAGGCCGAGAAGACCACCACCGCCGCCGAGCAGCAGGGCCAGGACGCCCTCGCCGCCGCCAAGGCCGCAGCCGCCGAGAACCGCGCCGCCGCCGAGCGCGAGACCGCCGAACTCCGCCGGGACGCGACCGAGTTCGACCAGCGGGTCCGGGCCGAGGCGAACGCCGCCGCGACCGCCCTCAGCGCCGAGGCGCAGTCCGAGGCGAACGCCGTCCGGGACGCCGCGGTGGCCGACGCCGAGCGCGTCCGCACCGAGGCCGACGCCGAGGCCGCCCGTGCCCGCAGCGAGGCCGAGGCCGCCGCGAACGCGCTGCGCGAGGAGAGCCGGCGCGAGTACGAGGAGGCCGCCGCCGGGCTGCACCGCGAACGCGAGGAGACCGCCGAGCAGCTGGCCGCCGCCCAGGCCGCCCACGAGCAGGCCGAACAGACGGCGACCGAGCTGCGGGCCCTCGCCGAGCGGGAGAGCGCCGAACTGCGCGAGCTCGCCGAGCGCGAGACCACCGAGCAGCGCACCGCCGCCGAGGCGTACGCCGCCGACGTC
>NZ_JBIVJF010000008.1:118324-230679 GCF_044750105.1 Kitasatospora sp. NPDC088861
ACTCCGGGCCAAGGCCGAACAGGCCGCCACCGAACTCACCGAACGCACCACCGCCGAGACGACCGAACAGCGCGAGGCGACCGAACAGCACGTCGCCGAGCTGCGCGCCCTCGCCGAACGCGAGACCACCGAACTGCGCGAGCTCGCCGAACGGGAGAGCGCCGAACTGCGCGAGCTCGCCGAGCGCGAGACCACCGAGCAGCGCACCGCCGCCGAGGCGTACGCCGCCGACGTCCGGGCCAAGGCCGAACAGGCCGCCACCGAACTCACCGAACGCACCACCGCCGAGACGACCGAACAGCGCGAGGCGACCGAACAGCACGTCGCCGCCCAGCGCGCCGAAGCCGAGGAACTGCTGGAGGGCGCCCGGAGCGCCGCCGAGCAGCGCCAGGCCGAGGCCGCCCGGGACGCCAAGGCCGTCCGGGAGAAGGCCGCCGCCGAGCTGGCGTTCGCCGCCGAGCAGGCCGAGACGGTCCGCGCCGAGGCCGGCCGCGAGCTGTCCGAGGCCCGCGCCACCGCCGACAGCATCCGGGCCGAGGCCACCGCCGTCCTGGAGCAGGCCCGGGTCGACGGCGAGGAGCTGGTCGCCGCCGCCGGTGTCGAGGGCGCCGCCCTGGTCGAGGCCGCCGAGGAGGAGGCCGCCGAGGTCCGCCAGTCGGTGGCCGGCATGCACGAGGCCGCCGCCGAGCAGATCGCCGAGCGGAAGGCCGCCGCCGAGCGGGAGGCCGCCGAGGTCCGCGACCGGGCCGAACAGGCCGCCGCCGAACTGCGCGAGCTGGCCGAGCGCGAGACCGCCGAGCAGCGGGCCCTCGCCGTCGCCGAGACCACCGCCCTGCGCGAACTCGCCGACGCCGAGACCGCCGAGCAGCGGGCCCTCGCCGACCACGAGACCGCCGAACTGCGCGCCCGTACCGACGCCGAGACCACCGCCCTGCGCGACCTGACCGACCGCGAGCTGGCCGCCGAACGCGAGGCCCACGAGGCCGAGTTGGGCCGTCAGCGCGCCGAGGCCCAGGCCTACGACGAGCACCTGCGGGCGGAGGCCGACGCCGTACTGCACGCGGCCCGGGAGGCCGCCGGGCAGTTGCGCGCGGACGCCGAGGCCCAGGCCGCCCGGACGATGGCCGCCGCCGACGAGCGCTCGGCCGGCCTGGTCGCCGACGCCGAGGAGCTGGCCGCCGCCCTGCGCGCCGAGGCCGAGGAGTACGCGTTCGCCACCCGGACCCTCGCCGACGAGTACGACGCCGCCGCCCACGGCCGCGCCGACGCGTACGACGCGGAGACCCGGGAGGCCGCCGAGCAGTTCGACAAGGCCACCCGCGAGCAGGCCAACTCCGTCCTGGAGAAGGCCTTCGCGGACGCCGAGTCGCTCGGCGAGGACGCCCAGACCACCGCACTGGCCACCACCGCCGCCGCCGAGGAGCAGGCGGACGCGATGGTCGCCGCCGCCCGCAAGGAGGCCGACCGGCTGGTCGCCGCCGGCGAGGCGGCCGGCCAGGCCGAGGTGGAGAAGGGCCGGTCCGACGCCGACACGCTGCTCGCCGAGGCCCGCCGGGACTCCACCGCGATCCGCGAGCGCGCCGAGGAGTTGCGCGAGCGCACCGACGCCGAGGTGGAGGCGCTGCACGAGCGCGCCCGCAAGGAGAACGCGGCGGCCATGAAGTCGGCCGGCGAGCGGGTCGACGCCCTGGTGACGGCCGCTCAGGAGCAGCTGACCGAGGCCGAGGAGCAGGCGGTGGCCACCGTCGCCGAGGCCGAGGACCGGGCGGCGGCGCTGGTCGCGGCCGCCGAGGACCGCGCGGGCGAGCTCACCTCGGAGGCGTCCGCGGAGGCCAGCAAGGTCCGGATCTCGGCCGTCCGCAAGGCCGAGGGGCTGCTGAAGGAGGCGGAGACCAAGCTCGCCGACTCCACCAGCCGCGCCGAGGCGCTGATCGTCAAGGCCGAGGCCAAGCTCCAGTCGGCCGAGGCCGAGGCCGAGGAGCGGCTGGAGACCGCCGCCACCGAGGCGGAGAAGCGGCTGCGGGACGCCGACCGCAGCGCGGACGAGCAGGTCGAACTGGCGAAGGCGGAGGCCGAACGGCTGCTCGCCGAAGCGCAGGCCGAGGCGAAGCGGGTCACCGACGAGGGCCGTCGCGAGCTGGACGAACTGGTGCGGCGGCGCAAGGACATCAACACCGAGATCTCCAGGGTGCAGGACGTGCTGTCCGCGCTGGAGGCGTTCGAGGCACCGGCACCGGTCGCCCAGACCAACGGGGGAAGCAGCACCAAGAAGGACGGGGGTGCCAAGGCGGGTGCCGGAATTGGTTCCCCCCGGTCGGGCGGCAATCGTTCCAAGAACGCACCACCCGATTGAGCGGACATTGTCCGCGGGACGACGGCATCTCGCCGTCGACACTCCGGTACCGTGTCAGGATTCCCTCAACCACCTCAGCGGTTTGACGACAGGAAGCCCAGAACCCCATGAGCGACAGTCACTCCCCTCACGGCTTCGACCTGGTGCGCCGTGGGTACGAGCGCGCCCAGGTCGACGAGCGGATCACCAAGCTGGTGGCCGACCGTGACAGTGCCCTGACCCGGATCAGCGCGCTCGAGAAGCGCATCGAGGAACTCCACCTGGAGACCCAGACCGCGCAGGCGGCGGTCACCGAGGCGGAGCCCTCGTACGCCGGTCTCGGCGCCCGGGTCGAGAAGATCCTGCGACTGGCCGAGGAGGAGGCCAAGGACCTGCGCGACGAGGCGCACCGCGCCTCCGAGCAGCACCGCGAGCTCGCCGAGGCCGCTGCCCAGCAGGTCCGCACCGAGGCCGAGAACTACGCCAAGGACCGCAAGGCCAAGGCGGAGGACGAGGGTCTGCGGATCGTCGACAAGGCCAAGAGCGACAGCGCCCAGCTGCGCGCCGAGGCCAACAAGGACGCCCAGAACAAGCGCGAGGAGGCGGACGCCCTCTTCGAGGAGACCCGCACCAAGGCCGCCCAGGCCGCGCTGGAGTTCGAGACCAACCTGGCCAAGCGCCGCGAGCAGTCCGAGCGTGACCTGGCCGCCCGTCAGGCCAAGGCCGAGAAGCGCCTGGCCGAGATCGAGCACCGGGCCGAGCAGCTGCGCCTGGAGGCCGAGAAGCTGCGCACCGACGCCGAGCGCCGCGCCCGCCAGACCGTCGAGACGGCGCAGCGCCAGTCCGAGGACATCGTGGCGGACGCCAACGCCAAGGCCGACCGGATCCGCAGCGAGTCCGAGCGCGAGCTGGCGGCGCTCACCAACCGCCGCGACAGCATCAACGCCCAGCTGACCAACGTCCGCGAGATGCTGGCGACGCTGACCGGCGCGGCCGTGGCCGCCGCCTCGCTGCCGGGCGACGACACCATGGGCGTGCCCGCCCAGCAGTCGCGCTGACGCCGCCGCCGGGCGCCGGCGCCCGGCGGTACGTGCGGTACGTGCGGAACGTGCGGAACGGACGGCACGTGCGGCACGTGCGGAACAGCGGACAGGCCCTCACCCACCAGGGTGAGGGCCTGCCGTCTTTCCACCGTCATCATCTCGGGTGACCTGGGTGAGCGGGCGTCACCTGGGGTAGGCCCCGTCGGGCCGCTGGTGCCCGCTGCTGAGCTGGTTGCCCTCGTCGTCGGAGACGGTGCCGAACCACGAGGTGCACCAGACCGACACCGAGTCCGGCCAGTACTGCACCTCGAACGGGTGGCCGGAGCCGTGGTCGCCGTACGAGGTGACGATGAAGGTCTCGCCGGGGCGCAGCCAGTAGTCCTCGCCGAGCGGTTCCAGGGTCAGTTCGACCAGGCCCTCGCCGCGGTTGGTCACGGGCATCCGGCCGGTCACCTCCAGCGCCGAGAAGTCCCAGCCGGTCGCTTCCTCCCTCATCCCGCCGTCACCCGGGCCAGCAGGTCGCGGACGGCGGTGTTGAACGCCTCCGGTGCCTCCAGGGCGCTCAGATGGCCCGCCCCGGGAATGACGGTCAGTTCGGCGTCCGGCCGGGCCCGGAGCATCGGTTCGGCCTCCTCCGGCGCCACCAGGCCGTCCTGCGCGCCCGCGACGACGGCGGTGGGCACCCGCAGCCCGGCCAGCACGTCCAGCGCGTCCGGCCGGGCCGCCATGGCCCGCTGGGCCCAGGCGACGGCGGCCGGCGACGCGGCCGCGACCAGCGACCGCACCCGCTCCACCAGGTGCAGCGAGTCCGGCCCGAGCTGCCCGGCGGCGACCTCCTCGTCGAGCAGCAGTTGGACGCTGCCCCGGGCGGTGACGGCGGCCGCGATCCGCTCCCGGTTGGCCCGGACGGCGTCGGTGTCGGCGGTGGCGCGGGTGCTGGCCAGCAGCAGTCCGGCCAGCCGGTCCGGGTGGCGGCGGGCGAAGGCCAGCGCCACGTAACCGCCCATGGAGAGCCCGCCGACCACCGCGCGCTCGATCCCGGCCGCGTCCAGCAGCAGGGCGAGGTCGTCGGCGACCAGGTCCAGCGAGGGTTCGTCGGCCCCCAGCTCGGTGCCGCCGAAGCCGCGCTGGTCCGGGGCGAGCACCCGGGCCTCGTCGCCGGTCAGACCGGGCAGCGCGTCCAGTTGGGCGGACCACATCGAGGCGTTCAACGGAAAGGCGTGCAGCAGCACGAGGGGTGTTCCGGTGCCGCTCTCGCGGACCGACACTGCGGAGGGGGGCTGGGTCATGGGCCCACCGTATTCCGGCACGCCCGGCGGGCCCACTCAGCGGGCCGTGATATCCGCTTTGTCCTAGCCTTACCAGGAGTAAGGGAGCGCGAATGATCGAGTTGCACGACCTGACAAAACGTTACGGCAGGACCCTCGCGGTGGACCGGCTCAGCTTCCAGGTCCCCCAGGGCGTGGTCACCGGCTTCCTCGGCCCCAACGGCGCAGGCAAGTCCACCACCATGCGCATGATCCTCGACCTCGACCGCCCCACCAGCGGCCGGGTCACCATCGACGGCAAGCGCTACGGGCAGCTCAGCGAACCGCTCAAGTACATCGGCGCGCTGCTGGAGGCCAAGGCCGTCCACCCCGGCCGCACCGCCCGCGACCACCTGCTCTGGCTCGCCCAGAGCAACCGCATCCCGACCCGCCGGGTGGACGAGGTGCTCAACCTGGTGGGCCTCACCCCGGTCGCCCGCAAGCGGGCCCGCGGCTTCTCGCTCGGCATGGGCCAGCGCCTGGGCATCGCCTCCGCACTGCTCGGCGACCCGGAGATCGTCATGTTCGACGAGCCGGTCAACGGACTGGACCCGGAGGGCATCCTCTGGATCCGCAACCTGATGAAGCGGCTCGCCACCGAGGGCCGGACCGTCTTCGTCTCCTCCCACCTGATGAGCGAGATGGCCGTCACCGCCGACCACCTGGTGGTCATCGGCAAGGGCCGGCTGCTCGCCGACCTGCCGATGCCGGAGTTCATCCGGCGCAACTCCCGCTCCGCCGTCCGGCTGCGCACCCCGCACCCCGAGCGCCTGCTCGACGCCCTGTCCGGCGCCGGGCTCCGGTCCGAACCCGGGCCCGGCGGCTCCTACGAAGTGGTCGACGGCGATCTCGCCCGGCTCGGCGACCTGGCCGCGGCCCACGGCGTCGTCCTGCACGAACTCAGCCCGCAGCAGGCCTCGTTGGAGGAGGCGTTCATGCAGATGACGGCCGACTCGGTGGAGTACCACGCGGGCGACGGCCCGGGCCGGGACGCGGCCGGCGCACCCGGCGTCTGGGGCGCCGGCTGGAAGGCGGACGGCGCCCCGCAGACCGCGGCGGCCCGGCAGGAGGAGAACTGAGATGACGTCCTTCCCGGCGATCCTGCGCTCCGAGTGGACGAAGATCCGCAGCGTCCGCTCGACGATCTGGACGCTCGCGCTGACCTTCGTCGTCACCGTCGGCATCGGCGCGCTGCTGTCCCTGCTCACCAACAGCAACTTCGGCGAGTTCCGGCGGGGCGACCAGTCCGTCTTCGACGCCACCGGCACGGCCTTCTCCGGCATCATGCTCGGCGAGCTCGCCATCATCGTGTTCGGCGTGCTGGCCATCGGCAACGAGTACAGCACCGGCATGATCCGGGTCACCCTGGCCGCCGTCCCGCAGCGCGGCACCCTGCTCACCGGCAAGGCGGTGGTGCTCGGCGCGATGGCCCTGGCGGTCTCGGTGGTGACGGCCTTCGTCACCTTCTTCACCGGCCAGGCGCTGCTCGGCTCGCACTCCACCAGCCTCGACCAACCGCACGTGCTGCGCGCGGTGTTCGGCGCCGCGCTGTACCTGACGATGCTCTGCCTGTTCTCGGCCGGCGTCACCACGATGCTGCACAGCCAGACGCTGGCACTGGGCGTACTGGTCCCGTTCTTCTTCCTGCTCTCGCCGATCCTCTCGGCGGTGCCGAAGGTCAAGACCCTGGCCCACTACTTCCCGGACTACGCGGGCTCGCGGATGCTGCTGGTGTACGAGCAGCACGGCCAGCCGTACGGGCCGTGGGAGGGCTTCGTGATCTGCCTGGCCTGGACGCTCGCCGCCCTGCTCGGCGGCGCGCTGGTGCTCAAGAACCGGGACGCCTGACCGGCTCAGTACCGCGGAGCGCCGCGGCCCCGCAGGACGTTGGAGGCCCGGCGCTCCCGCGCGCCCCAGCAGGCGCGGTGCCAGTGCCGCCGGTCGTCCACGCCCGCGCCGTACATCGGCCAGGCCACCACGTGGCCCATCCCGGGCGGGATCTCCTGGTCGCAGCCCGGGCACCGGTAGTGCCGCCCGGCCGTCCCGGCGACCGTCTGGACCACCCAGTCGTCGCCCTGGTGGCTCTCGGTGCGGCGCAGCGATCCGCCGAGCGGGGAGGCCTGCTCGGCGCTCCCGCCCGGGTCGGCGCTCTTGATCCGGTTGCGGCGCGGCGACACGTCGGACTACCTCTCTTCCGGGATTTCGGGTCGTTCCAGCCTACGGCCGGCCGCCCCTCCGGCAGGCCACTATCACGGCATCGTCCGACGCTCCCGCGTTTTTGCCGAGATCCACCCGATCTTCGACGAAATCCGGGTTTCCGCGTGCCATTGGCACATGACATCGGATACCCACAAGGGGAACAGGCGGGGCCCGCAGACCCTGCGCGCACCCGAGGAGGCCCCACCATGACCAAGACCAGCGCCCGCGCCGAGACCCGTCGGCCCGTCGGAGTCCGGCCGCCCGCCCCCGGGCCGGTGCTGACCTCGCCCATCCCGGTCACGGCCGCGGCGGGCGAGCCGCTGCCCGTGCCGCAGCGGGCGGGCGCGCTCCCGCCGGACACCGCGCCGGTGCGGGTCGGCGCGTTCCTGCTGTCCGCGCAGTTCCCCGGGCAGAGCCACCGCGAGGCGCTGGACCGCACCGTCCGGGCCGCCGTCGAGGCCGAACGCGCGGGCCTGGACAGCGTCTGGCTGGCCGAGCACCACTTCGTCCCGTACGGGGTCTGCCCCAACGCCGCCACGCTGGCCGCGCTGCTGCTCGGCCGCACCCGCCGGATCGGCGTCGGCACGGCGGTCAGCGTGCTCTCCACCGCCCACCCGGTGGCGCTCGGCGAGCAGGCCGCGCTGCTGCACCTCACCTCGGACGGGCGCTTCACGCTCGGGGTGGGCCGCGGCGGCCCCTGGATCGACCTGGACGTGTTCGGCGGCGGCGTGGACGCCTTCGAGAACGGCTTCCCTGAGCGGCTGGACCTGCTGCTGCGCTGGCTGCGCGGCTCCCGGGTCGGCGCGGACGGCCCGCAGTTCGCCTTCCCCGAGGTGGCGGTGGTGCCGCGCGCCACCGAACCGGTGCGCCGGTCCGGACTGGGCAGCTGGCTCGGTCTCGACGAGCGGTCCGGCCCGGTGCGCTTCCCGCGCCAGCGCCAGGACGTCGAGGGCCTCGGCGAGGGCTTCGGTGAGGAACTCGACCCGTCCGGGCGGCCGGTGGCCGGACCGCCGATGGTGGTCGCGTGCACCTCTCCGAGCGGGGTGCGGCTGGCCGCCGAACGCGGCCTGCCGATGCTGCTCGGCATGCACTCCGGCGACGACGACAAGCTGCGCATGCTGGAGCTGTACCGCAGCGCCTGGCTGGCCGCCGGGCGCGGCGAGGAGCAGCTGCGCCGGGTGAACCGCCGGCACGTCGCGGCCGGGGTGGCCCAGGTCGACGACCGCACCTCAGCGGCCCGCGCCACCCTGCTGAACGCCATGCCGGGCTGGTTCGAGTACGGGCTCGGCGCCCACCGCACCGTGGACGGCCGGGAGCGCAAGATGCGCGACCCGCGCGAGTACACCGAACTCCTCTGCGACCTGCACGCGGTGGGCACGCCGCGGCAGTGCGCCGACCGGCTGCTGGCCACCGCCGAGCGGACCGGCATCCGCCGCTTCGCGCTGCTCGCGGAGGGCAGCGGCGACCGCGAGGCGACCCTGCACAACATCGCCCGGCTCGGCTCCGAGGTGCTGCCGCAGCTGGGGTGAGCCCGGGGGTGGAGCGGCCGGGCCCGGTCCGGGCCGCCGCCCCTCCCCCCGCACCGGGGGACGGGGGCGGCCCGACGACCTTCCGGGCCGCTAGGTCCTATCCGGTCGATCGGGCCCGGCAAGGTCGGCCGGACAGGACCTAGGGCCCGGCATCGGCGGTGCTGCCGGGTCAGCAGTCCCGCAGTTCCTCGGACTGGTTGAGCAGCTGCTCCCGGACCGAGGTGAAGCGTGCGTGCCGTGCCTCGTTGGCGTCCGACGGCAGGAAGACCGCCACCCGGTGACAGTTCTGGAAGGCCAGCCGCACCCCGAAGTGCCGCTGCAGGGCCCCCCGGATGGCGTCGCTGGCGAGGGCCCGCAGGAGCTGGCCGCGGGCCTGCTCGCTGGGCGGCGGTACCTGGTTGTCGGCGAAGTCGGTACCGTCGACCTTCGCCTGGGCGACCAGCGAGCTGATCAGGTCCCAGGCGTACGGCAGCGAGACGCGGACGCAGTCGACGAATTCCCGCTCGTCGACCTCGCCCCGCTCGGCCTTTTCCAGCAGGGCCGGTGAGACGTCGAGCGACATGGATTCTCCTCTCGCGGTCCACCCGCGCGGCGCCCGGGTGGTCGTGCGTAGTCCAAGCTCACAGTGAGGGTGGGCGGATCGCGCGTGGTGTCCGGAACGCCGTGGAACGGGCGTTTTTGACACCCCGCGAAGGCGGCGGCACCACGGGACGTGACGTCCCGGACACCGACCGCGCTCGGAACAGCGTGGCAGTCAACGGCGGGACGGGCCGGTCATTCCTGTGGATTGCTTCGGAAATACGCGGCGGTGCACCACATTGGCCGGATCCCGTCGGATCGTTCATCTGAAGTCTCCGTCCCCGTTGACAGCGATCCCGCACGCGTGCCGTCACGTACGGTAGCGACCCCAGGACGTGGGCGCCAGACCGCGACGGGAGGTGAGCGGAATTGCCGAGCCTCCATGTTCGCGGGGTTCCCGGTTTCTTCACCCGGTCGTCGTGGAATCGCATCAACTGGCCCCGGTGGGCTAGCGTGGTCGACCGTGCGTCTCGTAATTGCCCGCTGCTCAGTCGACTATGCCGGTCGGCTCTCCGCCCATCTGCCCTCCGCCACCAGGCTCATCCTGGTCAAGGCCGACGGCAGCGTCAGCATCCACGCCGACGACCGCGCCTACAAGCCGCTCAACTGGATGTCCCCGCCGTGCGCGCTCAAGGAGGCGGACGGGGTCTGGACGGTGGAGAACAAGGCCGGCGAGAAGCTCATCATCACGCTGGAGGAGGTGCTGCACGACTCCTCCCACGAACTCGGGGTGGACCCGGGCCTGATCAAGGACGGCGTCGAGGCACACCTCCAAGAGCTGCTCGCGGACCGGATGGAGGTGCTCGGCGCCGGCTGGTCCCTGATCCGCCGCGAGTACCCCACCGCGATCGGCCCGGTCGACATCCTCTGCCGCGACTCGGACGGTGCCACGGTGGCCGTCGAGATCAAGCGCCGCGGTGAGATCGACGGCGTCGAGCAGCTCACCCGCTACCTCGAACTCCTCAACCGGGACCCACTGTTGGCCCCGGTCAAGGGCATCTTCGCCGCCCAGGAGATCAAGCCCCAGGCCCGCGTGCTGGCCACCGACCGGGGCATCGGCTGCGTGGTGCTGGACTACGACGAGCTGCGCGGCATCGACGACGACAAGCTCAAGCTGTTCTGACCGGTCAGCTCGCGGACGGCGAGGGCGTCGTCGGCGGAGGACTGGACGTCCCGGTCGTGGGGCCCGTCGTGGCGGGCGGCGGTGTGGTCGCGGTCGCCGAGGGCGACGTGGTCGACGGCTTCGGCGGGGGCGGCGTGCTGGCGCCTCCGCCGGGCTGAGTGCCCCCGGAGTTGCCACCGCTGCCGCCGCCGGTGCCGCCGCCGCTGCCACCCTGCGGCGGGCCGGACTGCTGGGCCGGCGGCTGCGACTGTCCCGGTGCGGGCGGCTGCGGCTGCTGCGCCTGCTCGGTGGTCCCCGCGGTCTCGCTCGGCCCACGGCTCGGCTTCTTCGACGCGCTCGGCGAGTGCGAGGCGCCGCTCGCCGACGGCTCCGGGCTGGTCCCGCCCGCCGCCGCACCGACCCCCGCGTCCGTCCCCGGCGCTCCCGTCCCTGACACCCCCGTACCGGTGGCACCGGCCCCGGCGGTCGGGCCACCGACGTGCGGGGACGGGAGCGGCCCGCCCTGCCCGCCGTCGGGGTCGTCGAGCCGGGTGTGCGGGTCGTTGCCCGGGTGCTGCTCCGGACCGGTGGCGCTCATCGCCACCGCTGTCCCGAGCGCCCCGAGCGCGAGGACGGCCGCCGACGCGGCGATCACCCGACGCCTGGTCCCGGAGCGCAGGCTGGACGGCACCTTGGCTATCGCGCGGATGACGGGCCGCCGCACGGGCGCCGGCCCGGGGGACGCCGCGGGCGGCAGCTGCCGCCCGTCGGCACGCAGCAGGTCCAGCATCCGGCCGGCTGCCGCGACGCCGCGCTGCTCGCCGGCGGCGGACCGCAGGGTGAGCGCCGTCTCCAGCTCGGCCATCGCCCGGGACGGCTCCCGGACGCAGAACGCGTGCACGCCCGCCTCGTGGTGGAACCAGGCCTGGTCGGTGCCGGAGCCCGTCCGGCGGGCCGCCTCCAGCCCCAGCTCCAGGACCCTCTCCCAGGCGCCCCAGCGCAGCGCCAGCGCCAGCGCGGGCGCGGCCGCCCGGGCCAGGCGCACGACGGCGTCGTGCCGGCCGGCCGCCCGGTCCGCGACCAGCACGCCGACCACGACCTCCGCCTCGGCCGCGACCTGTTCCAGCGACACCGAGCTGTGCCCGACCCACCAGGCGAAGTGCTGGGCGGCGCCGTCCAGGCAGCCGCGGGCCGGCCAGTGCGGGGCGAGCAGGTCCAGCACCCCGGCGGTCAGCCGGTGGTGCCCGCCGATGGACACCGCCAGCCCGGCGTCGGCGAGTTCGGCGAGGGCGCTCTCGCCCTGGCCGACGTCGATCAGCGCGGGCAGGTGCGGCGCGGTGGGACACTCGCCGCCGAGCGCGACGGCGAGCCTCAGGACGGCCTGGGCGGGCTCACTCAGCCCCTCCGCGAGCCGGACGGCGGGTGAGGCGGTCTCGGCGACGGACGGCAGCGGGACGGTGCGGCGCAGCGCGTTCTCACGGACGGCCGGATCGGGGTCGTGGACGGGCTCCTCGACCGCGCCGAAGACCCCCATCCGGTCCTCCTCGGCGGCGACCAGCGCGTCCACCGCCACGTCCCGCTGGCGCAGCAGCGCGGCGGCCTGGACGAAGCGCAGCGGCAGCCCCTCGGACTCGAACCAGAGGTCGACCGCCCAGGCCTTCTCCTCGACGTCCAGCGGCCGCCCGGCCTGGCGGGCGGCGAGGGCGAGGCAGGCGGAGCGGGAGAGCCCGGCGACCAGGTGGTCCTGCAAGCGGGAGCCGGGTGACGGCGCCGGGCTCCCGGGGGCGGCGGAGATCAGGAAGGCGCAGCCGGGGGCGAGGGCGAGCAGGTCCTCCAGCTCGGCGCCGGACTGCTCCGCGCCGTCGACGACCACGATCGCGCCGACCTCGGCGAGGTGCACGGCCAGCTGGCCAGGGTCGGGCCGGTAGCCGGGGGCGTGGTGGGTGGCCGCGAAGAGGTCCTGGAGCAGGTCGGCGGCGGTGCGGCGGTGCCCGCAGAGCTGGACGACGCCGCCGGGGGCGAGGTCGGCGGCGGCCTCGGCGACGGCCGACAGCAGCGCGCTGCGGCCCGAGCCGGCCTGGCCGACCAGGCGTATCGAGCGGCCCTCGGCGAGCAGGCCGAGGAGTTCGGCGACGTCGGCCTCGCGGTCGAGCAGCGGCAGGTCGGCGGGCCCGGCACCGAGGGCGAGCGGGCCGACCGCGCGGCCGACGCCGCCGACCGGGCCCCGGGCGGGCTCGCTGCGCTCGATCCGGCGCGGGCGGGGCCGCCACTCCTCGGGGCAGGGCCTGACCTCGGAGCCGTCCGGGGCGCCGACGCCGACCAGCAGGGCGCCGGAGACGAGTTCGCCGCCTCGGGTGCGGGCGGCCTCCTGCCGGAACTCCCCGGTTGGCTGTGCCACGTTCTGCTCCGCATCCTGCTCGGCCGCCGGCGTCCCGCGCCGGCCGGCTGACGTCTCGGTCGCGGCCGCGCGCGGGCTGGGGGCAGCTGGCTGGGGCGGCCGTCATCTGACGGGCAGACTCTTGCACATCCGGGCCCGCCCGCGCAGGGGCGGCCCGGTCGGGGGCCGGGCGACGGCCGATCAGAGCCAGGTCGGGGCCCGGACGACGGCTGATCAGAGCCAGGTCGGGGGCCGGACGAAGAGCGGGCGGGGAACGAACGAAGGCAGGGAACGAACGAGCACCGGGGCCGGACGGGGGCAGGAGCGGCCAGGCCCTAGAGGGCGATCCCGTGGGCCTCGGTGACGCCGTCCACGGCCAGGATGCGGTGCAGCTTGGTGGCCACCAGCAGTCGCTGGAGCTGGGCCGGGACGGAGCGCAGCACCAGCCGCCGGCCGATCCGGCCGGCCCTGCGGTGGGTGCCCATGATCACGCCGAGGCCGGTGGCGTCCCAGAACTCCAGCCGGGCGAGGTCGAGCACGAGGTCGCCGAGGCCGCCGTCCACGGCCTGGTGCAGCCGGGCGCGCGCATCGGCGGCGGTGCGCACGTCGAGGCGGCCTTCGATGGCCAGCGCCCTGTGGTCGCCGGTGATGCGCATGCTCTCCTCCTTCGCCTGACCGGTCCGGTACGGGGGTGGTCCGACCCGGCCGTGCCGGGGCGGGGGGTGGGGGTGTCCATCCGGGCGGGCCGTGGCCCCTCGCCCGGGTCCGGTCGCAGCCTCGTCGTGCTGGGCCGGGTCTCCCTCTTCTGACGGCGAACCAGCAGCGCAGGTTGCTGGTTCCGGCCAGATCTGAAGCAACTTCACTCGTCCGAGGGAATATACGCAGTCAGTCTCCACACCTACGCTCGATTACCGCCCAAATCACCCGTCTGCGGCACCTGGCGTGAGGAAACTCACCCGCCCCCGAGCGGGCGGGCCGTACGGTGTTCCGCCGCACGGCCCGCCCGGTCGCCGGGCGTCGTCGTTCACCCGTTCCGGCGGGGGCTCACTTGCCCTCGTACGGGTAGAAGCCGCGGCCGCTCTTGCGGCCGAGGTCGCCGGCGGTGACCATGCGCGCCATGATCTCCGGGGCGGCGAACTTCTCGTCCTGGGTCTCGTCGTAGATGTTGCGGGCGGCGTGCAGCAGGATGTCCACGCCGGTCAGGTCGGCGGTCTCCAGCGGGCCCATCGGGTGGCCGAAGCCGAGGCGGCAGGCGGTGTCGATGTCCTCGGCGGTGGCGACGCCCGACTCGTACAGCTTGGCGGCCTCGACGACCAGCGCGGTGATCAGGCGGGTGGTGACGAAGCCGGCCACGTCCCGGTTGACCACCACGACGTCCTTGCCGACGCCCTCGGCGAAGGCGCGGGCGGCGGCCAGGGTCTCGTCGCTGGTCTTGTAGCCGCGGACCAGCTCGACGAGCTTCATCAGCGGCACCGGCGAGAAGAAGTGCACGCCGACGACCGACTCGGGGCGCCGGGTGGCGGCGGCGATCCGGGTGATCGGGATGGCGGAGGTGTTGGAGGCCAGCACCGCGCCGTCCTTGGCGAGCTTGTCGAGCTCCCGGAAGACGCCCTCCTTGACCTCGAACTGCTCGAACACGGCCTCGACCACGATGTCGGCCTCGGCGACGGCGCCCAGGTCGGTGGTGGTGGTGATCCGGCCCAGCGCGGCCTCGGCGTCCTCGGCGCTCAGCCGGCCCTTGGCGACGAACTTCGCGTAGGAGGCACGGATGCCCGCGAGACCGCGCTGCAGGGCCTCCTCGGTGACGTCCCGCAGCACCACCGGGTGGCCGGCCTGCGCGGACACCTGGGCGATGCCGGCGCCCATCAGGCCGGCACCGATCACGGCGATCTGCTTGCTGGACGCATTGCTCATGGCTGGGTCTCCCGATGCCGTCGCCGCCCTGGGGCGGGCCCTGAAGGCGGCTCAGGGCAGGGGTCACCGCCGGAGAGCCGCGTCGCTCGTTGCCGGGACTCTAATGCCCAATCCGGCCCCGTGGTGTCAATCGGGAGTGTGATCTGCGCCCGACCTGGTCGGGCGACCCAGACCCACCGTGACCAGCCGATCAGACCGGCCGATCGGACCATCTGACCGGACCGGCCGACCGGACCATCAGACGGTCAGACGGTCAGCCCGAGGTCCTGCGCCAGGATCGCCGCCTGCACCCGGTTGCGCAGCCGCAGCTTCGCCAGGATCCGGCTGACGTGCGTCTTGGTGGTCGCCTCCGCCATCTCCAGCCGGGCCGCGATCTCCCCGTTGGACAGCCCGGCCCCGATGCAGGCCAGCACCTCCCGCTCACGCGGGGTCAGTCCGGCCACCGCCTCCCTGGCTTCCGGCCCGACCGCCCGGTCCGGCCGGGCGAAGGCGCCGATCAGCCGCCTGGTCACCGAGGGCGCCAGCATGCCGTCCCCGCGCGCCACCGTCCGGACGCCCTCGACCAGGGTGTCCGCCTCCAGGTCCTTGAGCAGGAACCCGGCCGCGCCGGCCCGCAGCGCGCCGTAGACGTACTCGTCCAGGTCGAAGGTGGTCAGCACCAGCACCTGGCCGGCCCCGGCGGCGACCACCTGCCGGGTCGCCGAGACGCCGTCCAGCCGGGGCATCTGCACGTCCATCAGCACCACGTCGGGCCGCAGCTCCAGCGCCAGCCGGACGGCCTCCTCGCCGTCGGCGGCCTGCCCGACCACCTCGATGTCCGGCTCGGCCCGCAGGATCATCACCAGCGCCGCCCGTACCGCCGCCTGGTCCTCGGCCACCAGCACCCGGATCGTCATGCCCCTGCCCCGCTCTCCCGCCCGCGCGGCAGTACCGCGCGCACG
Organism: Kitasatospora sp. NPDC088861; assembly: GCF_044750105.1. NCBI lineage: Bacteria > Bacillati > Actinomycetota > Actinomycetes > Kitasatosporales > Streptomycetaceae > Kitasatospora > Kitasatospora sp. NPDC088861. Next base: position 133,648 of record NZ_JBIVJF010000008.1, read on the forward strand.
CTCCAGTAGTCGTTCCGCGGCCCCGCCTCGAAGCTGCCGCCGAGCAGCCCGGCCCGCTCCGCCATGCCGACCAGCCCGGCCCGGGCGCCGGGCAGTTCGCGGCCCGGTCCGTGCCGGTACGGGCTGTCGACGGCGATCCGCAGTTCCTCGGGGCCGAACTCCATCCGCACGCTGACCAGTCCGGGCCCGGCGTGCTTGAGCGCGTTGGTCAGCGACTCCTGGACGATCCGGTACGCGGCCAGCCGGACCGGCACCGGGACCTCCCCGCGCTCGCCCCGCTCGGCGAGTTCGAAGTCCAGCCCGACGTCCTGGCCGGCCGCCCGGGCCTTGGCCAGCAGGGCGTCCACGGCGGCCAGGTCGGGCGCCGCGTACGACTCGTCCGCCTCTCCCCCGCCGCTGTCGCGCAGCAGTCCGATCATGCGGCGCATTTCAGCCAAACCCTGGACGCTGCTCTCCCGGATCACCGCCAGCACCTCCACCAGCGGGTCGTCCCCGGCCAGCCGACGGCGCCGGGCGACGGACTGCGCGCCGGTCGCGTGGATCGCGATCGCCGACAGGTGGTTGGCCACCACGTCGTGCAACTCCCGTGCCATCCTCGCGCGTTCGGCGACGACGGCCTCACGCCGGTCCATCTCCGAGAGCAGCGCGGTCTGTTCGGCCCGCAGCCGCTCGCTCACCGCCCGGTCGCGGTGCTTGCGGACCACGTCCCCGGTCCAGACCGGCGCCAGGTAGATCAGCACGGTGAGCACCACCACCGCCACCGCGTTCGAGGCGTCGCTGTAGATCAGCACCAGGGTGGACAGCACCAGCACCGAACCCGTGCCGGTCAGGTGCAGGATCCGGGACATCCTCGGGGTCCCGTAGAGCACCGCCGCGTAGAGCAGGTCGGTGTACATCAGGCTGGTCGCCAGCAGGGCGCCGGTGAAGATGCTGTACCCGAAGGCGAGCCCGCCCAGCGTCGTGGTGAGCACCGGCCTGGTCCGGCGGAACAGCTCCAGCACCGCCATGACCAGCAGCGCCGGCACCACCGCCCCGCGCGGGATCCGCGAGGAGTTGTCGTAGACCTGGAGCGCGATCAGCAGCGCTCCGCCGAACAGACCGAGCAGGGCGATCCCCCGGTCCTCCTGGCGCGGGGTGAGGGTCGGTCTCAGCACACCTCCATCTCACCATCCCCGGGCGCCGCCCGGCTCCGGTCCCCGGAGGAGCCGCCGTACATCGAAAGGTGCAGGCCGGGACGGCACCCGGCGACGACGACGCGGCCACGCCCGCGCGCCAGGCTGGAGGCACCGCCGACCGCCCGGGAGCACAACGTGATCGTCACCCTCATCGTCGCGGCCGAGATCTCCTTCTGGATCCTGCTCGGCCTCGGTCTCACCGCCCGCTACCTGCTGCGGTGGCGCCGCACCAGCACCGCCCTGCTGGTCGGCCTGCCGGTGGTGGACCTCACCCTGTACGTGCTCACCGTGCTCGACCTGCGCGGCGGCGCCGCCGCGAGCTGGACGCACGCCCTCGCGGCGAGCTACGCGGGCTTCTCGATCGGGTACGGGCCCTCCCTGGTCCGCTGGGCCGACCGGCACTTCATGTACCGCTTCGCCGGCGGCCCCAAGCCGCCGCGCTCACCGAAGTACGGCCTGGCGCGGTCCCGGTACGAGTGGCAGATCTGCCGCCGCACGGTGGTCTCGGCCGCGATCACACTGAGCCTGATCACCCTGCTGGTGCCGCTGTCGGGAGGCTCCGCACACTTCGGCACCTTCCTCCAGTGGTACCTCAAGCTGGGCATCGCCGCCGTGGTCAACGTGGTCATCGCCGTCAGCTACACGCTCTGGCCGAAGCAGCCGCCGGCCGGCGAGCAGGACGCGGACGACCCGATCGCCGAGCAGCCCGTCGCCGGCGTCCCGGAGAAGCGGCTCTGAGGGGCTTGCCGGCGGTTCTGAGGGACCGCTAGCGGTTCTCGCCCGGAACCCAGAGCACGTCGCCGCGCTCCTTGTTGGCCGCCCGGGCCAGGATGAACAGCAGGTCGGAGAGCCGGTTGAGGTACTTCGCGGTCAGCGGGTTGACGCTGTCCCCGTACTCCGCGATCGCCGCCCAGGTGGCCCGCTCGGCCCGCCGCACCACCGTGCAGGCCAGGTGCAGGTAGGCCGCGCCGGGCGTACCGCCGGGCAGGATGAAGCTGCGCAGCTTCTCCAACTGCTCCAGGTAGTGGTCGCAGTCCCCCTCCAGCCGGTCGACGTACGACGGCAGCACCCGCAGCGGCGGGTACTTCGGGTCCTCGACCACCGGCGTGGACAGGTCCGCGCCGACGTCGAACAGGTCGTTCTGGATCCGGACGAGCACCGTGACGATGTCCTCGGGCAGCGATCCGGCGGCGACGGCCACGCCGATCGCCGCGTTCGCCTCGTTGGTGTCGGCGTACGCGACCAGGCGGGGATCGGTCTTGGTGGTCCGGCTCATGTCGCCTAGCGCGGTGGTGCCGTCGTCGCCGGTGCGGGTGTAGATGCGCGTCAGATTCACCATGCGGCCAGCGTAGCCGGACGGGTTAGGCGGCGTTAACCCCGAACCCGGCGATCGCCGCTACGCGACGTTGACCTCCCCCAGCCTCCGGCCGGGGGTACCCCCACCCCGAGGGTCCCGCCGCTACGCGACGTTGACCCTCTGCCCGGGCGGGGCGGCCTCCAGCCAGGCGAGGAAGCCGGTGAGCGCGTCCTCGCTCATCGCCAGCTCCAGCGGCTCCCCGTTGTGCAGGCAGCGCAGCACCACCGAGCCGGAGAGCAGGGCGAGCTCCTCCTGGCCCTCCGGGTAGCGCCGGCCGAGCACCTCGATCTCCCGGCGCGGCAGCACCCTGCGCGGGCGCGGGGCGTACGAGAAGACCCGGAACCACTCGATCGAGTCACCGCTGTAGCGGCCGATACCAAAAACCCACCCCTTGCCGTCGGTCTGGGGGACCGGGGCCGAGGTGGGTTTGCCGTTCTCGTCGAGGTCGGGCTGCGTCGAGGCGTCGGCGGGCATTTTGAGTCGGTAACTGCAGTCGAACGTGCCGCCGACCCGCTGGATCAGGCGGCGTCGTACCGCGAACGCCACCAGGCCGATCACACCCAGCGCCACGACCGCCGCACACACCACAAGCGCGAGGACCATGCTCACCTACCTCCTCGCTACCCGCGTTCCCCGTATCGGTCGTATCAAGCGACCGCGTTGACCTACCAACTACGACGACAGTCCCGGGGTCACGCTCACGCGTCCCCGGGACCGTCGGTCGACCCCGCTGAACCAGGGTCTTGGCGCACTCAGACGTGGGCCTTGAGGCCGCGCGCCGCGAACAGGCGGACCTCGGCGCGCCGCTCGGCGTGCTCGTCCAGGCCCGACTTGGCCTTCTCCAGCGCGCGCTCGGCACGGGCGACGTCGATCTCGTCCGCCAGCTCGGCGATCTCCGCGAGCAGAGACAGCTTGTTGTCGGCGAAGGAGATGAAGCCTCCGTGCACCGCGGCGATCACGGTGCCGCCGTCCGCCGTGCGAATGGTGACCGGACCGGTCTCCAGCACGCTCAGCACCGGGGTGTGACCCGGCATGATGCCGGTGTCGCCGGAGGCCGTACGGGCGACGACGATGGTGGCCGCACCGGACCACACCTTGCGGTCGGCTGCGACCAGCTCGACGTGCAGCTCAGCCAACGTGGGCTCCTAGGCTCATGCAACCCCCGATTACTCGGGAGTTTCGGTAAGAATAACGGCCGCGCGCCTCCGGCATGAAACCGGCGGCACGGATTTGACCGGAATCACAGCCGATGCGACGCGAGGGGTGGTCCCGGGCTCGGGGCCACCCCTCACGGTCACTCAGCTGCTACCGGCCGCGACTACTTCTTCGCCAGCTCGGCGGCGTTCTTCTCGAGGTCCTCGATGCCACCGCACATGAAGAAGGCCTGCTCCGGGATGGAGTCGTACTTGCCGTCCGCGATCGCGTTGAAGGCCTCGATGGTCTCCGACAGCGGCACGGTCGAACCCTCGACACCGGTGAACTGCTTCGCCACGTAGGTGTTCTGCGAGAGGAAGCGCTCGATGCGACGGGCACGGTGGACCGTGACCTTGTCCTCCTCGGACAGCTCGTCGATACCGAGGATCGCGATGATGTCCTGGAGGTCCTTGTACTTCTGCAGGATCCCCTTGATACGGAGGGCCGTGTCGTAGTGGGTCTGCGCGATGTACCGCGGGTCGAGGATGCGGGACGTGGAGTCCAGCGGGTCGACGGCCGGGTAGATGCCCTTCTCCGAGATCGGGCGCGACAGAACGGTCGTCGCGTCCAGGTGGGCGAAGGTGGTGGCCGGGGCCGGGTCGGTCAGGTCGTCCGCGGGGACGTAGATCGCCTGCATCGAGGTGATCGAGTGACCGCGGGTCGAGGTGATGCGCTCCTGGAGGAGGCCCATCTCGTCGGCCAGGTTCGGCTGGTAGCCCACCGCGGAGGGCATGCGGCCGAGCAGGGTCGACACCTCGGAACCGGCCTGGGTGAACCGGAAGATGTTGTCGATGAAGAGGAGCACGTCCTGCTTCTCGACGTCACGGAAGTACTCCGCCATGGTCAGCGCGGAGAGCGCGACGCGCAGACGGGTGCCCGGCGGCTCGTCCATCTGGCCGAAGACCAGCGCGGTCTTGTCCAGAACGCCCGAGTCGACCATCTCGTCGATGAGGTCGTTGCCCTCACGGGTGCGCTCGCCGACGCCGGCGAACACCGACACACCACCGAAGTTCTCGGCGACGCGGTAGATCATCTCCTGGATCAGAACGGTCTTGCCGACACCGGCACCACCGAACAGACCGATCTTGCCACCCTGGACGTACGGGGTGAGGAGGTCGATGACCTTGATGCCGGTCTCGAACATCTCGGTCTTGGACTCGAGGTCCTTGAACTCCGGCGCCTTGCGGTGGATCGGCCAGCGGACCTCGACCTGCTGGTCGAACTCCTTCTGGTCCACGTTCAGCACGTCGCCGAGGGCGTTGAAGACCTTGCCCTTGGTGATCTGGCCGACGGGCACCGAGATGGCGGCACCGGTGTCGGTGACCTGGGTGCCACGGACCAGACCGTCGGTCGGCTGCATCGAGATGCCGCGGACCATGCCGTCGCCCAGGTGCTGGGCGACCTCGAGGGTCAGGGTCTTCTTGCCCGAGCCGTCGGGGTTCTCCGCCTCGACGTGCAGGGCGTTGAACATGTTCGGAATAGCGTCGACGGGGAACTCCACGTCGACGACCGGGCCGATGACCCGCGCGACGCGGCCCGTCGCCGTGGTCGGCTCAACAGTGGTGGTCATTCTCATTCGCTCCCGCGGCTAGCGTCGGCGAGGGCGTTGGCACCGCCGACGATCTCGCTGATTTCCTGGGTGATCTCGGCCTGACGGGCCGAGTTGGCAAGCCGCGTGAGCGACTTGATGAGCTCGCCGGCGTTGTCCGTCGCGCTCTTCATCGCGCGTCGGCGGGCGGCGTGCTCGGAGGCGGCCGACTGCAGCAGCGCGTTGTAGATCCGGCTCTCGACGTACCGCGGCAGCAGCGCGTCCAGCACGCCCTCCGCCGACGGCTCGAAGTCGTACAGCGGGAAGATCTCCGCCTTGGCCGGCTGGTCGTCGCTGAGCTGGACCTCGTCCAGCTTCAGCGGCAGCAGCCGGGCCCCGACCGCGTTCTGCGTCAGCATCGACACGAACTTGGTCGAGATCAGGTGGAGCTCGTCCACGCCGCCCGTCTCGGCCGTGAAGGCCTCGATCAGGTCGGCCGCCACGGTCTTCGCGTCCCCGTAGGTCGGCTTGTCCGAGAAGCCCGTCCACGACTCCGCGATCTCGAAGCCGCGGAACGTGTAGTACGAGACGCCCTTGCGACCGACGATGTACGTCACCACGTCCTTGCCCTCGGCCCGCAGACGCTCGCTGAGCGACTGCGCGGCCTTGATGGCGTTGGTCGAGTAACCGCCCGCCAGGCCGCGGTCCGCCGTGATCAGCAGGACGGCGGCGCGCGAGGCGCTCGGGTTCTCGGTGGTGAGCGGGTGCTTGGCGTTGGACCGGGTGGCCACCGCCGTCACCGCACGGGTGAGCTCATCGGCGTACGGAGTGGAGGCGGCCACCGCGCGCTGCGCCTTGACGATGCGCGACGCGGAGATCATCTCCATCGCCTTGGTGATCTTCTTCGTCGCGGTGACAGAGCGGATCCGGCGCTTGTAGACCCGAAGCTGTGCTCCCATGGGTCGTTACGTCCTTTCCCTCGCTACCGGACTCAGGCCTGCTCGGAGAGCAGCTTGCCGTCAGCGGTCTGGTAGCCCTGCTTGAACGCGTCGATGGCGCTGGTCAGCGCGTCGACGGTGCCCTCGGCGAGCAGACCGGTCTCGACGATGCCCGCGAGCAGGTCCTTGTGCTGGAGGCGCACGTGGTCCAGGAACTCGCGCTCGAAGCGGCGGATCTCGGCGACCGGGACGTCGTCCAGCTTGCCGGTGGTGCCGGCCCAGATGGAGACGACCTGCTCCTCGACCGGGAACGGCTGGTACTGGCCCTGCTTCAGCAGCTCGACCATGCGCGCACCGCGCTCCAGCTGGGCCTTGGAGGCCGCGTCCAGGTCGGAACCGAAGGCGGCGAAGGCCTCCAGCTCGCGGTACTGGGCGAGGTCCAGACGCAGACGGCCGGCGACCGAACGCATGGCCTTGATCTGGGCGGAGCCACCGACGCGGGAGACCGAGATACCGACGTTCACGGCCGGGCGGATGCCGGCGTTGAACAGGTCGGACTCCAGGAAGCACTGGCCGTCGGTGATGGAGATGACGTTGGTCGGGATGTACGCCGAGACGTCGTTGGCCTTGGTCTCGATGATCGGCAGACCGGTCATCGAGCCGCCGCCCAGGGCGTCGTTCAGCTTGGCGCAACGCTCCAGCAGGCGGGAGTGCAGGTAGAAGACGTCGCCCGGGTAGGCCTCGCGGCCCGGCGGACGGCGCAGCAGCAGCGACACGGAGCGGTAGGCCTCGGCCTGCTTCGACAGGTCGTCGAAGATGATCAGGACGTGCTTGCCGTCGTACATCCACTCCTGGCCGATGGCCGAACCGGTGTACGGGGCGAGGTACTTGAAGCCGGCCGGGTCGGAGGCGGGAGCAGCCACGATGGTGGTGTACTCCAGCGCGCCGGCCTCCTCCAGGGCGCCGCGGACGGACGCGATGGTGGAGCCCTTCTGGCCCACGGCGACGTAGATGCAGCGGACCTGCTTCTCCGGGTCGCCCGAGCGCCAGTTGTCGCGCTGGTTGATGATCGTGTCGACGGCCACCGCGGTCTTGCCGGTCTGGCGGTCACCGATGATCAGCTGACGCTGGCCACGGCCGATCGGGGTCATCGAGTCGATGGCCTTGATGCCGGTCTGCAGCGGCTGCTTGACCGACTTGCGGGCCATGACGCCGGGGGCCTGCAGCTCCAGGGCGCGGCGGCCGCTGGAGGCGATGTCGCCCAGACCGTCGATCGGGTTGCCCAGCGGGTCCACGACGCGGCCGAGGTAGCCGTCGCCGACCGGAACCGAGAGGACCTCGCCGGTGCGGCGCACGGTCTGGCCCTCTTCGATGCCACCGAACTCACCGAGGATGACGACACCGATCTCGCGGGTGTCGAGGTTCAGCGCGAGGCCGAGCGTGCCGTCCTCGAACCTCAGCAGCTCGTTCGCCATGACCGAGGGCAGGCCCTCGACATGCGCGATGCCGTCCGCCGCGTCAGTGACCGTGCCGACCTCTTCCACAGAAGCGGCGTCCGGCTGGTACGACTGGACAAAGTCGGCCAGCGCGTCCCGGATCTCCTCCGGACGGATCGTAAGCTCCGCCATCAGGCTTCCCTGCTCTCCTAGTTTGCGATCCTCGGCCCGCCATTGAGGGCCGCAAGTATTCGACTCTCGGCCGGGTCTGCCGAACCGGCCGTCCGATGTGCCGGCTCCTTGGGGAGCCGGTTTCCCGACCGAGGGTCGGATGTGCTGCTGCTTCGGTGTGCTCAGCCTTCGAGCGACTGGCGAGCGCCTTCGAGGCGGCTCGACACGGTGCCGTCGATGATCTCGTCGCCGACCTGCACCCGGACACCGCCGACGACCTCGGGGTCGACGTCGATGTTCAGGTGGACCTGGCGGCCGTACATCCGGCCCAGAGCACCGGACAGGCGCTCCTTCTGGGTGTCCGACAGCGGCACCGCGGTGGTGACCAGGGCCACCACGCGGCCGCGGCGCGCGGCGGCGAGCTTCGAGTAGGACTCCAGGCCCTGCTCCAGGCTACGGCCACGCGGCGCGTTGACGATGGCCGTGACCAGCCGGACGGTGCCCGCGTGGGCGCGGCCACCGAGCAGCTTCTTGATCAGCGCGGCCTTCGCGGCGGTGCCGGCCTTCGGCTCGGTCAGCGCGGCGCGCAGCTCGTGCGAGCCGCCCACCACCCGGCTGAACCGGAACAGCTCGTCCTCGACGTCGTCCAGGGCGCCTGCCCTGTCCGCCGCGATGACCTCGGCGTACGCGGCCAGCTCCTCGGTCCCGTCCACCAGGTCGCGCGAGCCCGACCAGCGGGAGCGGACCAGACCGGAGACGAGGTCGACGGTCTCGCCGGAGACCTGACCGGTCAGCAGCGAGGAGACCAGCTGGGCCTTGTCCTGACCCGACCGGGACGGGTCGGTCAGGACACGGCGCAGCGACACCTCACGGTCCAGCACGGCCGTGACGGCGGTGAGCTCCTCGGCGAGCTTGGCCGCGTCCACCGAGGTGGAGTCGGTCAGGCTCTCCAGGTTCTGCCGGCCGGCGGCGAGGGCCTCGCGGCTGGCGCCGATCACTTGGCCGCACCCTGAGCAACGGCGGCCTTGGCCTCCAGCTCGTCCAGGAAACGGTCGATCACGCCGCTCTGCCGAGCGCTGTCCTCGAGGGACTCGCCCACGATGCGGGAAGCCAGCTGGGAGGCCAGCGAACCCACGTCCTGGCGCAGGACGGCAGTCGCCTGCTTCTTGTCGGCCTCGATCTGCGCGTGGCCGGCGGCGACGATGGCCTCGCGCTGACGCTGGCCCTCCTCGCGCATCTCGGTGAGCTGGGCAGCGCCCTGCTCGCGAGCCTGCTCGACGATGCGGGCAGCCTCGTGACGCGCCTCGGCGAGCTCGGCGCGGTACTGCTCAAGCAGGGCCTGGGCCTCCGCCTGAGCGGCCTCGGCGCGCTCCATGCCGCCCTCGATGGCGTCCCGACGCTCCGACAGCACCTTCTCGATGCTGGGGAGGAGCTTCTTGCCGAGGAGACCGAAGACGATGAAGAAGCAGAGCAGGCCGATGATGATCTCGGGCCACGCGGGGAGGAGAGGGTTCATCTTCTCCTCGGCCGCGAGCGTAACCGCGATGCTCATATCTGGACCTTCCTCGAATGGGTCTGCGGCAGGATTACTTGTTGCCGAAGACGAACGGCATGACGATGCCGATGAGGGCGAGCGCCTCGGTCAGCGCGAAGCCGATGAACATGTTGGAGCGGATCAGGCCGGCAGCCTCGGGCTGACGGGCCATGGCCTGGACACCGTTGCCGAAGATCAGACCGACGCCGATGCCGGGGCCGATCGCGGCGAGGCCGTAGCCGATGGAGGCGACGGAACCGTAGACGTTGCCCTCAGCGAGGATGCTCATTGACGTTGTCCTTTGCAGGGGTGGTGAACCGGTGGTGATTGGCCACCGGGCAATCCGGAGAGGTTGGTTCAGGGAGGGCCGAAGCCCCCTGGCTCAGTGCGCCTCTTCGAGGGCACCGGCGATGTAGCTGCTGGCCAGCATCACGAAGATGTAGGCCTGCAGGAACTGGACCAGCAGCTCGAAGGCGGTCAGCGCGACGGCGACGATGAACGAGGCCGAGCCGTAGAGCGCACCCAGGGTCGGGCTGAGCAGGTACCAGGAGGCGATGGAGAACATCACGATCAGCAGGTGGCCGGCGAACATGTTCGCGAAGGCTCGGACCGCGAGCGTGAAGGGGCGCACGAAGATGTTCGAGAAGAACTCGATCGGCACCAGGATGAACATGACCCAGCCGGGGATGCCCGAGGGCCAGCAGAGGTTCTTCAGACCGCCGACGAAGCCGTGCTTCTTGAAGGTCAGCGTCATGTAGGTGATCCACACGACCGCAGCGAGGCCGGCCGGGAACGCGATCGCCGCCGAGACGGGGAACTGCGCGAAGGGGATGATCGACATGATGTTCATCAGCCAGATGAAGAAGAACATCGAGACGAGCATCGGGACGTACTTCTCGCCCTTCTTGCCGATCGTCTCCAGCACGATGGAGCGCTTGACGAAGTCGTAGCCGATCTCGCCGACGAGCTGCAGCTTGCCGGGGACCAGGCGCGGCTTGGCGAAGGCGGCCCAGAAGAAGACGACGACCAGCAGCGCAACGATGACCGACAGCAGCATCGGCTTGTTGAACTCGATACTGCCGATCGAGAAGATCGGCTTGAACTGGAACTCGTTCAGACCCGGGGCCGGGAAGCCGCAGCCAGCGTCCCCGAAGTGGCAACTGCCTGAGGCGAGGAACGTGAGCTGATCAGCACTCACCACGGACTCCTTCGTCGTGACGCATGGTTACGGCAACCTCGGTGTGTCGGCGTGGCCTGCGGCCACGGAGCGGCACTGGAACTTGATGGGTTTCTCGCGGATCCCGCGCGCCGGTGCGCCGCACCACAGCGGGATCATCGAAGACTGCGCGGATCCGGGGGGCGATCCGTCCGCTGTTCGGACAGACCTGGCCGCTTCCCGTGCTCCGTTGTTGCGACGGACGATAGCAGTCCGTCAGTGCGGCATAAACACCGCCCCCCTCGTTGGGGGGACAGCCAGGGCTCGTCACTGTTGACGCCCCGAGTCGGAGGGCTTGTCGCCCTTGTTTTCGGAGGCGTCGGGGTCGACGTAGAAGGTCTTGGCCTTCAGCGCACCGCGCACCTGGAACCCCGTCCAGATCAGCGCGCAGCCGAGCAGGGTGAAGGCGAAGGCCTGCCGGTTGAAGAGCTCGGTGTTCTTGAAGACCGCCAGCACGATGCCGACCAGCAGGATCTGCGTGGTGTACACGAGCAGCGCCGCGGCCATCATGATGTGCGGGTTCGACCTGGTCAGCCGGTCGAGCGCGACCTGGCCGAAGCTGAAGAAGGCCATCACCAGGAGTGCGCCGAAGAGGGCGCCGAGCAGCCCCTTCCCACCGGCGACGGCGAACGAGATCGCCATGGCGATGATCCCGGCGGCCGCAGTGGGAATCGCGGCGCCTCGGAGGATCCGGGCGTCGGTGGACGGCATGTCGGCAGCTCCGGCGGCATGTCGATGTGACGGGGGACGGGGCACAGAAGGTGGTGGGTGACACCGGACCGAGAGGCCGCCGCCCGGGCCGCCCGCTGGAGCGGCGGGCCCGTCGAGGGAGACCGACCAGGGACGGAAGTCCTCCACCTGTCAGGTCTTTCGGCGTGTTCTCGGTACTCGTGAACGGTATCACAAACTATTTGATGAGAGCTTTACCATGAATGTGTGGCACCTGTCACACCGACGGCGCAACGGTGCAGCCGAACAGGTGAGGCCATTTGACGGAACATCAACTGCCTTGCTACCGGCGGCCGGTGGCCCGGCCGTGGTCGTCGAGCGCGGAGGCTCCCCGGTCGGCTTCACCAAGAAGTTGCTTGTCCTTTGCCGACAGTTCAGCCATGGGGGCGGACGGACGGCGCCGGTAGCGCGGCGGGACGAAGGCCTGCACCGCCTTCGGCGCGCGCGGCCGGAACTGCGGCGTCAGCAGCACCACCAGGCCGACCAGGCAGAGCCCGGCGAGCGTCAGCACCACCGTGCGGCCGGTGTTGGTGACCGAGAAGGCCACCGTGCCGAAGGCGATCAGCGCGGCCCAGAAGTACATGATCAGCACCGCGCGGCTGTGCGAGTGCCCGACCTGGAGCAGCCGGTGGTGCAGGTGGCGCTTGTCCGCGGCGAACGGCGACTGGCCGGCCCAGGTGCGGCGCACCACCGCGAGCAGCAGGTCCGCCAGCGGCAGCGCGATGACCGTCAGCGGCAGCAGCAGCGGGATGTAGATCGGCACCAGGGCGTGCACGGTCGCGGTCTGCGAACCGGTCTCGCTGCTGATCAGGTCCGGGTCGACGCGGCCGGTGATGGAGATCGCGGCCACGGCCAGCATCAGGCCCAGCATCATCGAGCCGGAGTCGCCCATGAAGATCCGCGCGGGGTGCATGTTGTGCGCCAGGAAGCCCAGGCACATGCCGATCAGCAGCACGCTGAACAGCACCGCAGGCGCCGCGTCGGTGATCGTGTAGCCGTACCAGAGCCGGTAGCTGTACAGGAAGAACGCCATCGCGGCGATGCAGACCATGCCGCCCGCCAGGCCGTCCAGGCCGTCGATGAAGTTCACCGCGTTGACCATGACGACGACCAGGGTGACCGAGATGACCATGCCCTGGGTGGGGCTCACCGCGACCGCGCCGACACCGGGCACCGGGAGGGTGATCACCGTGACGCCCTGCCAGACCATCACACCGGCGGCGATCATCTGGCCGCCGAGCTTCACCAGCGCGTCCACGCCCCACTTGTCGTCGAGCACCCCGAGCAGCCACATGATCCCGGCGCCGGACAGCAGCGCGCGGATGTCGGTGCCCTGGGAGAACACCTTGCTCAGGTTGTCCAGCTGGGAGGCGACCAGGATGCCCGCGCACAGCCCGCCGAACATGGCGATCCCGCCGAGCCGCGGTGTCGGCTCGCGGTGCACGTCCCGGGCGCGGACCGGCGGCATGGCGCCCGCCGCGATGGCGAACTTCCGGACCGGGCCGGTCAACAGGTAGGTGACGGCGGCGGTGCAGAACAGCACCAGCAGATACTCACGCACCACCGGCCTCCTGCGTCACTGTCCAACGGGGAGGTACCGAAGGTACTCCCCTGCGTTCCCGGGGTTCGAGGTGCGTCGCCACGCCCCACACCTTATTGAGTCGGACGCTCAAGGCACGCATCGCGGTTCGCTCTCCCGGGTAGGAGATCCGAATATCCGTCGACGACGCTCTTGTTCACCGCCGGTCGGCGAAGGACAGGGCCAGCTCCCGGACCCGGTTCGCCACCCGCGCGCCCGTGCCCCCGGCGAGCACCTGGGCGATCAGCCCGGCGAGCTCAGCGAGTTCCGCCTCGCCCATCCCCTGGCTGGTCACCGTGCCGGTGCCCAGCCTGATCCCGGAGGCCTCGGCCGCCGGCGCCGGGTCGTAGGGCAGCGCGCACTTGCCGAGCAGCAGTCCGGCCACGGCGCAGCGCCGCTCGGCCTCCGCGCCGGTGACGCCCAGCGGGCTCACGTCCGCCGTCACCAGGTGGGTGTCGGTGCCGCCGGTCAGCGGGCGCATCCCGGCCGCCGCGAGCCCTGTCGCCAGCACCCGCGCCCCGTCCACCGTCCGCTGCGCGTACGCCCGGTAGCCGGGCGTCGCCGCCTCGGCCAGCGCCACCGCCTTGCCGGCCACCTCGTTCATCGCCGCCCCGCCCTGGCTGAACGGGAACACCGCCCGGTCGATCCGCTCGGCCAGCTCCGCGGTGGACAGCAGCAGGCCCCCGCGCGGGCCGCGCAGCAGCTTGTGGGTGGCCGCCACGGTGACGTCCGCGTACGGCACCGGGGAGGGCGCCACCCCGGCGGCGACCAGGCCGGCGGTCTGGGCGACCGAGGCGATCAGGTAGGCGTCCACCTCGTCGGCGATCTCCCGGAAGGCGGCCCAGTCCGGGTGCCGGGGGTGCGAGATCGAGCCCGCCACGATCGCCTTCGGGCGGTGCTCGCGGGCCAGGTCGCGCACCTGGTCGAGGTCGATCAGGCCGTCGGCCTCGCGCACCCCGTACCCCGTGAAGGCGAACCAGCGGCCGGAGAAGTTCGCCCGCGAGCCGCAGCTGAGGTGGCCGCCGTGCTCCAGCGACATCGCCAGCACCCCGTCGCCGGGCCGCAGCAGCGCCGCGTACGCCGCCAGCATCGCCGAAGTCGCCGACCGGGGCTGGACGTTGGCGTGCGGGGCGGCGAACAGCTCACGGGCCCGGTCGATCGCCAGCAGCTCGGCGGCGTCCGCGAGGGCGCAGCCGGTGTGGTGCCGGCGGCCCGGGTAGCCCTCGGCGTACTTGTCGATCAGCGGCCCGGTCAGCGCCGCCAGGACGGCCGGGGAGGTCAGGTTCTCCCCCGCCAGCAGCTGGACCGTCTCGGCCCGCCGCTCGGCCTCGGCCGCCAGCAGGTCGGCCACCTGCGGATCGGCCCGGTGCAGCGCCTCGGAGGCCCACGGGCGCCCTCTGGTCGCGGTCGGGCCGGTCGGGGCGTCGGTGACGGTCATGGCGGGGCTCCGGGGCGGCGTGGGGGCGCCTCCCGGCATGGGGGCCGGGAAGGGTGGGTTCCTCCAGCGTAGGACCGGCCGGGCCGGGCGGCTCGTCGGCGCGGGGCCATTCGGCGCTCGGCCGCCGCGGGCCGTCCCCGGGCCGCCGGGGGGCCTTCGGGCCGCTCGCGGCGCGGGCGGTCAGCGCAGCGCGGGCACGCCGGTGAGCGCGGTGACCACCGGGTCGACCGCGTGGAATATCTCCTCGCCGCAGTTGCGGAACATGCCGATCGGGGCCCCGTACGGGTCGTCCAGTTCGTCGGACTCCGGGGTGGCGGCGAGCAGCCAGCCGCGCAGCGCGGCGGCCGCCCGGACCAGGGCGCGGGCGCGCTCGGTGACGTCGGCGCCGCGGCGCGGGTCGGGCAGGGTGCCCGGGTCTATCGTCCGCACCAGGCGGGTGAACTCCTTCAGGGTGAAGGTGCGCAGCCCCGCCTCGTGGCCCATCGAGATGACCTGGGCGCGGTGGTCCAGGGTCGCGGTGAGCACCAGGTCGGCCTCGACCACGTGCTCGTCCAGCAGCTCGCGGCCGGTGAAGCCGCCGCTGTCGGCGCCGTACTCGTCCAGGACGGTCGCGGCGTGGTCCTCCATCGGCGCGCCCACGTGGCCCCAGGTGCCGGCGCTCTCCACCAGGATCCGGCCGGCCACCCGGGGGCTGAGCCGGGTGTCCAGCTCACGCCGGGTGAGCCGCTCGGCGATCGGCGAGCGGCAGATGTTGCCGGTACAGACGAACAGGATCCGGAAGTGGTCCAGCGGCCTGGGACCCACGCTCAGGTACGGCGCTATGCCGGGCCCGGCATGGAGCGAGGCGATGGGCGTCAACTGCCGGCCTCCAGGTCGGGGACGACCTCCCTCAGCTGCTCGACGCTGATCGCGCCCGCCCGCAGCAGGACCGGGGCCTTGCCCGTGACGTCGACGATGGACGAGGCGGTCGCGTGGTCCGCCTGTCCGCCGTCCAGGTAGACCGAGATGGCGTCGCCGAGCTGCGCCTGCGCCTCGTCGCAGGTGGCCGGGGACGGGCCGCCGGTCTTGTTGGCGCTGGAGACGGCGAGCGGGCCGGTGGCGTTCAGCAGCTCGATGGCGACCGGGTGCAGCGGCATCCGGACGGCGACGGTGCCGCGGGTCTCGCCGAGGTCCCAGCGCAGCGAGGGCTGGTGCTTGGCGACCAAGGTGAGCCCGCCCGGCCAGAACGCGTCGACCAGCTCCCAGGCCTGCTCGGAGAAGTCGGTGACCAGGCCGTGCAGGGTGGTCGGCGAGCCGACCAGCACGGGCGAGGGCATGTTGCGGCCGCGGCCCTTGGCGGCCAGCAGGTCGCCGACGGCCTCCGGCGAGAAGGCGTCCGCGCCGACCCCGTACAGGGTGTCGGTGGGCAGCACGACGAGTTCGCCCCGGCGAATGGCCGAGGCGGCCTCGCGCAGGCCGGTGGCGCGGTCCCCGGCGTCGGCACAGTCGTAACGGCGGCTCATCGGTGCGGTCCCCTTCCGGAATGGCTCATCACAGCGTTCACAGCACGGTCTTCACGGCGCGGCCGGGCGAGCGGCGGTACCGCGGCCCGGCCGGTCACGACGACGCCCCTCGGGTGGGCGTACGGCACTCGACCGCTCACAACGACGCCCTGCGGGCTGTCGTACTGTGCTCGATCGTTCACAACGACGCCCTGCGGGCTGTTGTACTGTGCTCGACCCTTCACAACGACGCCCTGCGGGCTGTTGTGAAGCGCGGTCGGTTGTTCAGGTCGCGGTGGTCGGCGGTGTCCGTCCAGCCGCGTTCCTCGTTGAAGATCCACGGGACCTGCCCGCCCTGCTGGTCGGCGTGCTCGATCACCACCGCGCCGCCGGGGCGCAGCAGCCGGGCGGCCACCCGCTCGATGCCGCGGATGGTGTCCAAGCCGTCCTCGCCGGAGAACAGCGACATCTGCGGGTCGTGGTCGCGGGCCTCCGGGGCGACGTACTCCCACTCGGTGAGCGGGATGTACGGCGGGTTGGAGATCACCAGGTCGAAGCGGCCGTCCCAGGAGCGGTCGTCGGCGAAGGCCCGGGTGGCGTCACCGGCGTGCAGGGTGACCCGGGCGCGGTCGGGGCTGGCCTCGATGTTGCGCCGGGTGTACTGCAGCGCGCCCTCGTCGAGTTCGAAGGCGTGCACGGTCGAGCGCGGCAGCTCCTGGGCCAGGGCGAGCGCGATGGCGCCGGAGCCGGAGCACAGGTCGACGACCAGCGGCTCGGCCACGTCCATGTCGCGGACGGCGTCTATGGCCCACTCGACGACCGTCTCGGTCTCCGGCCGGGGTACGAACACCCCGGGGCCGACCTCCAGTTCGAGGTAGCGGAAGAACGCCCGCCCGGTGATGTGCTGGAGCGGTTCGCGCGCCTCGCGGCGGGAGACGGCCTCCCAGTAGCGGGCGTCGAAGTCGGCGTCCTTCACCGAGTGCAGCTGGCTGCGCTTGACGTTGTGGACGTAGGCGGCGAGTTCCTCCGCGTCGAAGCGCGGCGACGGCACGCCGGCCGCGGCCAACCGCTGGGTGGCCTGGGCCACCTCGGCGAGCAGCAGGTTCATCCGTACGACCTCTTGTTTCTGCGCTCCGGCTCGCGCCGTCGCTCGGGCTGGGCGCGCCGGTCTCAGTTCTGTTGGGCCGAGGCGAGCTTGGCCGCCGCGTCCGCGTCGACGCAGGACTGGATCACCGCGTTCAGTTCGCCGTCCAGGACCTGGTCCAGGTTGTACGACTTGAACCCCGTGCGGTGGTCCGAGATGCGGTTCTCCGGGTAGTTGTACGTCCGGATCCGCTCGGAGCGGTCCACCGTACGGACCTGGCTGCGACGCGCGTCCGAGGCCTCGCGCTCGGCCTCCTCCTGCGCGGCGGCCAACAGGCGCGACCGCAGGATGCGCATCGCCTGCTCCTTGTTCTGCAGCTGGCTCTTCTCGTTCTGGCAGGACGCCACGATACCGGTCGGCAGGTGGGTGATCCGGACCGCGGAGTCGGTGGTGTTGACCGACTGGCCGCCGGGGCCGGACGAGCGGTAGACGTCGATCCGCAGGTCGTTGGCGACGATCTCGACCTCGACCTCCTCCGCCTCGGGGGTGACCAGCACGCCCGCCGCGGAGGTGTGGATGCGGCCCTGGGACTCGGTGGCGGGGACGCGCTGCACGCGGTGCACGCCGCCCTCGTACTTCAGCCGGGCCCAGACGCCCTGCCCGGGCTCGGCGTTGCCCTTGGTCTTCACGGCCACCGAGACGTCCTTGTAGCCGCCGAGGTCGGACTCGTTGGCGTCGATGATCTCGGTCTTCCAGCCGATCCGCTCGGCGAAGCGCAGGTACATCCGGAGCAGGTCGCCGGCGAACAGCGCGGACTCCTCGCCGCCCTCACCCGCCTTGATCTCCAGGATGACGTCCTTGTCGTCGCTCGGGTCGCGCGGCACGAGCAGCAGCCGCAGCTCCTCGGTCAGCCCCTCGCGGCGCTGCTCGCCCTCCTTCACCTCGGCGAGGAACTCCGGTTCCTCGGCGGCGAGTTCGCGCGCGGCCTCGATGTCCTCGCCGGCCTGTCGCCACTGCCGGTAGACCCGGGTGATCGGGGTCAGCTCGGCGTACCGCTTGGCCAGCTTGCGAGCGTTGGCCTGGTCGGCGTGGACGGACGGGTCGGCCAGCCTCTTCTCGAGGTCGGCGTGCTCGACGAGGAGCTCTTCGACTGCCTCGAACATGGAGTGGGCCTTCTTCCCGTGAGAACCGTTGGAAGCCGGTGAGGACCGGCCGGTCGTGCGAACCGCTGGAGGGGGTGCTGGGGGATGCGAACGGCGCCGGCCCCCAGCGCCCCCGGAACGAGTACGGGGGCACCGGGAACCGGCGCCGTGGGAGCGCTAGGCCTTCGCGCTGTGCTGCTTGCCGAAGCGGGCCTCGAAGCGGGCCACGCGGCCACCGGTGTCGAGGATCTTCTGCTTGCCGGTGTAGAACGGGTGGCACTGCGAGCAGACCTCGGCGCGGATCTCGCCACTGGTCTCGGTCGAGCGGGTCGTGAACTCGGCGCCGCAGGTGCAGGTCACACGGGTGACCACGTACTCGGGGTGAACGTTGGGCTTCAAGGGGTTCTCCTAGGTTTCGGGAGGGCACCGGGTCGGCGGCTGGAGCGCCGCACGTGAACCGGGACCGACGGACCAGTCTGCCAGGACCGGCCGCATCTTCCCAAACCGGGTCGTGTTCCGGGATATTCCGGGCACCGCTCAGCGCCTGGCGGGAGCCTTCGCCGGGGCCGTGGGGGCGGCCGTGGGGGCGGCCTGGGCGGGGTTCTCGGGCTGCGCCGAGACGATCGCCTGCGGGACCGGCTGGTCGGCCTTGAGGGCCGCCCAGAGCTGGTCCGCCTGCGGCTGCTGCTCGACCACCCGGTTGGGGTCACCGGGGGCGGTCATCACCGGCAGGGTCACCATGCCGAGCTGGTCCGGCCCGATCCCCTTGAGCTCCTGGACGAGCCCCACCAGGGCGTTCACCGAACCCAGCGCGGAGTCGGTGGTGATGCTGCGGGTCATGGTGTCGCCGATCGACCAGAGCTTGACCGGGTTGGAGAACAGCCCGATCCCGCCGGCCTGCTGGAGCAGCGACTTCACCATCTGCTTCTGGAGTTCGATCCGGCCGAGGTCGCTGCCGTCGCCGACGCCGTGCCGGGTGCGGACGAAGGCCAGCGACTGCTGCCCGTCGAGGTGGTGCTCGCCCGGCGGCAGGTCGAGCCCGCTGTCCTTGTCGTGGATGGCCACCGCGGTGCTCACGGTGGCCCCGCCTATCGCGTCCACGACGCGGGCGAAGCCGGCGAAGTCGATCTGCACGTAGTGGTCCATCCGCAGCCCGGTGAGCTGCTCGGTGGTCTTGACCGCGCAGGCCGCGCCGCCGGCCTCGAAGGCGCTGTTGTACATCGCGCGCTTGGCGCCGGCCACCGCCTTGCCGGCGGCGTCGGTGCAGTCGGGCCGGGTGACCAGGGTGTCGCGCGGGATCGAGACGACCTCGGCGTGCGAGTGGTCCTGGTTGACGTGCAGCACCATCGCGGTGTCCGAGCGGGCGGTGTCGCCGGTGTCGCCGCCGGCCAGGTCGCCGTTCTCGCCGTTGCGCGAGTCGGAGCCCAGCACCAGGACGTTGAACGAGCCGTCGGTGGCGGCCGGCGGGCGGGCGTCGCCGAGGCGGGCGTTGATGTCGACGCTCTTGATGTTGCCGTTGAGTTCGACGTACGCGTACCCGGCCGCTCCGGCGCCGAGGACGACGAGCGCGGCGAACGTGCAGGCGGCCGCCCGCAGGATCTTGCGGCGGCGGGTCAGGACCCTCTTGTGCTCGGCCATACGGTCCAGAGTAAAACGGACAAGATGATCAAAAAGCCTCATGATGTCCCAACTCTGGAACAAAGCCGAGTGGACGCACCGAACCCCGGACCGCTCGCGCGGTCCGGGGTTCGGTGGGCGACAACCGTCCGGCTACGGTCAGTCGTTGGAGCCGGGGGTGGTCTTGGCGATCTGCATCAGGAACTCGGCGTTGCTCTTGGTCTGCTTCATCTTGTCCAGGAGCAGCTCGATCGCCTGCTGCGAGTCGAGCGCGTGCAGCACCCGGCGCAGCTTCCAGACGATGGCCAACTCCTCGCTGCCGAGCAGGATCTCCTCCTTGCGGGTGCTGGAGGCGTCCACGTCGACGGCCGGGAAGATGCGCTTGTCCGAGAGCTTCCGGTCGAGCTTGAGCTCCATGTTGCCGGTGCCCTTGAACTCCTCGAAGATCACCTCGTCCATGCGCGAGCCGGTCTCGACCAGCGCGGTGGCCAGGATGGTCAGCGAGCCGCCGTTCTCGATGTTGCGCGCGGCGCCGAAGAACTTCTTCGGCGGGTACAGCGCGGTCGAGTCGACACCACCGGACAGGATGCGGCCGGAGGCCGGCGCCGCCAGGTTGTAGGCGCGGCCGAGGCGGGTGATCGAGTCCAGCAGGATGACCACGTCGTGGCCCAGCTCCACCAGGCGCTTGGCGCGCTCGATGGCCAGCTCGGCGACGGTGGTGTGGTCCTCGGCCGGGCGGTCGAAGGTCGAGGAGATGACCTCGCCCTTCACCGACCGCTGCATGTCGGTGACCTCTTCCGGACGCTCGTCGACCAGGACGACCATCAGGTGGCACTCGGGGTTGTTGTGGGTGATCGCGTTGGCGACCGCCTGCAGCACCATCGTCTTGCCGGTCTTCGGCGGCGCGACGATCAGACCGCGCTGGCCCTTGCCGATCGGCGACACCAGGTCGATGATCCGGGTGGTCAGGATGCCCGCGTCGGTCTCCAGACGCAGCCGGTCCTGCGGGTAGAGCGGGGTGAGCTTGTTGAACTCGGGGCGGCCGCGGCCGCTCTCCGGGTCCATGCCGTTGACGGAGTCCAGCCGCACCATGGCGTTGAACTTCTCGCGGCGCTCGCCGTCCTTGGGCTGACGCACCGCGCCGGTGATGGCGTCGCCCTTGCGCAGGCCGTTCTTGCGGACCTGGGCGAGCGAGACGTAGACGTCGTTCTGGCCCGGCAGGTAGCCGGAGGTGCGCACGAACGCGTAGTTGTCGAGGATGTCGAGGATGCCCGCGACCGGGATCAGGACGTCGTCCTCGCCGACCTGCGGCTCGGCGGGGCCGGCCTCGAAGCCCTCGCGGCGGGCGCCACGGCCCCGGCGGTCGCGGTAGCGGCCACGGCGGCCACGGCGGCCGTCACCGAACTCGTCGTCGTCGTAGCCGCCCTGCTGGACCTGCGGCTGCTGGGTCTGCTGGCCGCCCTGGCGGGCCTGCTGGCCGTCGCCCTGACCGGCCTGCTGCTGGCCGCCGCCCTGCTGGGGCTGGCGGTCGGTGCGCTCGCGGCGGTTGCGGCGGTCGCGGCGCGACTCGCGGGAGTCGCCGTCCTGGGCCTCGCCGCCGTCCTGGCGCTCGGCGCGCTCGGGGCGGTCGGCCCGCTCCGGGCGGTCGCCGCGGTCCCGGCGGTCCCGGCGGTCGCGACGGGTCTCGGTGCGGCCCTCCTCGCGGCCCTCGAAGGCGCGGGTCTCGGCCTGGCGGGTCTCGGCCTGCTTGGGCTCGGCCACCGCAACGGCGGCGTCGGCCGTGGCGTCGGCGGTCGGGGCACCGGCGGCCGAGGTGGCGCGGCGGCGGGTGCGCTCGGCACGGGCGGGCGCGGCGGTCTCGGCGGCGGCCTGGACCGGGATCTCGATCTGGGCCTGCGACTCGGCGGCGGCCGGGGCCGCGGCGGCGGTAGCGGCAGCGGCGGCGGCCTTGGTGCGGCGGGCCGGCTTCTCGGCCGGCGCCTCGGCGGCGTCCGCCTTGGCGGCGGTGCGCTTGGCGGCGGCCGGAGCACCACCGGCGGCGAGCAGCGGGTCTCCGCCGCTCTTCTCCTTGATGGTCTCGATCAGCTGGCTCTTGCGCATGCGTCCGGTACCGGTGATGCCCAGGTCCCCGGCGAGCTTCTGCAGCTCGGCCAGGACCATGCCGTCCAGGCCGGCGGCGGCGGTACGGCGGCGCCGCGCCGGGGCCGCGGGGGCGGCGGCTGCGTCCGACGCCTCGGCGTCCGGGCGCGCGCCCATCAGATCGGTGGAGTCGCTCACTAAGGGTCCTTCCCTGGAGCGGACGTCGGCCTGTCTGGCTCGGCGACCGGTTGTGCTGTCCTGACCGACGCTCGACTGCGTCGGTCCGAGGCGGTGATCCCCCGAAAGGCGGAAGCCGGTCGAGGGAGAGCTGCGAGGTGCGGTGCGTGAAGCACGGTGGTGCTGAGTGGCGCGGCGGGCCGGTCGGTCGTGTGCCGACCGGGCGTACCCCCACGCTTGCCTGCGAATCCCGGGCCCCCGTCGCGTGACGGTGGACCGCGCTCCGCCCGTCCTGGCCTCAAGGTGGGAGGCCGCGGGTGGGAGTCAGGTGCCGTCACGGCTTCGGGATGCGGCCGCGTGTCGCGCAGGCAGGCTGCGTACGCGCTGCGGTGGGCTCCCGGAGAATCGTCGCCCCGTGCATCGCCGCGACTCCACGGCAGTGGAGTGCTGGGATCGGGACGCGGCGCACCGAGCCCCGGAGGGCACCTGGTGCAGCAATGAGGTTAACACTACCGACCCCCTCAGACATTCCCCAGCCTTGCGCTTGCCAATCGTGTCCGGACGGCCCGGCTCTCAGGTGGCCGGGCCGGGCCGGACGAGCAGCCCGGACGGGCCGTTCAGCCGTCCAGCGGGAGCACGGTGACCCCGATCCGGTCGAGCTCCAGGCGGTGCGCGGCGAACGCCGGGTCGCCGCCGTGGCCGTGGTGCCCGGCGAAGGAGAGCACCTTGTCGGCGCCCGCCTCGTCGGTGAGCGCGAGGACGGTCGGGCCGGCCCCGGAGATCACCGCGGGGACGCCCTCCGCGCGCAGCGCGCCCACCAGGGCGGCGCTGTCGGGCATGGCGGAGGAGCGGTAGTCCTGGTGCAGGCGGTCCTCGGTGGCGGCGAGCAGCAGCTCGGGCCGCCTGGTCAGCGCCTCGACCAGCAGCGCGGCGCGGCCGGCGTTGACGGCGGCGTCGGTCAGCGGCACGGTCTTCGGCAGCAGGCCGCGGGCGGTCTCGGTGAGCACCTCGTCAGCGGGGACGAACACCACCGGGACGACCCGGTCGGAGGGCTCCAGGCTGACCGCCTTGGCCGACTCCTCGTCCGTCCAGGCGATGGTGAAGTTGCCGCGCAGGCAGGCCGCGACGTTGTCGGGGTGGCCCTCCAGCTCGGAGGCGAGGGCCAGCAGCGCGTCGTCGTCCAGCGCGGACGGGCCGCCGATGGTGACCGCGCGGGCGGCCACGATGCCGGCGCAGATCGCGGCCGAGGAGGAGCCGAGGCCGCGGCCGTGCGGTATCCGGTTGGCACAGACCACTTCGAGGCCGCGCGGCTGGCCGCCGAGGCGGTCGAAGGCGGCGCGCATCGAGCGGACCAGCAGGTGGCGCTCGTCGCGGGGCAGCGTGTCGGCACCCTCGCCGGCGATGTCGATGGAGAGCCCGGAGTCGGCGACCCGGACGACCACGTCGTCGTACAGGCCCAGCGCGAGGCCGAAGGCGTCGAAGCCCGGGCCGAGGTTGGCACTGGTCGCGGGAACCCGGACCCGGACGGCGGCGGCACGGAACGCGGGACCGGCCATGCGGTGGACTCTCCTGGGGAAATCGGGCGGCGCGGATCGCGTCGTCGGTGCGAAGGCGGGGAATGGACCACAGGCCCCGGCGGGGCGGGCGGTCACGGTCGTTGGCGCGGCCTGGAGAAGGCCGGACCCGGGGCATGTGCCACACGGCCGAACCCAGAGTATCGAAGAGAGGTTCCCCAGTGGTACACCCCGTGGTCCTCCGATCTGGTGTGTTGCCGCTTCTGGCCGGAATGCGTACCGGAATCGGATCGGAATGCGCGGCGTAATTGACACAAAAGTGTCACCGGAGAACATCGACGGGCCGACCCCCGAAAGGGTCGGCCCGTCGAGGCGTCGGGCGCCCGTGGAGCCCGACGACAGGTCAGTCGAGCAGGCCCAGGCGCTGCGCCGCCGCCTCCGGGTCGATCGGGACGATCTGCGGCTGCGGCGCGCCGGCCACCGCCCAGTCCGGGTCCTTGAGGCCGTTGCCGGTCACGGTGCAGACGATGCGCTGGCCCGGGTCGACCAGGCCGGCCTCCGCCTTGGCCAGCAGGCCGGCCACCGAGGCGGCCGAGGCGGGCTCCACGAAGACGCCCTCCTGCGCGGCCAACAGCCGGTAGGCGGAAAGGATCTGACGGTCCGTCACCTTGTCGATGAGGCCGCCCGACTCGTCCCGCGCGGCGAGCGCGAAGTCCCAGGAGGCCGGGTTGCCGATCCGGATCGCGGTGGCGATGGTCTGCGGCTTGAGCACCGGCGCGCCGTCCACGATCGGGGCCGAGCCGGAGGCCTGGAAGCCCCACATCCGCGGGGTGCGCGTGGCCAGGCCGTCGGCGGAGTACTCGCGGTAGCCCTTCCAGTACGCGGTGATGTTGCCCGCGTTGCCGACCGGCAGGACGTGGATGTCCGGGGCGTCGCCGAGCATGTCGACGATCTCGAAGGCCGCGGTCTTCTGGCCCTCGATCCGCACCGGGTTCACCGAGTTGACCAGCGCCACCGGGTACTTCTCGGACAGCTCACGCGCGAGGGTGAGGCAGTCGTCGAAGTTCCCGTCCACCTGGAGGATCTTGGCGCCGTGCACCAGCGCCTGGCCCATCTTGCCGAGGGCGATCTTGCCCTGCGGGACGAGCACCGCGCAGACCATCCCGGCCCGCACCGCGTACGCGGCGGCGGAGGCCGAGGTGTTGCCGGTGGAGGCGCAGATGACGGCCTGCGCCCCCTCCTCCTTGGCCTTGGAGATGGCCATCGTCATCCCGCGGTCCTTGAAGGAGCCGGTCGGGTTGGCACCCTCGACCTTGAGGTAGACCTCGCAGCCGGTGCGCTCGGACAGCACCTGGGCGGGGACCAGCGGCGTGCCGCCCTCCAGCAGGGTGACCACCGGGGTGGCCGCGGTGACCGGCAGGCGGTCCCGGTACTCCTCGATCAGGCCGCGCCACTGGTGGGTGTGCGCGCCTCGGACGACGTTCTCGGCAACGGCGTTCATGGCTGTTCCTTACTCCCCTTCGACCCGCATGATGCTGGCCACGTCCCGCACGCTGTCCAGCGCGCGGAGCTTGTCGACCGTCGCCGACAGCGCGGCGTCGGTGGCACGGTGAGTGACCACGACGAGCGAGGCGTCGCCGTCGCGGCCCTGCTGGCGCACGGTGTCGATGGAGACGCCGTGCTCCGCGAAGACGGACGCGACCTGGGCGAGGACACCCGCACGGTCGTCCACGTCCAGGCTGACGTGGTAGCGGGTGACCACCTCGTCCATCGGCTTGGCGGGCAGCTGCGTGTACACCGAGTCACCGGGACCGGTGGCACCGGCCAGCTTGTTGCGACAGACCGCGACCAGGTCGCCGAGCACCGCGGAGGCGGTCGGCGAGCCGCCCGCGCCCGGGCCGTAGAACATCAGCCGGCCGGCCGCCTCGGCCTCGACGAACACCGCGTTGTACGCCTCGCGGACGGAGGCCAGCGGGTGCGACAGCGGGATCATCGCCGGGTGGACCCGCGCGGTGACGGACTCGCCGTCCGCCGCCCGCTCGCAGATCGCGAGCAGCTTGACCACGCAGCCCATCTCCTTGGCGGAGGCGATGTCGGCGGCCGTCACCTCGGTGATGCCCTCGCGGTAGACGTCCGCCGCGGTGACCTTGGTGTGGAAGGCGATGCCGGCCAGGATCGCGGCCTTGGCGGCGGCGTCGAAGCCCTCGACGTCGGCCGTCGGGTCGGCCTCGGCGTAGCCCAGCGCGGTGGCCTCCTCCAGCGCCTCCGAGTAGCCGGCGCCGGTGGTGTCCATCTTGTCGAGGATGAAGTTGGTGGTGCCGTTGACGATGCCCAGCACCCGGTTGACCTTGTCCCCCGCGAGGGACTCGCGCAGCGGGCGCAGCAGCGGGATCGCGCCCGCCACCGCGGCCTCGTAGTACAGGTCCACCCCGGCCGCGGCGGCCGCGGCGTGCAGTTCGGTGCCGTCCTTGGCGAGCAGCGCCTTGTTGGCGCTGACCACCGAGGCGCCCCGCTGGAACGCCGACAGGATGAGGTGTTTGGACGGCTCGATGCCGCCCACGACCTCGACCACCACGTCGATGTCGCCCCGGTTGACCAGGGCCTCGGCGTCGGTGGTGATCAGGTGCTCAGGCACGCCCGGGCGCACCCGGCCGGCCCGGCGGACCGCGATCCCCGCGAGCTCGACCGGGGCACCGATGCGCGCGGCGAGGTCGTCGGCCGTCGTCGTCATGATGCGCGCCACCTCGGAGCCCACCACACCACAACCCAGCAACGCCACCTTCAGCGGGCGCGTACGCATCATCCGACTCCGCTCTGCATTCTTCGTGCTTCGGTAATTCCGGCGGGATTCTGGGGGCCGCCGGGAACTTCGGTCCGTACCAGTCTCGGGGACTTCCCGCACGGATCTACGGTCGTTCCATGATCTGAGACAAGGATTTCGTCATCCGATATCGAGACGCAGGAGATCCTCCTCCGTCTCGCGCCGGACGATCACCCGCGCGGCGCCATCCTTGACGGCCAGCACGGGAGGCTTCAGGGCGTGGTTGTAATTGCTCGCCATCGAGCGGCAGTACGCGCCGGTTGCGGGCACCGCGATCAGGTCGCCCGGGGCCAGGTCGGCCGGCAGGAAGGCGTCCCGGACCACGATGTCGCCTGACTCGCAGTGCTTGCCGACCACCCGCACCAGCATCGGCTCGGCGTCGCTGCGGCGCGACACCAGGGCCACCGAGTACTCGGCGTCGTACAGCGCGGTCCGGATGTTGTCGGACATCCCGCCGTCCACGCTGACGTAGGTGCGCAGGCCCTCCAGCGGCTTGACGGTGCCGACCTCGTACAGCGTGAACGCCGTCGGGCCGACGATCGCCCGGCCCGGCTCCACGCTCAGCCGGGGGGTGTTCAGGTTCGCGGCGGCGCACTCGCGGCGCACGATGTCGGCCAGCGCGGCCGCGATCTCGGCCGGCTCGCGCGGGTCGTCCTCGCTGGTGTACGCGATGCCCAGGCCGCCGCCCAGGTCGATCTCGGGCAGCTCGACGCCGTGCTCGTCGCGGATCTCGGCCAGCAGGCCGACCACCCGGCGGGCGGCCACCTCGAAACCGGCGGTGTCGAAGATCTGCGAGCCGATGTGCGAGTGGATGCCGCGCAGCTCCAGGCCCTCGTGCCCGAGCACCCGGCGCACCGCCTCGGCGGCCGAGCCGCCCTCCCGTCGCCCACCACCACCCTCGACCGAGCCGCTTCGCGGCGCAGCCAGACTCAGGGACAGCCCGAACTTCTGGTCCTCGTGCGCCGTGGCGATGAACTCGTGGGTGTGCGCCTCGACGCCGACGGTGATCCGGATCAGCACCTGCTGGCGGACGCCCTGGCGGGCCGTGATCGCGGCCAGCCGCTCGATCTCCTCGTAGGAGTCGACCACGATGCGCCCGACACCGGTCTTCACCGCGTGTTCGAGCTCGTCCGCCGTCTTGTTGTTGCCGTGCAGCGCGATCCGCTGCGGCGGCATCCCGGCGGCCAGCGCCACCGTCAGCTCGCCGGAGCTGCACACGTCGAGGTTCAGGCCCTCCTCGTGCAGCCAGCGCACGATCGCCTTGGAGAGGAACGCCTTGCCGGCGTAGAAGACGTCCGCCTCGGTGCCGAAGGCGTCGCGCCAGGCCCGCGCCCGGGCCCGGAAGTCGTCCTCGTCGAGCACGTAGGCCGGCGTGCCGAACTCGGCCGCCAGGGACTTGACGTCGATCCCGCCGACGGTGGCCACGCCCTCGGCGTCGCGGGCGACGGTGCGCGACCAGACCTTGGGGTCGAGCGCGTTCAGGTCGGCCGGCGGGGCGGCGTAGTGGCCCTCGGGCAGCACGTCACCGTGACGGGGGCCTGCGGGGTGTGCGGAGCGAGACATGTCCTGCTTCCTTGACCTATGGCGAGGGGCGGCGACGGTCTCCGTTGACCGTCAGCCGCCCCCGCTGCGCACTTGGGGGTGGTGCCTACATCCGCTCGGGCGCCGTGACGCCCAGGAGCGTCAGGCCGTTGGCCATCACCGTTCGCGTGGCCTCGACCAGCCAGAGCCGGGCGCGGTGCGTGTCCGTGAGCTCCTCGTCGCCCTTGGGCAGGAACATGCAGTTCTCGTACAGGCGGTGGTACTTGCCCGCCAGGTCCTCCAGGTAGCGGGCGACCCGGTGCGGCTCGCGCAGCTCGCCGGCCGTGGCCAGGATCCGCGGGAACTCGCCGAGGGCACCGAGGATGTCGTTCTCCCACACGGTGGCGAGCAGCTCGGGCTTGAAGTCCTCCGCCGCGCCCTTGTCGACGCCGAGCTGCGCGGCCTTGCGGGCCACGCCGCACATCCGGGTGTGCGCGTACTGGACGTAGTAGACCGGGTTCTCGTTGGACTGGCTGGTCAGCACGTTGATGTCGAGCGTGATGGTGGAGTCCGTGGGGGACCGCGTCAGGGTGTAGCGGGCGGCGTCCACGCCGATCCACTCGATCACGTCGTCGATCGTGATGATGTTGCCGGCCCGCTTGGACATGCGGACCTCTTCGCCGTCGCGAAGCATCTTCACGAACTGGCCGATCTTGACCTCGATGTTGCGGTTCATGTCGTCGCCCGCGCAGGCCACGATGGCCTTCAGCCGGTTGACGTAGCCGTGGTGGTCGGCGCCCAGCATGTAGACGGAGACCTCGGCACCGCGGTCCCGCTTCGACAGGTAGTACGCGGCGTCGGCGGCGAAGTAGGTGGTCTCGCCGTCGGCCTTGACCAGGACGCGGTCCTTGTCGTCGCCGAAGTCGGTGGTGCGCAGGAAGACCGCGCCGTCCTGCTCGAAGACGTGGCCCTGCTCGCGCAGCCGGTCCATGGCCTTCTCGACCGCGCCGGATTCGTGCAGCGTCTTCTCGGAGAACCAGACGTCGAAGTGGGTGCCGAACTCCTGCATCGAGCGCTGGATCTCGGCCACCATGAGCTTGAGGCCCTCGGTGCGGAAGGCCTCCAGCTGCTCGGCGTCGGGCAGGTCGAGCACGCCCGGGACGCCGTCGGTGATCGCCTTGGCGATGTCGCCGATGTACTCGCCCACGTAGCCGTCGGCGGGGACGGGCTGACCGTTCGCGGCGGCCTTCAGCGAGCCGGCGAACTTGGAGATCTGCACGCCGGCGTCGTTCAGGTAGTACTCGGTGGTGACGTCGGCGCCGCTGGCCCGCAGCACGCGCGCCAGCGAGTCGCCGACGGCGGCCCAGCGGACGCCGCCGATGTGGATCGGGCCGGTCGGGTTGGCGGAGACGAACTCCAGGTTGATCTTCAGGCCCTTGAGCGCCTCGTTGCGCCCGTAGGCCTCGCCCGTCTCGACGATGGTGCGCGCCAGCGCGCCCTGGGTCGCGGCGTCCATGGTGATGTTCAGGAAGCCCGGCCCGGCGATGTCGACCTTGGCGACGCCGGTGATCCCTCGCAGGCGGTCGGCCAGCAGTTCCGCCACGGCTCGCGGCGGGCGGCCGGCCGCCTTGGCGAGCTGGAGGGCCACGTTGATCGCGTAGTCGCCGTGGTCCCTGTTCTTGGGTCGCTCGACCGTCACGTGCTCGGGCACGGCGACGGTCAGCTCGCCCGCCTCGACGGCGGCGCTCACTGCGGCCTGGACTGCCTGGGAAAGCTCTGCGGGTGTCACGACGCCAAGCGTAGGCGAGACGGGGTGCCCGCCCGCCACCCGGTTTGCCGGTCGGGACGCCCGCGAGCCCTCCCGTCAGCGGTGTCAGCCTCGATCGGTCCGCTCTGTTCGCTCAGGGCGAAACCCGCCCGGCTGTCCTCCCAGGGCCATCAGCCGCCGCACCAGCGCCACCAGATCGGCCGGGTCGAAGGGCTTGCCGAGGTAGCCGTCCACCCCGACGGCCTCCCCCAGGTCCAGATCGGCCGGGGTGCAGGCACTCACGATCGCGATCGGCAGCCGGCTGGTCCCCGGGGTCGCGCGCAGCCGGGCCGCCGTCCGCAGGCCGTCCAGGCGCGGCATCATCACGTCCAGCGTCACCACGTCCGGCTTCACCCGGCGGACCACCTCCAGGCACTCGGCGCCGTCGGCGGCGGTCACCACCTCGAAGCCCTCGAGCTCCAGGTTGACCCTGATCAGCTGGCGGATCACCTCGCTGTCGTCCACCACGAGGACCCGCCCGGACACTCCCGACACCTCACCGAGGGTATCGGCGCCCCCGCCGCCCCGTCCGGCCTTTGGGCACTTCCACCGACCCCCGCCGCCCGCCGCCGGCGCACCCCGCACCCGCTCCGGCACCCCCGCCGCAAACCCGTGCACGGACCACGCCCGGAGCCTGGTAGTGTTCTTCACGTCGGAGGCCGAAACGCCGACGACACCGAGCAGGCCCCCGTAGCTCAGGGGATAGAGCACCGCCCTCCGGAGGCGGGTGCGTAGGTTCGAATCCTACCGGGGGCACTTCGCAAGGAGTGCAACTGAGGCCCAGATCAGTGGAGTTGATCCACGGATCTGGGCCTTCGTCATGTCCGGGCCCGGTTGGCGGCGCGCGGTGCCGGCCCGGCCGGGCTCAGGACGAGGTGCCCTCGACCTGGGAGACCAGCCCGGCGATGGTGTGGTCGAAGTAGGCGCTGTAGGACACGTCGTCGGTGTCGCCGCCCTGCTGGTAGCCGCCGATGGCGCCGACCACGTCGCCGGTGGCGACGTTGATCCAGGGGCCGCCGCTGGTGCCGGACGGGTAGGCGGGGCAGTCGATGACGCGCTGGTAGGTGCTCTGCCGGCCGGTGGTGTTGGTGCACAGGATGGGCTCCTCGGCGTCGCCGGGGTAGCCGTAGAGGCGGACGGTCGCGCCGAAGGGCTCGTCGGCGCCGAGCCGGTTGCCGCCGACCACGTCCTCGACGTTGCGGCCGTTGCTCGGGGCCGTCTCCAGGACGGCGAAGTCCTCGTCCTGGTCGCCCTTCTGGGACCAGCCGGTGGTGGTGTGGACCGCGGTGACCTGCCAGCTGCCGTACGGGGCGGAGCCGTCGCGGTAGCCGGGGACGAAGGTGACGCCGCCGGCGCTGCTGAGGCAGTGCGCGGCGGTCAGCAGCAGGTTGCCGCCGGGGCTGTGCAGCACGCTGGCGGTGCAGAAGTGGTTTCCGGCCGCCACGGTGCCGCTGAACAGCGCGCCCACGGTGGCCGCTTCGGGGGTGGCGGCGGCGGTGGCGGTGGTGCCGAGGACGGCGCCGCGGGTGTCGGGGGTGGCCGGCGCGGAGGGCGTCGGGGTGGCCGCCGGGGCGCTGCCGGGGTCGGCGCTCGCACTGTCGGTCGGGCTGTCGGCCGGGCTGTCGGCCGGGGCGGCGGAGGGGCTGTCGGTCGGAGCGGGGGCGTCGACCGGTGCGGGTGCGGCGGGCGCCTCGGACGCGGGCCCGGTCGCCGCCGGCGCGACGGCGGCCCGG
The DNA here is from genome assembly GCF_044750105.1 of Kitasatospora sp. NPDC088861. Taxonomy (NCBI): domain Bacteria; kingdom Bacillati; phylum Actinomycetota; class Actinomycetes; order Kitasatosporales; family Streptomycetaceae; genus Kitasatospora; species Kitasatospora sp. NPDC088861. The sequence continues at coordinate 164,919 of NZ_JBIVJF010000008.1, forward strand.
GAGCTGCGGGCCGCCTTCCCGGCGGCCGTCGCGTCGGACAGGCTCAGCCCGTGCGTACCGGTGACCACGGCGGCCACCACCACCGCCGAGAGCGCGGTGAACAGGGTCGGCCCCAGAAGGCTGCGGCGGCGGCGCGACGTCGGGCGGCGGTGCTGACCCATGTCTGTCTCTCCTGCCAGTGATCGACGGTTTCCCGGGGGCTGCGTGCGATCAACGACTATGCCGTTTCAGCCTGGAAAGGTCGTTACCGGTGGCTGGGATATCCATGAGAAAAACCTCACCCGTCGGCGAGTAAGCGGTCCAGCGCGCTCCCCAGCTCCTCGGCCCCGACGAAGGCGGTGTGCGTCCCGGCGACGGTGCAGGTGAAGGCACCCGCGACCGAGCCGGCCCGGGCGCACTCCAGCGGCGGGCGGCCCCGGAACCAGGCGGCGAGGAAGCCCGCGACGAAGGCGTCCCCGGCGCCGTTGGTGTCCACCACCGGGCGGCCCGGGTCGACGGCCGGGAGGTGGTGCACCTCGTCGTCGTCCCGGGTGAGCAGGTAGCAGCCGTCGGCGCCCGCGGTGGCGGTGACGACACCGGCGCGGCCCTCGGCGAGGATCGCGCGCATCACCTGCTCGTGCCGGCCGCGGCAGCCGGCCACCGAGAGGAACACCAGGTCCGAGCCGAGCGCGTAGTCGCGGTGGTGCGGGTTGGTGCCGTCCCAGTCGTGCAGGTCGGTGGAGGTGGTGCGGCCGAGCCGGTGGAGGTCGGCGTACATGTCCCGGTTGACGCCGGTGATGGAGAGGTGGACGTGCCGGCTGCGCCGCGCGTACGGCAGGTAGAACTCGGGCGGCAGCCGCAGGTCGGCGGGGTGGCGGCCGTCGAAGAAGGAGAACCGGCGGCCGGCGGCGTCCACCAGGTTGACCCCGCGCGGGGTGCCGTGCGGGCTCACCAGGTGCGCGAAGTGCAGGCCGTGGCGCTCGTAGGAGGCGCGGACCAGGGCGCCCTGCGGGTCGTCGCCGAGGAAGTCGAGGAAGGCGGTGCGCAGGCCGAGGTGGTGGGCGCCGAGGGCGACGCCGTTGCCGGTGTGGCCGACGTAGTCGCGGACGGGTCCGACGAACAGCGAGTCGCCGGGCGGGACCTCCAGCCGGTCCACCCGGACGATGGTGTCGACGCCGGAGCCGCCGACGACGAGCAGGTCGAACTCGGGCAGCACGACGGCGCCTCCTCGGTTCCTGGACGGTGGCCAGGAGTCAAGCAGGCGCCGGAGGTTGACTGCAAGGTCTTGCTGAAAATTTCAGGGTTCTCGTCGGGGCTCCGCCGGGACGGCCGTGTGGGCCTGCGCCCCGCCCGGGACGACGGTCGTCACAGCGGGCGCCGGCCGGTGGTCGATCACCCGGAAGGCGATCAGCGCGGCCAGCAGCAGGACGCCCGTCGACACCCAGGTGGCGACCACGTAGCCGTGCACCGTGCCCTGGGCCCGTACCGCCGGCGACGAGGCGATCCGGGTGGCCAGGAACGACGCGGTGGCACTGGCCGCGACCGTGTTCAGCAGCGCCGTGCCGAACGAACCGCCCACCTGCTGGGCCGAGTTGATGGTGGCCGAGGCCGCGCCCGCCTCGTGCGGGGAGACCCCGAGGGTGGCCAGGTTCATCGACGGCATGAAGACCAGGCCCATGCCGGAGCCGAGCAGCAGCTCGGCGGGCAGCACCGTGCCGGCCCACGGGCTGTCGACCGTCATCCGGGTCAGCCAGGCCATGCCGGCCGCGGCGAGCAGCAGCCCGGGGCAGACCAGGTTCCGGGTCGGCACCCTGGTCATCAGCCGGGCCGCGAAGCCGGTCGAACTGAGCACGATGGCGGCCGTCATGGGCAGGAAGGAGACGCCCGACAGCACCGGCGAGAAGTGCTTGATGACCTGGAGGTAGTAGGTGAGGAAGAGGAACAGGCCGAACATGCCGATCATGGCCAGGCCGACCGAGAGGGCGGCGCCGCCGCGGTTGCGGTCGGCGACGATGTGCAGCGGCAGCAGCGGGTGCGCGGTGCGCCTCTCGACCAGGACGAACACCGCGAGCAGCGCCAGACCGACGGCCAGCGAACCGAGCACCAGCCCGTCGCCCCAGGTCCGGGTGACGGCCTCGGACGTGCCGAAGACGATCGCCAGCAGGCCGCCGCAGCCGAGCAGCGCGCCGGGCAGGTCGAGCCGGACCCGGCGCCCCCCGGCGGCGTTGTCGCGCTCCAGGAGGCCGGTGGCCGCGAGGGCCGCGGCGGCGGCGATCGGGACGTTGACGAACAGGCACCAGCGCCAGTCCAGGTACTCGGTCAGCAGCCCGCCCAGGATCAGGCCGAGTGCGGAGCCGCCGGCGGCGATCGCGCCGAAGACGCCGAAGGCCGTACTGCGCTCCCTGGGGTCCGTGAAGGTGGTGGAGAGCAGCCCCAGGGCCGAGGGGGCGAGCAGGGCGCTGAACCCGCCCTGGAGGGCGCGGGCGCCGAAGAGCATGGCGGAGCCGTCCGCCGAGCCGCCGAGGGCGGAGGCGGCGGCGAAGCCCAGCAGGCCGACGGTGAAGACGCGTTTGCGGCCGAAGAGGTCGCCCAGCCGTCCGCCGAGCAGCAGCAGGCCGCCGAAGGCGAGCGTGTAGGCGGTGATCACCCACTGCCGGTCGGCGTCGGAGATGCCCAGGTCCCGCTGCGCCGACGGCAGCGCGATGTTCACGATGGTGACGTCGAGGACGATCATGAGCTGGGCGATGGCGATGACCACCAGCACCCACCAGCGGCGGCTGTCCGCGTTCTCATGACCGGTGGCGGTTTGCGCAGACACTGGTCAGCCTTCCGGAGGGGTACGGAGGGGTCACGCAGTCGGGGATGTCACGCAGTCGCCTTCAAGCGAAGCTCCCGCACGGGCGGATGGCAAGGAAAAACCTCGCCAAATCGACCTTTTCGGGCCAAAGGACCAGCGGCCCCGGGGCTCGCGGACGAGGCCCGGGGCCGGCGGCCGCCCTACAGCGCGGACAGCTCCTCGACCAGGTCGTCCAGCCCCAGCGAGCCCTGCGAGAGCGCCGCCATGTGCCAGGCCTTGAGGTCGAACTCCTCGCCGCGCGCCTCGTGCGCCGCCCGCGCCGCCGCCCGGCCGCGCAGCCAGGCGCGCTCGCCCAGCTTGTAGCCGATCGCCTGGCCGGGCATGCCCAGGTAGCGGACCAGTTCGCTGTCCAGGTAGTCGGGGGTCAGGCCGCAGTACCGGCCGAAGAACTCCCGGGCCGCCTCCGGGCTGACCGGCTCGCCCGGCAGGTACGGGGAGTCGGCCGGGAAGTCCAGGCCCGCGTGCATGCCGATGTCGACGATCACCCGCAGCGCGCGCATCATCTGCGCGTTGAGGTAGCCGAGGCGGTGTCCCGGGTCGGTGAGGTAGCCGAGCTCGTCCATCAGGCGCTCGGCGTACAGCGCCCAGCCCTCCAGGTTGGCGCTCACCCCACCCAGGCTGACCTGGTAGGTGGAGAGCCGGTCCGCGACGTAGTTCCACTGCGCGAGCTGCAGGTGGTGGCCCGGGACGCCCTCGTGGTACCAGGTGGAGACCAGGTCCCAGACCGGGAAGCGCTCCCGGCCGAGCGCCGGCAGCCAGGTCCGCCCGGGGCGGCTGAAGTCCAGCGAGGGCGCGCTGTAGTACGGCGCGGCCGCGCTGCCGGGCGGGGCGATCCTCGACTCGACCCGGGTGATCGGCTCGGCCAGGTCGAAGTGGGTGCCCTGGAGGTCCCGGACCGCCTGGTCCATCAGCTCCTGGAGGTACACGCGGGTGGCCTCGGCGCCCTCCACGGCCGGGCCGTCCGCCTCCAGCCACTTCATCGCCGCCATCGGGCCGGCGCCCGGACGTACCTTCTCGGCCTCGGCCTCCATCTGCGCGAGCAGGTCGTGGAACTCGCCCCAGGCCCACGTGTAGGCCTCGTCCAGGTCCAGGTCGGAGCCGGTCCAGAAGCGGACGAAGCGGCGGTAGCGCTCGCGGCCGGTGGTGTCGGGGGTGTCCGCGGCGGCCGGGCCGTAGACGTCGCGCAGCCAGTCGCGCAGGGCGGCCAGCGCCTCCCCGGCGGCCAGCGCGGGCCCGGACAGCTCGGCGCGCAGGCCCTCCGGCGCGCCCTGGACGAACTCGCCGAACCAGCCGCCGGGTACGTCCCCCTCCAGCCACTCGCCGAGCTGCCCGACCACGGTGGCCACCTGGCGCGGGCCGGACAGCAGGCCGCGCTCGATGCCGGCGGCCAGCGTCTCCCGGTACTGCGCCAGCGCGAGCGGGACGCGGGCCAGCCGGCGGCCGACCACCTGCCACTCGGCCTCGGTGTCGGTCCCCATCAGGGTGAAGACGTCCCGGACCTCGTGCACCGGGGAGCCCAGGTTGCGCACCGCGCGGAAGTTCTCCCCGGCCTCGTGGACGGCGAGGGAGGCGGTCAGCCGCTCGCGCAGCAGCCGGGCGCAGCGGCGCTCCGCCTCGTCCTGCGCGGCGTCGGAGCGTTCGGCCTCGGCAAGGGCCGCCAGGGTGCGGCGGCCGAGGTCGGCGATCGCCTCGGCACCGGCCGGCGAGAGGTCGGGCAGCCGGTCGTCCTCGGGGCTGAACCCCAGGTAGACCGCGGTCAGCGGGTCGAGTTCGGCCAGGGCCCGGACGTAACCGTCGGCGATGCGACGCGGGGTGGTGGCGTCGGAGGTGATCAGTTCTTCAACCATTCGGACATCATGGCGTGGCGAGGGCCGATTGCAAGCCTTTACCGGGCGATCGGTGACATGCACCGGCCGACCGCCGCCGGGCGGGCCCGGACAAACACACGTTCGGGAAACCGCCGCGCGCGACAGGATCCGATCGGGCCCACGCCCATTACGCTGACCGCCATGGAAGCCCGCCCCACCACGGCAACCGACCAGGTGCCCGCCCCGGCCGCACCCGGCCCCCGCCCGCGCCGCACCGGCTACCGGCGACTGCCGGTGCAGCAGCGTCGTGAACAGCTGATCGCGGTCGCCCTGGAACTGTTCGCCGCCCGGCCGCCCGAGGAGGTGGGCCTGGACGACGTCGCCGAGGCCGCCGGAGCCTCCCGCCCGCTGGTCTACCGCTACTTCGCGGGCGGCAAGCAGCAGTTGTACGAGGCCGCGCTGCGCAGCGCGGCCGACGAGCTGACCAGCCGCTTCGCCGTCCCGCTGGCCGGGACCCCGTCCGAGCAGCTGGCGGCCGTCCTGGACGGCTACTTCGCCTTCGTGGCCGAGCACGACGCCGGCTACTCGGCGCTGCTGCGCGGCGGTTCGGTGGTGGAGACGGCCCGCACCTCGGCGATCGTCGACGACGTCCGGCGGGCGGCGCTCAAGCGGACCCTGCGGCACCTCGGCGTGCGGGAGGCCGGGCCCCGGCTGACGCTGCTGGTGCGCTCGTGGATCGCGGTGGTCGAGGGCGCGTCGCTGACCTGGCTGGACGAGGGGCGCACGCTGCCGGTGGGCGAGCTGCGCGACTGGCTGGTGGACCAGTTCACGGCGATGGCGGCGGCGACCGCGCTGCACGACCCGCAGACCGCGCAGGTGCTGGCCCTGCTGCTCGCGCTGGAGGGGCCGCAGGCGTCGCGGGCCGAGCGGCTGCGCGAGGTGCTGGCGGCCCGGTGACCCGACCCCCGTGCCCGGGGTCGGGGCGGCCGGTGCCGCGCCGGCGGGGCGTTACGCCGTGCCGAGCACCTGCCGCTGGCGGCCGAGGCCCTCGATCTCGATCTCGACGATGTCGCCCGGGGCCAGGAACGGCGTACCGGGGTGGCCCAGGGTGACGCCGGCCGGGGTGCCGGTGACGATCACGTCGCCCGGCTCCAGGACCATGAACTGGCTGACGTAGCGGACCAGTTCGAGAACCGGAAAGATCATCTCGCCGGTGTTGCCGTCCTGCCGCAGCTCGCCGTTGACCCACAGCCGCAGCGGCAGCTGCTGCGGGTCGGTCACCTCGTCCGCGGTGACCAGCCAGGGCCCCAGCGGGGTGAAGGTCTCCGCCGACTTGCCCTTGTCCCACTGGCCGCCGCGCTCGAACTGGAAGGCCCGTTCGGTGACGTCGTTGGCGATCGTGTAGCCGGCGATCACCGCCGCGGCCTCCTCGTGCCCGGCCAGGTAGCGGGCGGTGCGGCCGATCACGAGGGCCAGCTCGGCCTCGTAGTCGGTCTTCTCGCCGCCGCGCGGCACCAGCACCTCGTCGTACGGGCCGACCACGGTACAGCTCGGCTTGAGGAAGATCACCGGCTCGTCCGGGGCCGCGACCCCGGCCTCGGCGGCGTGGTCGCGGTAGTTGAGCCCGATGCCGACCACCTTGCCCGGACGGGCGACCGGCGCGCCCACCCGCTGCCCGGCGAGGTCCACCCGGGGCAGCGCCCCGGCGGCCACGTCCCGCGCCAGGGCGGCGGCGTCCAGCCCGGCCAGGAAGGCCCCGTCGATGTCCCGGGCACGCCCGGAGAGGTCGTACCCGATGCCGTCCTGGCCCAGCACGACCGGGCGCTCGGCGCCCGGGGGTCCGACGCGGAGGAGCTTCATCGATCCGTCACCAGCCTTTTCGTCGTAGCTCGCCGGGGCGGCCGAAGACACCGCGCCCGACTCCGGCAACGAGGTATATCAACGCCACCGGTCGGTGAACCAGACAGTCCCGATGGGCGGATTCCTATCAATTCCCACAGTCGCCGCAGGCGCCGAATCAGCGGCCCGCACGGTTGACAGCCTCCCGTCCGTACGGCGCCGAGGGCCCTCAGCCGCCCTGCGGGCCGCCGCCGAGCAGGCCGGCCAGGCTCAGCGCCCGCGGCCGGCCCGGCCCGCTCCGGGCGGCCTCCCGGTGCCAGCGGTCCAGGTCGCGCAGCGCGTCGGCCCGGACGTCCGGTTCGGCGGCCGGCTCCGCGGCCAGCTCGCGCAGCAGCGCGACGGCGGCGCCCGGGCTGCCGTCCTGGGCCAGCCAGAGGGCCAGGTCGTGGCAGGTGCGCAGGGTGCGCGGGTCGGCCGGGCCGCAGATCCGGGCGAGGTCGGGGATGAGCGCGGTGAGCATCTCGACGGCCTCCCCGGGGGCGCCCTGCGCGCCGCGCCGCCAGGCCTGGTCGGCCCGGCGGCGCAGCTGCTCCGGGCTGGGGTCGTCCGGGCGGAGCACCCCCGGCCGGATCCGGCGCAGCCGTTCCAGCACCTCGGCGGCGGTGGCCGGCCGGTCCGCGGGCCGTTTGGCGAGCAGCCCGGCGACCAGGTCGGCCAGCGCCGGATCGGTGCTGCGCACCCGGGGCGGGGTCTCCTCCAGGTGCTTGTACATGTACTCGGCGGCCGAGGAGGCGCGGAACGGGCGCCGCCCGGTGCAGAGTTCGTACAGCATGACGCCGAGCGCGTAGAGGTCGGCCCGGCCGTCCACGGCGGCGCCGGACCAGCACTCGGGCGCCAGGTACGGGACGGTGCCGACCACGCTGCCGGTGGAGGTGAGCACCGCGGACTGGGTGAGCAGCCGGGCGATGCCGAAGTCCAGCACCTTGGCCTTGCCGCCCGCGTCGACCATCACGTTCTCGGGCTTGATGTCGCGGTGGACGACGCCCGAGCGGTGCGCGGCGTCCAGTGCCTTGCAGACCTGGCGCATCCACTTCAGCGCGGCCTCCTGGTCCGGGGCGCCGTCCTTGAGGATGTCGGACAGGGCCCGGCCGCGGACGAGTTCCAGCACCAGGTAGTGGGTCCCCCCGGCGGCGGTCGCGACCAGGCCGTAGTCGTACACGGTCACGATGTGCGGATTGGAGAGACCGCCGGCCGTGCGGGCCTCGCGGACGAACCGCCCGACGGCCTCCCGGTCGGCGGCGTGCTCCGCCAGCAGCAGCTTGACCGCGACCTCGCGGTCGAGCCGCCGGTCGGTCGCCTTCCAGACCACACCGAAGCCGCCCCTGCCCAGCCACTCGTCCAGCCGGTACCGGCCGTCGAGCACCTCCCCCTGCTGCATGTCCTCCCCCAAGTCCGCCGTGTCCGGGCGGTGTTCGCCGCCGGAGGGGTCACCATAGCGGCGGGGGGCGGCGAACGGGTGAACGGACGGGCCCTACTGCTTGGGCAACCCGGGCGGGTTGACCTCGGAGGTCGGCACGGCCTCGTTGTCCAGGCCCCAGCGCTTGAGCACCTGGCCGTAGCTGCCGTTCCTGATCACCTCGTTCAGCGCCTCGTTGAGCGCCCGGACCAGCCCGTTGCCCTTGCGGGTGGTCGCGGCGATCTTGCCGAGGACGTCCGCGCCGCCGCCCGAGTAGGTGCCGACGATCTCGGTCTCGCCGGTCTGCGCGACGTGGAAGGCCAGGCTGGGATTGGGGCCGACGTAGGCGTCGATCCGGCCGGAGGAGAGCGCCAGGTAGAACTCGGTGCCCTGGAAGTACTTGATGTCGATCGGCTTGAGGCCGTTCCTGGTGTTCTCCTCGCTCCAGGAGATCAGCAGCTTCTCCTGGTTGGTGCCGGAGGAGACGCCGACCGACCTGCCCGCCAGGTCCTTGGCACCGGCGACCTTGAGGCCGCTGCCCTTCCTGGCCTCGAAGCCGAGGACGTCCAGCCGGTAGGTGGCGAAGTCGTACTTCTCCTTGCGCGCCTCGGTGACGGTGATGTTGGAGAGGCCGACGTCGTACTTGCCGCTGTCCAGGCCGACGAAGATGTTCTCCCAGGAGACCGGGTTGAACTCGACCTTGAGGCCGAGCACGTTGCCGACCAGGGCGGCGATGTCCGGCTCGACGCCGATGATGGTCCTGTCGTCGTTGGCGTAGAAGTCCAGCGGCGGGGTGGTGCCGAGGGAGTCGACGACGGCCAGCGTCCCCCTCCGCCTGATCTCCTCCGGGACGAGCGCCGCGATCGCGTCGACCTTGGCCGTGGTCACCCGGTTCTGCTCGGCCGTCAGGTTCACCACGGCGCCGTTCGGCGCGGTGCTGCCCTTGGCCGGGGCGAGTTCCGCCGTGGCTCCCGAGGACGCGCCGCCGCAGGCGGTCAGGGCGAGGGCGGCGGCGAGGGCGGCGGCGGCGGTCACCAGGGCGCGACGGGGTAGGGGCATGGCGGAACTCCTGCTCGGTGAAGGGGGTTTCGGTGCAGTGGGGAGGGCTGGAGCACCTCGGCTCAGGGCACCTCGGTTCAGAGCACCTCGGCTCAGAGCACCTTGGCGAGGAAGGCCCGGGTGCGTTCGTGCCGGGGGCGGTCCAGGACTTCGGCCGGCGGGCCCTGCTCGACCACCACGCCGCCGTCCATGAAGACGACGGTGTCGGCGACCTCGCGGGCGAAGCCGATCTCGTGGGTGACCACGATCATGGTGGTGCCGGTCCGGGCGAGGTCCTTGATGACGTCCAGCACCTCGCCGACCAGCTCCGGGTCGAGCGCCGAGGTGGGCTCGTCGAACAGCAGCACCTTCGGCTCCAGGGCCAGCGCCCGGGCGATCGCCACCCGCTGCTGCTGGCCGCCGGAGAGCTGCCGGGGGTACGCGGCGGCCTTGTCGGCCAGCCCGACCCGCTCCAGCAACGCCAGCGCCGTCGCCCTGGCCTCGGCCCTGGGGCGGCGCAGCGCGGCGATCGGCGCCTCGACCAGGTTCTCCAGCACGGTGAGGTGCGGGAACAGGTTGAAGTTCTGGAACACGAAGCCGATGTGGGTGCGCTGGCGCAGCACCTCGCGCTCCTTGAGCTCGTACAGCCGGTCGCCGGAGCGCCGGTAGCCGATCAGCTCGCCGTCGATGGCGACGTAGCCGCCGTCGAGCTTCTCCAGGTGGTTGATCGCGCGCAGCAGCGTGGACTTGCCGGAGCCGGACGGGCCGAGCACCACGGTGACCGAGCCGACCGGGACGTCCAGGTCGACGCCGCGCAGCACCTCCAGTGGCCCGAAGCTCTTGTGCAGGCCGCGGACCTGCACCATCGGTGCGGCCGCCGGTTCGGTCCTGGTGAGCGTGGTCATCGACGTCCTCCGGTGGTGCGCGCGGTCGCTGCGCGAGTGGTCGGCGTGCGGGCGGTCGGCGTGCGGGCGGGCAGGCTCCGGACGAAGGCCCGGGCGCGCTGGAGCGGGGTGGGCGGCGGGGTGCGCTGCGCGCCGCGGGCGAAGTAGCGCTCGACGTAGTACTGGCCGATGGACAGCACCGTGGTCAGCAGCACGTACCAGACGGTGGCGACCATCAGCAGCGGCACCACCCGGCCGGTCCGGCCGTAGACCACCTGGGCCTGGTAGAAGAGCTCGCCGATGGCCATCACGTAGACCACCGAGGTGCCCTTGAGCAGTGAGATCACCTCGTTGGCGGCGGCCGGCAGGATGCCGCGCATCGCCTGCGGCAGCACGATCCGCCAGCCCTGGCGCCAGCGCGGGATGCCGAGCGCGGTGGCGGCCTCCCGTTGGCCGGCGTCCACCGCGATGACGCCGCCGCGGATGATCTCGGCGGCGAACGCGGCCTGGTGCAGCCCGAGGCCGAGCACGGCGGCGCCGAGCGCGCTCAGCACGCCGACCGTCTCGAAGTCCCCGAAGGTCGGGCCGAACGGGATGCCGATCCCGAACCGCTTGTAGAGGTACGACAGGTTGAACCAGAACACCAGCTGGACGATCAGCGGGATCGAGCGGAACACCCACACGTACGCCCAGGCGATGGACTGGAGGATCGCGCTGCGGGACAGCCGCATCGCGGCCACCACGGCGCCCAGCAGGAAGCCCAGCCCGGTGCCGTAGACGGTGAGTTCGAGGGTGCGGCCGACCGCCTGGACGATCGTGTCGGCGGTGAAGTAGACCCGGAAGGTGGCCCAGTCCCAGCCGGGATTGGTGGCCAGGCCGTGGGCGAACTGGGCGAGCACGACGAGGGCGGCGACCCCGATCCCCCAGCGCCAGGGGTGCCGGGCGGGGACGGCCCGCAGAGCGGCCAGTTCGTCGAGGTCCAGACGGGCGCCGGTGCCCGGACCGGGATCGGGTCCGGACGCCGGTGCCCGCTCGACCCGGGCCTGGGCCTGGGCCTGGGCCTCGGCTTGAGCCTCGGCTTGGGCCTGGGACGTCGCGGTGGTGCTGGCGGTCATCGGGGGGCTCCTTCGGCAGACCCGGGGATCACTGGTGTTCGGGCGGGCTGATCAGGGACTCCTTGATCGCCGATTCGGCGACCCCCCACTTCTTGAGGATCCGCTCGTACGTCCCGTCCTTGATCAGCTGGTTGACCGCCGCCTGGAAGGCCGGGGTGAGCTTCGAGCCCTTCTTGAACGCGAAGCCGACGTCCAGCCGGTGGAACTCGCCGAGGAAGCGCGTCCCGGAGACCTCCTGCGCGGCCTGGTAGCGCAGGCCGTTGATGGTGGACATCAGGACGTCGACCCGGCCCTGCTGGAGGCCGGTGAGCACGGCCCCGGGGTCGCTGAACGCCCTGACCTCGTACGGCTTCTTCCCGGCGTCGGTGCAGGCGTTGCGCTTCGCGTTCAGCGTGGTCTCGAAGGTGGTGCCGGCGCCGGTGCCGATGGTCAGCCCGCAGAGCTGGAGCAGGTCGGTGACCGGCTGGACGGCCTGGTTGTCCTTGCGGATGGCGAAGCCCTGGCCGTCGTCGATGTAGGTGACGAAGTCGATGGTCTTCAACCGGGCCGTGGTGACCCCGAAGTTGCCGGTGCCGACGTCGAACTTGCCGCTGTCCAGGGCGGGCAGGATGGTCTCGAAGGCGGCCTCCTGGCGCTGCACGGTCAGCCCGAGCAGCCTGGCCACCGCATCGGTGAAGTCCACGTCGATCCCGGCCGGCTTCTTGGTGGCCTGGTCGGCGTAGAAGGCGGTGGGCGGCGAGCCGAAGGACGCGCCGAAGGTCAGCGTGCCGGCCTTGCGGACCTCCTCGGGCAGCAGCGCGGCGGCGGCGTCCGACTTCGCGAGGCCGGAGACGACGTCCTGGGAGACGGCGGTGGCGGCGGGCCCGCTCGCCCCCGCCGGGCCCGCGATCTTCGGGTCCGAGCCGCACGCGGCCAGCGCCAGCACCGGCAGCAGGGCGGTGGCCGCGAGCAGGCGGCGGCGGACGGTGGTGCTTCTCACGGGGGGCCTTTCAGGGGGTCGGAGCCAGCACCGGCAGGTGCTTCTCGAAGGGAAGCGGGCCGATCGTCAGGGGATCGGCGGCGACGTCGAACAGCGGGGTGTAGCCGGACGCCAGGTAGAGGCCCCTGGCCTCGGGCTGGCGCGGACCGGTGGTGAGGTAGATCCGGGCGTAGCCGGCGGCGGCCGCCGTCCGCTCCAGCTCGGCCAGCACCCGACGGGCCAGGCCGCGGCGGCGGTGCGCGGAGTGCGTCCACATCCGCTTCAGCTCGGCGGTGCGCTCGTCGTACCGCTTGTACGCGCCGCCGGCGACCGGCTCGCCGTCCTCCAGCAGGAGCAGCAGGACGCCGTGCGGCTCGGCGAAGGCGTCCCGGGGGTAGCGGGTCATCTCCTGGTGCGCCTCGGGGCCGTAGCGGCTGACGTACTCGTGGGTGAGCTCGCGCAGCAGCGGTTCGACCAGCGGGTCGTCGATGGTGACCCGGCGGAACCCGGCCGCCGGGCCGGCCCACCGGTCCGGAGCGCTCACGCCTGCACCGCGATCAGCTGGTGCCGGTCCCGCTCGGTCCGCTCGGCGCGCTCGGCCGCCGCCGCGGCCTTGGCGGCGTCCCGCTTGGCGACCTCCTCGCGGACGATCGGGATGACGTGGCGGCCGAAGTCGATCGCGTCGTCGAGCAGGTGGTAGCCGCGGGCGGAGAGGATGTCCACTCCGAGGTCGTAGTAGTCGAGCAGCGCCTCCGCGACCGTCTCCGGGGTGCCGACCAAGGCGTTGGAGTTGCCGGCCCCGCCGGTGGCCGCGGCGGTCGGGGTCCACAGCGCGCGGTCGTAGCGCTCGCCGGCCTCGGCGATCTCGATCAGCCGCTGGGAGCCGGTGTTCTCGGGCGCTGCGGCGCCGAGCGGGCGGCCCCGGCGGACGAGTTCCCCGGACTCCCGGCGGGCCTTGATCGCGGCCACCGTCCGGTGCGCCTTCTCCCAGGCCAGTTCCTCGGTCGGCGCGATGATCGGCCGGAACGCCACCTGGATCCGCGGCACGTCGGTGCGCCCGGCGGCCCGGGCCGCCTCCTTCACCCGCTCGATCTGCTCGGCGGTGCGGGCCAGCGGCTCGCCCCACAGGCAGTAGACGTCCGCCTCGGCGCCGCCGGCCGCGTAGGCGGCGTCCGAGGAGCCGCCGAAGGAGACCCCGGGGCGCGGCTGCTGGACGGGGAAGACGTCGGAGACGAAGTCGTTGAAGCGGTAGTGGGCGCCCTCGTGGTCGAAGGGCTCCCGGCTGGTCCACGCCTTCTTGACGATGCCGATGTACTCGCGGGTGCGCTCGTAGCGCTCGTCCTTGGACAGGAAGTCGCCCTCGCGCTGCTGCTCGTGGTCGCTGCCGCCGGTGATGAAGTGGACGGTCAGCCGCCCGTCGCTGATCTGGTCCAGGGTCGCGAAGGTCTTGGCGGCGAAGGTCGGGTAGGAGACGTTCGGCCGGTGCGCCAGCAGGATCTGCAGCCGGTCCAGGTGCGAGGCGAGGAAGGCCGCCGCGGCTGCGGGTTCCGGGGAGCCGGCGCCGTACGCGAAGAGCACCCGGTCCCAGCCGTGGTCCTCGTGGGCCCGGGCCAGCCGCAGGGTGTAGTCGCGGTCGAAGGCCGCGGTGGAGCGGGGGGTGGTCTCCGAGCCGTCGCCGGTGGCGGCGATACCGAGGAATTCGACGGGCATGGCGGAACCTTTCGGGGTGAGCGGAGTCCGGTGGACTGCGGGTGGGCAGGCCGGAGCCGGCCGGGGCGGGGCGGCCGTGGACACGGGTGCGCGGCGGCCGCGCCGACGGTGGGGTCGGCGCGCGCGGCGGGAGGAGGTGGGAGGCAGGCGTGGACGAGGGAGTACTGCCGGAGTTCAGTGCGAGGTCGTCGGACGGCAGCGTGCGCCTGGGACGCCGTCAGCTGCGGACGGCTGGTCCCGGCCCGCGGCGGGGCAGACCGAGGGAGGGCTCCCCGCGGGAGATCAGGGCCGGACGGGCGGCCCGCTGCCGGGTCAGCCGCGACACGCCGCGGACCACACCCGACCGAAGTCGATGTGGTCGCGGGTGACCAGGGGCTGCTCGGCGTACATGGCCTCAAGTTGAACAGCCCGCCAAGTGGTCCGTCAACCACCCATCATTGCCGCTCTGTTGCGATCTCCTGTCGCCCTGCGACCGGTCCGCGCCGGGCCCCGGTCGGGGCCCGGACCACCCTTGACAGCCGTCGATCGCGCATGCGTACGATCACGGCGGAGTGCAGTGCACAGCGCCGGCCGTGTTGAGGGACGCGGGCCGGTGCGACGGCCGTACGTGACCACACCCGTACCTCCCGCCCGCCCGCACCTCCGCCAGGAGCCGCCGCCATGGCCACCCCGCAGGACCTCCTCCCCGCCCGCTCCACCCCCGCCCCCGCGGGCGCCACCGCCCCCGACCGCCCCGACCGCCCCGGCCCGCCGCCCGACCCCGCCGCCCGGATCGTCGCCCGCCGCCGGCCCGGGCAGTGGGTCTGCGCCGGGATCGCGCTGCTGCTGGCCGCGATGGCCGTCAACTCCGTGGTGCGCAACAAGGCCTTCCAGTGGGACGTGGTCGCCGACTGGTTCACCGCCGGGTCGGTGCTCAACGGCCTCACCCTGACCCTCTGGCTCACCGCCGTCACCCTCGCCCTCGGCTTCGTCCTCGGCACCGGCCTCGCCGTCATGCGGATGTCCGGCAACCCGGTGCTGCGCACCCTGGGTTGGGGCTACATCTGGATCTTCCGCTCCACCCCGCCGCTGGTGCAGCTGCTGTTCTTCTTCAACATCGGCGCGCTCTACCCGACCCTCGGCCTGGGCATCCCGTTCGGCCCCGAGTTCGTCACCGTCAAGACCGTCAACCTGATCGGCCCCACCCTCACCGCCGTCATCGGCCTCACCCTGCTGGAGACCGCGTACGCCGCCGAGGTGATCCGCGGCGGCATCCTGTCCGTCGACCGCGGCCAGCTGGAGGCCGCCTCGGCGCTCGGCCTCGGCCGGTGGCGGGTGCTGCGCCGGATCGTCGTCCCCCAGGCGATGCGCTCGATCGTGCCGACCGCCGGGAACATGCTGATCAGCGCGCTCAAGGGCACCAGCATCGTCAGCGTGCTGGCCGTCTCCGACCTGCTCTACTCGGTGCAGCTGGTCTACCTGCAGTCGTACCGGGTCATCCCGATGCTGGTGGTCGCCACCATCTGGTACCTGGTGGTCACCACCCTGCTGTCCGTCGGCCAGTACTACGTCGAGCGCCACTACGCCAAGGGCGCCACCCGGGACGGCCTGCCGCCCACCCCGCTCCAGCGGGCCCGGGCCGCCCTACGGCGGCTGCGGGAGGTGGCGGCATGAGTCTTCTGGTGATCGTCGGCGCGGGCCCGCGGGGCACCGGGCTGCTGGAGCGGATCGCCGCCAACGCGGCCGAACTCCTGCCCGCCGAAAGGCCGTTGCACGTCCACCTGGTCGACCCGCACCCGCCCGGCGCGGGCCGGATCTGGCGCCACGAACAGTCCCCGCTGCTGCGGATGAACTCGATGGCCGAGGACGTCACCATGTTCACCGACGAGCGCTCGACCATCGACGGGCCGGTCCGCCCGGGCCCCTCGCTGGCCGAATGGGCGCTCCGGCGGCGGGAGTTCGCGCCCTACCGGGAGGTCGCCGACCCGGCCGTCCGGGCCGAACTGGACGCCCTCGCGCCCACCGACTTCCCCACCCGCCGGGCCCAGAGCGCCTACCTGGACTGGGCGTTCCGCCGCGCCGTCGCCGACCTGCCCCCGCACGTCACGGTCACCGTGCACCGGGACACCGTCCGGCGGATCGACGGCCCGCCCGACGGCCCGCAGACCGTCCACCTCACCGGCCGCACGCTCACCGCCGACCACGTCGCCCTCACCCTCGGCCACCTCGACTCCACCCCGCACCCCCGGTACGCCGCCGACGCCGACTTCGCCGCCCGGCACGGCCGCTTCCACCTCCCGCCCGCCTACTCCGCCGACGCCGACCTGGACGGCATCGTCCCCGGCGAGCACGTCGTGCTGCGCGGCCTCGGCCTGGCCTCCGTCGACCTGGTCGCCCTGCTCACCGAAGGGCGCGGCGGCCGCTTCGAGCCCACCGGGGACGGGCTGCGCTACCGCCCGTCCGGCCGCGAACCGGTGCTGCACCTCGGCTCCCGGCGCGGAGTCCCGTACCACTCCAAGACCGGCTACCGCCTCCAGGGGCCGCCCGCCCCGCTCCCCCGGTACTTCGACGCGACCGCCGTGGACACCGTCCTCGCCACCGGCGGTTCGCTCGAACTCCGGCGCGACTTCTGGCCGTTGATGGCCAAGGAGACCGCCTTCGGGCACTACCACGAGCTGTTCCACGCCCACCCCGAGCGCACCGCGCTGCCCTGGCCGGAGTTCCTGGCCCGGTTCGACCGGCACGACTGGTACTCCCCCGCCCTGGCCGCCCTGGTCGCCGAGGCCGTACCCGACCCGGCCGACCGGATCGACTTCGAACGGCTCGACCACCCGCTGGCCGGCCTCGAACTCGGCTCCGCCGAGGAGCTCCAGCAGCACCTGCGCGCCTACGTCACCGCCGACGCCGACCGCCGCGCCGACCCCGCGCACAGCGCCGACCTCGGTGCCTTCCTCGCCCTGCTCTCGCTGTTCGGCCAGCTCCCGCGCATCCTCGCGACCGGCCGGCTCACCGCCCGCTCGGTCGCCGAGGAGGTGGACGGGTGGTTCTTCGGCTACTTCAGCTACCTCGCCTCCGGCCCGCCCGGCTTCCGGCTGCGCCAGCTGCTCGCCCTCTCCGAGGCCGGGATCGTGCGCTTCCTGGGCGCGGGCGTCCGGGTCGAACGGGACGAGGCCACCGGCACCTGGCGGGCCGGCGGCGACACCGTGCCGGGCCACACCGTCGCCGCCACCGCCCTGGTCGAGGCGTACCTGCCCAAGCACCAGCTGACCCGCACCCTCGACCCGGTGCTACGCGAACTGCACCGCGCCGGGCGACTCGTGGAGGAGGTGGTCGCCGACGAGGACTACACCCACCGCTCCGGCCTGGTCACCATCGCCCCCGGCGACAGCCGGCTGCTCGACCCGGCCCTGGGCGGCGCCCCGCACCCCCGGCGCACCGCACTCGGCCCGCACACCAGCCTGCGCGCCGCCGCCGCCTTCGCCCGGCCCCGCACCAACTCCCCGGGATTCCGGCAGAACGACGCCGCCGCCCGCGCGCTGCTGCGGGCGCTGGCCGCGCTCCCGGCCGCCGCCCCGGGGCCCGTCGACGATCCCCCGCCCGCCCGCCGCCGCCAGGGCACCCGCCTCGCCGCGCTGTCGGCGGTCGCCGCCCCTGCTCCGCCGTGCGGTCAGCGCACCCCGCCACCGCCGCGCCCGCCCTCCGGCCGGACGAGGGGGGCCTGAGGGCGGGCCCCGGGGTGGGCCCGGCAGCGGGTTCCAGGGCCCACCCCGGCCTCTCCGACTCCACCGACGCCCGTTCGGCCCCCCTCCCCCCGCCTTCACCCGGATGGAAGGATGGGCCCTGAGCCCCCGCGACGAAGCGGCGGGCCCGACGGCCCCGGTGTCGCGGCCGCCGGACGAGCAGAGCCGAGGAGAAGCGGTCATGGCCAAGCAGGCCCCGCAGAGCGACCCGGCGCAGGACGCCCCCGAGGTGTCCGCGCCCCAGCACGCGGCGGCCGGGCTGCCCGCGGTCGGCCACAGCCTGCGGATGGCCGCCGAGCAGATGGGCCCCCTCCGCACCCTCGCCACGCTGCGCAAGGTCAACCAGCCGGACGGCTTCGACTGCCCCGGCTGCGCCTGGCCGGAGCCGGGGAAGACGCACACGGCGGAGTTCTGCGAGAACGGCGCCAAGGCCGTCGCCGAGGAGGCCACCGAGCGCCGGATCCGCGCCGAGTTCTTCGCCGCCCACCCGGTCGCCGAGCTGGCCGGGCGCTCCGGCTACTGGCTGGGCCAGCAGGGCCGCCTCACCCAGCCGATGCTGCTCGACGAGGGCGCCACCCATTACACGCCGGTCTCCTGGGACGACGCCTTCGCGCTGATCGCCGAGGAACTGCGCGCCCTGGACACCCCGGACGGCGCCGCCTTCTACACCTCCGGGCGGACCAGCAACGAGGCCGCCTTCGCGTACCAGCTGTTCGCCCGCCGGCTGGGCACCAACAACCTGCCGGACTGCTCCAACATGTGCCACGAGTCGTCCGGTTCGGCGCTCACCGAGACGCTCGGCGTCGGCAAGGGCAGCGTCAGCCTCAAGGACCTCTACCAGGCCGACCTGATCATCGTGGCCGGCCAGAACCCGGGCACCAACCACCCCCGGATGCTCTCCGCGCTGGAGCGCGCCAAGCGGGCCGGCGCCACCATCGTGAGCGTGAACCCGCTGCCGGAGGCCGGCCTGGAGCGCTTCAAGAACCCGCAGCACGCGCGCGGCCTGGTCGGCCACGGCACCAAGCTGACCGACCTGTTCCTACAGATCCGCCTCGGCGGGGACCTGGCGCTGTTCCGCGCGCTCAACCGGATGATCCTGGAGCAGGACGGCGTCGACCGCGCCTTCGTCACCGAACACTGCCACGGCTTCGAGGAGTTCGAGGCGCAGGCGGAAACGACCGACCGCGCCGAGGTGCTCGCCGCGACCGGCCTGCCGTGGGAGCAGATCGAGGAGCTCGGCCGGCTGGTGCTGGGCTCCCGGAAGATCATCGTCTGCTGGGCGATGGGCCTCACCCAGCACAAGCACGCCGTCCCGACCATCCGCGAGGTGGTCAACTTCCTGCTGCTGCGCGGCAACGTCGGCCGCCCGGGCGCCGGGGTCTGCCCGGTGCGCGGGCACAGCAACGTCCAGGGCGACCGGACGATGGGCATCTTCGAGCGGCCCTCGACGGCCTTCCTGGACGCGCTCGGCGAGGAGTTCGGCTTCGAGCCGCCGCGCGCGCACGGCCTCGACTCGGTGGACACCATCCGGGCGATGCGCGACGGCCGGGTCGGGGTGTTCTTCGCGATGGGCGGCAACTTCGTCGCGGCCACCCCGGACACCGACGTCACCGAGGCGGCGATGCGCCGCTGCCGGCTGACCGTGCACGTCTCCACCAAGCTCAACCGCTCGCACGTGGTCACCGGCGCCCGCGCACTGATCCTGCCCACCCTGGGCCGCACCGACCGGGACGTCACCGGCGCCGGCGCCCAGTTCGTCAGCGTCGAGGACTCGATGGGCCAGGTGCACTCCTCGCGCGGCGGCCTGCGCCCGCCCGCCCCCGGCCTGCTCTCCGAGACCGCGATCGTCTGCCGGCTGGCCCGCGCCGTCCTCGGCCCCGGGGACACCGTGCCGTGGGAGGACTTCGCCACCGACTACGACACCCTGCGGGACCGGATCGCCCGGGTCGTCCCCGGCTTCGAGGACTACAACGAGAAGGTCCGCCGCCCCGGCGGCTTCACCCTGCCGCACGGCCCGCGCGACTCCCGGACCTTCCCCACCGCGACCGGGAAGGCCAACTTCACCGTCAACCCGCTCACCGCCCCCGAGGTCCCGCCGGGCCGCCTGCTGTTGCAGACGCTGCGCTCGCACGACCAGTACAACACCACCGTCTACGGCCTGGACGACCGCTACCGGGGCATCAAGGGCGGCCGCCGGGTGGTCCTGGTCAACCCGGCCGACGCCGCCGAACTCGGCCTGGCCGAGGGCGACTTCGTCGACCTGGTGAGCGAGTGGCGGGACGGCGTCGAGCGGCGCGCCCCGCACTTCCGGGTGGTCCACTACCCGGTGGCCCGCGGCGGCGCGGCGGCCTACTACCCGGAGACCAACGTGCTCGTCCCGCTGGACTCCACCGCCGACATCAGCAACACGCCGACCTCCAAGGCCGTGGTCGTCCGCTTCGAGCCGGACACCGGCGCCCCGGCGTGACGCACGCGAAGGCCGCCCGGCGTCCGCGGACGCCGGGCGGCCTTCCTCATGACTCAGTTGGTGCCGAGCGGCAGTGTCGCGGTGGCGCTGCCCGGGGCCCCGGCGCTCGCCGAGCCGGTGGTGGTGGAGGCGGCGGTGCCGGTGGAACCCGGGGTGCCGGCGCCGGTCGGGATGGGCGTCGCCGGGCCCGTGCCGGTCGGCGCCGGGGTGCCCGTCCCGGTCGGGGCGGGCGTGCCGGTCCCGGTGCCGGTCCCGGTCGGCGTCGGGGTGGGCGTGCCGGGGGCGGTGGTGCCGGTGCCGGACGGCGTCCCCGGGTCGGTGGGCGTTCCGGTGCCGGACGGCGTGCCGGTGCCGGTGTCCGCGGGCGTGCCCGGGGTGGTGGACGGCGTGCCCGGGGTGGCCGGCGGGTCGGCGGGCGTGCCGGGGGCCGGGGCGGTCGGGACCTGGTTGGCCGGGCTGGGCGCGATCGGGGTGACGGTGTCCCAGCCGGCGGGCAGGTCGGGCACCTTCCAGCTGCCGCCGGCCTCGTCCGCCGCGCCGGACGGGTCGGGCCGCACCGCCCCGAGGATCGGCATCGAGCCGATCGGCGACACCTTGATGACGGCGCCCGGCCGAGGTGCCTGGACGACCAGCCCGCCGCCGATGTACATCGCGACGTGCGTGGCGCCCTCGAAGTAGATGACCAGGTCGCCGGGGCGGAGCTGGTTCAGCGCGATGTGCGGGAGCTGGGCCCACTGCTCCTGGCTGGTGCGCGGGATCGGCAGCCCGGCGTGCAGCCAGGCCTGCGAGGTGAGGCCCGAGCAGTCGTAGGAGTCCGGCCCCGCGCCGCCCCACAGGTACGGCTTGTTGAGCTGGGCGAGCGCGAAGGCGACGGCGGTGCGGCCGGCCGCCGACGGGGTGCGCTCGCCCTTGCCGAGGGCGCCGGAGGCGAGGAAGGCGAGCTGGGCCTCGTCGGCCTTGGCCTTCTCCAGCTTCTCCAGTTCGGTGCGCTGGGCGCCGGTGAGCGAGGAGACCAGCTGCTCGACGGAGGCGAGGTCGGTGGCGACCTTGGCCTTGGCGGCGTCCTGCTGGGTGACCAGCGTCTGGGAGGTCCTGAGCGCGTCCTCGGTCTGCTTCGTCAGGCCGGCGAGGGCCTCGCGGTCGGTCTTCAGCCGGTCCAGGAACTCGGACTGCGAGCGGCTGGCGGCGGTGAGCAGTTCCGCGATGGTGACGGCCTCGTACGGGTCCTTGGAGAGCAGCAGTTCGGCGTAGGCGGAGGCGGCGCCGTTGCGGTACTGGGCGGCGGCGAGCTGGGAGGCGATGTCGGTGCCGGCGTCGACCTGCTTCTGCTGGCGGTCCAGCCGGCCCTGGAGGTCGGTGAGCGCGGCCTGCTGCTCGGCGACCTTGGCGACGGCGCCGTTGTACTGCTCGGTGGCGGTCTCGGCGCTCTGGTAGAGCGTGTGCAGCTGGTCGAGCAGCGGGCCGAGGGTGGCCTTGGCGGCGGCGAGCGGGTCGTCGCCCGGGCTGGCCGCGGTGATCGAGGCGCCCGGATCGGGGGCGGCGTACGCGGCCTGCGCGGCGAGCGGGAGGGCGAGCGCGGCGGCCGCGAGGGCGGCTCCGCAACGCAGTGCCGCCCGCAGCCAGGGCCGTACGACTGCCGATTCAGTGCGCTGTGCAGCCCCGCCCATGGGTTGGTCCTCCCCGCCCCAGCCTGTCACCGGCGTCCCCGGATCCCGCAGATCCTCCCACGGGTTACTCACCGGAAACAGGGCGCATCCGGACTGGGAGGTTAATTCTCGGTTGATCTGTGAGACAGCTCTCAGCAAACCGGAGCGAACCGGGGCGAACTTCGCTAATGTCCAGCTCAGCGCGACCGCCGACACCCCTCCGAAAGCTTCCGGACACCACTGGGACACCAGCGGAACCACGATTCCCGGCTCAGTTCACCTTCCGTTTACCAAGCAGACCTACGGTCGCGACGACACCAACGTCCGTGCGACAACTACGACGATTGTTTGGGTATGGAACACATCTCGTTCCTGGTAGCCGTTGTGATCATCACGGCGCTCGCCTTCGACTTCACCAACGGGTTCCACGACACCGCCAACGCGATGGCCACCTCCATCGCGACGGGAGCCCTCAGGCCGAAGGTCGCGGTCACCATCGCGGCCGTCCTCAACTTCGCGGGCGCGTTCCTGTCCGTGAAGGTCGCCACCACCATCTCCGGCGGCATCGTCAACGAGAAGAGCGGCATCCACCCCGAGATCATCTTCGCCGCACTGGCGGGCGCGATCCTCTGGAACCTGCTGACCTGGCTGCGCGGCCTGCCGTCCAGTTCCTCGCACGCGCTGTACGGCGGCCTGATCGGCGCCACCGTGGTCGGCGTCGGCATGAACGGCGTCAACTTCGACACCGTCCTCTCCAAGATCCTGATCCCGGCGATCGCCTCCCCGCTGGTCGCCGGCCTGGCCTCCTGGGGCGCCACCAAGCTGGCCTACGCGATCACCCGCAAGGGCAACGAGGCCACCGCCACCAAGGGCTTCAAGACCGGCCAGATCTTCTCGTCCTCGCTGATCTCGCTCGCGCACGGCACCAACGACGCCCAGAAGACGATGGGCATCATCACCCTGACCCTGGTGTCGGTCGGCGCCCTGCCGCACGGCGCGCTGCCGCCCACCTGGGTGATCATCTCCGCGGGCGCCGCGATCGCGCTCGGCACCTACATGGGCGGCTGGCGGATCATCCGCTCGATGGGCAAGGGTCTCGCCGACATCAAGGCGCCGCAGGGCTTCGCCTCCGAGTCGGCCGCCGCGACCGTCATCCTGACCTCCTCGCACATGGGCTTCGGCCTCTCCACCACCCAGGTCTGCTCCGGCGGCATCATGGGCGCCGGCCTCGGCGGCCCGAAGGCCGAGCTGCGCTGGAGCCTGGTGCGCCGCATGGTCTACACCTGGGCGCTGACCCTGCCGGCCGCCGCGCTGGTCTCGGGCGGTGCCGCGCTGCTGGTCCGCCAGGGCACCTGGGGCATCGTCCTGGTGGGCGCCGTGCTGGTGGCCGGCTCCGGCGCGATGTGGCTGATCTCCCGCCGCCAGCCGATCAGCGCGGACAACGTCAACGACGTCAACGACGTCACCCCGGTGGAGATCCCCGCCACCGCCGCCCCCGCGAACACCCCCACCCCCGCCTCGACCACGGTCGCGGCCTGAGCGCCGCAGGCTGAGGAGCACCCGCCATGCACATCAAGTGGAACGCCCTGGCCCAGACCGCCGGTGCCAGCTTCGGCATCACCGTCGCCGTGGTCTCCGTCTTCGCGCTCGGCATCCTGGCCCTGTCCCGCCGCGAGGCCGCGCTGAGCGCCCGCGAGGGCGAGGCCGCCCAGGAGCCGGGCGGCGGCCGGCTGGCCCTGGCCGGCGCCTACGCCTGCTTCGGCCTCTGCGCCGCGGCCGTCGTCTACGGCCTGGTCCTGATCGCCGCGCCGTAGGCGCGGTCCGACGGTTCCCGCCGTCCGCGCGCGGGACGAACCGAACGGGCCGGGGAGTGTGATCCACACTCCCCGGCCCGTTCGCGCGTCCCCGCCCGGAGTCAGCCCTGCTGGCTGGTCTTCAGCGCGGTCTCCCGGATGAACAGCACCGTGACGAAGGCCAGCGCCGCGAACGGCGCGGCCCACAGGAAGACGGTGCCGACGCCGTGCCCGAACGCGTCCGTCACCAGCGGGACGATCGGGGCGGGCAGCTTGTGCAGGTCCGGGATGCCCCCGCCGCCGGCCGCGCTCGCGGCCGGGATGTGCGCGGCGGCCAGGTTCTCCGCGAGGTAGTGGGTCACCTTGCTGTTCATCAGCGCGCCGAGCGCGGAGACGCCCATCGCGCCGCCCATGGTGCGGAAGAAGGTCACCACGGAGCTGGCCGCGCCGAGCTCGTGGCGCGGCACCGTGTTCTGCACCGCGAGCACCAGGTTCTGGC
Organism: Kitasatospora sp. NPDC088861; assembly: GCF_044750105.1. NCBI lineage: Bacteria > Bacillati > Actinomycetota > Actinomycetes > Kitasatosporales > Streptomycetaceae > Kitasatospora > Kitasatospora sp. NPDC088861. The sequence continues at coordinate 188,687 of NZ_JBIVJF010000008.1, forward strand.
TGGTCAGGCCGAGGCCGATGCCGGTGATCGCCATGTAGACGCAGAGCAGCTTGTAGTCGGTGTCGGCGCGGGCGGTGGCGAGCAGGCCGAAACCGATCGCGAGCAGCGCCGTGCCGGCGACCAGGTAGGCCTTCCACTTGCCGTACTTGGTGATCAGCCGGCCGGCGACGGTGGAGGCGAGCGCCAGGCCGAGGATCATCGGCAGGGTCATCAGGCCGGCCATGGTCGGGGACTTGGCGCGGGCCAGCTGGAAGTACTGGCTGAGGAAGGTGGTCGCGCCGTACATCCCGACGCCGACCAGCACGCTGGCCACCGCGGCCAGGGTGACGGTGCGGTACTTGAAGAGGTCCGGCGGGATGATCGGCTCGGCGGCGCGGCGCTCGATCACCACGGCCAGGGCGCCCAGCAGCAGGCCGCCGCCGACCATCGCGGCGGTCTGCCAGGACAGCCAGTCGTAGTTCGTGCCGGCCAGCGTGATCCAGATCATCAGCAGGCTGACGGCGCCGGTGATGACCAGCGCGCCCAGGTAGTCGATCTTCGCCTTGCGCTTGACCACCGGCAGCTTGAGGGTGCGCTGCACCACCAGGATCGCGGCCAGCGCGAACGGGATGCCGACGTAGAAGCACCAGCGCCAGCCCAGCCACGAGGTGTCCACGATGACGCCGCCGATCAGCGGTCCGCCGATGGTGGCCAGCGCGAAGACCGCGCCGAAGTAGCCGCTGTAACGGCCGCGTTCGCGCGGCGGGACCATCGCGGCCAGACAGATCTGGCCCAGTGCGACCACACCGCCGGCACCGATGCCCTGGAGGGCGCGGCAGGCGATCAGCTCGGCGGTGTTCTGGGAGAGGCCGGCCAGGGCGGAGGTGGCGATGTAGATCAGCAGGGCTATCTGGAGCAGCAGCTTCTTGCTGACGAGGTCGGAGAGCTTGCCCCAGATCGGGGTGGAGGCGGTCAGGGTCAGCAGGGCCGCGGTGATCACCCAGGTGTAGGCGGACTGGCCGCCGTGCAGGTCGGTGAGGATGTGCGGCAGGGCGTTGGAGACGACGGTCGACGAGAGCACGGCCACGAAGAGGCCGAGCAGCAGGCCGGACAGCGCCTCCATCACCTGCCGGTGGGTCATCGGTTGATCGTCGACGGCGGCTCCGACGGTCGCCTCGGCTGTGACGGTCATCTGGGTCCTTCGGCGGGAGGAGTGAGCGGGGGGCGGGGGTGCGCGGGCAGGGAAAATCGTTGCCTTACGCAACCATAGGCCCGATGGTTGACTAAGGCAACTTTCTTCAAGCCCAAGTAAAGGCCTCGCCCCAGCCGCCGCCCCGGGCCCGGCCCCAACCGCCGCGGACCGGCCCCGCCCCGGGGCCCGGCCACCGGTCACTCCGCCGGCGGATCCCCGATCACGTCGTTGAAGCGGTGCAGCAGCACCGCGAAGCGGTCCACGTCCTCCGGCGACCAGCTACCCAGCAGCTCCCGCACCCGCCGCATCCGGACGTCCCGGGCCGCCAGGTAGCGCCGCCGCCCGTCCTCGGTCAGCGAGACCAGCGCGGCCCGACGGTCCAGCGGATCCGTCTCCCGGGCCACCAGACCCAGCTCCTCCAGCGCCCGGATCTGCCGGCTCACCGTGGCCTTGCCGACCGCGAAGTGCACGCCGACGTCCGTCACCCGCACCCGCCCGGCCTGCTCGATGTAGCCGAGCATGCTGTAGGCCATCCCCTCCAGCTCGGGGTGCACCCGGCGTGAGAGCTCCGCCACTCGGGCCCGGCCCCGCCGGAACATCAGCGCGACCTCGCGCTCCACCGCCAGCAGGGATTCCTCGTCACTCACCGCGCCAGTATCCCGCAGCCGCGTTGGCCGGAACGCGGCGCGCGGGGTGCGACAAGCCAACTAGTTCATGGTATGAAGTATCCGTTTTCCCCCAATACACAAGGAGATGTGGATGGCCGCCCCGGGGCAGGGTTTCGTCGCTGAACTGAAGGGCGCGGTCACACCGCGTGCGGCACTGCTCGTGATCGGCGTGCTGCTGCTGCAGCTCGGCTTCATCACCTCGTACGTCGGGGCGCTGCACCACCCGGCCCCGCACGAGCTGTCGATCGCGGTGGTCGCCCCGCCGCAGGTCACCCCCAAGCTGGTCCAGGGGCTGGAATCCGTGCCGGACGACGCCGTCAAGGCCGTCACCGCCCCGGACGCCGAGACGGCCACCCAGCAGATCAAGGACCAGAAGATCTACGCCGCGCTGGTCGTGAACCCGACCGGCACCGAGGACACCCTGCTGGTCGGCGGCGCCCGCGGCACCTCCGCCGCCAAGGCCGCCGAGTCCATCACCACCGCGCTGGACAAGTCCCAGGGCCGCACCGTCAAGGTCGAGGACGTCGTGCCGCTCGCCAAGGGCGACACCAACGGCCTCTCCGCGTTCTACCTGGTCATCGGCTGGTGCGTCGGCGGCTACCTGGTCGCCTCGATCCTCGGCATCAGCGCCGGCTCCAAGCCCGCCAACGTCCACCGCCTGCTGATCCGCCTCGGCGTGCTGGCGCTGTACTCGGTCGGCGCCGGCCTCGGCGGCACGATCATCGCCGGACCGGTGCTGGACGCGCTGCCCGGCTCGATCCTGGCCCTGACCGGCATCGGCGCCCTGGTGGTGTTCACGGTCGGCGCGTTCACCATGGCGCTGCAGTGCCTGTTCGACGTCATCGGCATCGGCGTCGCGGTGCTGATCTTCGTGGTGCTGGGCAACCCGAGCGCCGGCGGCGTCTACCCGGCACCGATGATGCCGCCGTTCTGGCGGGCCATCGGCTCGCTGATCCCGAACGGCGCCGGGACCAGTGCCACCAAGTCGATCGCCTACTTCGGCTCCACCAACCTGGGCATGCCGATCGTGGTCCTGGTGGTCTGGGCGCTGATCGGCATCGGCGTCGCCTACCTGGCCGTGCTGCGCGGCCCGCGCTCCGGCGGCCGCGAGATCGTCGCCGCCGAGGCGTCCTCCGAGGCCTGATCCCCCGCGTTCCTCACCCGGAGCCCCCTGCCGCCCGGCCGGGGGCTCCGGTGCGTCCCGGGCCGGGAGTCAGCCGCCGGCGAACCGGCCCGGGTCCGCGACGACCGCCCGCACCACGCCCACCGCGGCGCCCAGCAGCGGCCCGCGCCGGCCCAGCCGGGACACCGTCAGCCGCTCGTCCGACCAGGGCCGCACCGTCACCCGGGCGGCCAGCTCGGCCCGCATCGCCGGCAGCAGCCAGGACGCCAGCCGGGCGTAGCCGCCGCCCAGCACCACCTCGGCCGGGTCCAGCAGGTTGACCGCCCCGGCGGCCGCGATGCCCAGCGCCGAACCGGCCCCGGCCAGCACCGCGAGGGCCGCCTCGTCCCCGGCCCCGGCCCGCCCGGCGAGCAGCGTCACCCAGTCGCCCCGCGCGCCCGCCGGCCCGGCCGCCCGCAGCACGGCCGCCTCCCCCGCGTACTGCTCCAGGCAGCCGTGCGCGCCGCAGGCGCAGCGGTGGCCGTCCGGGTGGACCGGTACGTGGCCGAACTCGCCCGCGTAGCCGCGCGCCCCGCGCAGCAGCCGCCCGCCGACCACGATCGCCGCGCCGACGCCGGCCTCGGCCGAGACGTACAGGAAGTCCTCCGGGCCGCCGCCCAGCCACCGTTCGGCCAGCCCGCCCAGGTTGGCCTCGTTGTCCGCCTCGACCGGCAGCTCGGCCAGTTCGGCCGCGCCGGCCGCGCGCAGCGCGGGGCGCAGTTCGGCCGCCAGCGGGACGTCCCGCCAGCCCAGGTTGGCGGCCCGCTGGAGCACCCCGCCGGAGGTGCCGACCAGCCCGGGGACGGCCAGGGTCAGCCCGGCCGGGCGCAGGCCCGACTCGGCGACGGCCGCGTGCAGCAGTTCGGCGAGGTCGGCCATGACCGCGGCGGGCCGGCGGCCCCGGTTGCGGACCTCGCGGCGGCGCCAGGTCCGGACCTCGCCGCTCAGGTCGACCACGCAGGCGCCGAGGTGCTCCACGCCGATCTCGGCGCCGAGGCCGCCGGGCCCGAGCGGGTTGAGCCCGAGCGCGGTGCCGGGGCGGCCGACCTTGCCGCTGGGCGCGGCCGGGCCCTCCTCGACGACCAGGCCGCCGGCGATCAGCTGCTCGGCGAGCGAGGAGACGGCGGCCCTGGTCAGGCCGGTCTCGGCGGCCACCTCGGCCCGGGATCGCGGGGCGCGCGCGATCACCCCGAGCACCAGGGCCAGGTTGGCCCGGCGCATCCCCTGCTGGCTGGCGGGCCCGCTCCGAACCGCGTCCGGTTCCCCGCGCATAACCCTCACCTCACGGCCTTATGGCGCATCCCGTGGCATCTCGGGTGCAGCGTAACCGGGTTCGTACCTAGGGTGCGCCCGTTCGGCGGGCCGGGTGAAGACCCACCGCTGCATCGCCCAGAAGCGGAACAGCATCGCGGCGAAGGTGCCGACGACCATCCCGCTGAGGAAGTCCGCGGTCTCCTGGGCGAACGGGCCGACGTACGGCTCGCGCAGGTCCAGGGCGTAGCGGGAGAGTGCCAGCGGCAGGTCGTTGACGGCGATCGCCATGGCGCTGACCAGGAAGAACAGCAGTGCCTCGCGCGGGTGCCCGGCCGTCCGGAAGGCCCAGCGACGGTTGAGCACGTAGGAGACGACGGTCGAGATCACGGTCGCGATCGTCAGCGCGACCACCGGCTTGCGCTCCAGCACGGTGAACTTCAGCTCGAAGTCGATCACCAGGGTGAGGGTGAAGCAGGCGCCGCCGACCAGCAGGAACTTCACCAGCCTGCGGTGCCGCACCAGGAACGGACGCAGCCGGGCCGGCACCCGGGCCAGGGCGCGCTGCGTGGGGGACGGCATCTCCGCAGTGTGGCACGCGCAGACGCCGTCCTCCCGTCGATCCTCCCGTCGATCCTCCCGTCGGTCCGCCCGTCGACCCGGCGCGGCCGGGTCAGGCCGCCGCGGCCAGGACCTTGGCCGGTTCCAGGGCCAGCTCCAGCACCTCCCGCACGTCCGCCACCGGGTGGACGGTGAGCCGCTCCAGCACCTCGGCCGGGACGTCGTCCAGGTCGGCCTCGTTGCGCTTGGGGATGATCACCGTGGTGACGCCGGCCCGGTCGGCGGCGAGCAGCTTCTGCTTCACCCCGCCGATCGGCAGCACCCGCCCGGTCAGCGACACCTCGCCGGTCATCGCCAGGTCGGTGCGCACCTTGCGGCCGGACAGCAGCGAGGCGAGCGCCGTGGTCATGGTGATGCCGGCGCTCGGCCCGTCCTTGGGGACGGCCCCGGCGGGGACGTGCAGGTGCACGCCGCGGTCGCGCAGCGAGGTGACCGGCAGCTCCAGTTCGGCGCCGCGCGAGCGCAGGTAGGAGAGCGCGATGTGCGCGGACTCCTTCATCACGTCGCCCAGTTGCCCGGTGAGGGTGAGTCCGGTGCCGCCGGTCTCGGCGTCGGCGAGCGAGGCCTCGATGTAGAGGACGTCGCCGCCGGCGCCGGTCACGGCGAGGCCGGTGGCCACGCCGGGGACGGCGGTGCGCCGCTCGGCCGGCGCCTGGGCGGCCTCCGGCACGTGGTGGGGCCGGCCGATCAGGGCGCGCAGCTCGTCCGGGCCGATCGCGGCGGGCAGTTCGCGCTCGCCGAGTTCGGCCTGGGCGGCGATCCTGCGCAGCACCCGGGCGATCGAGCGCTCCAGGTTCCGCACGCCGGCCTCCCGGGTGTACTCCCCGGCCAGTCGGCGCAGCGCCGCCTCGTCGACGCTGACCTGGTCGCCGCCCAGTCCGGCCTTCTCGCGCTGGCGCGGGAGCAGGTGGTCGCGGGCGATGACGACCTTCTCGTCCTCGGTGTAGCCGTCGAGGCGGACGAGCTCCATCCGGTCGAGCAGCGGCTCGGGGATGGCCTCCAGCACGTTGGCGGTGGCGAGGAAGACGACGTCCGAGAGGTCGAGCTCGACCTCCAGGTAGTGGTCCCGGAAGGTGTGGTTCTGCGCCGGGTCCAGCACCTCCAGCAGGGCGGCGGCCGGGTCGCCCCGGTAGTCGGAGCCGACCTTGTCGATCTCGTCGAGCAGGACGACCGGGTTCATCGAGCCGGCCTCCTTGATCGCCCGCACGAGCCGGCCGGGCTGCGCGCCGACGTAGGTGCGCCGGTGGCCGCGGATCTCGGCCTCGTCCCGGACGCCGCCGAGCGCGACCCGGACGAAGGTGCGGCCCATGGCGCGGGCCACCGACTCGCCGAGCGAGGTCTTGCCGACGCCGGGCGGGCCGACCAGCGCCAGCACCGCCCCTCCGCGCCGGCCGCCGACCAGCCCGAGCCCCTGGTCGGCCCGGCGCTTGCGCACCGCGAGGTACTCGACGATGCGGTCCTTCACGTCGGCCAGGCCGGCGTGGTCGGCGTCCAGCACGGCGCGGGCGCCGGCGATGTCGTACGCGTCCTCGGTGCGCTCGTTCCAGGGCAGCTCCAGGACGGTGTCCAGCCAGGTGCGGATCCAGGGGCCCTCGGGAGACTGCTCGGAGGCCCGCTCCAGCTTGTCGACCTCCTTGAGGGCCGCGTCGCGGACCTTCTCGGGCAGGTCGGCGGCCTCGACCCGGGCGCGGTAGTCGCCCTCCTCGTCGGCCGGGTCGCCGTTGAGCTCGGCCAGTTCCTTGCGGACGGCCTCCAGCTGGCGGCGGAGCAGGAACTCCTTCTGCTGCTTGGCCACGCCCTCCTCGACGTCCTTGCGGATGGTGTCGTTGACCTCCTCCTCGGCGAGGTGGTCGCGCAGCAGGGTCAGCGCGTACTCCAGGCGGGCGACCTGGTCGGCCTCCAGCAGCACCTTGAGCTTCTGCTCGGCGGTGGCGAAGGGCGCGTAGCCGATGTTGTCGGCGAGCTCGCCGACGCCCTCGATCTGGGCCACCCGGTCGACGATCTGCCAGGCGCCGCGCCTGCGCAGCCACTGGGTGGACAGCGCCTTGTACTCCTTGACCAGCTCGGCGGCCCGGCCGGCCACCGGGGTGTCCACCGAGGACTCCCGGAAGGGCGTGGTCTCCACCCAGAGGGCGGCGCCGGGGCCGGTGGTGCCGGCCCCGATGCGGACCCGGCGCACGGCGCGCACCAGCGCGGCCGGCTCCCCGTCGGCCAGTCGGCCGACCTGTTCGACGGTGGCCAGGGTGCCGACCGCCGCGTACGAGCCGTCCACCCGCGGGACCAGCAGGACCTGCGGCTTGCCGGTGCCGGTGGCCGCCGCGCGGGCGGCCTCGACCGCGGCGCGCACCTCGGTGTCCTTGAGGTCCAGCGGGACGACCATGCCCGGCAGGACGACCTCGTCGTCGAGCGGCAGCACGGGCAGGGTGAGCGGTGTGGACGTCGATGCCATGATCTCTCCCCAGTCAGTGAAGTTGAGTCGACCTGACTAAGGCCTGGCGCGCGCCGGATGTTCCCGGGGCGGCGTTCGCCGTGAGCGAACAGGAGCGGGTGTGGAGCGAGCAGGGGGAGGGCGAGGGAAGTGCCGTCAAAAGCGCCCGGGGGCGACACCCGGAAGGGTCAGCGCACGTCCAGGACCGGAGCGCCGCCCGGCGCGGGCGAGGAGCCCGCGGCCGGCGCCTCGACCCGGCGCGTCCGCGGCTTCGGCCGCGGCCGGCGGGCCTGGGCCCGGCGCAGCCAGCGCCACAGCGCCACCCCGGTGAGCACCGCGGCCGGGTGCCCCACGGCGGTGACCAGGTCCCGCTCGGTGAGGATCTGCTCGGCGATCAGCAGCCCGGCGCCGCCGAGCGCGACCAGCCGCCCGCGCCACGGCAGCAGCCCGGCCACCGCGCCCAGACAGGTGAGCACGCCGTAGCTGACGCCGATGTCCAGGTAGTCCAGTGCCCCGGCCTCCATCCGCCCGGTCTCCACCGCGGTGATCACCACGCCCTGGGACAGCAGCGTGGCCGTGACGTGCCCGATCGCGAAGACCGCCGCCGCCCGGGCGGGGCCGATCCGGCGCTCCAGCGGCGCGAGGGTGACGGCGAATCCCCACAGGTACGGCATCCACACCTCGCCGGCCACCCAGAAGCCGCTGAGCACCAGCGCGCGCAGGGGGTGCTGCAGGAGGTTGTGGCCGTCGGAACTGGAGGCCTCCTGCAGCCGCTGCACGAGTTCCGGATCGGCGAGTTTGGCAAAGGTCGTGGTGGCGCCCACCACGGCGAGATAGCCGAGGGTGAAGGGGTTTCGCCGGGGTGTCGGCACCCGCGCCAGCAGCCACTCGACGACGCCGGTGCGCAGACCGTGCCGGAGCATCCCGTACGGCGGGCCGGCGGGCGGCGCCCCGACCCGTCCGGCACCTCGCCGCAGTCCAGCCATGCCGCCCTCCGCTCCACGCCGGCAGCCACCGGCCCCTCACCCAGGTGCCCAACGTACCGGCGCGCGCCGCGGATCCCGCCCTGCGGGGGCGTTGTCGTGGCCACGTTACGTCGAGGTTCTGAGAGGCATCTGAGAAAAGCCGGTGAAGACCGTCAGGAAACCGGTCGACCGGATTCCTGATATTGGTCCAGACCTTCTTTCGGCGAGCGCGCCGACAGGGGCTCTGACCGGCGACTTGGCGTCAACTCGACTGCATACGTACCGTTACGCAGAGAAAAATCGCCGGGTAAGGTATCGGCCCGTGCCCACTCGTGCAGTGGGCTCCGAGGGCGGCCCGACAGCCGGCCCACGGGCCGGAAACGTCCGGTCCACCTGCCGGGAGGCATCCGCTGTCCGTACGCTGCGAAGTGCGCGGGAGAAGTGGGCGGGCGACAATCCGCCCGCCGACCCGCACGCACGACGGGACGGCGGACCCGGCACAGTCCACGACGGAACAAGACTACGAGCGGAGTCCCGCCATCCCCACAGGTGGCCGGCCCGCAGCCCTGGGGGCGGTGGCGTGACCGTGACAGAACTTCAGCAGGACAACAACCACAGCGGCGGCACGGTGAGCAGCCAACGCAGAGTGCTGGTGGTGGAGGACGAGCCGACGATCGCGGAGTCGATCGCGGCCCGGCTGGGCGCGGAGGGCTTCAAGGTCGCCGTGGCCCACGACGGGCCGGGCGCGGTCGACGGCTTCCACACCTGGCAGCCGGACCTGGTGGTCCTCGACATCATGCTGCCCGGCTTCGACGGCCTTGAGGTGTGCCGCCGGATCCAGGCGCAGCGCCCGGTGCCGGTGCTGATGCTGACCGCGCGCGACGACGAGACGGACCTGCTGGTCGGCCTCGGCGTGGGCGCCGACGACTACATGACCAAACCGTTCTCGATGCGCGAACTGGCCGCCCGGGTCAACGTGCTGCTGCGCCGCGTCGAGCGCGCCCAGCAGGCGGCCCGCACGCCCGCGCTCGGCTCGCTGCGCTTCGGCGAGCTGGAGATCGACCACGTGCAGCGCCGGGTCCGGCTCGCCTCGGGCGACGTCCACCTGACGCCCACCGAGTTCGACCTGCTCGCCTGCCTGGCCGCGCAGCCGCGCGCCGTGCTGACCCGCGAGCAGCTGCTGGCCGAGGTCTGGGACTGGACGGACGCGTCCGGCACCCGCACCGTGGACAGCCACGTCAAGGCGCTGCGCCGCAAGATCGGCGCGAGCTGGATCCGTACCGTCCACGGCGTCGGGTACGCGCTGGAGGCCCCGCTCTCCTAGCGGCGAGCCTCGGGCGACGGGCCTCCGGGGGGCCCGTGTCCCGAACTGCCGCGCACCACGCGGGGGACGTACGCGGGGATCACAGGGGACCAATGACCTTTCCACAGCAACGCAACGGGGACACCGGCGGCACGCGGTCGCAGACGCTGGCCGCCCGCGCCGCCCGCCGGGTCTGGGCCGACATCCGGCCGCTCGACCCGGTCCGCTCGATCAAGGGCAAGCTCGCCCTGCTGGTGATCGTCTCCGTCTTCCTGGCCACCGGCATGGTGGTCGTGGCGATCCGGTCCGAGACCCAGATCCGGATCATCATGGTCTTCTCCATGATCGCCTCGCTGCTCTTCATGCAGTTCCTCGCGCACGGGCTGACCGCCCCCCTGCGCGAGATGACGGCCGCCGCCCGCGCGATGGCCTCCGGCGACTACAGCCGCCGGGTCGAGGTGAACTCGCGCGACGAGATCGGCGAACTGGCGACCACCTTCAACCAGATGGCCGCCGATCTGGGGGCCGCCGACCGGCACCGCCGCGAGCTGGTCGCCAACGTCTCGCACGAGCTGCGCACGCCCATCGCCGCGCTGCGCGCCGTGCTGGAGAACGTGGTGGACGGCGTCGTCCAGCCCAATCCGGCGACCCTGGGGGCCGCCCTGGAGCAGACCGAGCGGCTCGGCCGCCTGGTCACCCACCTGCTGGACCTCTCCAAGATCGACGACGGCGTTGTCGACCTGGACGCCCGCCCCTTCGAGGTGCGCGAGTTCCTGGACGGCGTGCTGCGCGGGGTCACCGTGGACGGCGCGACGGCCGGCGGGGCGTTCTCCCGGCGCGGCGACGTCCGGCTGGCGCTGGAGGTCAGCCCGACCGGCCTGACCGGCGTGGCGGACCCGGAACGGCTCCACCAGGTGGTCGCCAACCTGGTCGACAACGCCTGCAAGCACTCCCCGCCCGGCGGGACCGTGACGGTGCGCGCGCGGCCCGACGGCGGGCCCGGCGGCCTGCTGCTGGAGGTCGAGGACGAGGGCCCGGGCATCCCGCCGGCCGACCGCGGCCGGGTGTTCGAGCGGTTCAGCCGCAGCGGCACCGCGACCGCCCAGGGGCCCGGCTCGGACGGCGGCACCGGCCTCGGCCTGGCCATCGCCCGCTGGGCGGTGGACCTGCACGGCGGTCGGATCGCGGTCGCCGAGTCGCCGCGCGGCTGCCGGATCGAGGTCCGGCTGCCGGGGCAGCGCTGAGGGTCGGATGTGTCACAGAAGCGACACAGACGTACACGAAGATCATTGGATGATCCGCATGGGGCTTTGTCCGGTTTTGCCCGGATATGCCCTATGGGTGGAGGCGATCGCTTCCCCTCAGATACGGCTTTCTAACGCACATTTTCAGCCAAACTGCAGGTCAGGACTGTGATCTGGGCGACGCCTGGGGCCCGGGGACTGCGCGATCACTGGTCAGGGGCGTAGCCTTAATCCCCGCTGTCCAAACATCCCAAAAGGAAGCGGAAGAGGGCGGTTGCCGCCGTGTCGCCACAGTCCCCTGAAACCCCCAATAGCTCGGCTAGCTCCACTGGCTTCGGTCCCAATGAGTGGCTCGTCGATGAGATCTACCAGCAGTACCTCCAGGACCCGAACTCGGTCGACCGAGCCTGGTGGGACTTTTTCGCCGACTACAAGCCCGGTACCGAGGTGACCCCAGTGACCCAGGCCGCGACCCAGGCCGGCCCCACGCCGACCCCTGCCGCTGCCCCCGCGCCCGCTGCTGCTGCTCCGGCCGCGACCGCCCCCGCCGCACCGGCCGCCCCGGCCGCTCCGGCGCCGGCCCCCGCGCCGCTCGCCGCAGCTCCCGTCGCGCCCCCGGCCCCGGCCCCCAAGGCCGCCGCCCCGACCGCTCCGGCCGCTCCGGCCGCCGCCGCGGCGGACGCGCCCGCCGGCCCCGAGCTGATCCAGCTGCGCGGCCCGGCCAAGGCCGTCGCCACCAACATGGACGCCTCGCTGGAGGTGCCGACCGCGACCTCGGTCCGCGCGGTACCCGCGAAGCTGTTGATCGACAACCGCATCGTCATCAACAACCACCTGCAGCGCGCCCGCGGCGGCAAGGTCTCCTTCACCCACCTGATCGGCTACGCCCTGGTCCAGGCCATCAAGGCCGCCCCGGGCATGAACTACAGCTACAAGGTGGAGAACGGCAAGGCCTTCCTGGTCAAGCCCGAGCACGTCAACCTCGGCCTGGCCATCGACCTGGTCAAGCCGAACGGCGACCGCCAGCTCGTCGTCGCGGCCATCAAGAAGGCCGAGACCCTCGACTTCTTCGGCTTCTGGCAGGCCTACGAGGACATCGTCCGCCGGGCCCGCGCCAACAAGCTGACCATGGACGACTTCACCGGCGTCACGGTCTCGCTGACCAACCCCGGCGGCATCGGCACCGTGCACTCCGTGCCGCGCCTGATGCAGAACCAGGGCACCATCGTCGGCGTCGGCGCCATGGAGTACCCGGCCGAGTTCCAGGGCTCCGCCCCGGAGACCCTGTCCCGCCTGGGCGTCTCCAAGATCATGACGCTGACCTCGACCTACGACCACCGCGTCATCCAGGGCGCGGCGTCCGGCGAGTTCCTGCGCGAGATCCACCGCCTCCTCCTCGGCGAGAAGGGCTTCTACGACGAGATCTTCGAGTCGCTGCGGATCCCGTACGAGCCGGTCCGCTGGGCCACCGACGTCGCCACCACCCACGACGACGAGGTCAACAAGACCGCCCGCGTCATGGAGCTGATCCACGCGTACCGCGTGCGCGGCCACCTGATGGCCGACACGGACCCGCTGGAGTACAAGCAGCGCAAGCACCCCGACCTGGACGTCACCACCCACGGCCTCACCCTGTGGGACCTGGAGCGCGAGTTCGCGGTCGGCGGTTTCGGCGGCCAGAAGATGATGAAGCTCCGCGACATCCTCGGCCTGCTGCGCAACACGTACTGCCGCACCGTCGGCGTCGAGTACATGCACATCCAGGACCCGAAGCAGCGCAAGTGGCTGCAGGAGCGCCTGGAGAAGCCCTACTCCAAGCCCGAGCGCGAGGAGCAGCTGCGCATCCTGCGCCGGCTGAACTCGGCCGAGGCCTTCGAGACCTTCCTGCAGACCAAGTACGTCGGGCAGAAGCGCTTCTCGCTGGAGGGCGGCGAGTCGCTCATCCCGCTGCTGGACGCCACCATCGACGCCGCCGCCGAGCACCGCCTCGACGAGGCCGTCATCGGCATGGCCCACCGCGGCCGCCTGAACGTGCTGGCCAACATCGTCGGCAAGCCGTACGGCAAGATCTTCGGCGAGTTCGAGGGCAACCTCGACCCGAAGTCGATGCACGGCTCCGGCGACGTGAAGTACCACCTCGGTTCCGAGGGCACCTTCACCGGCCTGGACGGCGAGACCATCAAGGTCTCGCTCGCCGCGAACCCCTCCCACCTGGAGACGGTCGACCCGGTCGTCGAGGGCATCGCCCGCGCCAAGCAGGACATCCTGGACCAGGGCGGCACCACCTTCCCGGTGCTGCCGATCCAGATCCACGGCGACGCGGCCTTCGCCGGCCAGGGCGTCGTCGCGGAGACCCTGAACATGTCGCAGCTGCGCGGCTACCGCACCGGCGGCACGATCCACCTGGTGGTCAACAACCAGGTCGGCTTCACCGCCGCCCCGGCGTCCTCGCGCTCCTCGATGTACTGCACCGACGTGGCCCGGATGATCGAGGCCCCGATCTTCCACGTCAACGGCGACGACCCGGAGGCCGTGGTCCGCGTCGCGCGGCTCGCCTTCGAGTTCCGCCAGACGTTCCACAAGGACGTCGTGATCGACCTCATCTGCTACCGCCGCCGCGGTCACAACGAGGCCGACAACCCGTCGTTCACCCAGCCGCTGATGTACGACCTGATCGACAAGAAGCGCTCGGTGCGCAAGTTGTACACCGAGGGCCTGATCGGTCGCGGCGACATCACCATGGAAGAGGCGGAGCAGGCGCTCCAGGACTTCCAGGGCCAGCTGGAGAAGGTCTTCGCCGAGGTCCGCGACGCCGCCCAGACCCCGGCCCCGGCCACCGCCGGCAAGCCGGTCGCCGACTTCCCGGTCAACATCCAGACCGGCATCTCCCAGGAGATGGTCAAGCGGATCGCCGCCTCGCAGGTCAACCTGCCGGACTGGCTGACCGTCCACCCGCGCCTGCTGCCGCAGCTCCAGCGCCGCGCCGCCTCCGTCGAGGACAACACCATCGACTGGGCGACGGGCGAGACCCTCGCCATCGGCTCGCTGCTCATGGAGGGCCACCCGGTCCGCCTGGCCGGCCAGGACAGCCGCCGCGGCACCTTCGGCCAGCGGCACGCCGTCCTGATCGACCGCAACACCGGCGAGGACTACACCCCGCTGCAGTACCTCACCGAGGACCAGGCCCGCTACACCGTCTACGACAGCCTGCTGTCGGAGTACGCGGCGATGGGCTTCGAGTACGGCTACTCGCTGACCCGCCCGAACTCGCTGGTCATGTGGGAGGCGCAGTTCGGCGACTTCGTCAACGGCGCGCAGACCGTGGTGGACGAGTACATCGCCTCCGCCGAGCAGAAGTGGGGCCAGCACTCGGGCGTCACCCTGCTGCTGCCGCACGGCTACGAGGGCCAGGGCCCGGACCACTCGTCCGCCCGCCCGGAGCGCTTCCTGCAGCTGTGCGCGCAGAACAACATGACGGTCGCCATGCCGACCCTGCCGTCGAACTACTTCCACCTGCTGCGCTGGCAGGCGCACAACCCGCACCACAAGCCGCTGGTCGTCTTCACCCCGAAGTCGATGCTGCGTCTCAAGGCCGCGGCGAGTGCGACCGAGGAGTTCCTGTCCGGCTCCTTCCGCCCGGTCATCGGTGACAACACCGTCGACCCGGCGCAGGTGCGCAAGGTCGTCATCACCGCCGGCAAGTTCTACTACGACCTGGCGGCGGCCCGCACCGAGCGCGGCGTCACCGACACCGCGATCGTCCGGGTCGAGCGGCTCTACCCGCTGCCGGTGGCCGAGCTCCAGGAGGAGCTCGCCCGCTACGGCGACGACGTCCAGTTCGTCTGGGCGCAGGAGGAGCCGGACAACCAGGGCGCCTGGCCGTTCATCGCGATGAACCTGGTCGACCACCTCCAGGTCGTCGTCGGCCGCAGCGCCAACGGCTCGCGGCTGCGCCGCGTCGCCCGCACGACGGCCTCGTCCCCGGCGGTCGGCTCGGCCAAGCGGCACGCCGCCGAGCAGCAGGCGCTGATCGAAGAGGTCTACTCGCTCTGAGGCCCTGACGCCCCGAGGCGCTGGAGCACCGACGCCCGCGGCCCCCGTCCTCCCCTGGGAGACGGGGGCCGCGGGCGTCCCCGACTATCCTGACCAGGTCAATCCCCATCGGACCGGAGTGAACCCGTGTACTTCACCGACCGCGGCATCGAGGAGCTGCAGAACCGGCGCGGCGACGAGGAGGTCACCTTCGAGTGGCTGGCCGAGCGACTGCGCGAGTTCGTCGACCTCAACCCGGACTTCGAGATCCCCGTCGAGCGGCTGGCCACCTGGCTGGCCCGGCTCGACGACGAGGACGACGAGTGACCGGTGCGGTGCCGTCGCACTGAACCGCTGATGAGGGGCCCGGGAGGCGATCGCCTGCCGGGCCCCTCACGTATCCGCGCCCGCCCGTAGGGGGCGCCTCGGGGGCGGCTCCGGGACGGCTCAGGGACGGGATCCGGGACGGCGCGCTTGACTTGCGCGTCACGCGATATATCGTCTTTGGAAGAGAACGCGATACATCGCGATCGGCAACGGGAGGCGGCAGAGATGAGCCAGTGGACGGTCGAGGGACCCGAGAGGATCACCATCGACGAGGCGGTCCGGGCGCTGCACGTGCGGATCATCGAGGGCACGGTGAACGTGGTGGCGGCCGAGGGCCCGGCCCGCCTGGAGGTCACCGAGCTCCAGGGCGAGCCGCTGCACGTGACCCTGGTGGACGGCGTCCTGACGGTCACCTACAAGGACATCAACAGCTGGGGCGAGTTCGGCGACCGGCTCAAGTCGGTCGACGCGGTCAAGGGCTTCTTCAGCTCCTTCAAGCGCAAGCGCGTCGCCGGCGTCACCCTGACCGTCCCGGCCGACGCCGAGGTCAAGGTCGGCACCGTCTCGGCCGACGCCACCGTCTCCGGGATCACCGGCCACGTCTCGGTGCAGAGCGCCAGCGGCGACGCCACCCTGGTCGGCCTGACCGGCCGCACCGAGGCCAACACCGTCACCGGCGACGTCGACGCCCAGTCGGTGGCCGGCCAGCTCAAGGTCAACACCGTCTCCGGCCAGCTCACCGTCGTCGCCGGCACCGCCGACCGGGTCCAGGCCAACGCCGTCACCGGCGCCGTCACCCTGGACCTCGACGTCGCCAACCCGGCCGACGTCAAGGTCACCACCGTCAGCGGCCCGGTCGTCATCCGGATCCCCTCGCTGGCCGACGCCAAGGTCGAGGCCGGCTCCACCAGCGGCGACATCTCCAGCACCTTCGACGGCCTCAAGCTCAGCGGCAGCTGGGGCGCCAAGCGCCTGTCCGGCCAGCTCGGCGACGGCCGGGGCAGCCTCGCCGTGACCACCGTCTCCGGCGGCGTCACCGTGCTGCGCCGCCCCGACCCCGAGGACGAGGCGCCGGTGGTCGTCAAGGAGCTCCCGGCCGGACTCGGCAAGCCCGACCTCACCAAGGAGGCGTGAGATGACGCCCGTGTTCGGCCACGGCCGGCTCCGGCTCTACCTGCTGAAGCTGCTCGACGAGGCCCCGCGGCACGGCTACGAGGTGATCCGCCTGCTGGAGGAGCGCTTCCAGGGCCTGTACGCGCCCTCCGCCGGGACGGTCTACCCCCGGCTCGCCAAGCTGGAGCAGGAGGGCCTGGTCACCCACAGCACCGAGGGCGGCCGCAAGGTCTACCGGCTGACCGACGCCGGGCGCGCCGAACTGGAAGCCCGACAGGGCGAGTTGGACGACCTGGAAGTGGAGATCCACGACTCCGTGGCGCAGTTGGCCGGGGCGATCCGCGAGGACGTCCGGGACAGCGCCAAGGACCTGCGCGAGGAGCTGTGGCAGGCCGCCCGGCAGGCCCCCCGGCCGGACCGCGCCGAGGGCGGGGACCCGTGGTCCGGACCGTGGGGCGACAACGAGTCCTGGCAGCGCGCCAAGGAGGAGTTCGCCCAGTTCAAGCGGCAGGCCAAGGACCAGGCCAAGCGCGCCCGGGAGCAGGAGAAGGCCGCCAAGGCCAAGGCGAAGGCCGCCGAGGAGGAGGCCCGCAGGCTGCGCGAGCAGGCCAAGGCCTCGCGGACGGCCGCTCAGCAGGAGGCGCTGCGGATCAAGCGCCGGGTCGAGCAGCAGGTGCGGGAGCACGCCGCGAAGGGCGACTGGCCGACCGGCCTGGCCGAGGGCCTGGCCGAGCTGACCAAGGGCCTGTCCGGGCTGGCCGACGCGGCCCGCTGGGGCCAGTCGGCCGACGGGCCGGCCGAGGAGGTCACCGTCACCCGGATCGACCGGGACAAGGACGAGCCGACCACGCCGACCGCCCCGGCCGACCTGCCGCCGTGGGCGCGGACCGACCCGGCCGGCGACCCGGCCCGCGAACTGGAGCGGCTGCTCGACCGCTTCCGCGACCAGGTCCGCGACGCGGCCCGGGACGGCGGCGTGAGCAGCGACAAGCTGGCCGAGGCCCGCTCGGTGCTGGGCTCGGCCGGCGAGCGGCTGAAGCGCCTGCTCGGCTGACCGGCAGGCCGCCGGACCACCACCGGCCCGGCACGCTCCACGGAGCGTGCCGGGCCGGTCCGCGTCAGGGCCGCACCGGCGTCAGGGCCGGACGGCGCCAGAGCCGCAAGACGTCACGGCGTCACGGCGTCACGGCGTCAGCACGATCTTGCCGAAGACGTCGCCCTTGGCGAGCCGCGCGAAGCCGTCCCGGGCCTCTGCCAGCGGCAGCACCGAGTCGATCACCGGCCGGACGCCGCTGGTCGCGCACAGCGAGAGCAGCCCCGCCAGTTCCTCCTTGGTCCCCATCGTCGAGCCGACCACCTTGAGCTCCAGGAAGAAGATCCGGTTCAGCTCGGTGGCGCTCGGGTTGGGACCGGAGGTGGCACCGGAGATGACGACGGTGCCACCCGGGCGCAGCGCCTTCACCGAGTGCGCCCAGGTCGCGGCGCCGACCGTCTCCATCACCGCGTCCACCCGGGCGGGCAGCCGGGCGCCGCTCTCGAAGG
Source organism: Kitasatospora sp. NPDC088861 (assembly GCF_044750105.1). Lineage (NCBI taxonomy): Bacteria > Bacillati > Actinomycetota > Actinomycetes > Kitasatosporales > Streptomycetaceae > Kitasatospora > Kitasatospora sp. NPDC088861. Next base: position 206,514 of record NZ_JBIVJF010000008.1, read on the forward strand.
CGGCGTCGGCGCCGAGTTCGACCGCCCGGCGGCGCTTGGCCTCGTCCCGGCCGGTGACCCAGACCCGCAGCCCGGCGGCCTTGCCGAGGACGATCAGCGCGGTCGCCACGCCGCCGCCCGCGCCCTGCACCAGGACGGTGTCACCGGGCTTGACCCCGGCGTTGGTGAACAGCATCCGGTAGGCCGTCAGCCAGGCCGTGGGCAGGCAGGCGGCCTCTTCGAAGCTGAGTTCGGCGGGCTTGGGCAGCAGGTTCCAGGTGGGCACGGCCACCTGCTGGGCGAAGGTGCCCTGGTAGCGCTCGGTCAGGATGGACCGGGGTTCGTCCGGGCCCACCCCGTGGCCGCTCTGGCCGATCACCGAGTGGAGGACGACCTCGTTGCCGTGCTCGTCGACACCGGCGGCGTCGCAGCCGAGGATCATCGGCAGCCGTCCGGCGGGCAGGCCGACCCCGCGCAGCGACCACAGGTCGTGGTGGTTGAGGCTGGCGGCCCTGACCGTGACCACGCTCCATCCGGGGCGGGCCTGCGGCTCGGGGAGTTCACCCAACTCCAGTCCGCTGAGCGGGTCATCGGCGTCGATACGTGCGGCGTAGGCAGCAAACATGCTGCGGACGATAGCCGCGCCGGCCGGGGCCGGGAACCACGCGCGGGTGTGACGCGTGTCCCGGCCCCGGCCGTGTCGGCGGCGCCGCTCCCGCCGGGTCCTGCCCGGCAGCGGCGACCGGATCGTCAGATCCGGGCCACGCCCTCGGCCCGGGCGGCCTCGGCGACGGCCTTGGTGACCGCCGGGGCGACCCGCTCGTCGAACGGCGAGGGGATGACCTTCTGCGGCGTCAGCTCGTCGGCGACGACACCGGCCAGTGCCTTGGCGGCGGCCAGCTTCATGCCCTCGGTGATCCGGCTGGCCCGCACCTGGAGGGCGCCGGCGAAGATGCCGGGGAAGGCCAGCACGTTGTTGATCTGGTTCGGGAAGTCGCTGCGCCCGGTGGCGACGACCGCCGCGTACTTGTGCGCGACCTCGGGGTGGATCTCCGGGGTGGGGTTGGCCATCGCGAAGATGAACGCGCCCGCGGCCATGGTCGCGACGACCTCCTCCGGCACGGTGCCGCCGGAGACGCCGATGAACACGTCGGCGCCGGCCAGCGCGTCGGCCAGGGTGCCCCTGAGGCCGGTGCGGTTGGTCAGTTCGGCGATCTCGGCCTTGACGTCGGTGAGGTCGCCGCGGCCGTCGTACACCACGCCCTTGCGGTCGCAGACCGCGACGTCGCCGATGCCCGCCGCCACCAGCATCTTGGCGATGGCGATGCCGGCCGCGCCGGCGCCGGAGATGACGGCCCGCAGCGAGCCGATCTCACGGCCGGTCACCTTGGCCGCGTTCCACAGGGCGGCGGTGGTGACGATCGCGGTGCCGTGCTGGTCGTCGTGGAAGACCGGGATGTCCACGGCCTCCTGGAGGCGGCGCTCGATCTCGAAGCAGCGGGGGGCGGAGATGTCCTCCAGGTTGACGCCGCCGAAGGAGGGCGCCAGCCGCACCACGGTCTCGACGATCTCGTCGACCTCGGTGCAGGCGAGCGCGATCGGCACCGCGTCCACGCCGCCGAACTGCTTGAACAGGATGGCCTTGCCCTCCATCACGGGCAGGGAGGCCTCCGGGCCGATGTCGCCGAGGCCCAGCACGGCGGTGCCGTCGGTGACCACGGCGACGGTGTTGGACTTCCAGGTGTAGTCGTTGACCAGCTCCGGCTGCTCGGCGATGGCCGTGCAGACGCGGGCGACACCGGGCGTGTAGGCGAGGGACAGGTCGTCCGCGTCGCGCACCGGGACGGTCGCCCGGATCTCCATCTTGCCGCCGCGGTGGAGCGCGAAAACGGCGTCGACCGGATCGACGGTGTCCTGGGTGCTGCTGATGATCTCCGCTGCCACGATGACCTCTTCGTCATTGATCTGGCGAGGGTGCGCGACCGACGGACAGGACGACCCGTCCGGAAACCGGAAACCGGGTACGCCGAAGCGGACCCGGGGGCTGGGTCGGGGCGCTGCCGTCGGGCGGCGCCCTCGGATGAGGGTTTTATGGGTCTTGTTGGTCCGCGTAGTGCTTCCGGGCCGAGCGTAGGACGGACCAAGGCATCGCACCTATGCCTTTTCGTCCTCGTCACGTGCAGTTCATCGCCGAGCTGTCGCGTCACTGGGGCCCGGCGTCGGAAGCGCCGGGCTCCGGCGGCGGCAACGGTGATGGCGGCACGCGCACCCGCAGGAGTGAACGCAGACGCGCTGGGGAGTCGGCGTCCCGGATACGGAGCCACGTGATGACTTCCGTTCCCGGACACCCCGAGCCTGTCGGGACTCGTCGGTCTGGTTCGAGCGTTCGGGGGTCACCCGGTACCGAATTCTGACACACCCGCCGCCGGGCCCGGCAGGGCGGGATGGCCGGATCGCGTGTCCGCCATTTCGCGTACACCCACGCGTCACCGTGGCGGCCGCACACCCCTGCGCCGTGGTCGACGGCGGCATCCGAGCCGGGGCGGCGGGCCTCCGGGCACCGGGCGGGGGGATCTGCATACTTATGCACGGAGTGACAGGAACACGGAATAAGTCCGAATAGCGGACAGCCCGGGCCCTCGTTATCCGATTTTGATCTGGATGAGGGCCATCCGACCGTCCACAGATGGCAGGATTCCCCCCATCTCGGATCGAGCCGGCCACTGGTCGAGGCGGTTCGCTCGACGTCCACCTCGGCGGAGGGTGGCGGAAGCAGTACCCCGTAGCAACCTGGGCGGCCCTGCCGCGCAGGCATCGCACCACCCGGCCCTGCACGTACGACGACGTACAGCGAAATACACCCGTACAGCGCCGCACGGCCCTGCCACCCCGGTGTGCCGCCCCCCCGCGGCGCGCTCCGCCCGCCCCTCTCCCTCAGGAGGAGATCCCCCTCATGACCGCCCGTACCCAGCGCACCCGGCTTCTCGCGGCCGGCGCGGTTGCCGCCTCCGTCACCCTCGTCCTGACCGGCTGCAGCAGCAGCAAGAGCGACGGTGGCAGCGGCGCGCCCAACGCCTCCGCGACCGTCAACGCGGTCAAGGCCGACGACAAGCTCGCCGCCCTCGTCCCCGCCGACGTCAAGTCCTCCGGCAAGCTCGTGGTCGGCGCGGACGCCTCGTACGCGCCGGACGAGTTCAAGGACGACAGCGGCAAGGTCATCGGCATGGACGTGGACCTGGCCAACGCCATCGCGGCCAAGCTCGGACTGAAGGCCGACGTCCAGGACTCCGGCTTCACCGCGATCATCCCCGGCATCCAGTCGAACAAGTTCCAGCTCGGCATGTCGTCCTTCACGGACAACAAGGAGCGCGAGCAGATCGTCGACATGGTGACCTACTTCAACTCCGGCAGCGCCATCGCGGTCAAGAAGGGCAACCCCGACAAGGTCGACCCCGCCGACCTGTGCGGCAAGAAGGTCGCCGTCCAGACCGGCACCACCCAGGCCGACGAGATCAAGGACACCCGCAACCCGGACTGCGCCAAGAACGGGAAGCCGGGCATCCAGAACGACGGCGACAAGTTCGACCTCCAGACGGACGTCACCAACGCCGTCGTCTCCGGCCGCGACCAGGCGATGATGGCCGACTCCCAGGTCGTCGACTACGCGATCAAGCAGGCCGGCGGCCAGCTGGAGAAGCTCGGCTCCACCTACGGCGTGGCCCCCTACGGCGTCGCCGTCGCCAAGGGCTCCAAGCTCACCCCCGCGATCCAGGGCGCCGTCCAGTCGCTGATCGACGACGACACCTACAAGCAGATCCTCACCAAGTGGGGCGTCGAGTCCGGCGCCCTCGACAAGTCGACCGTCAACGGCGCCGTGAACTGACCGTCCGCCTGCTCCATCTCTCCCCCGAGGCCACACCGTGAACTCTCTGGACAAGGGGAAGGCGGAGGAGGGACGGCCTGAGACCATCAAGGCCGTCCCGGTCCGCCACCCCGGACGCTGGGTGGGCGCCGTCGTCATCGCCCTGCTCGCGGCGATGCTGCTGAGCGCCCTCTTCACCAACCCCGCTTTCAAGTGGGACATCGTCGGGCAGTACCTGTTCCACGACAGCATCGTGCACGGCATGGTCGTCACGCTGGAACTGACCGTCCTCTCCATGCTGATGGGCGTGATCGGCGGCATCGTCCTCGCCGTGATGCGCCTGTCCCCGAACCCCCTGCTCTCCGGCACCGCCTGGATGTACATCTGGGTCTTCCGCGGCACCCCGGTGCTGGTGCAGCTGGTGTTCTGGAACTTCCTCGGCCTGATCTGGGCCAAGCTGTCGATCGGCGTCCCGTGGGGGCCGGAGTTCTGGTCCGCGGACACCAACGTCCTGATCCCGACCTTCGTCGCCGCCCTGCTGGGCCTCGGCCTCAACGAGGCCGCCTACATGGCGGAGATCGTCCGCGGCGGCATCCAGTCGGTGGACGAGGGCCAGACCGAGGCCGCCCACGCGCTCGGCATGAGCCGGTTCCAGACCATGCGCCGGATCGTCCTGCCCCAGGCCATGCGGGTGATCATCCCGCCGACCGGCAACGAGACCATCTCGATGCTCAAGACCACCTCGCTGGTCAGCGTGATCTCCCTGGAGGAGATCTTCCGGGCCGGTCAGGTCATCTACTCCCGGAACTACCAGAACATCCCGCTGCTGATCGTGGTCAGCCTCTGGTACCTGTTCTTCACCTCGCTGCTGACCATCGGCCAGTACTACATCGAGCGCTACTACGCCCGCGGCTCCAACCGGACCCTCCCGCCCACCCCGCTGCAGCGGCTGCGGGGCCTGTTCGCCGGGAAGCCCGCCCCGAAGACCGGCGCCGACGTCGTCCCGGGGCTCGAGGGAGGTGGTCACGTATGACCGACCTGAGCAAGACCCCGGCCGCCGCCACCGGACAGCCGATGGTGCGCGCCGAGGGCGTCCACAAGTCCTACGGCTCCGTGCACGTGCTCAAGGGCATCGACCTGGAGGTCAAGCAGGGCGAGGTGTTCTGCCTGATCGGCCCCTCCGGCTCCGGCAAGTCGACCTTCCTGCGGTGCATCAACCACCTGGAGAAGATCAACGGCGGACGCCTCTGGGTGGACGGCGAACTGGTCGGCTACCAGCAGAAGGGCGACAAGCTCTACGAGCTCAAGGACCGCGAGGTCGCCGTCAAGCGGCGCGACATCGGCATGGTCTTCCAGCGCTTCAACCTGTTCCCGCACATGACGGCCGTCGAGAACGTCATGGAGGCCCCGGTCCAGGTCAAGGGCGAGAGCAAGGCCGCCGCCCGGGAGCGGGCGATGGTCCTGCTGGAGCGGGTCGGCCTCGCCGACAAGGCGAAGAACTACCCCTCCCAGCTCTCCGGCGGCCAGCAGCAGCGCGTCGCGATCGCCCGCGCGCTGGCCATGAAGCCCAAGCTGATGCTGTTCGACGAGCCCACCTCGGCGCTCGACCCCGAACTGGTCGGCGACGTCCTCGACGTCATGCGCGGCCTCGCCGAGGAGGGCATGACCATGGTGGTCGTCACCCACGAGATGGGCTTCGCCCGCGAGGTCGGCGACGCGCTGGTGTTCATGGACGGCGGCGTGGTGGTCGAGTCCGGCAACCCCCGCGAGGTGCTCACCGACCCCCGGCACGAGCGCACCCGCGCCTTCCTCTCCAAGGTGCTGTAGAACCGTACCGACCGGCGCCCGGCAGGCTGCTCCTGCCGGGCGCCGACGTTTTCCCCACCCAGGTAATAGGCTGGACGCAATCAGCCCGTTACCGACCTTCTGGAAGGACCTCCGTGGAGCTCGCCTCGTACGCCGATCTCGCCGTTCGGCTGGTGAACACCGAGGAGCCCGGGCGCGGCACCGACACGCTGACGTCCGTGGACGCGGTGCGCGGCCTGTTCTCCGACTCCTCACGGGCCGCCGCACAGGCCGACGAGTCCGACCTGCCCCGGCTGCGGGCGGTGCGGACCAGGCTGCGCGGGGTCTTCGAGGCCGCCGCCGAGGGCGACGAGATCCGGGGCGTCGACCTGCTGAACAGCCTGCTGATGGAGTACCCGGTCAGCCCGCTGGTCTCCGGGCACGACTACCTGGACGACGCCGGCCGGCCGCGCTGGCACCTGCACCTGGCCGACAACTCGCCCACCGCCACCGCGCACTTCAGCGCGGTCGCCTGCATGGGCCTGGCCGTCCACCTGACCGAGCTGGGCGCCGACCGGCTCGGCATCTGCCAGGCCGCGCCCTGCCGCAACGCCTACCTGGACACCTCGACCAACCGCTCCCGCCGCTACTGCTCGGACCGCTGCGCGACCCGCGCCAACGTCGCCGCGTACCGGGCCCGCAAGCGCCAGGAGGCCGAGGCCGCGGCACTCGGCGCCGCCGGCTAGGTCCTGTCCGGGCCGGGCCGGGCCCAGGGGGTCAGAGTTCGTCCGCCCAGACGCCCAGGCGGCGGGCCAGACCCGGTACCCGGGCCAGCCGGGTGCCCAGCAGCAGCCGCTCCAGCCGCCGCCCCGGCGCCAGCCAGGCCGGGCGCGGGCGCAGCCGCAGCAGCACCCGGCCGAGCACCAGCTCGTCCGGGACCGGGCCGTAGCTGCGGCTGTCGCTGTCCACCGGCCGGTTGTCGGACAGCAGCCACCAGCCCCTCGGACGCCGCTCGGCGGCCCGCTTCACCACCAGCAGGTCCTGCTGGAAGGGGTGCCGGAAGAGCACCACCGCGCCGGGCCGGATCGGCGCGCCGTAGCGCACCAGCAACTGGTCGCCCTCGCGCAGGGTCGGGACCATCGACGGGCCCGCCACGTCGACCAGCCCGAACGGCACCGCGCCGCCGCCCCGGCCCCGGGGTTCCGTGCCCATCGGTTCCGCGTCCGCCGGTTCCGTGCTCCGCGCCACGACTCCTCCTCCCGGACCGCCCGGTCCCAGTCTGCCGTACGGACCGTCACCCCGTTCGATCCGTTCGATGTCCGGATTACCCCGGTTCCGGGTCCGCCTTTTGCCCTAGGCCCACCGCCCGATCGCGAAACCCCGGGTGCGGAAGGGTAATCTCGGGCGCGGGAAGACGATCTAAGGAAGGACTCCCATGTTCTCTCGTCTGTTTGCACCGCGCGCCACCGCCCACGCCCACTGTGACCTGCCCTGCGGCGTGTACGACCCGGCGCAGGCCCGGATCGAGGCCGAGTCGGTCAAGGGCACCCAGGAGAAGTACCAGGCCAACGAGGACCCGGCTTTCCGCACCCGCGCCCTGATCATCAAGGAGCAGCGTGCCGAGGCCGTCAAGCACCACATCTCGGTGCTGTGGAGCGACTACTTCAAGGCCCCGCACTTCGAGAAGTACCCGCAGCTGCACCAGCTGATCAACGACACCCTGAAGGCCGCCTCGGCCGCCAAGGCGTCCACCGACCCCGCCACCGGCCAGGCCCTGCTGGACCTGATCGCCGAGGTCGACAAGATCTTCTGGGAGACCAAGCAGGCCTGAGCCTGACGCGTCGCCACCCGACCGCCCCCGTCCGCGAGCCCGGACGGGGGCGGTCGTGCGTTCACGCCCCATCCGAGCCCGGTAAGGGTTGCCTAGCCTGAGTGGCTGTTATGCTGCCAGGGCGTCCGAGGGGGAAGTCCGGTGTGAATCCGGCGCTGACCCGCAACGGTGAGCACGGCCCCGGGGCCGCGCCAGCCCGATCGCCCCCGGCCGCTGAACTCCCGACAACTCGCCGTGGACTGCGAGGGGATGGCGCCCGGGCCCGCGCCCGACCGGTGCCGCCCCCGCGCACCCGCGGCCCGAGGCAAGGCGCACCGTGAGCAGCACCGCAGCCGCGGGCAGTGGCGCAACGAGCCCGCCCGCCCGCCGAATACCCGCCCTCCCGCTCGCCGTCGGCCTGGCCGCCGCCCTGCTGCTCTCGCTGCTCTGCGGCGTGGCGCTGGGCGCCTCCGGGATCGGCCTGCCCCGCGCCATGCGGCTGCTGGCCGCCGGGCTGACGGGCGGACGGCTGGAGGCGGACGAGGCCGCCGCCTACGCGATCGTCTGGGAGATCCGGCTGCCGCGCGCCGTGCTGGCCTCGGTGGTCGGCGCCGGGCTGGCCGCCACCGGGGTCGCCGTCCAGGCCCTGGTGCGCAACGCGCTGGCCGACCCGTTCGTGCTCGGCATCTCCTCCGGCGCGGCCGTCGGCGCCAACGCCGTGCTGCTGCTCGGCGCCTTCGCCTCGCTCGGGGTGTGGGCGATCTCGGCCTCCGCGTTCGGCTCCGCGCTGGTCGCCATGGTGCTGGTCTACCTCGCGGCGCGCACGGCCTACGGGCTCACCCCGCTGCGGCTGGTGCTCACCGGCACCGCGCTCTCCTACGGCTTCTCCGCCGTCACCGCGCTGATGGTCTTCGCGTCCGCCCGCGGCGAGGCCGCCCGGGACGCCATGATGTGGCTGCTCGGCAGCCTCGGCGGCGCCACCTGGGGCTCGGTGCCGATCGCCGCCGCCACCGTGCTGGCCGGCCTGGCGTACCTGGCCTGCGCCGCCGGCCGGCTGGACGCGCTCGCCATGGGCGACGAGACGGCCGCCTCGCTGGGCGTGGACCCGGACCGGCTGCGCCGCGAGCTGTTCGTGGTGACCGCCGCCGTCACCGGCACGGTGGTGGCCGTCAGCGGGGCGATCGGCTTCGTCGGGCTGATGGTGCCGCACCTGGCCCGGATGCTGGTCGGCGCCGGGCACCGCCGGGTGCTGCTGGTCGCGCCGCTCGCCGGGGCGCTGCTGCTGGTCTGGGTGGACATCGTCTCGCGCACCCTGCTGGCGCCCGCCGAACTGCCGGTCGGGGTGGTCACCGCGGTGCTCGGGGTGCCCTGTTTCCTGCTGCTGATGCGCCGTCGCGGCTATTCCTTCGGAGGCCGCTGATGGATCTCGCCCTGGACTCCGTCTCGGTCGAGCTGGCCGGCGCCCGGCTGGTCCACGACGTCGCCCTGGACGCCGCCGCCGGGCAGGTGGTCGGACTGGTCGGGCCCAACGGCAGCGGCAAGTCGACGCTGCTGCGCTGCGTCTACCGGGCGCTGCGGCCGGCCGCCGGGGCCGTCCGGCTGGACGGCGCGGACCTGCACGCGCTGACCGCGCGCGAGGCCGCCCGGCGGGTGGCCGCACTCCCCCAGGAGCACTCCGCCGAGTTCGACTTCACGGTGGCCGAGGTGGTCGCCATGGGCCGGTTGCCGCACCGGCGCGGGCTGGGCGGCCCGGGTGCGGACGACCACGCGCGCTGCACGGAGGCGCTGCGCAAGGTCGGCGCCGAACAGTTGGCCGGGCGGGGCTTCCTGAGCCTGTCCGGCGGCGAGAAGCAGCGGGTGCTGATCGCCCGCGCGCTGGTCCAGGAGCCCCGGCTGCTGGTGCTGGACGAGCCCACCAACCACCTGGACATCGGCCACCAGTTGGACGTGCTGGCGCTGGTCCGGGAGGCCGGCCCGACGGTGCTCACCGCGCTGCACGACCTCAACCTGGCGGCCGGCCACTGCGACCTGCTGTACGTGCTGCGGGCCGGCCGGATCGTCGCCTCGGGGCCGCCCGCCGAGGTGCTCCGACCCGCCCTGCTGGCCGAGGTGTTCGGCGTCCGGGCCACCCCCGTCCGGCACCCGGTGACCGGCGCCGTCCAACTGCTCTTCGACCGGATCTGACCCACCCCCCGAAGGAACCCCCGTGCGCACCAAGGCCGTTGCCATCACCGCCCTGCTCACCCTCGGGCTCACCGCCTGCGGCGCCGAGATCGCCCCGAGCGGCGACGCCACCGCCGCCTCCGCCCACTACCCGGTGACCGTGGAGAACTGCGGCACCAAGCTCACCTTCCCGCAGAAGCCCGCCCGGACGGTGACCAACGACGTCGGCATCACCGAGCTGATGCTCGCCCTCGGCCTGGCCGACCGGATGGCCGGCTACGTGATGCCCGACGACAAGGGCCGGGTCGACCAGGTCGCCTGGAAGGACGGCTACCAGCAGACCGCGTGGCTCTCCAAGAAGGAGATCACCAAGGAGATCGTGCTGGGCGCCAAGGCCGACCTGGTCTTCGCCGGCTGGCACTACGGCTTCGACGAGGGCCGCGGCTTCACCCCGCAGGCGCTCAAGGACCTCGGCATCCCCTCGTACGTGCTCAGCGAGTCCTGCCGCAGCGGCAAGGGCACCGAGCGCGGCGTGATGTCCCCGCTGGACGCGCTCTACACCGACCTGGCCAACCTCGGCGAGATCTTCGACGTCCGCGACCGGGCTGACAAGCTGGTCGCCGATTTCAAGGCGAAGGTCGCCGCCGCCCCGCAGCCCGAGCGCCGGCCGTCCGTGTTCCTGTACGACAGCGGGCAGGACAAGCCGTACACCGCCGGGAAGTTCGCCGCGGCCGACGAGATCATCGCCAAGGCCGGCGGGACCAACGTGATGGGCGACCTCGCGGACACCTGGGTCACCGTCGGCTGGGAGAGCGTGGTCCAGCGCGACCCCGAGGTGATCCTGATCAACAACTACGGCGAGACCGGCGCCGACGCCAAGCGCGCCTTCCTGAAGTCCTTCCCGCCGCTGGCCGGCGTCTCGGCGGTCAGGAGCGACCGGATCTTCGTCCTGGACTACGTCGACCTGGTGGAGAGCCCGCGCAACCCGGCCGCGATCACCGCGCTGGCCGACTACCTGCGCAGCGTCCCCGCCCGCTGACCCGCCCGCCCCCGGCCCGGGCCCCGATCCGGGCCTGGGCCGGGGGCGGGGACGCGCAGTAGGCTCGCGGCATGATCCGCACCGCCGTCGTGACCGACGTTCCCGTCATCCTCGCCCTGATCCGCGAGCTCGCGGAGTACGAGAAGGCCCCGCAGGAGGCCGTGGCCACCGAGGAGCAGCTGCGCGACGCCCTCTTCGGCGCCAACCCGGCGCTGTTCGCCCTGATCGCCGAGGACGACGCCACCGGCGAGCCGGTCGGCTTCGCGGTCTGGTTCCTCAACTTCTCGACCTGGCGCGGCACCCACGGGATCTACCTGGAGGACCTGTACGTCCGCCCGCAGTCCCGCGGTGGCGGCCACGGCAAGGCGCTGCTGCTGGAACTGGCGCGGATCGCCGTCGAGCGCGGCTACGCGCGGGTGGAGTGGTCGGTGCTCGACTGGAACACGCCCTCGATCGACTTCTACAAGTCCCTCGGCGCGGTGCCGATGGACGACTGGACCGTCTACCGGCTCACCGGCGAGGCGCTCGCCGCCGCCGCCGGCGGTCACTGAACGGACCGCCCGAACCCCTGCCACCCTGCGTCGCGATGGCTTACCATGAGTGACTCCCGAGCCCCGGCCGGCGTGCGGAAGGCGGTAAGGTCTCAGGCGGATACGCGGCGTCCGGTCGCCCCGCGAAGGGTATGACCGGTACGTACCGCACCACCCCTCTGGACAGTTGGGGCGAAGCAGTTGAGCCAAGCAACAGACAGTGCCGCGGCCACCGGCCCGGAAGCACAGCGCGTCACCCAGGAGGTGAGGGTGTCCCAGATCGACGGCGAGCCCGGAGTGCAGGACTTCGTGGAGGTCCGGCTGCCCGCGGCGGGTGCCTACCTCTCGGTCCTGCGAACAGCGACGGCCGGCCTGGCGGCGCGGCTCGACTTCACCCTCGACGAGATCGAGGACCTGCGGATCGCGGTCGACGAGGCCTGCGCCATCCTGCTCCAGCAGGCGGTGCCCGGCTCCGTCCTGACCTGCGAGTTCCGGCTGGTCGGCGACTCGCTGAAGGTGACCGTCGCCGCCCCCACCACCGACGGGAAGGCACCCGAACGGGACACCTTCGCCTGGACGGTGCTCTCCGCCCTGGCCGGCGAGGTCGACTCCTCGGTCGGCGAGGACAAGACCGTGTCGATCAGCCTGCACAAGAAGCGCGGCGGCCCCGTCGCCCACTAGCCGGGGCGTCGACCAGCACCGCACAAGGGCCGTCCGCCCGGTCCCCGATCAGGGGCCGCGCGGGCGGCGCCCGGTACCGCCCCCCACGCGGTACGACCAACGAGACGATGCCGGGGCCCGAGGGCCCCGGTGCTCCCGGAACGGAACGGGGGAATGGCCGTGAGTGATCTGGACCGTACCGGCCTCGCGACGGCGGGACCTGCCGTACCGACCCAGGCGAGCGTTCCTGGCCTCGCCGCCAACGACGATGCGCACCCGAAGGACGCCCACCGGATGAGCCACCCGACCGAGCCGACGTCTGAACCGTCGCCCGCATCCCCGCCCCCGTCCGATCCGGCGGACGAGGCCGCGGACCTGCGCACCGCGGTGCCCACCCAGGCGCCGGCCCCGGCCCCGCACCGCTCGGGCGCACCGGACCGGGAGGCGGCCCGCGCGCTGTTCGTCCGGCTGTCCGCGCTGCCCGACGGCTCCCCGGAGCGCGTCGAGCTGCGCAACCAGCTGGTGCGGATGCACATCCCGCTGGTCGAGCACCTGGCCCGGCGGTTCCGCAACCGGGGCGAGCCGCTGGACGACCTGACCCAGGTCGCCACCATCGGCCTGATCAAGTCGGTGGACCGCTTCGACCACGAGCGCGGGGTCGAGTTCTCCACCTACGCCACGCCGACCATCGTCGGCGAGATCAAACGGCACTTCCGTGACAAGGGCTGGGCGGTCCGGGTGCCGCGCCGCCTCCAGGAGCTGCGGCTGTCGCTCACCACGGCGACCAGCGAGCTCTCCCAGCGGCACGGGCGCTCCCCCACGGTGCACGAGCTCGCCGAGCACCTGGGGATCTCCGAGGAGGACGTCCTGGAGGGCCTGGAGTCCGCCAACGCGTACTCCACGCTGTCCCTGGACGTCCCGGACAGCGACGACGAGTCGCCGGCCGTGGCGGACACCCTCGGCGCCACCGACGAGGCGCTGGAGGGCGTCGAGTACCGCGAGTCGCTCAAGCCGCTGCTGGCCCAACTGCCGCCCCGGGAGCAGAAGATCCTGGTGCTGCGGTTCTTCCGGAACATGACCCAGTCGCAGATCGCCGCCGAGGTGGGGATCTCCCAGATGCACGTGTCCCGCCTGCTGGCCCGGACCTTGGCCCAGCTGCGGGAGAAGCTCCTGGTGGAGGAGTAGGACTGACGGCCGCCCAGCCGGCGGCCGACCCCCGGCGGCCCTGTGCGCTCAGCCCTCGTGCGAGGCGTACAGGGCCGCCGTCGACTTCGGGTTCAGCAGCGCGCCGATGCCGACCAGCCCGAGCAGGCCGACCAGCACGCCGACGCCGATCATCGCGCCGCCGCTCTCCAGCATGTAGTACCCGATCGGCAGGCAGATCGAGTTGGTGAGCACGGCCGGGCTGCGGCCCCAGCGGCGCTCCTTGAGCAGTGCGCGGGCGGCCAGCACCGGCAGCACGCCGAGCAGCACGATGACCAGGCCGCCGAACTCGTTCAGGGCGAGCTGCTTGGACTGGCCGGACAGCGCGGACACCATGTCCCAGACGCCGACGACGGCCAGCGCGGCGCCCTCCAGGGCGGTGATGGCGGCGCCCACGGTCAGCGGCAGGGGACGGGCCGGGCCCGCCGTGGGTACGGGTGCGGAGGATTCTGCGGTCACTCCAGCAGGGTAGCCGCCGGTTGGTCCGTACCGACCCGTAGGCTTTCCCCATGCGCGCTCTCCTGGTCGTGAACCACAAGGCCACCACCACCAGTGGCCGCACCAGGGACGTACTGATCCACGCGCTGCGCAGCGACCTCAAGCTGGAGGTGGCCGAGACGCAGTACCGGGGCCACGCCCGCGACCTGGCCCGCGAGGCCTCGGAGGACGGCACGGTCGACCTGGTGGTGGCGCTCGGCGGTGACGGCACCGTGAACGAGGTGGTGAACGGGCTGCTCGCGCACGGCCCGGGCGAGAAGGTCCCGCGACTGGCCGTGGTGCCGGGCGGTTCGACCAATGTGTTCGCCCGCGCGCTGGGCCTGCCCAACGACCCGGTGGAGGCCACCGGCGCCCTGCTGTACGCGCTGGAGCACGGGAGCGAGCGGCCGGTCGGCCTGGGCAAGGCGATGACCGACGGACTGCCGGACCGCTGGTTCACCTTCACCGCCGGCCTGGGCTTCGACGCCGGGGTGGTCGGCCGGGTCGAGGAGCAGCGCCGGTTGGGGCGCAAGTCCACCCACGCGCTCTACGTGGGGCAGGCGCTGCGGCACTACGTCACCCAGCGTGAGCAGCGTCGTTCCGGCCCGGTGGCCCTGGAACTACCGGGCCGCGAGGGCGTGCCGGGCCTGGCCCTGGCCATAGTCAGCAACACCTCGCCGTGGACGTTCCTCGGCAACCGCCCGGTGTATCCCTCACCGCTCGCCTCCTTCGACACCGATCTCGACGTCTTCGGGATCACCCGGATGACGGCGTTCGGCACCGTCCGAACGATCCGTCAGATCCTGCGGTCGTACGCCTCTTCGAGCGAAGGCGCCCCGCCGGCCGGCCCGTCCGGCAAGCACGTCGTCTCCTATCACGACGTCAGACACTTCACCTTGGTTTCAGAGGAACCGGCCCCGTTCCAGGTTGACGGGGACCACCTTGGAGACAGGAGTCGCGTCAGTTTCACAGGCGTACGGCGGGCACTGCGTGTGATTGTGTGACCGGAAGGGGGTTTCACCCTTCTTCTCGAACGCACAAGCCCCCTTCACTCCATAGAAGTACTGGCTGTGAGCTAGGCGACACCGAAGAATCAAAAATTCCTCCCTGAAGGGGGTTGTATCCGGGCCCGAGGTTTGCGAACCTCTACATGGCGATCGGGACGCATCGCAGCGACGGCAACCTCAGAACCTGGCGGGTGTCGACCGCGGGGCGTCCCTCGAATCGCCGAATCCCTCCCCAGCACAGACCACCCGGGCCCCGGCGGGCCTTTGGTCTCTTTTGCTGTTGCGGGATTCGTGAAAGCGTTCACATTCACAAGCCACATTCACAAGCCATCGATTATGCCGACCGGGTGCCCCCCGCCGGCAGGAGGAGTTGGACGACCATGGACTGGCGCCACCGCGCTGTCTGCCGCGAAGAGGACCCGGAGCTGTTCTTCCCGATCGGGAACACCGGTCCTGCTCTGCTGCAGATCGAGGAAGCCAAGGCCGTGTGCCGCCGCTGTCCGGTCATGGAGCAGTGCCTGCAGTGGGCTCTTGAGACCGGCCAGGACGCCGGCGTCTGGGGCGGTATGAGCGAGGACGAGCGTCGCGCGATGAAGCGCCGTGCCGCCCGCAACCGCGCCCGCACCGCCTGATCACACGCCGTAACACCAGCAGTAACCGAAACACCGATCAACACATGATCAAAGGCTTCCCTGCACCTCCTGGTGAAGCCTTCCGCACAAAGGGCCTTGCCTGGCGAGGTCCCGCGACACCGGACCGTCCAGCCACTTGATACTGTTCACTTAGAGCAATATCGTGGAGCTGTGGCGCTCACCGTGTGCAACGCACGGGCGAGGTGTCGCACCACCCAGAGCCCCCGTTCCGGCCGACTCCCCCCGACGGCCGGAACGGGTTGAGAGGCCCTGTCGACCCACCCCCCCCGGTCGACAGGGCCTCGTTTCTGTTTTCACGCCCCGGTTCGTGTGCGCGCCCCGGCGCGCCCGCACCCTGACACGCCCTCGCGCGGGCCGACCCGCGCCGGGCTCGCGGGGTGGGCACCCGGCGCCTTTCGCCGAGTGCACGCCCCCACCGCGCGCCTCGATGCACCTTTCCGCGCACCGCGCCGCACCGCAGCCCGGCGGGCCAGGCCGGCCGGCGGATCAGCGGACCGGGATCTCCAGGATCACCTTGGTGCCGCCGTCCGGACCGGCCACCATGTCGAAGGTGCCGCCCAACTCACCGGTGGCCAGCGTGCGGACGATCTGCAGGCCGAGGTTGCCGGCCGTCTGCGGGTCGAACCCCTCGGGCATGCCGCGACCGTCGTCCTGCACCGTGATCAGCAGGAACTCCTCCGGCCGGGCGCCGCCGTTCCAGCTGTCCGACCAGCCCGCCCCGGTCGCCGGGGCCCGCCCGCGCAGCGCGCTGACCTCCAGGTTCCCGGAGGCGGACGGGCCGAAGGCGTGCTCCAGAGCGTTCTGCAGCAGTTCGGTCAGCACCATCGACAGCGGGGTGGCCACCTCGGCGGACAGGATGCCGAAGCTGCCGCTGCGGCGGGTCGCCACCCGGCCGTCCTGGGACAGCTCCATCACCATCGCCAGCACCCGGTCGGCGATCTCGTCGAAGGCCACCTGCTCGTCCAGCGCCTGGGACAGCGTCTCGTGCACGATCGCGATCGAGCCGACCCGGCGCACCGCCTCGTCCAGCGCGGCCCGGCCGGCCTCCGACTCCATCCGGCGGGACTGCAGCCGCAGCAGGGCGGCGACGGTCTGCAGGTTGTTCTTCACCCGGTGGTGGATCTCCCGGATGGTGGCGTCCTTGGTCATCAGCTCGCGGTCGCGGCGGCGCAGTTCGGTGACGTCCCGGCACAGCACCAGCGAACCGGTCAGCGTGCCCTTGGGCTTGAGCGGGATGGCCCGCAGGGTCACCACCCCGCCCTGCACCTCGACCTCGGTCTGCCGCGGCGCCCAGCCGCTCGCCAGCTTCACCAGCGCCTCGTGCACGGCCGCCCGGGAGGGCGGGACCAGTTCGGCGGTGGCCCGGCCCAGGTGGCTGCCGACCAGGTCGGTGGTGAGGCCGAGGCGGTGGTAGGCGGAGAGGGCGTTGGGGCTGGCGTAGGTGACGATGCCGTCCGCGTCGAGCCGGATCAGGCCGTCGCCGACCCGGGGGGCGGCGTCCATGTCGATCTGCTCGACGCCGTGGAAGGGGAAGCTGCCGGCGGCGATCATCTGGGCCAGGTCGGAGGCGCTCTGCAGGTAGGTGAGCTCCAGCCGGCTGGGGGTGCGGACGGTCAACAGGTTGGTGTTGCGGGCGATCACCCCGAGCACCTTGCCCTCGCGCCGGACCGGGATGGACTCGACCCGGACCGGCACCTCCTCGCGCCACTCCGGGTCGCCCTCGCGCACGATCCGGCCCTCGTCGAAGGCGGCGTCCAGCAGCGGGCGGCGCCCGCGCGGGACGAGGTGGCCGACCATGTCGTCCTGGTAGGAGGTGGGGCCGGTGTTGGGCCGCATCTGCGCCACCGAGACGTAGCGGATGCCGTCCCAGGTGGGGATCCACAGGACCAGGTCGGCGAAGGAGAGGTCGGAGAGGAGCTGCCACTCCGAGACCAGCATGTGGAGCCATTCCACATCGGCCCCGGTCAGGGTGGTGTGGCGGCGGACGAGTTCGTTCAGCGAGGGCACATGGCGAGGGTAGCGCCGCCGGTCGGGGCGGGGCGCGGCGGACCGGGGAACGGATCACGCGCCGGGCCTGCGGCGGAGCCCACTGCCCGAAGTTGTCCAGACCAATTTCCGGAGCGGCCTGGACAACCCAGATTGGTCTAGTCCACAATGAAAGGGCACCAAGGAGAGGCCCACCGCGCAACTGCCCTGACCGCGCGAGGCCTTTCCTCGGTCGGACGCCACCGAACGAGGACCCCGCACAGTTCTCGATCGACTCCGGCGACCGACGACAGCTCCGGGCTGCGGTGCCGCATGGGTTGAGGGTCCCGTGTCGGCGCCGTGGCCCGTAGTGCTTTCCGGGTGCGCCGGGCCCCGGGGGTGCGACGCGTTCCCCGGGCGCTCCCCCGCCGAAGCCATGTTCCGCCGCTCAACGAGTCGGGCCCCCGTCCACAGCCTGTGGACGGGGGCCCGATCGCGTGGCGCCGTGCCTCAGTGCGTCTCGGTGACCTTGGCCAGGGCGCGCGGGGCGTCCGGGTCCTGGCCGCGGGCGATGGTGACCTCGTAGGCCAGCAGCTGCAGCGGGAGGATCTCCAGGATCGGCTGGACCTCCTCCGGCACGCCGGCCGGCAGGGCGAAGCCGGCCGAGGCGGCGTCCACCTGCGCCTGCTGGCCGACCACGACCAGGTCCGCGCCGCGACCGCGCAGGCGGTCCAGCACCGGCTGCAGGGCCTCGCCGCCCTTGCCGTCCGGGACGATCGCGATGACCGGCGAGACGTTGTCCACCATGGCCAGCGGGCCGTGCAGCAGGTCGGCGCCGGAGAACGGGGAGGCCGGGATGTAGGTGGTCTCCATCAGCTTCAGCGCCGCCTCGCGGGCGGTCGGGTAGCCGTAGCCGCGCGAGGTGATGACCAGGCGCTGGGCGAAGCGGTACCGCTCGGCCAGCGCCTTCACCTCGGCGTGGCGGGCCAGGACGCCGGCGGCCAGGCCGGGCAGCTCCTTGGCCGCCGCACCGTCGCCGCCGCGCAGGCCCTCGACCAGCAGGTAGAGCGCCAGCAGCTCGGCGGTGTAGGTCTTGGTGGCGGGCAGCGCCTTCTCCGGGCCGGCCAGCACGTCGATGTGGAACTCGGAGACCTCGGCCAGCGGCGAGGACGCGTTGTTGGTGACGGCGAGGGTGATGGCGCCGGCCTCGCGGGCGGCCTTGGTGGAGGCCACCAGGTCGGGCGAGCCGCCGGACTGGCTGACGGTGACGACCAGGACGTCGGTGAGGTCCGGCTTGGCGCCGTACGCGGTGGTGGTGGACATCGAGGTCAGGCCGGCCGGCTTGCCGAGCAGGATCTCGATCAGGTACTTGGCGTACAGCGCCGCGTTGTCGGACGTGCCGCGCGCGGTCAGCAGGACGAAGCGAGGGTTGCGGGCGGCGATCTCGGCCGCGATCTGGCGGATCTTCGGGGCACCCTCGTCGAGGATGCGCTGGAGGACGGCCGGCTGCTCGGCCATCTCCGCCGCCATGATCCGGCCGGGAACGGAAACAGTCTGCGGGTCGGACATCAGGATGTGCCTCCGATGAGATGGTTCGACCCCTCCGGGCAGGTTGCCCGACGGGGACCTCTACGGCGGCGAGTCCGCACACTCGCTGCGGTGGTTTCCTGCCGCAATCCTACGGGGGCCGCCCCCGGCGGGCACACCCGAAGGCCCGCCCCGGACGGGACGGGCCCTAGGACCTGGACGGCGGCGCGGGGTCAGGACGCCTTGTTGATCAGCTGGTCGATCGCGGCGTCGGCGTCCTTGGTGGCCTGGTCCACCGACTTGCCCTTGAGGATGCCGGTCAGCATGTCGGGCAGGATCTTCTGCTTCTCGATCGCGCCCCAGCCGGGGGCCAGCGGGGTGAACCAGGCGTCCGGCACGGCGTTGGCCGCCGCCGCGGTGGTCGGCTTGTTCTTCAGCGGGTTCAGCTGGGTGAGGTTGTTCGGCAGGATGTCCTTGTCGGCCAGCGTCTGCTGGGACTTGGTGCTGGTGAACATCCGCACCCAGTCGGTGGCCAGCTCGACCTGCGTGGACTTGGCGGTGACCGCGAGGTCGGAGCCGCCGATGAAGGTGGGCAGCGGCTTGCCGTCCGGGCCGGGCATGGTGGCCATCTTGACGGTGTCCTTGAGGCTCGGGTCGCCGGTGCCCGGCGCGACGACGCTGGCCGCCTCGTAGCCGTTGCCGTAGAAGGACCCGGCGCGCCCGCGGGCCATCGACTCGAACTGGTTCTGCTCGTTCACCGTCAGGTCGCCCTTGGTGTACTTGCGGACCAGGTCGACGAAGTGGCTGATGCCCTGCTGGGACTTGGCGTCGTGCAGGGTGCCGTGCCAGTTGCCGGAGCTGTCGAACTTGGCGATGCTGCCGCCGTACGCGGCCACGTAGCTCATCGCGGCGTACCAGTACGGGCCGGGCAGGTAGAGCGAGGAGTAGCTCTTGTCGGCCTTGTTCTTGTCGGCGACCTTGTCCAGGGCCGCCGTCAGATCGGCCTCGGTCTTGGGGAACTCGGCGCTGCCGGTGGCCTGCTGGAAGGTGGCGGCGTTGTAGATGGCGACCCGGGCGCCGGCGTAGTAGGGCACGCACCAGAGCTTGTCCTGGTACGTACAGGTGTTGGCGAGCGCCTTGATCCAGCTGTCGGAGTTGTCGAAGGTGGTCCGGTCGACCGGGGCCAGCGCGCCGGAGAGCACGTACTTCATGGTCTCGGTGTTGCCCAGCTCGACCACGTCGGGCGCGGAGCCGTCGGCGATCGCCTTGTCGAGCTTGGTCACCTTGTCGGCCCAACCCTGGTAGGCGAGCTTGAGGGTGACGTTCGGGTACTTCGCCGCGAACTGGTCGTTGACCTGCTGCACCAGGTCGGGCCAGTTCTTCTGGGCGTCGTCCATCAGCCAGACGGTGACGGTGCCGCTCGCGGCCTTCGGGTCGGCGCCGGGGCTCTTGCCGTCCTTCGACGCCGTGCCGGCCGATGAACAGGCCGTCAGCCCGATCGCCAGGGCAGTGATTCCGAACGTCGACATGAGCTGACGCTTCTTCACGCCATCCTCCGAGGGTGCTAGAGCCGTGTTGCCCGCCGGCAGCGTGATGGCGCCCGCAACGGAGGGTCCGGGCAGGGGCGAAGAGCTTCGGGGAGGGCCGATACCACATCCGGTGAGGTTGAATTTCGAACCGGATGACTGGACTCTGG
This sequence comes from Kitasatospora sp. NPDC088861, assembly GCF_044750105.1. Taxonomy (NCBI): domain Bacteria; kingdom Bacillati; phylum Actinomycetota; class Actinomycetes; order Kitasatosporales; family Streptomycetaceae; genus Kitasatospora; species Kitasatospora sp. NPDC088861. The sequence goes on from NZ_JBIVJF010000008.1 coordinate 226,870, forward strand.
CCTAGACCATAGGTGGTGTCAACGGCCAAATGGCCTCGTCGCCACGGCCGTTGCAGAGCTGTTGTACCCCGTGGCGATCAGTCGCCGCATCGTCACCCTAAGTGGAACTTAAGGTGGATTTAAGGCCCACTTGAGGGAGCACGGTCACCTGACGAATCCGCAGGTCAACGGCGGGGAAACAGAACGGGCCCGCCATGCGACATGCGCATGACGGGCCCGTCGGCCGACGCCTCCCGGACACTCCCGGTGACGCCCCCCTCGGTCTCAGCCGATGGCTCCCGGCTGCCCGGTGAGCACCTCCACGGCCGCCAGCCCGCAGACCCGGGCGGCGCCGTGGGTGGCGATGTAGAGCGCGCCGACCGGCTCGGACTGCGGCAGCCCCATCTCGACCACCGCGGCGTCCGGCCGGGCCGCCACCAGGCGGCCCAGCGCGGCGGACATCCAGGCGTGCCGGTGCGCGTCCCGGACCACCAGCACCAGGCGGCGGCCCTCGGCGCCGGCCACCAGCTCGGCGACCAGGGCGTCCAGCAGCTCGGGGGCGGCCTCGGCCGCCGAGACCGCGCGGGTGCGGGTGCCGGGGAAGCGGTCGGCCAGCATGCCGGCCACGCCCCACGGGGTGACGTCGCCGACGGCGATGTTCGGCTCGTCCGAGAACGAGGCCACGAACGGGCGCTCGGACACCGGCTGCGGCTCGCGGCCCGGCGCCCGGACCACCTTCAGCGCCCGGCGGGCGGCCCGCAGGCCGACCGCGAGGTCCGGCTCCGGCCGCTCGCCCTGGGCCGAGATCCGGCCCCAGCTGCCGAGCGAGCGGACCCGGTCGGCGGCGTCCGCCAGCCGCTCCTCGGAGAGCACGCCGGCCCGCACGCCCGCCACGATGGCGTCGCGCAGCATCAGCACGGTGTCCTCGTCGGCCAGCCCGCCGCCGACGCAGATCGCGTCCGCGCCGGCCGCCAGGGCCAGCACGGTGCCGTCGCCCATCCCGAAGGTGTCGGCGATGGCGCCCATCTCGATCGCGTCGCTGACGATCAGGCCCTGGTAGCCGAGGCCGCCGTCGGCCGGGGCCGCGCGCAGCAGGTCGCGCAGCACGAGCGGGCTGAGGGTGGCCGGCAGCTTCGGGTCGAGCGCCGGGATCATGATGTGGGCCGTCATCACGGCCTTGGTGCCGGCCGCGATCGCCGCCTGGAACGGGATCAGGTCGCGGGAGCGCAGCACGTCCAGGTCCACGTCGATGACCGGCAGCCCGTGGTGCGAGTCGACGGCGGTGTCGCCGTGGCCGGGGAAGTGCTTGGAGCAGGCGGCCACGCCGGCCGACTGGAGGCCCTCCACCCAGGCGGCGGTGTGCCGGGCGCACAGCTCCGGGTCGGCGCCGAAGGAGCGGACGCCGATGACCGGGTTGCGCGGGTTGGAGTTGACGTCCGCGGTGGGCGCCCAGTTGTAGTTGACGCCGGCCGCGGCCAGCGCCCGGCCCAGCTCGCGGGCGACGTCCCGGGTCAGCGCCGGGTCGTCGATCGCGCCGAGCGCGAGGTTGCCGGGCCAGGACGAGCCGGAGCCCGCCTCCAGCCGGGTGACGTCGCCGCTCTCCTCGTCGATGGCGATCAGGAGGTCGGGGTTCTCCTCGCGCAGCGCCTTGGTGAGCTTGGCGAGCTGGTCGAGGTCGACCACGTTGCGGTCGAACAGCGCGACCGAGCCGAGCCCGGCGGCGAGGTGGCGGCGCAGCCACTGCGGCGGCTCGGTGCCGACGAAGCCGGGCTGCAGGACGGTCAGGGCGTCGCGGTGCAGCTGGTCGCTGACCGGAGCGGTGGGGACGAGGATGCTCACGTTTCTCAGCCCTTCACGGCGCCGTCGGTCAGTCCACCGACCGCCTTGCGCTGCAGGAAGACGAACAGGATCAGCACGGGGATGGCGAACATCGTGGACGCGGCCATGGTGGCGCCCCAGTCGTTGCCGAAGGCGGTCTTGAAGGACGACAGCCACAGCGGGAGGGTCTTGCCCTCCTCCTTGTTGAGAATCAGGACGAGCGGGAACTCGTTCCACGCGGTGATGAAGCCGAACAGCGAGGTCGACATCAGGCCGGGGGCCAGCAGCGGGAAGATCACCTTCACGAAGGCCTGGGAGCGGGTGCAGCCGTCCACCATGGCCGACTCCTCCAATTCCTTCGGCACCGCCGCGATGAAGCTGCGCAGCGTCCAGATGGTGAAGGGCAGCACCATCATCATGTAGAAGAAGGTCAGCGGCACGAGGCTGTTCAGCATCTCGTTGTCGCGCGAGATCATGTAGACCGCGATGGTCATGACCTCCCACGGCGCCATCTGCGCGACCATGACGACCAGGACGAAGGCCTTGCGGCCGCGGAACTTCATCCGGGCGATGGCGAAGGCCGCGAGGGTCGCGATCACCAGCGAGATCAGCACCGCGCCGATGGTGGCGATGAGGCTGTTGGTGACGTACGTCCAGAAGTTGGGCGCGTTGATCGCGGTGGTGAAGTGGTCCAGGGTCCCGTTGAACGGGATGAAGACCGGCGTCTTGCTGATGATGTCGTTGTCCTGCTTGAAGGCAGTCGCGATCATCCAGTAGACGGGGAAGATGAAGAAGACGAAGAGGACGACCGCGATCACGTTCGGCCAGGTACGTCCGATGAGCGAGCGCCTCACAGCTCGTCCTCCTGCTTGATCATGATGCGGAAGTAGTACGCCATCATCGCGCCCAGCATCAGGATGGTGAGCACCGCGATCGCGGAGCCGATGCCGTAGTGCTGCCCGGACGAACCCTCCAGGAAGGCGTGCACGGGCAGGGTCCGGGTCAGGTTCTCGGGGCCGCCGCCGTTGATCGCGTACACCTGGGTGAAGGCCTTGAAGACCCAGATGATCTCCAGGAACGTCGTGGCCAGGAAGAACGGCTTCAGGTTCGGGAAGATCACCGAGCCGAAGATCTTGGACGCGCCGGCGCCGTCCATCCGGGCGGCCTCGTAGAGCTCCTTGGGGATGGTGGTCAGTCCGGCGTACATGTTGAACGCCACGAAGGGGACCGACTGCCAGACGATCAGCAGGATCACCACGAAGAAGGTCGAGTACTGGTCGCTCATCCAGTTGTAGTCGGCCATCGCGTGCCAACCCAGCTTGTCCAGGAACCAGTTGACGACGCCCCACTGCTGGTCGAACAGCCAGGTGTAGACGGTGGTCGCGGCGACCACGGGCATCGCCCAGGCCATCAGCAGGCCGACCGAGAGGAGCAGCCGCATCCGCTTGCCGAGGCGGTTGAGCAGCAGGCCGATCAGGGTGCCGCCGGCCATGATCAACACGACGTTGACCAGGGTGAAGGCGACGGTGCGCCCGGTGACCGCCCAGAAGTCCGGGTCGGTCAGCTGCTCCTTGTAGTTGTCGAAGCCGTTCCACTCGGTCAGGTGCTGGACGAACTGGCGCTTGTTGAGGTTCTGGAACGACAGCAGGACCGTCTTCACCAGCGGCCAGCCGAGCAGGGCGACGGTCGCCACGGTGGCGGGCAGCAGCAGCAGGTACGGTGCCAGGCGTGCGCCGAGGCCCGGCCCGCCCGTGGGTCTGGCGCCCTTGCGGGGGGTGCCGTTGGCGCCACCACCGGCGGCACTCGTCTCAATTCCGGCCACGGCAGCCTTCCCTGAATCCGGGGACTGCGTCTGCACCCGCTCCGAATGCACAGCCATCGTTCTCACTTCCTCACAACCCGAACCACGACGGACAGGCGTGGGGGCCCCCCCCCCCCCCCCGGGGGGGGGGGGGGCCCCCCCCCGGGGGGGACGGGGGGGGGGGGGGGGCCGGAGAGGTAGGGCAGGGGGGA